>JAFEAB010000094.1 GCA_018266615.1 Bacteroidota bacterium
GTCCAACTCAAACCTCACAAATGCAAATGAGACACTCTATAAGTCTCTGGCTGATAAAGTTGCTGATCCAAAAACCCACGATAAAGCATTGATCTGGGATGAAAAGGCCAAGCAATCCAAACAATTATCCGACGACCTGAATAAGTTTATTGACGGCATTAAAAAACAACTGAAAGACGAAGCCGGCTTAAAAGTTATTGATGGAAAGGAAGAATTTAAAGAAGATGACCTGGAAGCTGCTACCCGGCTTTTTGGTAACGGACCCGGTGGGAAAAACCTGGGGCCCGAACTTCAAAAAAGGCTCAACGATTACCGCGATAAAATGCTGAATATCGATCCTAGCATCAAAACTTCTTTCGAAAAAACATTCCCGGTTGATAATATCAACAAAATCGTTGGCCAGGATGGTAAAGAAAAGAATTTCACCGAAGCTTATTTTCACATGACTCCTACTGTAGCTGCGCTTACGCTTCTCAGTAAGTTTCAAAACAATGTGAAAAATGCCGAAAACCTGATCACTTCTTATTGCCACAATCAAATTGGACAGGTAGAAGTACACATGGATCAGGTAGGTGTTTTGGTTGGGCAATCCTCCAGTTATGTAATGCCTGGCGAAAAAGTGACCATTACTGCCGGTGTGGGTGCATATAGCTCGGCAGCGAAACCATCCATTTCCATCGGAGGTGCTTCTGTAGTGGTGAATGGCGGACAGGGTTCTACAGAAATCACGGCCAGCGGAAGCGGCGAACGCTCCGTACCTGTTACCATCACTTTCGTAGATGAAAACGGCCAAACACAAACCAAAACAGAAACCGTTAAATATACCGTGGGTACCCCCGGTGGTGCAGCGGTGATGTTGGATAAAATGAACGTATTCTATATTGGGGTAGACAACCCGGTAACCATTGGTTCACCCACCGGTTGGGATAAAACCAATGTATCCATGGCTGGTGGTTCTATCTCAGGCCAGGGTTCAAAAAGAATCGTAAAAGTTTCCACCTTGGGAGCTGCCAGCATTACGGTGGTGGCAGATGGTAAACCCTCTAAATTTGAATTCAGGGTTAAACGTATTCCGGATCCGGTATTTAAAGTGGGTTCCGGTAAAGTACGTATGCCTGCCGTTGAATTTAAGAGCCAGCAATTTTGCCGTGCCGAACTCGAAAACTTTGATTTCGACACACGATATAACGTAGTGAGCGCAACGGTATATTTCTCCGGAGCTAATTTCCCGAATGTGGTTCAGTTACCCTTAAATGGAAATAACCTGGCTTCCCTCCATGCAATGATGCAACGTTGTGGCCCAGGCTCTGTAATTACTTTCGATAACGTGAAGGTATCTGGCCCGGATGGAACAAGAACAATTGATGGAAAATCAATCGCACTCTATTAAAATATAAACTATGAAAAAGCAGTTTTTGAGGTGTTTGTTTTTGGCGGTTCTTTTTGGCTGTGTTGCGGTTTCTGCCGAAGCACAGAAGCGTAGTTCCAAAAAGAGGAATACTACCCGCAAAACAACCAAAACAAAAACGAAGGCCAATATCAAGTCCTCCGTTCCCACAACTGATACCGTAAAAGTTGCCGCGATTCCTGCACCGGAACCACAAAACGACAGCCTGCCGGTTAAAACCGTAAAAAAATCGCTACGCCCGGATGAAGCAGTGGAAACCACTACGCTTCGCGATCGTACGCCGCTACCATACGAGCACCTCCGTGCCGATGATGCCGTATATCGTCAAAAAATCTGGCGCGAAATCGATATTCGGGAAAAGATCAACCAGCCCTTCCGTTATTCTGCCGATGAGAACAATGGTAACCAACGGTTTATTTCCATCCTCCTGCAAGCTATCCAGGACAGCCAGGTAACAGTATTCAATAGTGTAGACGACCGGTTTACCACACCCATGACTAAAGCCGAAGTGGCCACCGCTATTGCAGGCGACTCGGTACCGGTTCCACAATACGATTCGTTGGGTAACCTGACTGGTACGGTTTACAAAAGGAACGAAATCAACCTCGATTCTATTTACCGATTCCGAATTAAGGAAGAAGTGATTTTCGACAAAGAAAGTTCAAGGCTCTTCTGGCGGATTTTGGGAATTGCACCTGTAAAAAGTGTGATTACTTCAATGGGTGTTAATATTGGCGAAACCGAACTGTTCTGGGTTTATTATCCCGATATGCGCCCCATTTTTGCACGATACGAAGTGTATAATGGCAAGAACTTTGGGGCCCGCATGAGTTGGGAGGAACTTTTTGAGAGCCGGATGTTCCATGGAAGAATCATCAAGAGTACCCTCGATAATCCATTGGATCTGTCTATCAAGAATTATAAAGGCTTCGAAGATAATGGGATCCTTCAATTATTGGAAGGAGAACATGTAAAGGAGAAGATCTTCAATTACGAACAGAATTTGTGGAGTTATTAATTGGCTTTGCAAGTTTTAAATAAACGAATACCCCGGACTTCCGGGGTATTTTTTTGTCTTTTCCGAGGGGATTCCTGTCTAAACTGGATTGAGAAATTTATATTTAATGACGACTTATTTTTAACTTTTTTGTAATTCGGGTGTCAATCGTTTTATTGTGTAATACCTTGTTTATGAATTTTGCCAAACTATTCCTGCTGATTTTTATTCCCTTAGTTGGTTGTAATAAGAATACTGCCCAGGGCCCCCCACTTCCACCGGAAACTATGTATTTCCCTTCTAATAACAGCAACATTTGGGAAACCCAATCTGCTACCTCCTTAGGTTGGGATACCAATGCGATCCAACCCTTATACGATTACCTGGCGGCAAAACATACCAAGTCATTCATGATTCTCGTAAATGGCCGGATCGTAATGGAACAATATTTTAACGGTCATTCAGCTTCCGCTACCTGGCAATGGAATAGTGCAGGTAAAACCCTTACTGCCGCCACCATAGGCATTGCACAGCAGGAAGGACTTTTACAAATTAATAATAAAGCTTCACAATATTTGGATACCGGCTGGACCAGTGAAGTATTGGAAAAAGAGAACCTGATCACTGTCCGCCATCTGCTTACCATGACATCGGGTTTGAATGATGCCAGTAATTTGGTAATAAAATCAAATCTTACCTACCTGGCGGATGCCGGCACCCGTTGGTCGTATAGTAATGTTTTTCAAAAGTTAATGGATATTGTTGCTTCCGCTTCCGGCCAGGATTTTAGGGATTATTATGCAAGTAAGTTAAGAGACCGGATTGGAATGGAAGGTACCTGGAACTTTGGACCGATATTTAAAATTTATTACAGTAATACCCGCAGTATGGCCCGTTTTGGCTTATTGGCTTTAAATAAGGGTAAGTGGAACGGCGACCAGGTTCTAAATGAAGATTATTTTAATTCCTGCGTTGCTTCTTCTCAAACCATCAACCCTTCTTATGGATATTTGTGGTGGCTAAATGGCAAAACCAGTTATATGGTTCCGGGCGGCCAAACCGTATTCCCGGGGGCTCTTGTTCCCAATGCGCCCTCCGATATGTTTGCGGCCATGGGCGCTGCCGACCAACGGATTTATGTGGTTCCCGGTAGGAAGATGGTAGTGATACGGATGGGAGATGCCTCTGATCCAAATAATCCATCCTTTGCATTATCCGGATTTGATAATGCCCTTTGGGAAAAGATTAATGCAGTTATTCATTAATCAGGTGTGCTTTATAGTTAGTAATTAAATAGGATCTGAAAACCAGGTAAGTAAAACTTATTTTGGTGAATCATTGGGTCATCCCCCACATGAAACTAAATAGTTTTATTGTTAGGGAAGATATATTATCCAAAAGCGGGATGATGAATCAACCGGGATAAATTTTTTAGGAGAATGCAGAATTGATGACCGGCTGAAATTTTGAAAGAAAGGACAGGCTATTCCGGTTTTACTTTTGCTGTTGATGGATGAAAGTGAGTAAAGATGATCCTGGCTTTTGATTTTCCGGTAATTTCAGCAATTTCACTTTCGGGGAGTTGTTTTAACCTATTTACCGATTTAAATTTTCTCAATAATTCATCGGCAGTTGATTTACCGATTCCATGGATTTGTTCCAGTTCATTTCGAATGGCTGTTTTGCTTCGCTGGTCCCGATGAAAGGTGATTCCAAAGCGGTGTACTTCATCTCTTATTCTCCGGATCAGTTTAAGACTGTCAGAATCCCAGGGTAATTCAAGGGAAGCACTGTCGCCCGGATAAAATATTTCTTCCTTATTTTTTGCCAGCCCAATTAGGGTCATTTTTCCTCTCAGGTCTAATTCATCCACACTTTCCAGGGCTGCGCTCAATTGTCCTTTACCTCCATCGATGATTACCAGTTGAGGAAGCGGTTTGCCCTCATCTCGCTGGCGTTTATATCTTCGGTAAACGATTTCTTTCATGGAAGCAAAATCGTTTATGCCCTCAACCGATTTGATATGAAATCGGCGGTATTCTCTTTTGGCAGGTAAACCGTTTACAAAGCAAACCATCGCTGCAACGGGGTTGCTCCCCTGGAAATTTGAATTATCAAAACACTCAATTTTTACCGGAAGATTCGGAAGTTGTAAGTCTTCCTGTAGTTTTTTGAGTATTGCCGAAGTTTCTGCTTCCGTCTTTTCTTCGAGATGGAGCATTTTTTTTGCTCTGAGTTCCTCCTTAAAATGGTTTACATTTTTTTCCGAAAGACTCAGTAGGCTTTTCTTTTCTCCCTTTTCCGGGATAGTAACCAGAACGGATTCATCGGGGAAGGGAAGAGGAAACGGTGCAATGATTTCCTGTGCTTCACTTTCGAAGGTTTTTCGGAGTTGAGCAATTGCGAATGCCAGTACTTCCTCTTTTGTTTCCTCTAATTGTTTTTGCAGCGTGATGGTTTTTGTCCGGATGATACTTCCATGGCTTACTGCAAGGTAATTTACATAAGCGGTGTCTCCTTCTTCCAAAATGGAAAAGACATCCACCGTTCCGGTTTTAATATTTAACACCTGCGATTTGGTTTGCAATTTTACTACCTGGTCAATTTTATATTGAACGGCGGCTGCTTTTTCAAACTCAAGGTGTTCCACATACTCTTTTAATTGCCTTTTATATTCCTGGAGTATGGGATTAAAATTTCCTTTAATGAAGTGTTTTATCCTTTCCAGGCCCTGGTTATAATCTTCTTCTGTTTGCAAGCCTTCGCAAGGTCCTTTGCAATTCCCCAGATGATATTCGAGGCAAACTTTAAATTTTTTCTTTTTGATGTTTTCTGCCGACAGGTTCAATTTGCAATTCCGGAGTTGAATGTTTTGCCGGATGAACTCAAGGGCATCCTTCACTACCATAACCGATGTAAAGGGTCCGAGGTAGGTGGATCCGTCGTTTATCTTTTTTCTTGTAAAAAATACCCGGGGGAAAGGTTCATTTTTTATTACAATGTAGGGATATGTTTTGTCGTCTTTCAGGCTGATATTAAAGACCGGTTGGTTTTCCTTTATGAGGGTGTTCTCCAGGAGAAATGCATCATGCTCACTGTTAACAATGGTAAATTCGATGCGATGAATTCGGCTAACCAGTACCGTGGTTTTATGGTTTGCCTGCTTTTTGGTGAAGTAACTGCTTACCCTTTTTCTTAAGTTTTTGGCTTTGCCAACATAAATTAGCTCACCGGTATTGTCGAAATATTTATATATACCGGGCTGTTTGGGTATTCCGGATGATATGGTTGAAAATTCTTCCTGGGTCATGATTTAAAAATCCCATTTCACCTGTTCTTGACTGATGATGGCGGCATTCCCGTCTTTATTGGGATCCAGTTCCAGCATTTTGCACCATTTTCCCGATTGCCAGGTTAATTGTTGCAGGTGGCCGGAGGGTAATTTCCTGACAAGGTAAATCCTTGTTACTTTTTGAGTTTCCGGATCAATATAAACATCCCATCTCCGGAGCGTGGCGGAATCCGGAAGGGCCGTCCTTGGGTCGTAAGAAAAGGTAATGGCATTAATGGTTTGATCTACAAAAGATTTTTCAACAAAGGTTCCCGATTGGTTTGTACTATCAATTACCGGCACCAGGAATGGCTGAAACAACGCATCAAAATCTTCACTCTTTACCCAGGAAGAATCTTGCTTTTGCCGGATGGTCCTGTATAAAATGGGATTTATTCCCTGATTTCTTAAATCCGCAATCTGGCCTTTTAAATAGGCTGTTACCGGAAAAAAGTTGTGTACCTCTTCTTTCTGTTGAACTATAACAGGAGGAGAGGGTAGGATCTGCTTTGTTTTGGTTTTGCAACCCAGGCATATAATGATTATCAGGAAAAGAAGTGTACGATACATAAACTCAAATTTACTAAACCCTTCAGCGTAAAAAAAACGCAGCACAAAGGCTGCGTAAAAAAAGATATAGTAAAAAAGTTAAAACTTCTTAACTACCCCAATCTTCAACCCCAGGTTATATAGATTTTCTTTAAAGCTATATTCGTTTGAATAGCTTGAAAATACCTGGTACCTGAATTGGGGTCCGGCTAAAATGGAAATTCCACTTGGGGTTTTGTACGAGAGATATGATTCAATACCGGTATTCAGGTTCCACTTCCGGCGCAGGCTGTTATCAGAGATATAGTATTTGGTATCTGCTGAAAGCAATAAACTGTTACCGCCAAAAACTAGTCCGGGTTGAATGGTGGCCCCTGCAAACCATTGCAGGTTTCCATTGCCGGCAAGCCGGAAATCAAGTCCCAAAGGAATTGATAACTCATAACTTTCATTGTTTTCGGAGGTGGCAGCCAGGCCACTGATGTTAGAGAGGTTACTCGATTTTGAAACCAGGTAAGGAGACCCGGAATTAAGATCGTTCAATAACAGGGAAGTGGCTGTCGAATGGTTCATTTTGGTTGCCATCACCAGGTAATTGGTATAGTTAAATTGTACCCCGAATTTTAATAATAACTTACTCGATGTATGGTATCTGGCAACCGCCCCGGCTTCGAAGTTGAAGGCGGGTAGATGATCTACTTCCGGATCTTCTGCATTCGAATTAAATAAAGGCACTGGTGTTGCCGTGCGCGAAGCATTTTTAAATCTCACATTTGTTTTTAAACTCCTGTATCCAATAGAAGGTGTAACATAAGCTTCATAATCCACACTGGTTTTCCAGGCTTTGAGTTTGGGCTGATTATGAAAAGCAAAGTCCTCTATCCATTCTTTTTCGGCGGTTATCGGGCTGGTAAAATCCTTCGCAACAAATGAATTTTTCTTCTTTATGGCCGGAGTGGAATGTGAAGTGAAAATATAGGAATCAGAATCATTCCTTTTTCGCAATACCGATAATAATGGTTCTTCCGATTCGCTTTCATTCATCGAAGGGTCAGTTTGAACTGCATTTTGTATCGCATCGGGAGCCGGTTTACTAAAGCCTGCCAGGCTGGAAGGGTTTGTGGAGATATGAAAGGCTTTATTTTTATTCCAATGGGAGGTCTTTTTTGATTTCTTTGAACTTATGGGTTTGTCCGAATTATTTTGTGATGATTTTTCAATATCGGTTTTTGAAACTTTGTTTTTTTCCGGGAGGAATTTGATATTAGGATTTACTGCATTGACTATTAATCCGTGATTATTTATGTCGGAAACATTAGACGAAACCGACTGGTTAGAGGCGGTTAAGTTAGCGGCATACGAAAGTTGTGCATTTTGTGCTGTTTCCCTGTTTGGATTTACCTGGTTGCTATGGGTAATTCCAATGTAAAGCAGAGAAAAGATAAACAGCAACATCACGGTAAGGGAAGGCCAGCGCCTTCCGGGGTGCATACTGTTGTAGATTCCTTTCCATACCTTACCCGATGGATAAATCCTGAAATTTTCTACCGAGTCTTTTAGGTAGTTCTCAAATCCGTCCCGAAAAAAATGTTGTTCCATCTTTCACAATAGTCATTTTGGTCTGGTGTTTTCAATCAGTTCGCAGCGATGTTAACGGGGCGAATCAACAACGGCTCCATAATTCATTTTCTGCGATGGCTTTAATAGGATTTTTCGTTTTATCAGTAGTTCTTCAAGAATAGCTTTGGCCCGGGTGTACTGGCTCCTGCTTGTACTTTCCTCAATGTCTAACAGCCGGGCAATTTCTTTGTGCGAATAGCCTTCAATGGCGTACAGGTTCAACACCGTTCTATATCCCAAGGGCAGTAAACGGATACTCTCCACCACTTGTTTTGCCTGCATAATGGAGGGTATCATTTCCTCCTTCACATGGATATTATTTGCATAAATAATATCCACACTTTCAGAAAACTTCTTGTTCTTTTTGAGAATATTAATGCAAGTATGTACTATAATCCGGCGAATCCACCCTTCCAGAGCGCCTTCATTCCGGTATTGATGTAACTGGGTGAATATTTTAATAAACCCTTCCTGAAGCATGTCTTCCGCGTCTTCCCTGTTTTTGGCAAAGCGGTAACATACACCCAGCATTTTTGGGCTGAACCTGTTGTACAAGGCTTCCTGGGCAACAGCATTATTCTTAATACTTCCGGCAAGCATTTGCTCTTCCGTCATCAGTATAAGTTTTTGTGCCTCATAAATATATGACATTCAGGAATACGGCTACGCTGCATTGTGACGAATGGAGTAAAATTAACAGAGGATATCCGTGTTAATTAGCTTTTTTCTTTCTCATAAGGCTGTCGGCCGGATAAATCAATTGCATGCTGTCGCGGATTGATACCGACCATTTTATCAAAATTTCCCGCTGGCTTTGGGTGAGCCTACTTGATCTGTGTATCAGCGCATAAGATTTTAGAGGCATTTCTCCGTCTTTTACCGTTTCTTCCACTTCTTCCATTTTATGGAACTGTCTACGGAGGCTGTAATTGGCAAACTCAGAAAAATTAAGTTCCCTTTTTCCTTCATCAATATGCCGGCCTAAGAACCAGGCAACCGGTTGTATTTTGGAATACCAGGGGTAATTGCTGTTATTACTATGGCAATCGAAGCAACTGCTTTTTAGTATGGCTTCCACCTCCGGACTGATTGCATGCATGAGTCGAATATCTGCAGATGAAGTTTCTGTTGATAAATTTTTTCCGGGTTTGGGAATAAACTGAACCAGGAGAAATAAAATAACGAGGATTAATAAAATTCTTTTTAGCAGTTTCATATAAATGGAATATCCTGTTAAGTTAAGATGTTTCCGGTCATTTCCTTTGGTATACTGACATTAATCATTGATAAAATAGTGGGTGCAATATCGCCAAGTTTCCCAGGTTTAATATTCCCCTTCCAGGTTTTATGTATGATGAATAAGGGAACCGGATTAAGGGTATGTGCCGTATTGGGGGTGCCATCTGCATTTATTTCATAATCTGCATTGCCATGGTCGGCCGTCAGGAATATCAGGTAATTGTGATTTAAAGCGGCGGTCACTACCTTTTCCACACAACCATCTACGGTTTCCACCGCTTTTATTACAGCATCCCAAACACCGGTATGCCCAACCATATCGGCATTGGCAAAATTCAAACAAATAAAATCTGGCTGGTTTTCATTTATCTCCTTAACTACGGCATCCGTTACTTCAACTGCACTCATTTCAGGCTTAAGGTCGTAAGTGGCCACTTTGGGAGAGGGAATCATGATGCGCTTTTCTCCCTCAAAGGGCACTTCACGGCCTCCGCTTAAGAAGAAACTCACATGCGGATATTTTTCTGTTTCCGCAATTCGAAGTTGGGATTTATGGTTAGCCGCCAACACTTCCCCAATCGTGTTTCGCAGGTTATCGGTTTCAAAAATTACCTGTACGTTCTTGAAATTCTTGTCATATTCCGTCATGCTGGTATAATGCAACTGCAACGGATGCATTCCTTCGGCAGGGAATTCCTGTTGGGTTAATGCCGTGGTAATTTCACGACAGCGGTCTGTCCGGAAATTAAAACAGATTACCACATCCCCGTTTTTAATGCATCCGTTTTTTGCCTTTTCATTAATAATGGGTTTAATGAATTCATCCGTAACGCCGGCATCATACGAAACCTGGATGGCTTCAATCATATCATTTGCCAGAACGCCTTTTCCATTTACCATTGCGTCATAGGCAATTTTTATCCTTTCCCAGCGGCGGTCGCGGTCCATGGCATAATACCTCCCGATAATGGATGCCAGGGTCCCGGTAGTGTTTTCCATGTGCCGGATGAGAGATTGGATAAATCCTTTTCCTGATTTTGGGTCGGTATCACGGCCATCTGTAAACGCATGTACGAAAACATCTTTCAGACCCTGGGATTGGCAGGTACTTAAAATCGCTTTCAGATGGTTGATGTGGGAGTGCACCCCGCCATCACTCACCAGGCCTATGAGGTGCAGACGGGCAGAATGGGTTTTGGTAAAATGGATGGCTTCCAGCAATACCGGGTTTTGTTGCAGTTCGTTATTTCGAATGGCCACATTAATTCGCTCCAATTCCTGATATACAATACGCCCGGCACCCAGGTTTAAATGCCCTACTTCACTATTCCCCATCTGCCCATTTGGCAGCCCTACCGCTTCCCCACAGGTAACCAGGGTTGTATTGGGATATTTTGTATATAAGGAAGAAACAAATGGGGTTTTTGCATGCAGAATGGCATCACTTTCAGGCACTTGCCCATGCCCCCACCCATCCATAATAATAAGTATCGCTTTTTGATTTTCCATAATGTAAAACTAAAATTTTGGCTTGACTTTGACCTGGATTTATTGTATTTTGAAAATGCTAAAAAGGACAATTTTGTTTTAATGGGAACGTTTTTTGTTTGGTCTTTATCAGTAAACCGGTCAATATGAATAAAATATTTACCCTTACGATGCTTCCTGTGGCAATCTTCCTTTCCAGTTTTGCCTTATTGAATATTGATGAAGTAGTGAATGCTTTAAAGAACGGCAATGCCGAAGGGATAGCCAGGTACTTTGATAATACGGTGGAAATTACCCTTCCGGCAAAAAGCGGCAGTTATAGTAAAGGACAGGCAGCGGCCGTGCTTACCGATTTTTTTAAAAATAATCCGGTGCGAAATTTTGAAATTCTGCACAAAGGAGAAAACTCCGGATCTCAATATTGCATCGGTACCCTGGTTACCCGGAACGGGAATTACCGCACCACTGTTTTTATGAAACAAAAGAATGGGGTGCACTTATTACAGGAAATCAGGTTTGAAACGCAATAATTTTAATCAGGCTTTATATCCCCGCTTGCCGGGGATTTTTTTTTGCCATTAGCGAAGGTTAGTTTTGCCAAATGGAGTACGATAATTTATTAAATATATTAATAAAGAATGCCCTGCAGGAGGATATTGGACCAGGTGATTATTCAACCCGCAGCAGTATAGGAAAAGAGGCCCGGGGGAAAGCCGTTTTAAAAATTAAACAGCAGGGAATTCTGGCCGGGGTGAATGTGGCCGAAAGGATATTTAAATACATGCAACCTGAAATTAGGTTTGTTTCTTTCAAAAGGGACGGAGATCCGATGGAGCCTGGGCAGCTTGCGTTTGAAGTGTATGCAGATGTACATACGATATTAATGTGCGAAAGGCTGGTCTTAAATTGTATGCAGCGAATGAGTGGAATTGCCACCCTTACTCAACAATATGTAAAGCAAATGCAAGGTTGCCATGCGAAACTACTTGATACCCGCAAAACCACGCCCAACTTCAGGTTGCTTGAAAAGGAAGCGGTAAGAATTGGAGGCGGATTTAATCATCGCTTTGGATTATATGACATGATTATGCTGAAGGATAACCATATCGATTATTGCGGAGGGATTACCCCTGCCATTCAAAAGGCCAATGCCTTTCTGAAAGAAAACCAGTTATCCTTGCCCATAGAAGTGGAAACCCGAAGTTTGGACGATGTAAGGGAAGTACTTCGGGTAGGGAAGGTCAGCCGGATTATGCTTGATAATTTTAATCCCGCAGAAATTGCCAAGGCTGTATTGTTGATAGCCGGCCGTTACGAGACGGAAGCCAGCGGCGGGATAACGCTTGATAATATCAGGGAGTATGCCCAAACCGGGGTGGATTTTATATCCAGTGGCGCTATCATCCACCAGGCCAAAAGCCTGGATCTTAGTTTAAAAGCAGTAATCGAAAAATAAAGATGGCTAAAAAATATTATTCGGGAGGAATCGTTTATTCAACGAACCCCGATTTTAAGTTGAATGAAGATAAACCGGAACCGGAGGAAGCTATCTCCCCTTCAAATCAATTGTTGAAAATCAGGCTTGATACGAAGAACCGGGGAGGAAAAGCAGTTACCCTGGTTGAGAATTTTTTTGGACCTCAATCAGAAATGATTGAATTGGGTAAAAAACTAAAATCATTTTGCGGAACGGGCGGTTCTGTAAAAGGGAATGAAATAATTATTCAGGGTGATAACAGGGAGAAGATATTTCAATGGTTGCTAAAGAATGGGTTCTCAAAAACAAAAAAGATATGAATCAGGCTCGTGCTTAAATATAAAAATGCCTTACAGCATGGAAAGCAGGAGAAATAATTGGTTTTTTGTTAAAAAGTTGAATTTTCCATGGTTGGTGGGTAATCTCTCAACTTTTTGAGTATTTTGAATTAAAATGAGGAAGAAATGACTTCGAAAATTTCAGGTGGCGTAAAGGTGAGTGTTGAAACCTATTATCAACCGGAGTATAGCAATCCGGTGTCTCATGAATTTATGTTTGCATACCGGATCCTCATTCAAAATGAAAACAGTTTCCCGGTACAATTATTAACGCGGCATTGGTTCATCTTTGATAGTGAAGGAAGCCGCAGGGAAGTTACCGGAGAAGGAGTGGTAGGCGTTCAACCCATCATAAAACCCGGTGGCGAATACCAATACATTAGCGGCTGTAACCTACGATCGGAGATGGGCCGGATGTTTGGATATTATACCCTGAAGAATTTATCAAACCACCAGCAGTTTGAGGTGGGTATTCCGGTTTTTTATATGACGGCACCCATGAAGTTAAACTAATCAGGGTTTGTATTTGGCTTCTCTGAAAATTGTTTCTGCAGGGGTATCCATCAATTCTTTTAAGGAAATTTTTGAGTTTGCAGCAGCATATTTTTTAACGATCTGCCAGCCTGTAAAACTACCGATATTCCCTGGCGAACCGTCTCCCAATTCCTGTGTTTTGGGGCTTTCTCCTACATAGTTTTTTATCAGGTTATAATCTACCGATTGCAACAGGTTATTTTGGATAAACAGGTTCCAGATCTGCGCTTCCCCATCATAGGATTTTTCTAATTGTAATTTGGTATAGCCAATGATTAAATATTCATCCACATCCGGTAACAATTGTTGCATGCAATACAATTTCTTGCCATTTTCCACCATTTTTACGATCAGGCTTTTATCTTCTCCCGATTCGGGGTACATATCGTTAACTATATTTTTAATGGCATTAACCGGAATGTATTCAGGCGCAAATCGACGGGTAATGTAGTCTGCATAGATTTGCTGCACCCAATCCATTTGGTACATCGAAAAATCGGCACCCATGTGCTGTTGAAGGCCTACAACCAAAGCGCTGTCGGTGATGATGTCGCCATAACCGTCCACCGGCCCTATATAAGTAATCACCTTTTGGGGTATCCTGTATTTTGGAAAATAATATTTTACATACCGCAGCCCCTGCTCAATTTCATTCATTTCATCCTTAAAATTTGGAAACAGCGATTCAGCGCTGTCGTATAAGGGACGGTAAGAAGTCAGGAAGCCCTTGATATATTCGGCCGTGGTATCCGAAGGCCAATGCGGGTCTAAATTTAAGATACGGGTAAAATAAACCGGTGCAAATCCGGGATATTCCCTTACAAGCCGGTCCATAGATTCGGCAAAATGTACCGTGTCCATATTAAACAGCGACTTTTCAAACCGTTCTAATTTAAGGGTTACTTTAATTCCGGAAACGTCGGGCCTATTGTTTGTACTACAGGAAAAAAGAAAACTACAAATGAGAATTCCCGCCAGGATGCGCATGGGGTTAATAATTTAACTTTACAAAAGAAAGACATTTCTTAAGAACAGCAGCCTCGATGAAAATTTTTTTAGCCCAGCAGAACTATCATATTGGAAATTTTAACAGCAATACTGCAAAAATCATATCCGCCATTGAGCAGGCAAAAGCTAACGGTGGCGATTTAATTGTGTTTAGTGAGTTGTGCGTATGCGGCTACCCGCCTGCCGACTTTCTATTTTTTAACGACTTTATCAATTGTTGCAATGAGGCAATAGAGAAAATTTCTGGTTATGCTCATGGGATTGCGGTTATTGTTGGGGCTCCCCAAAAAAATGATACCCTGCAGGGCAAAAATTTATACAATGCTGCGTGGTTCCTGGCAGATGGTAAGGTGAAACAGGTGGTTCAAAAAACCTGCCTGCCCACCTACGATGTGTTTGATGAAGACCGCTATTTTGAGCCTGCTTCGGATTGGAATGTTGTAGCCTATCAAAATAAGCGTATAGCCCTTACCGTTTGTGAAGATATCTGGAACCTGGGTGCCGACCCGCTCTACACCCATTGCCCAATGGATTATTTAAGTAAACAATCCCCCGACCTGTTAATTAACCTTTCTGCCTCCCCGTTTGATTACACGCATGAGGAAGACCGGAAGGCTATCCTCAAAGCTAATGTGTTAAAATATAATCTTCCTGTTTTCTATTGCAATGCAGTAGGCAGCCAAACAGAAATCGTATTTGACGGGAACTCGCTGGTATTTGATAAACAGGGAAATATTTGCGGCGAACTGCCTTCTTTTGCCGAAGGACTTGAAGGGTTCTTATTTCATGATGACGGCACCATAACAGGTAACTGCTTTATCGAAGCCTCCCATGTTCCAAATGAAGAATTGGCCCCTAAAGAACTGGATTCAAAAATGAATATCAGCCATGTGCATGATGCACTGGTATTGGGCATCCGGGATTATTTTTCAAAAATGGGATTTCAGCGTGCCATTTTAGGGAGCAGTGGAGGTATCGACAGTGCAGTAACTCAGGCGCTTGTTAGCACAGCCCTGGGCGCTGAATCTGTCCAGGCCGTATTGATGCCCTCTGCCTTTTCTTCCATTCATTCGGTTGAGGATGCGGTACAACTAAGTAAAAATCTGGGTAACCCCTTCGTGAAGATACCCATCAATCCGGTTTACGAGGCTTTCCTATCCACCCTTCATCCCTTGTTTGAGGGTATGCCTTTTAATGTAACCGAAGAGAATATTCAAAGCCGGATTCGAGGTAACCTGTTGATGGCGATTGCCAATAAGTTTGGAAATATTTTGGTTAATACCTCTAATAAAAGTGAACTGGCTACCGGGTATGGAACCCTTTACGGAGATATGGCCGGTGGGCTGGGGGTTTTGGGAGATTGTTACAAATTGCAGGTGTATGAACTGGCAAAATACATCAACCGGGAAAAGGAATTTATTCCACTGACTATAATAAATAAGGCCCCATCTGCCGAACTTAGACCGAATCAAAAAGACAGTGACAGCCTTCCGGATTACAACATGCTGGATCGGATCCTGTACCAGTATATTGAACGCAGTTTAGGCCCCGAAGAAATTAAAGAAATGGGGTTTGATCCGGCATTGGTTGATCGTGTCTTGAAAATGGTGAATTTAAATGAGTATAAACGCAACCAGTTCTGTCCCATCATCAGAGTCTCTCCCAAGGCATTTGGAAAAGGAAGGCGAATGCCTGTGGCCGGAAAATATCTTTCTTAGCTGCAGAAAAATATTTCAGGTAAAGAAGTAATTACGGCTAAGTTTTTGCTAAACTGTTGTCATAATTTGTAATTAACGGCATTGATTATGCAAATTTGCAGAGAAGGAAAAAATTATTGCCAATATCCCGACAGGGAAAAACGAGATTAATATATGCTACAAACGGCAGAAGACATCCGGCTACTAAATGAAAAAATTAGTTATTCCTCCGGATTTTTAACCCGGATTAATGATGAGATCAGTAAGGTAATTGTAGGCCAGCACGATATGGTTGAACGGTTACTGATTGGCCTGTTAAGCAGTGGCCATGTATTGTTAGAAGGGGTTCCGGGATTGGCCAAAACACTATCCATTAAATCATTGGCCACTACCGTGAATGCAGGATTTAGCCGGATTCAGTTTACCCCCGACCTGCTCCCTGCGGATGTGGTGGGCACCATGATTTACAACCAGCAGAAGAACGAGTTCTTTGTACGGAAGGGCCCCATTTTTTCCAATTTTATTTTGGCTGATGAAATCAACCGGGCACCGGCTAAAGTGCAAAGCGCCTTGTTGGAAGCCATGCAGGAACGGCAGGTAACCATTGGCGATACCAGCTATAAATTACAGGAACCCTTTTTGGTTCTGGCAACGCAAAATCCCATCGAACAGGAAGGTACTTATCCATTACCCGAGGCTCAGGTTGACCGTTTTATGCTGAAGGTGGTGGTGGGTTATCCATCAAAACAGGAGGAGCAACAGATCATCCGGCAAAATTCGTTAGGCAATGTGCAACCTAAAATTGAACCGGTTGCTTCTACCGCCGAAATTATTGCTGCCCGTGAACTGGTACGCCAGGTATATGTGGATGAAAAAGTGGAGAATTATATCTTAGATATTGTATTCGCTTCCCGCTTCCC
Source organism: Bacteroidota bacterium (assembly GCA_018266615.1). Taxonomy (GTDB): domain Bacteria; phylum Bacteroidota; class Bacteroidia; order Chitinophagales; family Chitinophagaceae; genus Ferruginibacter. The sequence continues at coordinate 16,607 of JAFEAB010000094.1, forward strand.
CAATCAATATCAGCTTTCAAAACTGGCGCCGCTGATTTCCTTTGGCGGGTCTCCCAGGGCCAGCATTAACCTTTCCCTTGCCGCAAAAGCAAATGCCTTCCTTAATAAACGTGGATATGTGGTTCCGGAAGATGTACGCAACATGGCTAAAGACGTGCTGCGGCACCGTATTGGGCTCACCTACGAAGCCGAGGCGGAGAACATGAGCGTTGAACATATTATTGATGAGATACTAAGCGCAGTTAACGTCCCTTAAGATTGTACCATTGCTGTTTTTTAAAAGAAATAAAAAGACTCCATCGCCTCTGCCCGATACCGGGTTGCCCCTGCTTTCTACCACCGAGTTGTTAAAAAAAGTAAGGGAACTGGAGATCAAGTCGAAAAAAATTACCACGCATCTCTTTTCGGGGGAGTACCATTCCGCATTTAAAGGGAAAGGAATGAGTTTTAGGGAGGTTCGGGAGTATGCCGAAGGCGATGATGTGCGATTTATAGATTGGAATGTAAGCGCCAGGTTTTCGCATCCCTTCACTAAACTTTTTGAAGAAGAAAGGGAGCTTACGGTTATGCTCCTGATCGACCTTAGTAAAAGTAACCTCTTTGGCACATCAGGGAAAATAAAACGGGAATTAATAACCGAAATTGCCTCCGTAATTGCATTTAGCGCAGTTTCCAATAATGATAAAGTGGGGATTATCTTTTTCAGCGATAAGGTGGAGAAATACATCCCTCCCAAAAAAGGAAGGCCGCACGCCTTGTACCTGGTACGAGAGCTGCTCTCGGCAAGGGTGTCCGGCTCGGGTACCAACCTCGATGAGGCGATCCGTTATTTCAATAATATTACCCGCCAAAAAAGTATTGCTTTCCTGCTCAGCGATTTTTTGGATAAGGGGTATCAAAACGATTTAAAAGTAATCGGAAAGAAGCATGATGTAATTGGAATTAAAGTATACGATAAAATGGATATCGACCTGCCGGATGCAGGGCTTCTTCAACTGGAAGACGCAGAAACAGGCAGAATCAGGGTGGTTGATAGTTCCAATTCCTCAGTGCGCCAGGCTTACCATCGGGCATTTTTTGCACAAAACGATGAGGCTATTAAAAATTTCAGGCAGGCCGGCGCCGATTTACTACATATCCGTACCGATGAAAATTATGTAAACGTGCTGCAAAAATTTTTTAGAAAAAGAAAGTAGCTGGTGGTTAACAGGAATACAATTATAATTATCCGGACAATTTTATTGTGTCTTTTTCCTTCCATCGGCTCCTATGCTCAGTCAGTTGGGGTAAAAGCAGATCGCTACCATATACTGATTGGCGAAAGGATTCAATACGAATTACAGATTGAACTTCCCGGAACCGGGTATTCCGTAAATTTCCATTTGCCGGATACCATTCCGAATTTTGTGTTGATTGGTGCCCGGCATTTCGACACCACAAGAAGTAATAAGGGCCTTCTGTTGCATAAGGTAATGCTGTTAACCAGTTTTGATTCCGGCTCAAGAGTTATCCCTTCTTTTGATGTAGATATTGCTTTTGGAGGGAAGGAGAAAACAATTAAGACTCAGCCCCTTCCCGTTGAGGTTGGCTTTGCTGCTTCGGATACCACGGGCCTCAAAGATATAAAACCAAATCTTGGTGTAACGGTAACCAATAACCGTTGGATTTATATTGTTGCTATTATCCTGGCAGTTCTGCTAATTTCACTGCTTGTATATTTCTATATCAGAAAAAGGAGAAGGCGGCCCCCTTCTATATTTCAATCGAAGCTGCCGGCTTTTGAAGAGGCCCTTCAAACGCTTGATGGGTTGCAATGGAAAGGAAATAGCAGAGCAGAAGTTTTGGCATTCTACGAGGTACTGACGGTTTGCTTTAAACGGTATTACAGCAGGCAGAAGAATACGAAAATGGAAACTAAAACAACCGGCGATTTGCTTTTGATGATGAAGGGGGATAATATTGAAACAGGGATTGTTTCTGAAATTGCAGCTTCGCTGAGAGAGGCAGATGCAGTTAAGTTTGCAAAATTTATTCCTTCGGAGGGTCAGGCAGAACAACAAAAACAAAGTTTAAAACAGGCCATTCGGCTATTGAATCTATACCTAATCCCTCCTTCTGCATAATATGATATTTACGTATTTCGAAAATATCAGTTTTGGGCGGCCCTGGTGCTTTGCACTTTTCCTAATTATTCCGGTAATGATTGCATGGTATGTAAAAATGCAGGCAGGCAGGAGGGCCTCGATACGGTTATCCCAATTACCCCGGAACGACCTTGGATCCTGGCGAAATATTTTCAGACACAGTTTATTTGTACTCCGGCTCCTTGCCATTTCGCTGATCATTCTCTCTATGGCCTTACCCCAAACCGTAAACGAAGTACAGCACGCTGAAGGTGAAGGTATAGATATCGTTCTGTGTATTGATGTGAGCGGAAGTATGACAGCCCAGGATTTTACCCCCAACCGGTTAGAAGCGGCCAAACAGGTAGCCATCGAATTTGTAAATAAACGACCTACCGACCGGATTGGTGTGGTGATATTTTCGGGAGAGAGTTTTACCCTTTGCCCCGTAACCGGCGATCATGATGTGGTAATTGCAGCCATTCAAAGCATTCATAATGGCATGCTGGAAGATGGCACAGCCATTGGCTCGGGGCTTGCTACGGCGGTGGACCGGCTGCGGAATACTTCCTCCAAATCGAAAGTGGTACTGCTGCTTACCGATGGAGAGAATAACGGAGGGCTTATCGATCCCAAAACAGCAAAGGACATTGCCAAAACATTTAATGTTCGGGTATATACCATTGGTATGGCATCAGAAGGGTATGCTCCGCAACCGGTGAATACCCCATTGGGCATCGTTATCGACCGACAGAAAATTGCAATCGATGAGAACATGCTGAAAGAAATTGCAAACGATACGGGTGGACAGTATTTTAGGGCAAAAGATAATGGGAGCCTATCTCAAATATATGCAGATATCGACCAAATGGAAAAGTCGAAGGTAGAAATCATCCATTCTGTAAAATTTAATGATAAATTTTTACCCCTGGTACTGGCTGCCTTATTAATATTGATGCTGGAAATCACCCTTAATTATACAGTATTTCGCCGCTTCCCCTAATTTCAATCTCCTTAAATTGCGTCAATGAGGGCACTCGTTTATAAATCGACCGGAAGTTGGTACCTGGTAAAGAATGAACAGCATGAATTCTTGCGGGCCCGAATTAAGGGGAAGCTGAAGATAGAAGGGATTACCTCCACCAATCCCGTGGCAGTTGGTGATATGGTTAACTTGGAGCCTGAACCCGGAGAGGAAACGATGATGATAACGGAGATCTATGAACGCAGGAATTATATCAACCGTATTTCTCCCCATAACCGGAACCAACACCATATTGTTGCGGCAAACCTCGATCACTCCCTGTTATTTGCAACCCTCCGCGAACCGAAAACATCCACCGGTTTTATCGACCGGTTCCTGGTAACATCAGAAGCATATCATATTCCGGTTTCCCTTATTTTTAATAAACTGGATCTTTACCGGCAGAAGGAACTCTCGGCATTGCAGGAAATTAAGAGCATGTACGAGGGTATTGGGTATCCGGTTTATGAAATTAGTTTGCAAACAGGAGCTGGATTTGAACCGGTAGCAGGATTACTGAGAAATAAAACTACCTTATTGAGCGGGCATTCTGGCGTGGGGAAATCTACCTTTATCAATCATATCCTTCCCGAAAGGGAATTGAAGACGCAGGATGTAAGTGAATGGAGCGGCAAGGGGATGCATACCACTACCTTTGCCGAAATGTTCGATTTGCCGGGTGGCGGAAGAATTATTGATACACCCGGGATTCGGGAAATGGGCCTGGTAGATGTTTCAAAAGAAGAACTGGCACACTATTTCCCTGAGATGCGGAAAATAATGAGCCAGTGTAAATTCAATAATTGTATTCATGTAGAGGAACCCGGCTGTGCCGTGAAGGCCGCCGTGGAGCAGGGCGCCATCAACATGGAACGTTATTTTAGTTACCGGAATATCCTGGATACAATTGAAACACCAGGGTATTAGTGTTTGTGGCGTTGCAGAAATTTTGCAACCTCCATAATCACTTTACTACTTTGCTTTCCTTTTTTTACCTGCTGCGGATAGATACTCACTCCGTTAAATATGTTGTAATGCAGGGTAATGAAATGGTCTTTGTATTTGAAATCCCATTCCAGGGAATCAGCATCGTCAATCTGATTCAGGAACTTAACATGCAGCCGTTCTGCAAGGGTGTTGGCAATAGCATAAAATTTGGAGATGCCGCAATTGTCGTCGATAATCGTCTCCGTTTCACCCATTTGGGGATTTAATGAGTAGTACATAGGTTTGGGTTTTATTGTGGTTAAGGGTATACCTGCCTTTGCCTAGTAACTTTTTCTTCCCCCCTTATACTTTGCTTTGTTACTGGCTTTAATCGCTTTTTGATCGCCCGAAAGGATTCGTTCTGCTCCAATATTTCTGCCGTTGGTGGGGCAACCGCGTTTTTCTGATTTGCGGAATATAGAACAACTACTGAGAATGGATAGGATAAATAAGGCCAGCAACAGTTTCTTCATCGGATAAAGATAACCAAGATTTTAATTGAAGGCTTATTTGGCCTCCCTGAACCAATTGCTGTACCTCAGGTAGTTTTCGGCTATCCGGTTTATCTGGCCATGGAGAAGCTCCTGGCTGATGTCTTTGACTTTTTTGGCCGGGACACCTGCATAAACCGTACCGGCTTCCACCACGGTTCCCTCCAGTACAACCGCTCCGGCTGCAATAATGCTGTTGCTTTCCACAACGGCATTATCCATTACGATTGCACCCATTCCAATCAGTACGTCATCTGCTATAACGCAGCCATGTACGATTGCATTGTGTCCGATGCTCACATTATTTCCAATGAGGGTCCTGGTTTTCTGAAAAGTACAGTGGATTATGGCGCCATCCTGCACATTTACCCGGTTACCCATCCGAATGCTGTTTACATCGCCCCGGATAACTGCATTAAACCAGACGCTGCATTCATCGCCCATCACCACATCGCCTACCACCGTGGCATTGGGTGCCAGAAAACAATGCTCACCCATTTGGGGAAATACGCCATCAACCGGTAAAATCAGTGCCATTTTCAGGAAATTGTGTGTACGGCAAAACTATAAATTAACTTGCACTCCCTATTATGACAAATCGTGAACTTTTTCTACGGCACCTTGGCCAAACCTCCGAAGCGCCCCTCTGCCTAAATATTGTAAAAGCAGAAGGCAGCCTGATGTGGGATGCCGATGGAAAAGAGTATATCGATCTGATAGGAGGTATCAGCGTTTGCAATGTGGGCCACCGCCATCCTAAAGTACTGGAAGCCATAAACCAACAACTTCAAAAATACCTCCACATCATGGTGTATGGCGAGCTGGTTGAGAACCCACAGGTTGCCTATGCCCATGCTTTGACGAAACAATTGCCTTCAAACCTTAATTCGGTGTTTTTTACCTCCGGAGGTTCCGAGGCCACGGAAGGAGCCATGAAACTGGCCAAAAGATATACCGGCCGTACCGAAATTATTTCGTTTAAAAATTCTTATCACGGTAGCACACAGGGGGCATTGAGTATTATGGGCAGCGAATACTGGCAACAGGCCTACCGCCCCCTGCTTCCCGGTATTCGACAATTTGATTTTAATGGCGAAGAAGCGCTTGATGCCATTAATGAACAAACTGCCTGTGTGATTATGGAAACCATACAGGCAGAAGCGGGGGTGGTTAAACCAAAACAGGAATGGATAACCGCTGTTCGCAGACGATGTTCGGAAACCGGTGCCCTGATGGTACTGGATGAGATCCAGTGCGGCTTTGGCCGGAACGGCAGTCTTTGGGCATTTGAGCAATTTGGAATAGTTCCGGATATCCTCCTACTGGGAAAGGCATTGGGGGGAGGAATGCCCCTCGGTGCGTTTGTTAGTAACCGAGATATCATGAACAGCCTCACTCATAATCCTGTTTTGGGGCACATCAATACCTTTGGTGGCCACCCGGTAAGCTGTGCGGCCGGACTGGCGGCTTTAGAAACTTTACTCCGGGAAAAATTGATTGAGGAAGTAAAGGCCAAGGCAGAATTATTCGTAACCCATCTGCAACACCCGAAAATTCAACATATTTCCACTGCCGGGTTGATGATGGCCGTGCAGTTCCCGGATTTCGCTTTCAATAAACAACTCATCGACCGGCTGATCGAAAAATCTGTTTTTACCGATTGGTTTCTTTTTTCTCCTAATAGTTTTCGGATAGTGCCTCCCCTGAATATACCCGATGAATTGATACTTCGCGCATGCGCAACCGTTAATGAAGTGTTGGATGAATTAATTTGAAGTTGAATTGGGGCGTGCCCCGCCTTCGGCGGGTCGGGCTATCCGCTTCAATCCGTTATTGAGTTATTCCGTTATATGTTGAGGATTTGAAATACGGGATTTCCGCTGCTATCCCTCACGCAACCCATGCCTGAATTTTAAATTAATCTAAACCGGAATTTTCCTTTCCTTATTCCTTGCTATTAATTTCCCTGCCCCAATAAATAGAATGAATAAAATGACAAACACCGAAAACAACAGGATAATATTTGAAATAACTTTTGGCCAACCCAGGTCTGTTACATTAATAAAAGGGTAGGGGTAAAACCCGGAAAACGCTCCCCTGACCAGGATAAACGCTAAATATAAAAGCGGGTAGAGTAAAAATACCGGAATACTTTTCCATTTTAATTCCTGTTTTTGTTCGTAGAAAATCCAGAATATAATTACGAGAACAGGGATAATGCTATGCAACAATTCATCTACCAGCTTTTGCATGCCCTGGGGTTCCCATATATGCCTCAATGCCACCTGGTACACAGCACCTACCACCGTAATGTAAACGGTAACAGCAGTAAGGATTCCGGGGTTATTAAAATGTTTCCAGGGAGGAAGCCTTTGAAAGATCAACTGTCGGGTAAAATATAGGGCTACCAGGATATTGGTAAGGATGGTGAAGAAGCTAAAAAACCGAACCATCATTTCCGCCAGATCTGTTGTCTTGTTTTTATACATCAATACCCACTGGACAATTACTGCAAACCAGGCAAACAAGGAAATGAGGAGCAGGAACGATTTCTTCATCCGCTTAAATTTTGTATCTGCTGTGGAATAAATTTTTGCGTGGGTTAAAATATTATTTCTTCCCTTTTGTAGGGTTTTTCTAACTTCTTATTTCATTATAAGGTGTTTATCCAGACAGGGTATAATTTTTCAGGTTTAAAAATGGGCCTCCAAAAAAGTTAAGGAATATACCTTGAAAGGTTTTAGTATCTGTGAAAAAAAATTTCTTCACCCTCCTTTTCCCCGGGGCTACGCCCTTTTCCCCCAAGTACAAAATAATCACTTTAAAATCCAAAACCAAAAAATCAGGGTAAAGTAAATCCAGTTTAAGTTTATCTTACTTCAACTGTTTTTCCCTGGCAAAGGTTTGTCCGTTTTAGACGATTTGCTCAAATCCGAAAAATATCCAAAAAGAAAAATGAAGGAAAAATGGAGGTAAATTTTAGTATCTGCGGAATAAACATCTTCAGTCTCTTTTTCCCGGGGGCTGCGCCCCTTTCCCCCAGGTACAAAATAATCACTTTAAAATCTGGAACCAAAAATTTAACCTGAAGGAAATTCAGTCCAGGGTCAATTTTATTTATTTTTCTGTCTCAAACCCGGTATTGAGTTTATCAAATTTTCAGGTTCCACGTATACCAAACCTAATTTTGAGGGAGTAACACTATTGTTCTCTATTATTCCATTTTGGGGAACCTGGCTGGCAGTTCACCAACAAGCAATTATAGGAACTTTTTGGTGGAACGGTTTAATTGAAGATTTCTAAGGAACTGGCAGCTTCAAATAATTGGATGTAGGATAATTCCCCAGCTATCCGTAGATTGCCTGAAAATAAAAAAGTGCTGCTGTCCGTAGTTTGCAACCCCATCTGGCGAAAGTTTTCCGAAAGATGAATAGCGCCGTTTCAAGATTGAAGCGAATGTGCATTTGCGAGTTTGATCCGATCCCTATTTGGTCCGAACTGGCGCAGGTCTCCAGACCTGTGACTGTTCGTTACTAAACCAATATCTTTGAAATATTATGAGCAGCAAATATAAATTTGATTACAGAGAGGGTGTGTATTTTGTAACCTCTACTGTTGTGGATTGGATAGATGTGTTTACGCGCGATATTTACCGTGATATTCTTTTAGATAGTTTTAGGTTTTGTCAAAAGAATCAGAATCTACTATTGCATGCTTGGGTGCTAATGCCTAATCATTTTCATTTGATTTGTTCGTTCATCAATAATGCAAATCCGGGTATGGTAATAAAAAACATCAAAAGTTTTACAGCAATGAAAATAATTGATGCTATAATAAACAATCCACAAGAGAGCAGAAAGGAATGGATGCTTGACTTATTTGAAAAGAATGGACAGAGGATGAAAAGTAATTACCGGTTTCAATTCTGGCAGCACGAGAATCACCCTATTTTGCTTGATAATAAAGAAAAGTATGGCCAGAGACTTGTTTATCTGCATGAAAATCCGGAAAGGGCAGGATTTGTAAAGCATCCAATAGATTGGAAGAATAGTAGCGCAATTGATTATTATACTGAGGACGGAAGAGGCTTATTAGAATTAGTAAGATTAGATTGAGTAGCTATTCTAATTATTTTTGGATGATGATGTTTTTATTAAATGAAGATAAAGTAACGCTCATGCACAGGTCAGGAGACCTGCGCCAGAGCGGGGATGTTTCATGGTATAAACTTGGCGATAAAACTCTGTTCATGATGAATGATTCAAAATCATGGCAATCGCTAACGTATAGAGGCGGCACAAGTTGGGAAAGGAGTGATAAAAACAGTATGGCAATACTTATCAAACATATATCTGGATAGAAAGCAATAGTGATATACAGAACAAGGTTTATCAAAATGATGCCTACTATCAAAAGCAAATTGAGCAGTTACAACAAGAAATCAGGCTGCAAAAATTTTAACAATGAGAAAGTCTGTACTTTGCGGGATTGCGATTTTGTTTATTACATCTTGCGACAATAGCTATACAGAAAAAGAGTTGTACGGGAGCTATACACCTGTAGGATATAAGAATACGTTTGATACGATTGAGTTAAAGCCTCAAAACATTTACCACCGGAAAGTGTATGACAAAAACAATAAATTGGTTCTGGAAATGAATGGTAAGTGGATTATGAAGAGTACTGATAAGGTTCAGTTTTCTGACTTTTTCTTTAATCTTGACAGAGATGTTTCAAAGTTTCCGGAATTATTAACCGATACAGACATGAGTGTAGAGACATATTTTGAAACACGAAAAGGAGTAATTGGATTTTGCACGGGGTATTATCAAGACAGCAATTGTTATAAGAAGGCAGTAAAGTAGTAGCTACTGCATATTACACGTTTCGCCTCTGTTGGTCTTCACTTAACAGAGTATTCCCCAGCTATCCGTAGATTGCCTGAAAATAAAAAAGTGCTGCTGTCCGTAGTTTGCAACCCCATCTGGCGAAAGTTTTCCGAAAGATGAATAGCGCCGTTCCCGAACTGGCGCAGGTCTCCAGACCTGTGACTGTTCGTTACTAAAACAATATCTTTGAAAAATTATGGGCAGCCCCACTGCCCCAGTTCGTGTCTTCACGAACCGAAATCAGGAAACAACCCATCTGGCGCAAGTTTTCCGAAGGATGAATAGCGCCGTTTCAAGATTGAAGCGAATGTGCATTTGTGAGTTTGATCCAATCCCTATTTGGTTCGTGCAGACACGAACCAAGGCGTTGGATAATTCCTCCGTTTCCAATTCAATTTTTGAACAAGCCTTACTTTTTTAGTGAAAAAAATTGCTTCATTAAATCATCAAACTTGTCATTCGAAATAGGGTCGTTTTTAAAACCCATATTTAAGATTAAAGGTTGTTCCTCTTCATACCCCAATGATAATATTCGATACTTTAATGGGGTGCTCCCTTTAAGCAGATACTTCTTCCCCTTAAATAGCTTTCCATGGGAATAGAATTCAATTTCAACGGATTTTGAATATTTTATTTGTCCTTCAAACCGCTCCAAAATTTGTTTGCCCACTCCCTGGTCAACCATTTCTTTTGTAAGGTAAAGCCATTGAGCAGAAAATTCCGCACTTTCTAAGGAGTATTCATCTTTGGCAGAATATTTTTGTGGTACTTCTATTTCTGTTTTGCCATATAACACCTTCTTTACTTCGGAAGGCTGTCCTAGAAGTGTACTGTATGCTATAGTTAAGAGGGTTAGGGTTAGAACATATTTTTGCATGGTAAATTATTAGGACAGTGTCTTTTGGGTTGCATTAAATTACAAGGCAGCTCAAGCATCTATGAATTTCAAACCCATTGTCACTTCTTAAAAATCCAGCCCCAGCGAAACATACATCACCGGCCTTCCTTTAAAGAATCCGTTCATGGGCCAACCAACATCATATTTTAAAAAGTATCCCAAAAGGGTTGAACGGGCGCCAAATCCATAGCCTGCGGCAAAGGGGCCAAAGCCACCGGCTTTTTTCCGAATAGATACCGGAGTGGGTTGCCCGCTGTTATCATAATCCTGGTAAACGATTTCGGGTCTTTTAAAATCATCATAGGCGCCGTTCCACGCCGTGCCAATATCAATAAACTGGGTGAGCATGAAATTTCGGAGAAAGGCATTGTTCACCGTTTTATCGAAGAAAGTGGAAACAACAGGAAGCCTCAACTCACTATTAATAACTACCGCATTGTTCCCATTGGCAATATTTTGCAAATAGCCCCGCATATTTACTGCCAGACTTTGGAATGCATAGTTGTTATCCGGATCGGGGGTATTACCATTATAAAAATATCGCTCCCGCTGGTTGCCATTACGATCCACTTTTAGATTATCGCCAAACATCATCCATCCATCCATACCTCCCAGGTAATAAATAATTTTCTGATTACCCCAGCTAAAATCACCCGCCGCACGGCCGGCCCAAATAAAATTGCGGTAAATGGGGTAATAGTAGCGAGCATCAAACCCAAAGTTGAAGGTATTTCTGCCTACTGCATTTTTTATCTTACTCACCTGCGCATTCCAGTCGAGATAAATTTTATACCGCAATCCGTTCCAGATATTCAGGGTGGGGTTGAGGCTGTTATCATAAACAAATTCGAGGTGATTTACTGAGTATTGCGTTTGTTGATCGGGGAGAGAATGGCTCAGGTTATCTACCGACTTCACCACAAACTTATCGGAGCGGATACCGGTAGTTAATCGAATACTCTTTACCGGATCAAAGGGATAGCCAAGGGAAACCTGGTACAGGTTCGTATATAATTTTCCAGGATAGCTCGCAATCGGGTTGCCAGTGGAATTATCATATACCAGGGCATTTATTCCCTGGGAGTTCCTGTAATAACTTAACCCCCAGTCTAACCGGCGCTTCAAATTGCTAAAACTCAGGTACCACTCATTATCCTTTAGATTGGTGCTGAGTTTAAAAGCGCCCATTACCCGGTAATCTTCCAGCAGTTCCGATGTGCCAAGGGTAATCATTCCATTTAAGGGTGTAGAACTGTTTAATTTGATTGGGCCCGATCCTCCGGTATAAGGTTGAAAGCGGTTGATGAGCACCATGCTGTTAAAACCAATCGAACCAAAGTCGGCAGAAAATTTAACCGGCTTATACCGGTACAGTTTGGCTGTTTCCAGCACCGACTCTTTTTTCCCGGATAGTGATTCCAGGGGAATAGGAACCAATTCTCCCGTGGCACTGTCTATTTTTTTCTCCGGTTCAAATTCATTTTGAAAGAAATCATTTTGTCGCCTACTCGTATCCGTTACTTTCGGCCCCTCCGTTTTGGCAGGTTTATTTTCGGTAAGGGTACTTTCGCGCATGAGTTTCTTCATGTAGGCGGTAGGTTGAGCGGTTACGTTCCTGTTCCGCAGGGCAAATTCGTCGATCTTTAATTTGTACAGGGTTTTCTCATCGCTTTGGCGGGTAACTTCGCTTACCTGGTTATTTTCACCGGCAACGCGGGTTTCGGCAAGCGAACTCTGGTAATTGGTGATAGGGAATGTATAGGCAGAGTCTTTGGTTATTGAAACAATGGCCACCGAATCCGCTTTGGTTTTATTGTACACCTGGAGGGTGCTGTCTATCTGCTCCTTGTTTGGGTTGCGCAGGATGTCTTCACCAATCAGTACCAGGGTATCCAACCCTTCTTTTTGCGTGGTAAAAAATCCTGCCCAGCGATTACCTACCCCGTTTTCATCACTCACAAATGTAAAATGGTTGCCATTGTATTGCATTGGGTAACGGGCATTTCCATATTTCAGGTTCGAGAGCTGAGTAACCTGGTTTAAGTCTGCTTTATCCCCAAAATCGGTAACCATAAAAATATTGAAACGGTTGTGGCTGGGTAGCGAAGTGTCGCCCCCTTTGGCTGAGGCATTGGGGCGGTTACTCGAAAATATGATCCCTGTCTTATTTGGGAAGGCTACAAAAGATGGATCAAGATCGTCGTACACATCATTGGTAACCTGCATCGCTTTTTCTTTATCAAGATCGTATATGAAGATGTCCGTATGGCCGTTTTTAACGGCAGATAGCAACAGTTTTTTATTGGTCTGGTAATACTTCACATCCTGCACCTGATCAAATTCTTTGGTGAGGTCTAATTTGTATTGTTTTATCCGGTTCAGGATGTCGTAAACAAAAAGCTTCAGCTTCCCTTCCGATGAATAGATAACTGCAATTTGGGATCCCTTGGGGTCCCAGGCCATCATCGGGTAATTGGGGTTCATTTGCTTTTCGTAGGTACGCACGCCATATTTCAATAACGTCTTATTTTCAAAATCAACATTCAGAATAACACGCACAATCCCCTTCCTAAATTGAGTGACAACATAGGAGTTGTCCCGCTTGTTGGGGTTTACATTGAAACGGTAGTAATTTAGGCGGGGGCTGATGTCAAATCCATCCACATAACTCCCTTTCGGATAGGCCTTACGTTTAGTGATGTCCTGGTAATATTTGTCTTCCTCAAATTCCATGAATTCGGCCAGCAGATCGTTAAACTTCATTTTGGTGATCTGCATCGAGGCCTTGTTCAGGCTTTTATACATCCGGGTGAGGTAGAAGAAATAGGTGACATTTTCTTTTTTATATTTTTCTTCAATAAAGTACCAGAATGCATGGCCTGCAATTTTGGGGCGGGCAAAGGCAAAGGATGAAAATTTGGAGTAGTTTCCACTGAGCATTTCCGATTTCAGTTCATCATCCAGTTCGGTGCTCCAGTTTTGGGCGAGGTAAGCAACATAGCCATCAATCAACCATTGGGGGAGATCGAGTAGGGTCTGGTTGCCTGCAACCTCACCAAAATCACTGCCAAATAACACGTTTTTAGTAATTACTTCTGCAATACCTTTTCTGATTTGCAGGTTGAGGTTGGCATGGTTCGCATCAAAGTAGAGAATCATTTTATTATTGACCAACTGGATATCCCCTCCTTCGGTGATAAAGTCGGTCTGTAACCCGATATTGGTTTGCTGCATTTCAGCGTAATCGTTATACAATACGATATTAGCCCGCCGTTGCAGACTGTATTCTGCAGCAGTTTCAATTTTTGGGAGCTCCAGTTCTGCCGCCTGGGCAACAAATTTGGCCAGTTCCTTCCCATCCTGATGGTAAAAAACGTTGAAATTTTCAGTTTGATAATACCACCATTTGAACTTTTTATACTGTACTCTGTTTTTCCCAAAGGTTACCGAATTTACCTGCGCTATTGAAAATTGCGAAGAAAAAAGGAGAACCGCTATAATCAAACAAAATCTACCAAACTTTGCCATATACTATTTGAAATGAGTAATAAAATTACCGTTTTAACCCAAATGCACGAAAACCGCTGGAATTTTATATTATGTTGAAAATTAAATCTTTCGAATTTAATCCCATTCAGGAGAATACCTATATACTTTATAACCGGTTTAACGAATGTATCATTATTGACCCGGGTTGTTATTTTGATGATGAAAAAGATGAACTGACGGCCTTTATCAGCAGTAACCAGCTTACTCCTAAGATTCTCCTGAATACCCATTGTCACCTGGATCATATTTTCGGAAATAAATTTGTGGCTGAAAAATATAAACTTACTCCCTGTATCCACAAAAACGAACTCCCTGTATTCCAGTTTGCCCCTGCCAGCGGACTCATGTATAATCTTCCCTTCGACAATTATTCCGGAGAATTTATTTTTCTTAAGGAAGGGGAAGAGATAAAATTGGGGGAGGACATCCTAAAGATATTATTCACACCCGGCCATAGCCCCGGCAGCCTGAGTTTCTACCACCCGGAGGGTGGATTTGTAATTTCCGGAGATGCATTGTTTAATGGCAGCATTGGCCGTACCGACCTCCCTCTGGGCAACCAGGAGCTACTGATCAAAAGGATTAAAAGTGAATTATTGACCCTCCCCGGAGATACCGTTGTTTATTGCGGCCATGGTTTGAAAACTACCATTGAAGCAGAGAAGAAGTTTAACCCATTTTTGCAATAATCAGCCAATTTCCTGGCAGAGTTCTATTAAAGTACCCATCGTCCCTTTCGGATGAAGGAAACAAACTAATTTATTATCGGCTCCCATTTTGGGTTCTTCATTTAATAAAATGAATCCCTCTTTTTTTAACCGGGTCATTTCGGCACGGATATCCGTTGTTTCAAAAGCTATATGATGTATGCCCTCTCCCTTCTTTTCGATAAACCGGGCAATTACCCCTTCCGGGTTTGTACTCTCCAATAATTCAATTTTATTTGGCCCCTGAACAAAAAATGCAGTAGTTACGTTCTCAGATGCCACGACTTCCTTTTTATAACAGGGGCTGTTTAACAACTTTTCATATAAAGGAATAGCTGTTTCAAGGTTTTTTACAGCAATCCCTATATGTTCAATTTTTAACATATTTAACTTTGAAGGGCTATTGTTTACGAATTTGGTAAATAGAAACCCGAAGAAGCCTTCAACGCTAAAAGTAGAACCTTTTGCAGTAATTTTGTGTTATCCGATTACACAAAATACAGGCTTATAGTATGTTAAAACTGCCCATCTACCTAGATAATAATGCCACAACCCCAGTGGATCCGCGCGTTTTTGAAGCGATGACCCCCTATTTTCTCGAACATTTCGGGAATGCGGCATCTCGTAACCACCCCTTTGGCTGGCAAGCCGAAGAAGCCGTTGATTATGGCCGGGAACAGGTGGCAAAACTGATTGGCGCCGATCCAAAGGAAATTATTTTTACCTCCGGTGCTACCGAAGCAGATAACCTGGCATTAAAAGGGGTATTTGAAATGTATGCTTCAAAGGGAAATCATATCATAACAGCAACTACCGAACATAAAGCGGTTCTGGATACCTGCAAGCATATCGAAAAACTGGGCGGAGAAGTAACCTATCTTCCGGTTGATAACCTGGGTATGATTAACCTCCAGGAATTGGAAGCGGCGATCAAACCCACCACCATCCTGATAGCCATAATGTATGCCAATAACGAAATTGGCACGATCATGCCGATTAAAGAAATTAGCCAGATAGCAAAAAAGCATGGGGTGCTGATGTTTACGGATGGTACCCAGGCGGTTGGAAAAATTCCTGTTGATGTAAATAAAGATGGCATCGACCTGATGGCATTTTCTGCACACAAAATGTATGGTCCTAAAGGGGTTGGCGCGCTGTATGTGCGCAGGAAAGGGCCCAGGGTAAAAGTAACTGCCCAAATGGACGGAGGCGGGCACGAACGCGGTATGCGCAGTGGCACGCTGAATGTACCAGGAATCGTGGGCTTTGGTAAGGCCTGCGAACTTTGCATGCAGGAAATGCAATCCGACACAGAAAAAATTTCAAAACTTCGCGATAAACTGGAATCGGCTCTTCTAAAACTGGAAGAAGCCTATGTGAATGGAAGCATTGAACACCGGCTTCCCCATGTAGCCAATATTTCATTTAAATATGTGGAAGGGGAAGGGCTGATGATGGGCTTTAATAAAAATATTGCTGTTAGCTCCGGCTCTGCCTGCACTTCTGCATCGCTCGAACCCAGCTATGTACTGAAAGCCTTAGGCCTGGGAGATGACCTGGCCCATAGCTCGCTGCGATTCGGACTTGGCCGATTTACCACCGAAGACCAGATCGACTATACCATTAAAGCCGTTAGTGATACCGTAAATAAACTTCGGGACATGAGCCCGCTTTGGGAAATGTTTAAAGAAGGCGTGGATCTTAACAAGGTAGAATGGGCTGCTCACTAAAAAATTAATAATCATATTTCAAAACCATCATCATGGCATATTCAGAAAAAGTTATCGATCATTACCACAACCCCAAGAATGTGGGTACCCTCGATAAAGGAAAGAAAAACGTAGGCACCGGCCTGGTTGGTGCACCCGAATGCGGCGACGTAATGCGCCTGCAAATTGAAGTGGATGAAACCTCAAGGGTAATTACGGATGCTAAATTTAAAACCTTCGGATGCGGTTCGGCAATCGCCTCCTCTTCGCTGGCTACAGAATGGCTGAAAGGCCGTACTGTGGATGAAGCGCTGAAAATTGATAACATGGATATCGTAGAAGAACTAAATCTTCCTCCCGTTAAAATCCATTGCAGCGTGTTGGCCGAAGATGCAATTAAAGCCGCCATCAACGATTACCGGGAAAAGAACGGCATGGAAAAACTTACGTTCAAAGAAAGTGTAGTGCATTAATCTCATGGCCGGAGCAGAAAACGCAATATTTATTAGCGATAAGGCATTGGATAAAGTCTCGCAATTGATGAATGATGCCGGTATCAAAGAAGATAGTTCTTATTTTCTTCGGGTAGGCGTTGTAGGTGGAGGTTGCAGCGGGTTGAGTTACAAAATGGATTTTGATAACGAGGTGAAACCCATGGACCAGGTTTTTGAAGATAAGGGAATCAAAATTGTAACAGATCTTAAAAGTTTCCTTTACCTGGTAAATACCGAATTACAGTTTAGCGATGGGCTCAACGGAAAGGGATTTTATTTTAGTAACCCCAATGCCAGCCGGAGTTGCGGTTGTGGTGAAAGTTTTGCTGTTTAATTAAAAAATGACTGCATATACTGCCGGCTAACATGCCGGCATTTTTTTTCTTCCCCCTAAAGGGGTCCTGAGCCCCGGGCCCCGGATAAAAAAAGCCCCTTCAAAAAGGGGCCCAGTAGGTTTTGGTAAACAAAGGAAAATTTGACCAGAGAAAGTTGATTTCCCAAAAACTCAAATTTTAACTGCTTTTAATGATTAGCATAGAAATAGACAACACCCTCCGGATTATTGCTGCATCTATATGCCCGATTTTGGGAAGAAATCCCGATATTATTATCTATTCGCTTGTGAAATAGTAAATTGCAACAATTTTAATTTCGATGTGGAGCGTTTGTAAGAAGGAAATAAATCAGTTTTTCTCCAGCCTCACCGGCTATATTGCCATCCTCCTGTTTCTTCTGGTGAATGGGGTATTTCTCTTTCTATTAAAAGGCAGTAGTATTTTCGATTCAGGATATGCCAGCCTTGATAAATTTTTTGAACTCGCTCCCTGGATCCTTATTTTTTTAGTGCCCGCTATTAGCATGCGCAGCCTTTCGGAAGAATATCGGGAAGGCACCTTCGAACTCCTGCAAACCATGCCGGTTACCAATTGGCAGATTATTCTGGGAAAATATTTTTCTATTCTGGTAATCATTCTTTTTGTGATCGTACCAACGCTGTTGTATGTGTTCACCATAAAGACCTTAAGTGTTGCGGGTATTGATTCGGGAGGAATTGCCGGCAGCTACCTGGGCTTGATGTTCCTCGCTGCTACTTTCGCTTCAATCAGTCTTTGTTGTAGCGGGTTTACGAACAATGCAGTAGTGGCCTTTCTCATCAGTGCCTTTGCCTGTCTTATCATTTATTTTGGTTTTGGTGCACTGAGTAAACTGCGTGTTTTTCAGGGGAATGCCGATTATTACCTTGAAATGCTGGGCATCGATTTCCATTATCAAAGCATTAGCCGGGGAGTGGTGGATAGCCGGGATATAATCTATTTCCTTTCGCTTATCTTCTTTTTCCTATTGATTACCGTTAAATCCCTTCACAAGCGATAATGAAGAATTTGAAAAAATGGGGGTGGCTATTTACAATCCTTGTCCTTGTTCTGGTTAACTGGGGTGCGTCGGTTTTTCATTCGCGCATCGATCTTACTAATGATAAACGATTTACTCTTACCCCCGCAACCAAACAACTGCTTGGCTCACTGGATGAAGAAGTGGAAATTAAAGTTTTTTTAAAGGGGGAATTCCCAGCCGCATTTAGAAGGTTAGCTAACAGCACGAGGGAAACCCTGCAGGAATTTAAGGAAGTGGCAGGAAAGCATCTTGTATTCAGTTTTGTAAATCCTGCCGATAATATGGAAGGAACCCGGGTTTCCTGGGCCGATACCCTTACCGCCATGGGGTTATATCCCATCAATTTAAAATCGCAACTTGCACAGGGTGAACAACAGCAACTGGTTTTCCCAATCGCTCTGGTTAAGTATAATGATAAAGTGGATGCCTTCCGGCTTTTTAATGGCGTACAGGGCCCCGGAGGAAATGAAATGATCAGCCATCAGGATATCAATAATGCAGAAGCCATGATGGAATACCAGTTTGCCAACAGTATTTACAAATTGAAGGAAACGCAAAAGCCCCTTATTGCTTATGCAACCGGAAACGGAGAGCCGGAAGACGCCCGTACCTACGATCTTGTTGAGAATGTGCTAAAGCCAAACTACGACCTCCGGGTTATTAACCTGCAAACCTTACCCGTTATTGAAGACACGTTTAAACTGGTGCTGATTGATAAACCTTCCATCCCCTTTAATGAATTTGAAAAACTAAAGCTCGACCAATATGTGATGCGTGGCGGCAGATTGTTGATGTTTATCGATCACCTCAATGCCGAAATGGACAGCCTCCGCATTAAAAATGAAGTGATAGCTTACGATCGTAACTTGGGCCTCAACGACCTGCTGTTTAAATATGGCGCCCGGCTCAACCCCAGTCTTGTCATGGACCTGCAAAGCGACAGGCTGCCCTTTGATGTAAATGGAAATGGCCAGTACGAATTTCTTTCCTGGAATTATTTCCCGGTTTTTGTTTCTAAAAATAATCACCCCATAAATAAAAACCTCGGATTTGTTTCGGGGCGTTTTGTCAATTCAATCGATACAACGGAAGTGGAAGGAGTGAAGAAAACAATTTTACTGAGTTCTTCCCAAAATTCACGAACCATTTCAGCGCCTGCCCTCATCAGCGGGAAAGAAAATGTAAATGCACCGGAAGATGAAAAATTCAAGCAGGAGGATATCCCGGTTGCAGTTTTACTGGAGGGTAAATTCTCTTCTATGTTCCGCAACCGACTTTCCACCGCTTTAAATGATAGCCTGCAGAAATACGGTCAGGAATTTATCCCCCGCGAAACTTCTTCCAATAAAATAATTGTTGTGGGTGATGGAGATATGATCCTTAACGAGATTTCACAAAACCAGCCCCTCCCCATGGGAATGAACCCTTTTACAATGGGATCTCAGTACGAATATCGCTTTGCCAATCGCGAATTTTTGGAAAACTGCCTCGAGTATCTCATCAACCAGTCGGGGCTTAGCGAAGCAAAATCAAAAAACTTTACCCTTCAGTTGCTGAATGGCAAGAAAATAAAGGAAGAGGAATCGAAATGGCAGGTCATAAATATATTAGTTCCTGTTTCTGCTGTCATTGCTTTTGCATTGATCTTTCAATTCATCCGCAGGAGAAAATACCAGGTTTAAACCGGATATAAATAATGAATACAACCCAATTAATATACCTTGTATTTGGAATTGTACTGGTGGTTGCCTTGTTGATCGACCTGGGCCTGATGAGCCGAAAGAATCACAAAATCAGCCTGGGAACGGCCCTTATTCAAACGGTTTTCTGGGTGTTATTATCCATGGCATTTTGTGGTTTCATCTGGTACGAACGGGGAAAGACAGATGCCATTTCTTATTTATCGGCTTACCTGTTGGAGTGGTCTCTCTCGGTAGATAATATTTTTGTATTCATCCTCATCTTCAACTTTTTTAAGGTGGAGGAGATCCATTATTCCCGGGTTTTGTTGCTGGGTATTCTGATGGCCATTATTTTCCGGATAATTTTTATTACGGTCGGTAGTGAGTTGGTGGCGCGATTCGACTGGATCATGTACATATTCGGAGGCTTCCTGGTTTATACCGGGTTTAAAATTCTGGTGGCAAAAGAAGAACATGAATTTGACCCCGGAAAAAGCTGGGCATTCCGGTTTATGAAAAAATTTATGCGCACCAGCACCGCTCCCCACGATGGAAAATTTTTCATGCGTATTAATGGAAAGACTTTTGCCACCACATTAGCCATGGTGGTAGGCATGCTTGGGTTGATAGATATCGTATTTGCCGTGGATTCCATTCCTGCCGTTTTTTCAATCATTCCCGATCCCCGCCAGCGGCTCCTCATTTATTCTTCCAACATTTTTGCCGTACTTGGGTTAAGGAGCCTGTTTTTTCTGCTTCACGGGGCTGCAGCGCGTTTCAGTTACCTGCAGCATGGAGTGGCCATCATCCTGATTTTTATTGGCCTGAAAATGCTGGTTGAGCACTGGTTACATATTCCCATCTGGGCCTCCCTCATGGTCATTATTGTTTGTATCACCGGCTCAATTCTTTATTCTATATTTAAGATGGAAGAAGAGAATGAATCTCCCGGAGAAATTACATGATATGCATGCCCTCAGTTTTTCACATATAGCCGAAATTTTGCAGTCCGGGGTGTGGCAATCTCTTCATCCCAATAATCCGATTGAAGTGTTGCTAACCGATAGTCGCCGGCTTTCTAACCCCGGAAAAACACTCTTTTTTGGGATTGACGGAGCCACTCGCCCGGCTAACCGGTATGTGGTTGAAATGTATCAGCAAGGGGTGCGGAATTTTATCCTTAAAAAGGATTTCCCGGCTTCCGAATTAGAAAAATTGAAGGAGGCGAATATTATCCTGGTGGAGGATGTAACCCGCGCATTACAAAGGGTAGCTGCCCACCATAGAAAGGCATTCCATTATCCTGTAATTGGCATTACTGGCAGCAATGGAAAAACGATAGTGAAAGAATGGTTGTTCCAATTATTGTCTCTCAATTTTCAGATTGTGCGAAGCCCAAAAAGCTACAACTCACAAATTGGGGTACCATTAAGTGTGTGGCGCATGGATGGAAGTTTCAATTTGGGAATTTTCGAAGCCGGGATATCCACTTCGGGGGAGATGCAAAACCTGGAGAAGGTGATTGCCCCCGAGTTAGGCATCCTCTGTTTTATGGGAGATGCCCATGCGGAGGGATTTTCCGATTACAGGGAAAAAATTCAGGAAAAACTGCAACTTTTTATTCATTCCCGGGCCTTGGTTTTTTGCGAAGATGATGAAGTAGTATTAAAGGAAGTGACCCGGTTTAAAAGGGAAGTAAATCCGGGTTTAAGATTGATGGGATGGAGCAGGATACATCCTTCATTCTTAAAGATTGAAGATTCTGCGTTTGTTGATGGATATACCAATTTGAACCTGAAGACAGCGGACGAAATAATTCCTGTTCAGGTTCCTTTTACCGATGCGGCATCCATCTATAATGCCATTACAGCGTTGACTGCATCCCTTTATTTTGATATTCCCCACCCGGCTTTAGCGCATGCAGCCAAGGCCCTTCAGCCGGTTGAAATGCGCCTTGAATTGCTGTCAGGAAATAATAATTGTTCCATCATAAACGACAGTTACAGTGCCGATCTGAATTCTCTTGAAATCGGACTCGACTTTTTATTTCAGCAGCAACAACATGCCCGCCGTACCGTGATCCTGAGTGACCTGCTTCAGTCTGGCTTGCCGCCGCACCAGCTATATAAGGCTATTTCGAGATTGCTTGCAACAAAAGGTCTTTTTCGGTTCATAGGAATTGGCCCCGAGATGATGAAACACAAAGAGCTTTTTTCAGGCACGAATTATTTTTTTGAAGACACGTCTTCTTTTTTGAATGCCATTCCCGACCTGCATTTTAGAAATGAAACTATTTTATTGAAAGGGGCCAGATCCTTTGAGTTCGAGCATATCAGCAGGGTCTTGCAACAACGAATACATGAAACGAAGCTGGAGATAAACCTCAATGCCATTCGGGAAAATGTGAAGACCTTTAAATCCTTCCTTCGGCCCGGTGTAAAATTAATGGCCATGGTAAAAGCCTTTAGTTATGGCAGCGGGAGTTTTGAGATTGCCAATGTACTGCAGCACGAGGGGGTCGATTACCTGGCGGTGGCTTATGCCGACGAAGGTATGGAACTTCGCAAATCGGGTATTCGTTTACCCATTCTGGTTATGAACCCGGAGTATAACAGCTTTGAGAATATTGTTACCTATAACCTGGAGCCGGAACTATATTCACACGCTATCCTCCGCGCCTTTAATTCCTTTCTTGAAACTAAAGAAAGAGATAATTATCCGGTGCATATTAAACTGGATACCGGGATGCACCGGCTGGGCTTTTTGCCAGAGGAAGTAAAGGGTTTGTGTAAATGGTTTGAAAGCGACAACCGCGTGCGTGTCGTTTCTGTATTTTCCCACCTGGCCGCCAGCGGCGATCCTCAACACGATGCATTTTCGCAACAACAGTTTCAGTCATTGATGAATTTTGCGGATCAGATGGCGGCTGTTTTAGGTTATTCCTTCATCCGGCATATTGCCAATTCTGCGGGCATCCATCGCCATCCTTCCATGCAGCTCAATATGGTTCGCCTGGGAATAGGGATGTATGGAGTGGATGAAAATCTCGTTTTAAGAAATGTTACCACCCTGAAAACGACCATTTCGCAGGTTAAGCAAGTTTTGGCCGGAGAATCGGTGGGGTATAACCGGGCTGCAGTACTAACCCGGGATTCCCGGATTGCGGTGGTGCGGATTGGCTATGCAGATGGTTACCCCCGTATTTTAGGAAATGGAAAAGGTCAGATGCTGATTCATGGAAAATGCTACCCCGTTATTGGTAATGTTTGTATGGATATGTTGATGCTGGATGTTACCGGAAGCGATGTAAAAGAAGAAGATGAAGTGCTGGTTTTTGGAGACGGGCTTCCCGTTTGGGAACTGGCCCGGTGGGCCAACACCATACCCTACGAAATCCTCACAAATATTTCACAACGGGTTAAAAGATTGTACTATGAAGAGTGATAATATGGCTGGTCTGCAATCTTTATCTTTGCCTTCCCGGTAGAACCCGGGTAACCTCACAGAATGAAAAGAAAACATGTAGTCCTGCTTATTTTTCTGATCGTGGCGATAGATCAGATTTTAAAATATTACATAAAAACAAGTTTCCACCTAAATGAATCACGGCCTGTATTTGGCTCCTGGTTCCAATTATATTTTGTGGAAAATCCAGGGATGGCTTATGGTTGGAAATTTGGCGGGAATTTTGGAAAGATTGCCCTCACCGTTTTCCGGCTGATTGCTGTAATTTTTGGAACCTGGTACCTGGGGCATATTATTAAAAAGGGCTACCGCAAAGGCTTTATCATTTGTGCTGCACTGGTTTATGCCGGAGCCCTGGGTAACCTCATCGATTCCTGCTTTTATGGGATGATTTTTGATAGAGGAATGACGTTCGATCCGGCTATTGGCGAATATATTGGTTATGGGGGCCTGGCTACCTTTTCATCCGCCGGGTATGCTTCATTCCTCCATGGAAACGTGGTAGATATGTTGTATTTCCCAATTATTAAGGGGCATTTTCCGGAATGGATGCCCTTTTGGGGTGGTGAATACTTTGAGTTTTTCAGACCCATTTTTAATATTGCCGATGCTTCCATCAGTACCGGAATAATTACCATCCTGGTATTTCAGAAGAAATTATTAGCCCCATTGGAAGATAAAAAAAATACAAAAATTGTGGAAACAACGGCAATTGCCGATGATAATGTTCATATTTTGTAAAGATTAAAAACCCACTATATGCGTTTGATAAAATTCAGCCTGTTGCTGCTTCTATCCGGAGTATTTTTTTCCTGCCAAAAAGAGTTGGATTATGAAGCTGATCCACTCGCCCATGGAACGTTGAAGAAGGATATTTCCGGGAACTGCCTTCCCAGCACCGTGAATGGCCTCTATCAAATGAGTGTGGCCCTTACCGCTAGTAATTTTATTGATGTGCAGGTAGAGTTAACCAATGCAGGGACCTACGAAGTTTATACCGATACCGTTAATGGCTTTTCATTCAGGGGAGTTGGGTCTGTAACTGAAACCGGCACGCAGTCAATTCGGTTAATCGGACAAGGTACTCCCATAGCCGAGGGCACGAATGTATTTACCATTCATTTTGATGGTTCAACCTGTACTTCGGAGGTGGTGGTTACCGGGCCGGGTACTCCCCAGGCAGGTTACAACCTGGGTGGTGCTCCGGGCAATTGTACCGGCGCCACGCTTACCGGAACCTATACGGAGGGGGTAACCATTGGGGCTGGAAATTCTGTTACCATAAGTATAAATGTGAACATCATTGGCGTTTATTCTATTACTACCAATACGGTAAATGGAATTCAATTCAGTAATTCCGGTTACCTGGGCACAACCGGCCAGCAAACCTTAATCCTGAATGCCAGTGGCACTCCAACCGCCGCGGGAAATTTCACTTTTGTAGTAAGCAACGGAGTAGATAATTGTTCTTTTACCGTAACCGTTACCGGCACCACGCCCCCCGAAAATCCGGATTATTTCCCCTTAACGGCAAATAGTAACTGGACTATGCACCGGGTGGGTGGAGCTGCCACTGATACCACGTATTATGAAGTAAGCCAGTATGAAGCAGCTTTTGCCGGGAATAATTACCGTGCTATTTTGAATAAGGATAACGGAACGGTTATCGACAGTATCCCTTCCCGGAAGCTGGATGCTAAGGCATTCCAGTATTTTACCACCAATTTGGGAGGAACCCTGCTCAATAATATTTCTGCGGAGGTTCAGATATTAGATACTTCATTAAATGCCGGGGCAACCTGGAGTGGTAACCTGGGTTCCGGAACCACCCCCCTTGGGAATGTAACGGTAACCTATAACGCAAATATTGTGGAACGCGGAGTGCAGGCCGTAGTGGCAGGCAATTCCTATTCCAGTGTTATTAAGGTGCATTTTAGTTATTCAGCAGATGCCGGCACTGGACCTACTGAAGCAGTTTCACAAGATATTTGGTTTGCCCGGGGCAAGGGAATTATTTATAACAAAGTCCAGGTGGTAGGATCGGCTGCTACCGAGAATGAATTGGTGAGGGCTCAGATTTTTTAGGGAATACCGTTTCTTCATGTCAATTTGAAGAATGGCAATCCGGGATTTCAAAATTGTATGCAAAGGAGAGATGGGTATTCATCTCTCCTTTTTTATTCTGTGTTTTAGATTAATGATATGTCCTTATGGAGCTACCTTAATGAGTTTCTTTTTAATCGTTTCCTGGTTCATCGTTGCCACCAACACATAGAATCCATTGGTACAATTCTGGGTATTTATTTCAACTGCCTGTATTCCGGGCTGCAAAATATTTACCTGCCTGCTGGTACAGAGCTGGCCTTTGTCGTTGAATAAGTTCAGGGTCAGCATCCCTTTTGCAGGGGCAATCACATCAAAATGAAGGCTTCTTTGAAAGGGGTTATTTAACCCGCTTATTTCTAATTTTGATTTATAACTCAATACAACCACGTTGCTATATTGGAAATTTCCATTTTTTAGGGCCATGCGGAGGCGGTAATACACATTTCCCTCCACAGGCTGGGGGTCGGTATAAGAATAAATTGAATTTTCTGCGTTGCGGGGAAGGGTGGATGAAATTTTTTCGAACCAGGATCCATCATAACTTTTTTCAATTTCATATTGGGCAATAGGTTCTTCGGTTTCGATCTCCCAGGTTAATAATGCCTTTCCCTGAACAAGTCTTCCTTTAAATTGCCGGAGCCCGGAGGCAAGTACGGTTCCACAATCAATAACTTTTATCATGGTTTGCGACTGATCGTTGTACGCGCAGTTATTGGAAAGATTGGCTACAGATGTAGCGGTAATAACGCGGTAATACGTTCCGCTATCGGAATAGGTGGCTAAGAAAGAAGGTAGCGATACTATAAACTGATATAAACCACTTACGAAGGTGGTAGAGCCCACACCGGAAGCGCCGGGGATATCAGTCCAAACACTGCCACCTACATTGCTTCGCTGCCATTTGTAATAAATATAGCTGTTTGGGTGGATGTACCGGATCGTGTCCACAAGGCTTACCACAAAGGGTGCGCTGGAACAACCCAGTACAAAGGGATTGTAGTTCATGTTTAGGGAGGGGCCGCAGTGCACAATATCTATATCGTCTATGGCCCAGTCGTTCCCTCCACCTCCGGGCGAGTTATTGCGGATGGCAAATTTAGCAGACGTTTGCCCGGGCCTTGTGGTGAAGGAAAACCCAAACCGATTCCAGGGTACGGTGCGGCTATAAGGAATATCGCCGGTTGTATAGTAGGCCAGGCCATCTATTTCGAAGGTGAGATTGGGCTTTACCCCGGCAGAGTCATTTCCTTTTCCGGGTTTATATCCCACAGTCCCCGCTCCTTTACCGGTACTGTCGCAACCGCAACGCGGGCAGACATTCCGGAACCAGGCGGTAAATTCATAATAGGTATTGGGACATAGATTAGTTAAGGTTTCCTGGTATCCGACATTCGTATTATAACTGGCATTTACCAACACGAAGTACCCGCCATTTGTTCCCGGAGCAGCCGGGAGGTTTCCATCCTTTTTAATTATGGCATTGGTATGATCTCCGCCAATATCCCAAACACTAAACACCCGGGCGGCATTAGGTACTGAAAGGTTGGGGTTTATAGCGCCGGTTGCACTGCTGTTATTTACAATTGCGTAATAATAATCGTTGGGCTTATTGTTGGAAATATTCACTTTGGAGTAGGTGGTGGAAAATGCAAGTGCCGGCCCCCGGTTTTGGGTATTTCCATTTCCAAAAGTTCCATTATGATCGGAGGCGGCGCTGATGGAGCGGCCGTTGCTACAGAAGTTTTGCTGCTGGTATATGAGGATTTTTGTGCTGTCGAAATAGAAATCAGTGAAACCAGAGGCAGGAGTTACCATTCGGTATTTAATATGACCTCCAAAAAGCAGGGTATCACCATAGCTTACCGTGGTATTAATCTTAACCCGATAACAGGCCATCATAATACATGAACTGTTATAAAAAGAAGGCCGGCTGGAGTCGGATTTTATTCTTCCCCCGGTGCTGCCATTGGCGCCCTTTCCCAGGTTAATAGTAATATTATTTCCAGATTTGGTGCCCTCATCTCCATCGGAGGCATCGGTAAAGTTCCCCCGGTAGGTAACGCCCTCATTGGTTGCCACGCGCATGGATCCGGGGATATACGTTGTTTTGGCCGGGACCTGGTCAAAAACCTGTACATTATCAATGATGGTTGGGGTGGATTGGTTTAGAACGGCAATGGTTACCCGCACTTCAATGGTGTCGCCGGGTTTAAAAGTTCCCCCGGTTGAAATCTTACTTAAGTTGGCAAAACTTTTTCCCACATCTACCCGGCTTTGGCTAAAAATTTTTTGAAAGGAAATGGAAGAAAAAATCAAAAGCAGCAAGGCGCATTTATGTAATAGTTTTTTCATGCTAATTGGATTTAGATGAACGGCATTACATGGACTGCGGGATAACAAGTATTAAACGAAAAATTGCATTTATTATTTCTTTTTTCCGGACCTAAATAATAGAAAAAATACTTTTTATGGCTTAGATCATTTTTGGATTTAAAATGGCAGGGTTTATACGGAAATGGCTGGATTATTGCGCATCAGAGAATGGGATTTTCCCCATTATTTTTTCCTCCAATTTTTTAATTCTATGAAATATTACCTGGAAAAAATACCGGGAACATAACGGTATCTTTTGATATGAATTTCCGAGACTATACGTATCGTTTTTTTTGCGGAAATGAATTTCTATTCCCTGTTATTTTTGTTCAATATTGCTGACGGTTGGATAAAATTTGGGGGCAAAGGTGACGAATGAGAGGATCTGTAAAAGATTACCATGTTGTTGGTGAAACAGGTCTCATCATCCTCCAACACGTAAGAATTGAAAAGCCCCCAAAGGGGCTATTTCCGGGGTACCAATTTTCAAAATAAAGTAGCCTGATCCGGACAAGAATAAGTCATTAAATTATCCAGTATATATAATACTATGGGTTGCAGGTCAACTAACCTTCAATTAAAGAAAAACTTTAAGCTATTTTATAGGTTAACTCAGTTTTCCAACCATATTTCCCGGAACTACCCAGGCATCAAACTCTTCTGGTGTAACATATCCAAGTTTAACTGCCATTTCTTTTAAAGTAGTCCCTTCTTTATGGGCCTTCTGTGCAATTTCCGCGGCTTTGTAATAACCGATTTTTGTATTTAGGGCCGTTACCAGCATCAATGAATTATTTACATGCTCTTTAATGTTTTTTTCAATGGGTTCGATGCCGGTTGCACATTTATCATTGAAGGATACACAGCCATCCCCAATCAGGCGGGCGCTGTGGAGAAAGTTATAAATCATCACCGGTTTAAATACGTTCAATTCAAAATGGCCATTGCTTCCGCCTATTCCAATCGACACATCATTGCCCATAACCTGGGCGGCGATCATGGTGAGGGCTTCACATTGGGTGGGGTTAACCTTGCCTGGCATGATGGATGAACCCGGTTCGTTGTCGGGAATATGTATTTCGCCAATTCCACTCCTGGGCCCGCTGGAGAGCATCCGGATATCGTTGGCAATTTTCATCAGGCTTACCGCCACCATCTTTAATGCTCCGTGGGCTTCAACTATGGCATCGTGTGCAGCCAGGGATTCAAATTTATTTTCTGCAGTTATAAAAGGATATCCGGTTAGTTGGGCAATGTGTTTTGCCACATTAACGGCATAATCTTTCGGGGTATTTATGCCGGTACCCACTGCTGTTCCGCCAAGAGCCAGTTCAGAAAGATGCGGCAGCGCATTTTGGATGGCTCTTATTCCATGATCTAACTGTGAAACATACCCGCTCATTTCCTGCCCCAGGGTAAGTGGTGTGGCATCCATAAAATGGGTGCGTCCAATCTTAACCACCTGCATAAAGGCTTTGCTTTTTTCGGCCAGGGTATCCCTCAATTTTTTTATTCCCGGAAGGGTTACTTCCATCAATGCGGTATAAGCAGCAATGTGCATCGCGGTAGGGAACGTGTCGTTGCTGGATTGGGATTTATTTACATCGTCATTGGGGTGCAGGAATTTTTCCTTGTCATCTAATTTCCCTCCCTTTAATACATGGCCGCGGTAAGCAATCACCTCATTTACATTCATATTACTCTGGGTGCCACTGCCGGTTTGCCAAACTACCAGGGGAAAATAGGCATCCAGCTTGCCGGCGATAATTTCATCACACACTTTGCCGATTATGGTTGATTTTTCTGCCGGTAATACACCTGCCTCTTCATTGGTGAGAGCCGCCGCTTTTTTTAAATGCGCAAAGGCTCTGATAATCTCTATCGGCATTTTGTTTATGTCCTGGGCAATGCGGAAGTTGTCGATACTTCTTTGTGTTTGGGCTCCATAATATGCTTCTTTTGGCACGTTAACTTCGCCCATGGTGTCTTTTTCTATTCTGTATTCCATGAATTAATTGATTATTTTCCTGTAAAATTTGCTTTTCTTTTTTCCAAAAATGCTGCGGTGCCTTCTTTCATATCTGCTGTGTCAAAACAATTTCCAAAAGCTTCCACCTCGTGGCGAAATCCGTTGGTTTGTTTATCAAAACTGGCATTCACGGAGCTTATGCAACCGGCAACTGCCAGGGGAGCTTTGCTGTTGATGTTGTTCAAAATCTCAACCGCTTTAAGCAGCAGATCTTCCGGCTCAATAATGAGGTTCACCAATCCATATTGAAGTGCAGATTTTGCATCAATCATGTTAGCGCTCATCAGTAGTTCCATGGCACGGCCTTTTCCAATGAGCTGGGTAAGGCGTTGTGTGCCACCATAACCGGGGATAAGCCCGAGGTTTACTTCGGGTTGTCCAAATTTGGCATTAAAGGAAGCAATTCGGAAGTGGCATGCCATAGCAAGCTCGCAACCTCCTCCGAGGGCAAAGCCATTTACTGCTGCGATTACCGGCTTGGAGGAGTTCTCGATCTTTGCAAAAATATCCTGCCCGCGTTGAGATAGATCCATGGCTCCATTTTTATCAAGGCTGTTGAATTCGGAAATATCAGCTCCGGCTACAAAGGCTTTTTGTCCCGCTCCGGTAATAATCACCGAACGGATGGCTTCATTTTCAGCCACTGCATCCATAGCAATATCAAGTTCGGTAAACACAGCCGCATTTAAGGCATTCAGCTTTTCGGGCCTGTTAATGGTGATGGTGAGAATACCATTTTCCAAATGGTGCAATAGGGTGGTAAATTTTCTGATCATAGTTTAAAAGTTACGGTGCTTTTGCACCCATTCTTTAATATATGTGGCAATTGTTGTAGTGGGCGTACCGGGGGCAAAGAGTTCTCCAACCCCATTTTCACGCAGGGTTTTCATGTCGTCTTCGGGAATAATACCACCTCCTGTTAGTAACACATCGTCCATATTCTTTTCCTTCATCAGGGAAATCATTTTGGGAAATACAGTATTGTGTGCACCACTTAAAATACTAATCCCAATGGCATCCACATCTTCCTGGAGGGCCGTATTAACTACCATTTCGGGGGTTTGTCTAAGGCCGGTATAAATTACTTCCATGCCTGCATCCCGAAGGGCCGTGGCTATCACTTTTGCGCCCCGGTCGTGCCCATCTAATCCTACTTTTGCTACCAGTACCCTGATTGGTCTGCTTATCATATAAATTCTTTATTTACGTAAGGCATTCATAATTTCAATTCCATAATGGATGCGTTTTGCAGTTTCTGTATTTCCCAAGGTGGAGGCGATGGTAAACACACCCGGGCCCATTTTTTCGCCCACCAGCATTATTCGGAATATCATTTGCAACTCACCCGGCTTAATACCTTGCTGTGTGGCCATTTCTTTAAACAGGTGCTCCAGGGTATCGTGGTTATTGTCGGGTAAACCTTCTAAGGCAGAAGCGAAATGGGTAAAAAATAAAGACTTTTCGTCCGACCATTTTGGCTTAATACTGAGTTCATCAATTGCCCTTGGTGTCTGAAAGAAATAGCCTGCCTGAAGAACAAAATCGGTAAGCAGCGTACAGCGTTCCTTGGTTAAACTGATAACGGTTTCAAGGTATTCGTCCGTAAAGGTGGGGATATGGTGGAGATCGAATATTTTTTTTACAGGCTCCATCAAATCAGCCGCATTGCTACGTTTGATCCATTCCTGGTTGAACCATTTTGCTTTTTCAAAATCGAATTTTGCCGCTGCTTTGTGTACCCGTTCGATGGAAAATAATTTTACAAGTTCCTCCTTCGAAAATATTTCCTGGGCCGTACCGGCATTCCAGCCTAAAAAAGCCAGCATATTTATAAATGCGGCAGGAAGGAATCCCCTTTCTTTAAATCCTTCGGTTAGTTCGCCCGAAACATGATCAGCCCAATTCATGGCAAAAACCGGGAATCCGTATTTGGCTCCGTCTCTTTTGCTCAATTTTCCATTGGGACCCAGGATGAGTGGAAGGTGCCCCCAGGCAGGCATATTTTCAACCCCAAATAAATATTTCCATAATAAAATATGTACCGGAGTACTGCTCAACCACTCTTCTCCCCGGAAGGCGTGAGTAATTTGCATCAGGTGGTCGTCGATCACCACTGCCAGGTGATAAGTAGGCATTCCATCTGCTTTTAAAAGCACTTTGTCGTCCACAATATTTGAATCGAAACTTACCTCCCCATGGATCAGGTCGGTAAATTGAATTGTTTCATTTGGGGGGATTAGAATCCGGATTACATGAGGTGTCTGATCTTTCAATAACCGATCCACTTCCTCTGCAGGAAGGGTTAATGAATTTTTCATTTTCCCTCTAATCTGCTGATCATATTGGGGAGATGGGTTTGCATCGGATTTTAAAGAATTCCGCATCTCCTCCAGTTCTTTTGGGGTATCAAATGCATAATAGGCGTGGCCGGATTCAACCAGTTTCCTGGCGAATTCGGCGTAAAGGGGTTTTCTTTCGCTTTGCCGGTAGGGTCCATATTCTCCTCCTTTCTCCGGGCTCTCATCTGGCTCAATACCACACCATTTCAGGCAGTTATTGATATAGTCTTCGGCACCTTCCACAAACCGCGACTGGTCTGTGTCTTCGATCCGAAGAATGAATTTTCCACCGTGCTGCCGTGCAAAAAGATAATTATATAATGCCGTACGAACTCCTCCCAGGTGCAGGCCACCGGTTGGGCTGGGAGCAAAACGTACCCTAATTTGATTATTTGCCATAGTTGCAAAGTTAAGGATGAGTTAAGATGAAACTGCGGATTACCAACTATTGCCCGAAGAGGATTAATTTAAGGTTGAAAAACTTTTTTAGAAAAACTCATCCATTCTTTAAACCTTTTATACCGGGAATTATCTACCTAACCTATTTAACAAAAACTTAAAAATCATTTTTATGAAAAAAGTATGGGGATTCTTCCTGGTTGCCGGAGTGGTTGCACTTTCGGTAATTACCGGCTGTAAAAAATCGGACAATAACCCGGGCACCATCGATGAAAACACGCAATTGGCTGTTCATTCTGATGATGAAGCCCGATTCTCCGATGCAATGGACAACACGACCAATGATGCCAACACGGCTATCGAGGAAAATGCTTCCTTTTCGGGAAGGGGAACCAATGTGGCAACAGCCATTTGCGATGCCACCGTTTCGGTAGGTACCACAACAACTACCAAAACCATTACCATTACATATACCGGTGGAACCTGTTTGGGCGGGCACACTTCCCGCACCGGAACCATCACCTTATCCATGCCCATAGCAGAACATTTTTCCGACCAGGGGGCCGTGGTTACAGCTACCTACAGTAATGTGAAAATTACCCGCCTCAGTGATGGGAAGAGTATTACCATTAATGGTTCTCATACCATTACCAATGTTACGGGTGGGAAGTTGATGAACCTGTCTTCCCTGGGTACTATCATTCACGATGTTAACAGCACCGGGATGAGCATAACCTTCGATAATGGGTCAACACGCACCTGGATGGTGGCACGCCGGAGAACCTATACTTATGAACAAGGAATTGTGGTAAGTATCTCCGGAACCCATACAGACGGAAATATTTCCAATATATCGGAATGGGGAACCACCCGTTTTGGCACCCCATTTGTTACTTCCATCGACAATCCCCTTGTGGTAAGGCAGGATTGCGACTTCCGCTTAGTGAGTGGAAAGGTGACCCACCAACGAATGATAGCTACTGTAGTGGTAACCTTTGGGTTGGATTCATCTGGCCAGCCTACAACCTGCCCTGGTGGGGGTAATCCATATTATTACAAGTTAGTATGGACTGGCTCCAATGGGGTTCAGCAAACAGTTATCGCTCCTTATTAAATTATTGGCATTACCAGGTTCAGAATTTAAGTGGCTGTTTCAAAAGTGAGACAGCCACTTTTTTTTGCAGGGAAAATATTTAATGGAGGCCATCCTATTCCAATTAATAAATATCTTGCC
The DNA here is from genome assembly GCA_018266615.1 of Bacteroidota bacterium. Classification (GTDB taxonomy): domain Bacteria; phylum Bacteroidota; class Bacteroidia; order Chitinophagales; family Chitinophagaceae; genus Ferruginibacter. The sequence continues at coordinate 50,500 of JAFEAB010000094.1, forward strand.
TTATGCCTTTTCTTACCGGATCGCCCTGGTGGCTTCGCAAATTCTATCCTAACTTTTTGTGGAGTATGCCTGTGGGGGAAAAAAAGATCTACTTCAGTTTCGATGACGGTCCTCTTCCGGTAACCACTCCTTTTGTTTTGGATACATTGAAAGAGTATAATGCAAAAGCCAGCTTTTTCTGTATTGGTAAAAACGTACAACAATACCCCGATATATATCATCGGGTTTTGGAAGAAGGTCATACGGTGGGAAACCATAGCTTCAACCACCTGAATGGTTGGAAAACGGAAGATGATTTATATGTTGATAATATCCTCAAGGCAGGCGAACTGATTTCTTCTGATTTGTTCAGACCGCCGTATGGTCGCATAAAGAAATCACAGGTTTCAAAACTTCGGATAATGAAACCTGAAATGAAGGTGGTGATGTGGTCGGTACTTAGTGGAGATTTTGATGTTTCCATATCCGGCGAAGATTGCCTGCATATTGTAAAATCCAAAGCTGGCGATGGAGCCATTATTGTATTTCATGATACAGAAAAAGCCTTTGCTCGTTTGCGTTATTGCCTTCCACAGACCTTGAAACACTTTGCAGAACAGGGTTATAACTTTGAAAAGTTATAGTAAAAAAAATGGGCCTGGGTAGAAACCCTAGCCCTTTTTTAATCCGTACCCTATGAAAACTTTTGCCAAGTTACAGCATAGTATTTAATACCCCAAGTTTTTTCTTTTTCTTTTTTTACCCTTTTCGAAAACCTTAATTGGGGATAATTCGGTATAATTAGAAATTTGCAATAAAGTGTAAAAAATGTGGATTGACAGCCATTGCCATTTATATACAAATGATTTTGATAACGACCTGGATGAAGTAATGATCCGGGCTGAGGGCTCCGGTGTTGAGAGGTTTTATTTCCCGGCAATTGATAAATCTACTGCGGCTGAAATGTTTAGGGTGGTGGATCGGTTTCCTCATAAATGCATACCTATGATGGGTTTACACCCTTGTTCCGTTAATGCAGGTTTCCAGGAAGAGATTGCGTTTGTGGAAGATATGCTTACCCGTCGAAAATTTGCTGCCATTGGTGAAATAGGCCTGGATTATTACTGGGATAAACAATTTATCAACCTTCAGCAACAATTGTTTGTACGCCAAATTGAATTAGCCAACCAGTATTCACTTCCTATTGTAATCCATACCCGGGATGCGATGGAAGACACAATTGAACTCGTAAGGAATAATTTGCCGGAGAAAAGAGGAATCTTTCATTGTTTTGGCGGCAACCTGGCAGAGGCACAACAAATTATCGGTTTGGGTTTTCTGTTGGGGATAGGGGGTGTTCTTACCTATAAGAAATCGGGGCTGGCGGCTGTTTTATCTGAAATCCCGCTGGAACATATTGTGTTAGAAACCGATTCTCCCTACTTAAGCCCGGTCCCCTACCGGGGAAAACGCAATGAAAGCAGCTATTTGCCCATTATTGCGAATGAAATTGCCCGGATTAAAGGGATAAGTTTGGGAGAGGTAGCCAGGATAACCAGCCACAATGCATTGCAGGTATTTGCCTTGTAATTACCATCAAAACATGAAACTTCCAAAGATGCCAAACCGCGATGTCTGGATTGAACCGGGTATTGATTAGACCTGCCCAATGGCATCCATCCGAATAAGATGAAAAACATTTTCAATTCCGGTACCTATTTCGGTATAGGGTTTTTCATTGGGGTTTAAAAAAATCGCCACCGTCATTATACATTTAGTTATCCTAAGAAATACGGGCCCAGGTGGGGCGGATATACCAGGTATGTTCTATCCGGTATCCTGCAAAACGGTCGGCCAGGTATTCATATCGGAACAACCGGTTATTTGCCCTGGATAAAAAATAATATCCGTCATTTCCTGGCATTTCCGGAAGGAAAGCAAATGGAATGGTTCCAAAATACCGTTCACCAAAAAATTATTATAAAGCGTTCCAGGGAGCTGTAATAAGGTCATCGATGGAGTATCCCTCTGCATACATTTTGCCCCAAGCAAGGAATGGAAAGAATTATATTTAGAATTAGGAAAATGATTCCTCTCAAAAAAAAATGTGAATCCGGGGATGGGAATTAGTTATTCGCATGAAAGTAGAATAGTGCTTTATTAAAGATATCGTGGGTTTATGGATATGGAGGTTAAATTAACCACCCTGATTTTTGTATTTTTGAAAAAAGTATTCAATCCCATTAAACCAGGACTTATAAATTTTCAGGGTTATCGTGTTTTTCAACCTGCCGGAACTTTACATGCAAACAAATTCGAATTATTGCCGGGAATTTAAGGAATTAATAACCTGTGTAATTATACCCACTTATAATAATGCGAAGTCGTTGCAGGCAGTCATTTTAGATGTTAAAGTTTTTTGTGATGATGTAATTGTAGTGAATGATGGTTCTACAGACCAAACGGGGGAGTTGTTGCAAGGTATGCCTGGTTTGCAGGTAGTTGATTACTCTCCCAATAAAGGGAAGGGGTATGCCTTGAAAAGAGGTTTTGCCTATGCCCTGAGTAAGGGGTTTGATTACGCCATAAGTATTGATTCAGACGGGCAGCATTTTGCCAAAGACCTTCCGCTTTTTTTGAATGAACTTAAACAGAATAAAAACGCCATCATTATTGGGGCAAGGAATATGAACCAGGAGTCCGTTCCGGGGGGGAGCAGTTTTGGCAACCGGTTTTCCAATTTTTGGTTTAAGGTAGAAACCGGGATCCGGGTTTCGGATACACAATCCGGTTATCGCCTTTACCCCTTAAAACCGCTATCCCATTTACGGTATTTTACAAGCCGGTACGAATTTGAAATTGAAGTGTTGGTGCGGGCCGCATGGAGGGGCGTAAAAGTAGTAGAAGTGCCGGTTAGTGTCTATTATGCACCTCAGGGAGAACGGGTTTCACATTTTCGGCCATTTAAGGATTTCTTCCGTATCAGTATATTGAATACCGTTCTTGTACTGATCAGTTTTTTATACATTAAGCCGGTGGAAATCATAAAGAATATATGGAAAAAGGAATTTTGGCAAAGGTTGTGGGAACTGGTTATAGTGCCTGGCGAATCTGCCTTCAAGAAATCTTTGTCCCTTGGCCTGGGCGTGTTTATGGGTATTGTACCCATTTGGGGCTTTCAATTAATTACTGCCATCTTATTATCGGTGGTATTTAAATTGAATAAAGCCCTTGTTATTATCGGCGCCAATATCAGCATTCCTCCCCTGTTGCCTTTTGTGCTTTTTGGAAGTTACCGCCTTGGGACGATTTGGATGGGCAACCGGGCCATGCACCTGAACTTTAATAATAAAATTACATTACAATCCATTGGAACCAACCTCGAACAATATATTTATGGTGCAATAACCCTGGCTGTATTGGCGGGTATTTTTTTTGGAATATTAAGTTTTGTGGTTATTAAAATAATTCCCCGAAAAACAGCCATATCCGGATAGCAAATGGGCTCCCTATTTCAAAAAATATACTTCTATTTTTCTTCCCGGCGAATTATGCTGGCAGTAATTTTTATTGCCAGCTTTTTGATGTTTGGATTTCTTGCCACGAAGGTTCATTTTAAAGAAGATATTTCCTCCATATTACCCAAGGATCCAAAAATCGATAAGTTGAACCAGGTGTTCCAGGATTCTAAGTTTATGGATAAACTGGTGTTTACCATCAGCACAAAAGATAGTTCCGAAGATGCAGTGGATTCCTTGGTGGCTGCCGCCGATCGGGTGATACCGGTTATTGAAAATAACGCAAAAGGATATTTTTCAAAAATAGATGGCAGGGTGGATGAATCGGTGGCAACCGGTTTATTCTCTATCATCCATAACCACCTGCCCGTGTTTTTGAATGATGCCGATTATGATTCTATCCGGGTGCTCATTAGCGGTGATAGGGTAGAGCAAACAGTTCAAAACAACCTTCGCATCCTGAGTTCTCCCGCCGGAATAGCACTGAAGCAGTTTATTGCAGCCGATCCTTCGGGCATCAGTTTTCTCGGAATGAAAAAATTGCAACAACTTCAATATGATGAAAATTTTGAGTTGTATGATGGGTATGTAGTTACCCGGGATCATCGGCATTTGTTATTTTTTATTACTCCCAAATATCCGCCCTCCAATACGGGGCAAAACAGTAAGTTCATTTCACTTCTTGATGCCTCCCTCCACAATTTGAAGGAAGATCCCCACATCAACATCCAATATTTTGGTGCCACTGCGGTTTCGGTGGGTAATGCCCGCCAATTACGCACCGACTCGTTGCTTACCCAGGGCATAACCGTATTGTTTATCATGCTTTTTCTCGGGTTTTATTTCAGGCAGAAACGGGCGCCGTTTATAATTTTTATTCCGGTTGTTTACGGCGCTGTGTTTGCCCTGGCGATGGTTGGATTAATTAAAGGCAGTATTTCTGTTATTGCATTGGGTACCGGATCTGTGATTCTGGGTATCGCCGTAAATTATTCGCTGCATCTATATAACCATTTCCGGCATACCCGAAATATGCCTGAAACCATAGCCCACCTGGCACAACCCCTGACCATCGGAAGCTTTACTACCATTGGCGGTTTCTTTTGCCTTGCGTTTGTAAAATCTGAAATGCTGCGCGACCTGGGTCTTTTCGCGGGCTTTTGCCTGATTGGCGCATCCCTCGCATCGCTTATTTTTCTTCCCCATTTAATGGGTAAAATAATTGAGGACAAAAAGGAGAAAGAAAATAAAGGGTTGATTAATCGAATCGCTGAATTGAAACCCGAATCCAATAAATGGCTGGTAGCCGCCATTTTTATCCTTACTGTCTTTTTCGCTTTTTGGGTACCTAAAGCCGGCTTTCAAACAGATCTGGAAGAAATGAACTTCATGTCGCCGGCATTGAAAAAGTCGCAACAGCAGCTCAATGAAATTAACAGATATTCTCTCCAATCAATCTACCTTGTTACAGAGGGAAGGACAATGGACGATGCCCTGAAACATAATGAAAGGGTAAACCAGGAGCTGGCGGGTCTGCAAAAACAGGGTGTGGTAATTAAGGAATCAGGGGTTTCCTCTTTAATTATTTCCGATTCATTGCAAAGATTGAGAATATCAAAATGGGAATCATTTTGGACGAAGGAGAGAACAGACAGCTTCCTGCACCATATAGTTTCTGCAGGTGTTAAAGCCGGTTTCAGGGAGCAGGCGTTTACGCCTTTGCGAGCGTTGATTGAACGAAAATACCAACCTGTTGATTCCGCCTCAGAAAGCAGCATGAAGAATGCATTTCTTTCCGATTATATCTCCAATAAAAAGGGGAGGCATACCGTGGTTACCCTGGTTAAAGTAGTGTCCGGAAAAAAGGATAGCGTTTACCATAAGTTTGAAAATAACCCCAATGTAACTGTGCTGGATAGGCAATATCTGTCGTCCCGCTTTGTGGGCTTAATAAATGCCGATTTTTCAAGTATTGCCTGGATGACGGCATCGCTGGTATTTTTTGTGTTGCTGCTGATGTACGGGAGGATTGAACTTACCCTTATTTCTTTTATCCCGATGGCTATTAGCTGGGTGTGGATTTTAGGAATAATGGGCCTGTTCCATATTGAGTTTAATATAATCAACATTATTATCTCCGCATTAATATTTGGGCTTGGCGATGATTACAGCCTGTTTATTATGGATGGTTTGTTACAAGAATATAAAACCGGCCGGAAAAATCTCTCCTCCTATAAATCTTCCATTATCCTTTCTGCGGTAACCACGGTTGCCGGCCTTGGCGTACTTATTTTTGCACAACACCCCGCATTAAAATCTATTGCCCTTATTTCCATAACCGGCATCCTTTGTGTTGTGCTGATGTCTCAAATCCTGATCCCCTTTTTATTCAATCTCCTCATTACGAATAGAGTTAAAAAGGGCTTGTACCCCTGGACGTTTTTTGGATTTATTAAGTCCTCCTTTGCTTTTTCATATTTCATTCACTGGAGTATTTTTTTTACAGTGGTTGGCCGGCTGTTTGCACACCTTCGCGTTAAGGAGAGAGGAAAACTATTGTACCACCGGATGCTTTGGCTGGCAACCAAATCGCTGGTGTATATAATGGTGAATGTGAAAAAGAAAATCATCAACGGCGATAAGGAAGATTTCTCGAAACCGGCAGTTATCATTTGCAACCATCAGTCTTCTCTCGATATTGTGGCATTAATGATGCTGCACCCTAAAATCCTTATGTTCACCAACCGCCGGAAATGGAATGCGCCTTATTTTGGCCCGGTAATCCGAATGGCCGATTATTTTCCGGCTGAAGAAATTGAAAACCATCTTGATAAGATGAAAGAACGGGTGGGTAAAGGATATTCTTTCCTTATTTTCCCGGAGGGAACCCGCTCGGCTGATGGCGTCATTCGCCGATTTCATAAAGGAGCGTTTTACCTCGCAGAAAAACTGGGCGTTGATATCCTGCCAATCCTTATTCACGGTAACGATTATACGCTGCATAAGAAGGACCTCCTGTTGAAAGACGGACAGCTTACCGTTAAAATTCTTCCCCGGATTATCCCAGGCAACCCTTTATTGGCCGGTGGTTATTCCACAGCTGCTAAATCCGTGGGGAAATATATGCGGGAAGAGTTCCAGAAATTGCGGGAAGAAATGGAAGTTCCCCGGTACTTTCGAAATAAACTGTTTTACAACTTTATTTATAAAGGCCCCGTGCTGGAATGGTATATGCGGGTAAAAGTGAAGCTGGAAAAGGATTACTCCGTTTTTCATAACCTGATTCCCAAAACAGCGAAAGTGCTTGATGCAGGATGCGGCTATGGATTTATCTCGTATATGCTTTCTTTTACAGGAGAAGGAAGAGATATTACCGGTATAGATTATGATGAGGAAAAAATTGATACAGCCCAACGTTGTTTTTGCCGCAACGAACGGATCCGTTTCGCACAGGCAGATCTCCTACAGTTTGAATTTGAAAAATACGATAGCATTATAATGGCCGATGTGTTGCATTATCTTCCACAGGATGCACAGGACCGGGTTATGGAAAATGCCATCGGGGCACTTCATGATAAGGGAATACTGATCATTAGAGAAGGCGATGCTGAAAATGAAAAGCACGGCCGTACGCAAACCACCGAATTATTTTCTACCCGAATTTTTAAATTTAATAAAACGGAACATAAACTGGTCTTCCTGAGCCGGACCCGTATTTTGGAGGTGGCCCATAAGTTTGGAATGCGGGTTGAAATGATTAACGATTCCGATGTAACTTCTAACACTATTTTTGTTTTGCATAAATAAATGGAGGTAAAGGAATATGATATAGTAATTATTGGTAGCGGCATGGGCGGCTTGCTTTGTGCGGATATTCTTAGCCGGGAGGGATTCCGGGTTTGTGTGCTGGAGAAGAATAAACAAATTGGAGGTTGCCTGCAAACTTTTGTTCGTGATAAAACCATTTTCGATTCGGGGGTACATTATATTGGAGGTCTCGGCCCGGGACAGAACCTATTTCAGATTTTTAAATACCTGGGGATTATTGATAAACTGAAACTTCAAAAACTGGAAGAAGACTGTTTCGATAGAATAATGATAGGCGATGAGCAGAAAGACTATGTATTTGCCCAGGGCTACGAAAATTTTATCAGCCACCTGGTTAAGGATTTTCCCGGAGAAGAAAAGGCTATCCGCAAATATTGTGATGTGATTCGGGATATCTGCAGCCGGTTCCCTTTGTACAATTTGCGGGATGGAGGAAACTTTTCGGAGAAAACATCGGTGATTGAATTAGCGGTGAAGCCCTTTATAGAATCGCTAACGAATAACCAACTGCTTCGGGAAGTGCTGGTTGGAAATAGTATGCTTTATGTATTGGATGGAGAAAAGACGCCCTTCTATGTACATGCCATGATTCTTAATAGTTATATTGAAAGCTCCTGGAAGTGTGTGGATGGAGGCTCAATTATAGCCCGCCTGATGGCAAAAAATATCAGAGCGCATAACGGAGTGATAATTACAAAGGCGAGGGTTGATGAAATCCTTGTTGAAAAGGGCATGGCAACTTCGGTTAGATTGGAAAATGGCCAGATCATCCATGCAAAAAGAATAATATCCAATATCCACCCGGCTATTACACTCAAACTGGCTAAGACAGATATCATCCGCCACAGCTACCGGCAGCGGTTGGAATCGATGGAAAATGGGATTGGCGGCTTCCAGGTCAATATCGTATTTAAGAAAAACAGCTTCCCTTATAATAAACACAATTATTATTATAAACCCCTTGGCCATGCCTGGGATATGCCTCACCATACGGAAGACAATTGGCCCCTGGGGTATGCTCTTTTTTTCTCGGCATCTTCTAAATCGGAAACTTTTGCGGATTCCCTGACTATTTTAGCCTGTATGCGTTTCAGCGAAGTGGAAAGATGGGCTGGATCTTTTAATACCGTTGCCGATGAAAATGAACGGGGTGAAGATTACGATGCATTTAAAAAGCGTAAGGCAGAAATATTAATCGATTTGGCAGAAAAGAAATTTCCAGGTTTAAGAAACCATATCCTGAACTATTATACCTCTACACCGTTAACCTATAGAGATTATATTGGAAGCTCCGATGGTTCCATGTATGGAATCGTTAAAGATGCTGCCAATCCAATGAAAACTTTTATATCATCCCGAACCAAAGTGCCAAATCTGTTTTTAACCGGCCAAAACCTCAATCTTCATGGGGTTTTGGGTACTGCGATGAGTGGGTTGGTAACCTGTGCTTCGGTTTTAGAGAGTGAAGAAATTATAAAAAAAATCAGGAATGCGTAGCCTGAAAAAAATAGGAAAGGTCCTTTTGTATTTCATCGGCATCCTGCTGTTGTTGCTGATTTGCTTTTATATATATGTAAAGGCAGTTTCTAATGTAAAGCCGCCAAATGTAAAAGATAAATCGGCTTTAAATCTAAAAAGAGTAGATCATGGAAATGGGTTTTATACAATTGGCGATAATTGGTTCCGGCATAGTAAATCGGGCCTTTATGAATTGTATGTAGAGGGAAAACCATTTGATCGGGGCGTCATTAATGGTAAGCTCACGAAAGAGCTGGTGGTAAGGCAGGAAGAGCATTTTGCCGACCAGATTTTTAAAATGATTCCTTCCGGATTTATCCGCAGTTTTTTAAAAGATATGATTGGATTTTTTAACCGGAACCTCCCCCAATACGTTACCGAAGAGGATAAGGAAGAAATTTATGGTATTTCCGCCTCTGCCAGCCCCGCATTCCAATACCTTGGCACGAATTACCAACGCATCCTGAATTATCATGCCGCTCATGACATCGGCCATGCCGTTCAAAACCTGGCCCTCGTGGGTTGCACATCATTTGCTACCTGGGGAAGCCACTCTGCCGATAGTAGTATGATAATGGGAAGGAATTTCGATTTCTGGGTTGGCGATAAATTTTCGGAAGATAAAATTGTGGCGTTCTTTAATCCCTCAAGCGGCCATAAATTTATGATTATTACCTGGGGCGGGTTTATTGGCGCCGTTTCAGGAATGAACGATCAGGGGCTTGCAGTCACAATTAACGCGGCTAAATCCGATATTCCCACATCCTCTGCCACCCCGGTTTCATTAGTGACCCGCGAAATTTTACAATATGCCGGTAACATCAGCGAAGCTATCGCTATCGCAAAGAAACGGAAAATGTTTGTTTCCGAATCTTTCCTGGTGGCTTCCGCTGCCGATCATAAAGCCGTGATCATCGAGAAAACCCCCACCGACCTGGATGTGTACGACCCACATCAGAATTATATCCTTTGCACCAACCATTTCCAGGGCAAAGAATTTTTACACACAAAAAAGAACCAGCAGCAAATTTCCGAAAGCGCCTCCGAATACCGTTACCAACGGCTTAAAGAACTGGTAGATGCTGACAGACATAATACAGTGCCGGCCACGGTGGCCATCCTTCGCGACCGGAAAGGGTTAAACGGAAAAGATATTGGAGAAGGAAATGAAAAAGCCATTAACCAGATGATTGCACACCATTCCGTGGTTTTTGAACCGGAGAAGCGGTTGGTATGGGTTTCTACCTCTCCCTGGCAGTTAGGGGAATATGTGGCTTACGACCTGAATAAAATTTTTGCCATGAAAGGCCTGGCACAAAACCGGGAAGTGATCGATTCCGCCTTAACCATTCCGCCCGATCCTTATCTCCTGACAGATACCTTCCGTTTGTTTGAAAAATATAGGAAGTATAAACAGGATATTGCAGACGGGAAACAAGTTGTTCCAGACAGTATCGTTGCAAGTAACCCCTATTTTTACAATGCATATGTGCTTGCTGCCGATTATGCTTTTAAACAGCATAATTACACCAGGGCGCTTCATTGGTATAAAGAAGCGCTTACAAAAGTAATTGCTACAAAACCGGAAGAAGAGCACATCCAGAAACAAATTCAAAAAATTAAATCGTTGCAGGAATGATTTCAGGTATTGGGACCGACATCATTGAGGTGGCAAGGGTAGCCGAGAAAATGCAAAGGCATTCGGGATTCAGGGAGTATGTGTTTTCTCCGGCAGAAATTGCCTATTGTGAAAAAATGACGGGTAAATACGAATATTATGCTGCCCGATTTGCCGCAAAGGAAGCCTTCTTAAAGGCCCTTGGAAAAGGCTGGCAATCGGGTACGTATTTTAATGAAATTGAAACCCTGCCAAATGAAGATGGTAAACCTGAAATATCCCTGCTGGGCAATACAAAAGCCACGCTTGAAAAATTACCCGGGTTCCGGATCTTTGTTTCTTTATCGCACATTAAAGAATTTGCAGTTGCATTTGTAATGCTCGAAAAATTATGATGAGTACCGGCCATATCCTCACCGATCCGCAACAGGCGATTATTGCCATGCAGGAGCAGAAACTTCAACAGACCCTTGCTTACGTTTCTGCCCATTCACCATTTTTTAAAAAACACTTTCAAAAAAGCGGAATTTCCCCTCTTTCAATAAAGACCCTGGCCGAACTGAAACAAGTACCCCCCATTGGGAAGGAACAATTGCAACTTTTTAACGATGATTTTCTTTGTGTTCCAAAACGCGAAGTAATTGAATATAGTTCTACATCCGGAACTTTGGGCAGCCCGGTAAATATTGCCCTTACCGAAAACGACCTCCTACGGTTAGCCATAAACGAATATCATTCCTTTACCTGTGCAGGCGCCACTGCCGATGATATTTTTCAGTTAATGCTTACCCTCGACCGGCAATTTATGGCTGGGATGGCCTATTATAGCGGGCTTCGGAAGATTGGCGCAGGCATCATACGGCTGGGGCCTGGCGTGCCGTCCCTGCAATTGGATACGATAAGCCGGTTGAATCCAACTGCCATCGTAGCCGTTCCTTCGTTTATTATTAAACTGATAGATTTTGCTGAACAACATGGCATTAACCTGAACGAAAGTTCGGTGAAGAAAGCCATTTGTATTGGAGAAAATATCCGGAACACCGATTTTTCCTTAAATGTATTAGGAAGAAAAATTGCCGGAGCATGGAATATTGATTTGTACTCTACCTATGCCTCTACCGAAATGCAAACAGCGTTTACGGAATGTGGATTCTTTTGCGGCGGACACATGCAACCCGAACTGATTATTCTCGAAATGCTGGATGATAATGACAATCCCGTTTCGCCAGGGGAACCAGGGGAGGTAACCATCACTACCCTGGGGGTAACCGGAATGCCCCTGGTGCGCTATAAAACGGGTGATATTTGTATTCACCATGTTGGCCAGTGCCGTTGCGGAAGATGGTCAACACGCCTCTCGCCGGTGGTGGGCCGCAAGAAGCAGATGATTAAGTTTAAAGGCACAACGCTTTATCCTCCGGCTCTCTTCGATATGTTAAACGATATGGAAGATGTGAGGGATTACGTGGTGGAAGTATATTCCAATGAAGTGGGAACAGATGAAGTGAAACTGCATATTCTTCCATCGAACCTGGCGGAGGAGACCGACCGGAAGATAAGGGCCAACCTACAGGCAAGGTTAAGGGTAAGCCCTCATGTAAGTTATATTAGCCAGGAAGAATTGCAAAAAATGCAAATGCCCGAAACGGGGAGAAAATTAATGAAGTTTATGGATAACCGGCACCCGGGTTAGGGGCCTGCGTTTTACTTTGCCCAATGGCCAACATAATTTCTTCGAGAATTTCCTCATTCGATTGTTCGCTGGTAAACCTTAGTGGGGCCCCAAATTTTACAGATAAGGATGTCCTCCATTTTTTCATTCGAAGCCCCTTTTTATCGAATGCCGTATTAAATCCATCAATTCGTATTGGGATTACGATGGGGTTGGTTTGCCGGATGAGCAATGCAGTACCCTTTCTTCCCGGAGCAAAGGGTTTGGTGGTTCCCTGAGGGAAATTGATGACCCAGCTTGTTTTTAAAGCCCGTTCTATTTTTCGGGTATCGGAAGGATCGAGGCCCTTGCGCTGAATGGTGCTGTCGGCATTCCAGGTACGCCTCACCGTGAGTGAACCGGCTAATTCGAAAAGCCGGGTTAACCAGCTTGCCTGCATCGTTTCAGCTGCCGAAACAAAATATACCCGGGTGTACGGTGATAGGAGGTACCAGGGGAACCCCAGCCTGTTCTTTCTTTTCCATTTTACGGCACAAAAAATATGCAGAAAGGAAATTACCTCCGCAAAATAAGTTTGGTGGTTACTTACGAAAAGTACATTTTGTTTTGGCAGGCTTTCAATATTTTCGGTACCTTCTATCCGGAGCCGGTTAAATATATTCAGGCCGGGGTAGGAGATACTTCCCACCAGGGCATATACAAGGGCCCTTACAAAGGGTTTGTGTTTCAGTTTATCAATTAGTTTCGATGACATGGATCAATGTAATATACCCGAATATTTACAAAATGGGATCCTGTTCTGCGTTAAAGGATCAACGGGCTTCCTTAGGATTCAATTTTTTGAAATGGCTATTTGATGGCAATTTAAAAGTTAATCAGGACTGGGTTGGGAGATAGTAGCCATTTAAAGGGACGTTTATTTTACTCCGTTTTACAGGAGATGGAAATAAAAAAACTGCCTCAACATTTTGAGGCAGCAGGTAATAAATAATTTTTTGAAACTATTTGATAAATTTCCCCAGTTTTTTGCCTGCCGTGGCGTATGCCTCCTGCAGGCGAAGGCCGGTATCATAATCATATCCCCCGAAAATCCTGCCTGGTGCATTTTTTACAGAAATGGTGGCAATTACATTGGACGGATTTGCGGTTTCAACCAGGGTGGCTTCCCCATCAATGGAAGCATCTTTTCTTGAAATCACTACATTATAACCGGGTTCTGTTTTCAATGTTTTAAAAATGAGGGTGTATTTCGCATTTTTATCATTGGTCATTTTCGATTGTTCGGTAAATTCCTTGATAAACCTTGGCTCAAACCGGGCTTCCCGGTCATTTTTCCAATTGGCGGCCCAGGCATCTCCTTTTCCCGCTTCTTTCTTATTGTACTCTGCGGTTTTGGCATCCAGGTATTCTTTTTCCGTATCGTACTTTCCCACACTCATTCCATCATACTTGAATTCGATATGAATGGAATTTTCAGATTTTAGGGCATCCAGGCTGCCGCTTTGTAACTTAACTTTTTGGGCATTGGCCTGGATCGTAAAAAATAAAATAGCAAGAGCGATTATTTTCTTCATTTTGATGAATTTGAATACAAATTAATGATTTTATAAACAAAAAAGGATACGCAGTAAATCGTATTTTGGAAAGTATCCTGTTTATCAGGCAGTGAAAATGACTGCTTTTTCTTCCCCAAATTTATTTTTCAAGAATTTTGCTCCTTAATTTTGTATTAAATAGTTTGTATTAATTTTACAGATTAACATTTTTCAGCCAGCAATTAAATTTCAGGTGGCCCATGATCGTTGTCGGGGATAGTCCGCTTTCTTTAAGTGAGTTTTCGGATATAGTTTTTAAGGACAAAAAAATTATTCTTTCTGATAAGGCAATAGAAAATGCCGCCAGAAGTTTTGAGTTTCTTCAGCGGTTTTCTTCCAATAAGCTGATATATGGTATCAATACGGGGTTTGGCCCCATGGCCCAGTATAAGGTGAGTGAAGAAAATCTGTTGCAACTCCAATATAATCTCATCCGTAGCCATAGTTCGGGAGGGGGGAAATTAATGACCCCAAAAATGGTGAAAGCCGTTATGGTTGCCCGTTTACAGAGTCTTATCCAGGGTTATTCCGGGGTTCATCCAGACAGCCTCCGGATACTGGTAAACCTCATAAATAATAATGTTACGCCCTGCATTTTCGAACACGGTGGGGTGGGCGCCAGTGGAGACCTGGTGCAGCTTGCCCATCTGGCCCTGGTGCTAATTGGGGAAGGGGAGGTGATATTTGAAGGGGTGGTTCAACCTACGGCAGCCGTTTATGAAAAATTGGGTATCACCCCGCTAAAAATCCGGATCAGGGAAGGATTGGCGGTTATCAATGGCACTTCTGCCATGACAGGTATCGGGATGCTGAATATCATACAGGCACAAAAGCTTATCGAGTGGAGTGTTTTACTATCGGCCATGATTAATGAAATTGTAGAGGCCTACGACGATCATTACTCCCATGAATTAAATGTAGTTAAACAGCATACGGGCCAAAATACAGTAGCAGCCCAACTCAGAGATATTTTAAAGGATAGTAAAATGGTGCGAAGCCGCTCAGAATATTTATATAATCCGGCCAATCTCAACCACGAAGTGTTCGAAGATAAGGTCCAGGAATATTATTCCCTGCGTTGCGTTACTCAGGTTTTGGGCCCAGTGTACGATACCATTGCGTATGCCGAAAAGGTGGTAGTGAATGAGTTGAACTCGGTAAACGACAATCCGGTTATAGATTATAAAAACAATAATATTTTTCATGGTGGAAACTTCCATGGCGATTATGTTTCATTGGAAATGGATAAGCTAAAGACTGCCATCACCAAGCTTTCCATGCTTGCCGAACGCCAGCTAAATTATTTATTGAACGATAAGTTGAACCAGAAATTCCCGCCCTTCGTTAACCTCGGCACCCTCGGGCTAAATTTTGGTATGCAGGGAATGCAGTTTACCGCCACCTCTACCGTGGCCGAAAACCAAACCCTGTCGTTTCCTATGTACCTCCACAGTATTCCCAATAACAACGACAACCAGGATATTGTAAGCATGGGATGTAATGCGGCCCTCATTACTAAGAAAATTATCGACAACAGTTTTGAGGTATTGGGAATCCAGATGATGTCGGTTCTGCAGGCAATTGATTTTTTGAAATGTGATGACCGGCTTTCTTCGGAAACAGGGAGCGTATTTGCAAAGGTTCGTAAACTTTTTCCGAAATTTGTAGAGGATAATCCCAAATACAAAGACCTTCAACGAATCAAGAAGTTTTTCGAAAAATCTGACCCGGTGATTTCTTTCAAACTTGGCAATTTGCCCGAAAACTGGGAGGAATAAATACTTTGTTTAGCTTTAATCCGTCGTAACCCCAAAATTTTGCGAATGAAATATGCACTGGTAACAGGAGGCTCACGAGGAATAGGCAGGGCAGTCTGTATCCAACTTGCCAAAATTGGATACCATATCCTTATTAATTACCGTTCCAATGAAGCAGAAGCACAACATACGGCAACCCTTATACGAAGTGCAGGGGTGGGTGCCGAATTGATTCAATTTGATGTTGCCAACCGGAAGGAAGTACAGGAGAAACTGGGTGGGTGGATTGAAGCTAATCCGGGAAAGACCATAGAGGTTTTGGTGAATAATGCGGGTATCCGCGATGACGGTTTATTGATGTGGATGAAAGATGAACAGTGGGATAATGTATTAAATACCAGCTTAGGCGGTTTCTTTAATGTAACCCGGGTAGTGGTAAACCAGATGTTATTAAAAAAATATGGAAGAATTATCAATATTGTTTCATTATCGGGCCTGAAAGGATTACCAGGGCAAACGAATTATTCAGCAGCAAAGGCCGGCGTTATTGGGGCTACCAAGGCGCTTGCCCAGGAGATTGGCCGGAAAGGAATAACCGTAAATGCGATTGCCCCCGGGTTCATAAAAACCGATATGACGGAAGGCCTGAATGAAGCCGAACTCAAAGCACTGATTCCCTTGCGTCGGTTTGGGACGCCCGAAGAAGTAGCCTTTACCGTTGGCTTTCTTGCTGCCCCCGAAGCCGGCTATATTACCGGTGAGGTAATTTCTATTAATGGTGGCCTATATTCGTAAGGAATTTTTCCATAAAGATTAAAAGAACATGAACAACAGGGTCGTAATTACCGGAATGGGGATTTATTCCTGTATAGGGAAAAACCTGGATGAAGTCCGGGATTCACTGTTTCAGGGGAAGTCGGGAATCATCTTCGACCCCCAGCGTAAGGATTACGGATACCGGTCCGCCCTTACCGGTTTTGTTGAAAGGCCCGAGTTAAAAGGACTGCTCGACCGCCGGGCACGTATAATGCTTCCAGAAGAAGCAGAATATGCCTATATGGCCACCCTCGAGGCATTGGCAAATGCCAAAATGGATGCAGCATATATAGCAAGAAGGGAAGTGGGAATTTTTTATGGAAATGATTCATCCGCCAAAGCCGTCATAGAATCAAACGACCTCGTTAGGGAAAAGAAAGATACCACATTGTTGGGTTCGGGTGCGGTTTTCCAGACTATGAATTCCACCGTAAATATGAACCTGGCTACGATTTTCAGACTCAGGGGTGTGAATTTTACCGTTAGCGCTGCCTGTGCAAGCGGTTCTCATTCTATTGGATTGGGGTATCATTTTATTAAAACCGGATTACAGGATACGATAATTTGCGGTGGGGCACAGGAAATTAATTTTCTTTCCATGACTTCCTTTGATGCGCTTTCGGCATTTTCCATCCGGATGGATGAACCCCAAAAAGCTTCCCGGCCTTTTGATCGGGACCGGGATGGGCTGGTACCCAGCGGAGGGGCTGCCACGGTAATTCTTGAAAGCCTCGATTCAGCACTTAAAAGAGGGGCGCCCATCCTCGCCGAAGTAGTGGGCTATGGATTCTCTTCCAATGGCGGCCATATCTCAAACCCTACGGTTGACGGGCCCGTCAGGTCGCTCGAAAGAGCATTGCAGGATGCAGGCCTGCAGGTTTCGGATATTGAATATATCAACGCACATGCCACCTCCACTCCGGCTGGCGATTCCAGTGAAGCCAGGGCAATCCACCAGGTGTTTGGCAGTTCAAACCCTTATGTAAGTTCAACTAAATCCATGACCGGGCATGAATGCTGGATGGCCGGCGCCAGCGAAATCGTATACTCCCTGGTTATGATGAAAAACGGATTTATTGCTCCCAATATAAATTTCGAAAATCCGGATGAGGATTCGGCTAAATTGAATATCGTAAAAAGCACACTACAAAGGGATTTTAACGTATTTTTGTCGAACTCCTTCGGCTTCGGAGGTACTAATTCAACCCTCATTGTAAAGAAATACGTATAACCACTGCTATAGTATGAAAAATGAAGAAATAATTGAAAAGATTAAGGCCTTTCTGGTTGATGAATTTGAAGTGGAACCCGAAAAAATTACACCGGATGCCAATCTGAAAGACAGCTTAGGGCTGGATAGCCTTGATTACATCGATCTTGTGGTGGTGATAGAAAGCAATTTCGCATTTAAAGTTAAACCGGAAGATTTTTCAGATATTAACTCCTTTAAGGAGTTCTGCGACTACGTAATTCAAAAAGTTAACGCTAAAGAATTGGTTTAATGCCCGCATGGGAAGGAAAATCCCGGGGAAATAAAGCCGGATACCGGGTTTTTGTTTGGATATTGAAGCAGGGAGGAGTACGCCCTGCTTATTTTTTATTGCGATTTGTAACCCTTTACTTTTTCTTTTTTTCCTTTTCTGCCTCCCGGGCTTTGTATTCCTTTTATCGATATCGGATTGGTTTCGGATGGATAAAATCCTTTTTTAGCATATATCAGAACTATTACCTCCTTGGCCAAACCCTGATCGATAAAGTAGCGTTGATGAGCGGTACCAATAACCCCTTTTCCTTCCATTTTGATGGAGAAGAAAACCTGCACCAAATAGTTAAACAGGGAAAAGGCGGTATTTTAATAAGCGGCCACCTGGGTAGTTGGGATATGGCTGGCCACCTATTAAAACGCTTACACACAGCCATCAATATCGTTATCTTTGATGGAGAGCATGAACAGATAAAATCCTATCTGGAACGTGTTACCGGAGAAAAGGCCGTGAAATTTATTATAATAAAAAATGACCTTTCCCATATTTACGAAATTAGCGGGGCGCTGAAAAGAAATGAATTAATCTGTATGCATGCTGATAGGTTCCTTCCGGGAAATAAAACAAAAAGGCATCTTTTCCTGGGCAGGGATGCAGCATTTCCTGTTGGGCCATTTGTTCTGGCATCCACTTTCCGGGTTCCGGTTTCCTTTGTTTTTGCCGTGAAAGAATCTGCCCTGCACTATCACTTTTTTGCCTCCGAAGCAAAGGATTATGCCAACCAGCCTAAGCCAGCCCTGATGGATATTATGTTAAATGAGTATGTGCAGGAATTGGAAATAAAAACAAGAGCATTTCCACGGCAATGGTTTAACTTTTACGATTTTTGGAAATGATGCAACCCAATCAAAATATCCTTCAATATATCCCGCAAAGACCTCCCTTTGTAATGGTGGATGAATTGCTCGATTATAATGAGAACACCTCCAGAACCCGTTTTCTTGTAGCACCAGATAATATTTTAGTTTTTGAAGGATTCCTGCAGGAGCCGGGGTTGTTGGAGAATATTGCCCAAACGGCCGCCGCCCACGCTGGAGCTATGGCTTTAATCAGCCAGGAACCGGTCAAAGTGGGTTATATTGGCACCGTCAAAAATTTCTCAGTAAATGAATTGCCACCCGTAAATGCCAAAATCGAAACAACCGTAACGGTGCATCAAAAAGTATTTGATGTTTCCCTTGTTACGGGTGCTGTATTTTTTGAAAACAAGGAAATTGCATCTTGTGAAATGAAAATATTTATCATCAAATAAATGACCCGTTATGAAAAAGCTTCAATTTTTTCAACTTGTATTCTTTGCTGTCTTCTTTGTTTCCGGCTCTGTTCATGCCCAAATATTAAAAGATTTTTTCAATAACAGTGAATATCCAACGGTTTACCTTGGCATCGATTTCAGCAAAGCGAAATTGATTAACGACCCCATGGCTAATACCATCGATATAAAAAACCGGTTATATGGCAGCATTAATGACGTTACCGTTTATGAAGCCAAAAAATATGATATTGGCAAGGCATTTCACAAAAGCATGGTGAGTTCCGATCTTAGCGGGGTTAAGAAACGGATCGAAAAAATCAATTCGGAAGATATCCTTTCTCAGAACAGCGACGATTTTTCCCGGTTAAAAGAATCGGATATCCATGCCGTGGTTAAAGGCCTCGATTTGGGAAAGCAAAAAGAAGGTGTGGGTGTTTTATTCGTTATGGAGGCCATGCGTAAAATGGAAAAAAATAACGGCGCTGCCGTATGGCTGGTGTTGATTGATATGCACAGTAAAAAAGTATTATTAACCAAACGGTACGAAGAAAAAGCAGCAGGTTTTGGGTTTAGGAATATGTGGGTTTCACCCATTAAAGCCACCCTCAATGATATTGAAAAGAATTATTCAAACCTTAAAAAGGAGTACGGAGAATAGGCATGTCCCCCAAACTTACGACCCTTACCGAGATTCAGGTACGATTTAATGAGGCAGACCCATTAGGCATTGTATGGCATGGCCATTATATCCGGTATTTTGAAGACGGTCGAGAAGCGTTTGGCAAGATGCACGGACTTAGTTACCTCGATGTATTTAAGAAGGGATTTGTGATACCCGTAGTGGAGGTCAACTGCCATTATAAAAAATCACTGAAGTATGGCGATACCATCCTGGTTGAAACTATTTTTATTCCTTCCGAATCGGCCAAGATGAAGTTCAATTACCGGATTTTTAATAAAGCAACTAATCAGATTGTGGCTACCGGTAATTCAATCCAGGTATTTCTGGATAAGGAAAACCAGATACTTCAGTTAAATACCCCCGAATTTTTTAATGACTGGAAGAATAAATACGGATTAAGTTAATGCAGCCAGCCGTATATATAGCATCCTCAAATATTTTTTCTCCGGTTGGAAAAACAACTGCAGAAAATTTTGTTTCCCTTTCTTCCGGGCAAACAGGCGTGAAGAAATACAGTAATCCTGAACTTTCGCCGGAAGATTTTTATGCTTCTCTTTTTGAAACAGACCAGGTTATTCCCGGCTTTACAAAATTTGAATCCATCCTGGTATCCTCCCTTACGGATGCATTAATCCGTTGTCAGGTTAAACCCCAATCCGAAGAAACAATTTTAATTATTTCTTCCACAAAAGGGAACATCAGCCAGATCGAAACAGGAAAGCCGGTTGATCCCGGAGAAATTTCTCTATCTCATTCTGCCGGGAAAATCCGGTCTCATTTTGGCTTTTTGCATTCCCCCCTGGTCGTTTCCAATGCCTGTATTTCGGGTATCCTGGCGCTGATTGTGGGTAAAAGACTGATTGAATCGGGAAAATACGGGCATGCCGTGGTAGCAGGCGCCGATGTGATTTCTTCTTTTATCCTTTCCGGGTTTCAATCCTTCCAGGCCATAAGCCATGGCCCCTGCAAACCATTTGACGCGTCTCGAAATGGAATTAACCTGGGCGAAGCGGCTGGCACTATTGTTCTTACCGCAAACAAGGCCTTTTCCAATGGAGTAAGGCTGGCGGGAGGATCCGTAAGCAACGATGCGAACCATATTTCTGGACCCTCCCGCACCGGCGAAGAACTGGCTGAAGCCATTTCGAAAGCCATAAAGGAATCCGGAATGGCAAGTACCGATGTCGATTTCATTTCGGCACATGGCACCGCAACAATTTATAATGATGAAATGGAAGCAAAGGCATTCCAACTGGCAGGGGTAAACGAAGCGCCCCTAAACAGCCTAAAGGGATTTTATGGGCACACACTGGGTGCAGCCGGAATAATCGAATCCATCATCTCTATCGAATCTTTATTACAGGGAAAAATTATGCCTACCCCCGGTTATGCGCAACCGGGAACAACCGTTCCGGTACGGGTTATCAGTGAATTGATAGAGAAAAATGCCCGCGTTTGCCTTAAAACCGGATCTGGTTTTGGTGGCTGCAATGCGGCCGTTATATTTCAAACAATGAATAAGCAATACGAATGACATTATTTAACAAAGAAAAGAGATCAGCATTTGAGGCCAAAGAAATTGCACAATGGATTGCATTTGGTCCGGTTATATTTCAAACCGCACGCATCCTGCGCAACAGCGGCATCCTGCGCGAAATAGACAAAGCCGGGGAAGCAGGACTTACCCTGGAAGAAATTACCGAAATAGTTAAACTCCCCGAATATGGCGTCAGGGTACTTTTGGAATCCGGATTGGGTACCGGATTGGTATTACTGAATGAAAAGCGTTTCACCCTGGGCAAAACCGGATTTTTTATATTACATGATGAACTGACCCGGGTAAATATGGATTTTGTTCAGGATGTA
The DNA here is from genome assembly GCA_018266615.1 of Bacteroidota bacterium. Taxonomy (GTDB): domain Bacteria; phylum Bacteroidota; class Bacteroidia; order Chitinophagales; family Chitinophagaceae; genus Ferruginibacter. Next base: position 72,148 of record JAFEAB010000094.1, read on the forward strand.
AACTACCGCGGTTTATTTCATCTCGAAGAAAGCATTCAAACGGGAAAGCCTGCAGGGTTAAAGGAGTTAGGGAATTGGAACACCGTGTACGAAGGATTGTCTCAACTTCCCCCTCAAATCCAGAAGAGCTGGTTTAATTTCGATCATTATTTTTCGGACGATGCATTTCCCAAAGCACTTCCCCTGGTTTATACGGAGGGTGTAAAAAAATTACTTGATATTGGAGGGAATACGGGGAAATTTGCCATGGCTTCCGCAAAATACAAGGCAGATATTTCGGTAACCATTATGGATCTCCCGGGCCAGTTAAATATGGCAAAGAAAAATGTAGAAGCCGCCGGTTTACAAAACCGGATTAACTTTGTAGAGGCCAATATCCTTGATGAAACGGTGATACCGCCATCGGGTTTTGATGTGATTTGGATGAGCCAGTTTCTTGATTGCTTTTCTGAAGCCCAGATTGAATCTATTTTACGCCGGTGTGCAAAAGCCCTTCCCGAAAATGGGATGGTTATTATTATGGAACCATTTTGGGATAAACAACGCTTCGAAATAGCTGCTTTCTGCCTCCAGCAAACCTCTCCTTACTTTACTGCCGTTGCAAATGGAACCAGCCAAATGTATGGATACGAGACCTTTATTAAATGTATCCACAATGCCGGTTTCGAGATTGTAGAAGAGACCCACAAGGTGGGAATCAGCCAATCCTTATTAAAATGCCGTGTAAAAAAGTAAATAAGATTAATAAATGAAAACAGAAAATGTAGATGTGCTTGTAATCGGTGCAGGCCCATCCGGAACAGTGGCCGCCTCCATTATAAATAAGGCAGGATTTAATGTGAAAATTGTTGAGAAAATGAAGTTCCCCCGCTTTGTAATAGGGGAGAGCTTGTTGCCTCGCTGCATGGAAGCCCTGGAAGAAGCCGGTTTCTTAGATGCGTTGCGCCAAGCAGGTTTCCAGGAAAAATATGGCGCCAAATTCGTGAGTAATGGAAAAGTGTGCGATTTCGAATTTGATTATCAGTTCACTCCGGGTTGGACAAGAACCTGGCAGGTACCAAGGGCCGAGTTTGACAAAATTCTGGCAGATACCGTGGTTTCACAGGGCGTTCCCATTAGTTATGAAACGACCGTAACCGGAATTAAATTCAACGGTTCGGAATCTGAAACCACCGTGGTGGATGCAAAGGGAGAAGAATCAACCATAAAAGCACGATTTATTGTTGATGGAAGCGGGTATGGAAGGGTAATCCCCCGGCTTTTCAACCTGGAAAGGCCATCCAGCCTGCCACCTCGTAAAGCGCTTTTTACCCATTTTGTAGATTTAAAACGAGCCATGGCCGATCAGCCCAGCCGTATTACCATCGTGGTGCATAAACCGGATGTCTGGATTTGGGTTATCCCTTTTTCGAATGGGAAAACTTCTTTGGGATTTGTAGGAAGTCCGTCTTTCTTTGAACCCCTGAAAGGCACACCCGAAGACCAGTTAAGGCATTTGGTATCCACCGAACCCTACCTTGCCGAACGTTTCAAAAATGCGGAAATGATTTTTGAACCCAGGGAATTGAAGAGCTGGTCGGTAACTACAGATAAATTTTTTGGAGAGGGCTTTGTCCTAACTGGAAATGTTACCGAGTTCCTGGATCCCGTATTTTCATCGGGTGTTACCCTCGCGGTATCATCCAGCCAAATTGCGGCTAACCTGGTGGTCAGGGAATTGAAAGCTGAGAAAGTTGATTGGCAAAAGGAATACATGGATGTAATGATGCAGGGGGTTGATGTATTTCGTACCTATGTAAATGCCTGGTACGACGGAACCCTGCATACCATTTTCTTTGCTGAAAACCAGGATGAGGATATTAAAAATATGATTTGTTCTGTGCTGGCAGGGTATGTTTGGGATCAGAATAACCCCTATGTAAAAGACCACGAACAGGCTGTTTATAAATTGGCGCGCATTATCCGCCTCAGAGACACTATAGTATAAAAACAACCGGGAATTGGAAGAAAAATTCAAAATTACTTCGGTCGTATCGGTATGTAATAACAGGATTTGGCTCAACGGCCAACTGGCTTTTGAATGTAAGGAGCCGGATACTGCCCGTTTTCTTTTATCAGCCTTCCAAAATTTGAAAGTAACCTATCCAAAATTTTATAAAATGGACGGGTTGAGTAAATTGGGTTGGGTAGCGACAGAATACCTTTTAAAGGATAAACCCGGATTTACTTTAAATGATAATTATTCCGCAGGCATGGTGCTTGCCAATAAAAATGCCAGCCTCGATGCCGACCTGAAATATTATCAAACGGTGGCCTCTATCCCCAGTCCGGCGCTATTTGTATATACCCTCCCCAATATTGTCATGGGCGAAATCAGCATCCGTCATAAACTAAAGGGAGAGAATGCTTTTTTTATCCAGGAAGAATTTGATGCTGATTTTATTGCACAATATGTTCAGGGCCTGCTGAATAATAATATCTTGCAGTCGTGCATTTGCGGCTGGGTTGATCTGTTGAATGAAGATTATAAAGCAGTATTAATGCGGGTAGAAAAAAATGGGGAAGGAGTTGAATTTACTTCCCAAAATATGTTAACTTATTTTTGATGGTGATGGAAAAATTAATGGAAGATTTGAAAACGCAAATTGTGGAACAATTGAATTTGCAGGACGTAAAGCCGGGAGATATCGGAAACGATGATCCTTTGTTTAATGAGGGGCTGGGCCTCGATTCGATTGATGCACTTGAGCTTATTGTATTACTTCAGCAACATTATAATATCAAGTTGTTGAATGCAGAAGAAGGGCCTAAAGTATTTTATTCGGTACGTAGTATGGCTGAGTATATTACCACCCATCAAAAGGCGAATCCCTAAATTATGCCGGTATTTGTAGCAGGATTGGGGGCTATTTCCGGAATTGGAAATAATGTGGCAGAATGCCTCCATTCGCTGCAGGAATCCCGCCATGGCATTGCTCCAATGGTTTACCTCCAATCCGAACACCGCAATCGCCTCCCGGTTGCCGAAGTGAAATTGAGTAATTCGGAACTGGCGCAGTTGACCGGATTACCGGTGCATATCAGCCGAACCGCTTTATTAAGCCTGGTAGCCGCAAAAGAAGCATTCCTGGATGCCGGCCTCCCTTCCGGATTTCCTTGTAGGAAGGCATTTGTTTCTGCGAATTCGGTGGGAGGAATGGATAAGACCGAGAATTTCTTCCCCGCCTTTGCCGCCAATCACGAAGCAGGGCACCTGCGCGAAGTGATTCATCACGAGTGCGGAGCTATTTCGGAAATTGTTGCAAAAGAACTGGGGGTTACCGATTTTGTATCAACCATCAGTACGGCCTGTTCTTCTTCGGCCAATGCCATTTTTTATGGAGCCAGACTTATTAAGAATGATCTGGCCGATGTGGTGATTGCAGGTGGCTGCGATTCACTCACTAAATTTACCCTGAACGGTTTTAATACCCTAATGATCCTGGATGAGAACCCCTGCCAGCCCTTTGATGAGAACCGCAGGGGACTAAATTTGGGTGAAGGAGCCGGATATATTGTCCTCGTTTCTGAAAAAATTGCAGGTATGCTTCACCGTATGCCAAAGGCCGTTCTTTCCGGATATGCCAATGCAAACGATGCCTACCATCAAACCGCTTCCTCCCCCGATGGCACGGGCTCTTTCCTTGCTATGACCGGAGCATTAAAAATGGCGGGGCTGCACCCGGAGGAAATTGATTACATTAACCTGCATGGCACAGGAACGCAGAATAATGATATTGCTGAAGGGACTGCCATTCAAAGGATTTTCTCCAATCCTTACCCATTGATGAGTTCAACTAAATCATTCACCGGCCATACCCTGGGTGCCTGTGGTGGACTGGAGGCCGTGTTTTCTGTACTTTCTCTACAGCATGGAATAGTATTTCCCAACCTGCGATTGGAAACCCCCATGAAAGAACTGCCTTTTACGCCGGTTACCCGGTTTAAAAGTGGAATTAGTTTACAGCATGTTATGTCCAACTCTTTTGGATTTGGAGGTAATTGCTCATCTTTAATTTTTTCTAAATCCTGATATGTACATCTGCGGTACCGGCATCATATCCCCACAACCAAGCTTCGGCCATGGCCCCTTTCTTGAGGAGATGGCAGAGCACAGGGGAGAGGAAATGCGTTGTATTGAACCGGAATATAAGGATTTGCTGGACCCCAAGTTAATCCGGCGGATGAGCCGCATTATCCGATTCGGCACCGCTGCTGCCATGGATTGTTTAAAAGAAGCCGGATGGAATTCTACGGATGCCATCATTACAGGAACTGCTTATGGTTGCCTTGAGGACACTGGCGTTTTTCTCTCGCGTTTGGTTGAGTTTAAGGAACAGATGTTAACCCCAACCGCATTCATTCAATCTACCCACAATACGATTGGAGCCCAAATAGGACTCAGCCTTAAGTGCCATAGTTATAATAATACGTTTGTACACAGGGCATTTTCCTTTGAGCATGCCTTGTTGGATGCGTGGATGCTTTTTAAAGAAGGACAGGCTGATAATGCCCTGGTGGGCGCAGCCGATGAGATTACTGGTTACAGCCAGGCCATCATCCGCCGGTTTGGAATTTATAGAAAGTGCGAATCTAATTTCACACTCTTCGAAAAGGGACAGAAAGGAACAATGGCAGGCGAAGGAGCATCCTTTTTTGCATTGCAAAAACAAGCCGGCGGAAAGGAATATGCGAAAATTGATGCAATTAAAACCCTGCTGTTAGAGAACCCGGCTGCAGGAACTATGGAGACAGAAATCCAACTGTTTCTTTCTGCACATTCGGTTTCTATAACCGATTTAGACCTGGTACTCCTGGGTTATAATGGAGATTTCTCCCATGATGCAGCGCTTCATCATCTGGCTTCCGGAATGTTTGAGGACAGCATTACCAGCGGGTTTAAGCAATATTGTGGCGAATACCCCACATCATCGGCATTTGCCCTATGGATGGCGGCAAATATTTGTAAAAATAATTCCCTGCCATCTTCCATGGGAGGCATCGGGCTTGAGGGTTTTGTACGTGTATTAATTTATAATGTAGATTTACTCGGACACCATTCATTGATCCTGGTATCTTCATGCTGACTTTCGGGCGAACAAATATTATTTTTGGATTAGCATTGGCTCTTTCTATCGTACTGTATTTTTTTTATTCCTTTCCATTTTGGATTTTTGGATTGCTCCTGTTCCTGTATTCCCTCATCCTGTTTTATGGTTGCTATTATATCCGGTCTGGTTTTTTTATGCCGGTAATTTGTTCTCTCCCCGGTAAAAATAAACAGATTGTATTGAGTTTTGATGATGGTCCACACCCCGAAACAACAGGTAGAATTTTAGATATTTTAGAAAAGCATAAGGCGAAAGCCGTATTCTTTTGCATTGGGAAAAAGGTGAAGGATAATCCTTACCTTTTTAAGGAAATGGTAAACAGAGGCCACTTGGTTGGCAACCATAGTTTTTCTCATGATGCATATTTTGATTTCTGGAGTTGGAAGAGGATGATGGCGGATTTGAAACAAATGAATGATGTTTCTGAAAATACGATTGGGAGCAAATTGCGTTTATTTCGCCCGCCTTATGGGGTGATGAATCCTAACCTTAAGAAGGCCATCCTGAGAGGTGGTTTTGTTCCCATTGGGTGGAGTATGCGATCTTTTGATACAAGGGCAAAGGATAAAGATAAATTTTTGAAGAAACTGAACCAATCCATTGCACCCGGAAGGATTTTTCTGTTTCATGATTCCATGGAAATAACCGGAGTGGTGTTGGATGATTTTTTAAAGGAAGTTAAAAACCGGGGTTATGCCGTGGTAGCCCTGGATAAAGCCCTACCTTTGCAACCGTATGCATAAATCTTTACTGGCTTTGATTTTGGGGCTATTTTGTTTGATGGCGAATGCGCAATACAATGGATACAGCGCCATGGTAAACGATGCTGCATTTAAAAGTAACTTTTCCATCGCTACCCAAAAGGTATCTACCATCAAAAGTGATTTCACCCAGGAAAAGGAACTTTCTCTTCTTGCAGATAAAATTTCTTCAAAAGGAAAATTCTGGTTTAAGAAAAATAACCAGGTAAGGATGGAATATACAAGCCCCTATCAGTACCTCATGGTTATCAATAAAGACAGGGTATTTGTTAAAGACAGGCAGAAAGAAAGCAAAATCAATACCCGCTCCAATAAAATGTTCCAACAAATTAACCGGGTTATGATCGATTGTATGCAGGGCACGGTCTTTTCTAATCCTGATTTCAGTACCCGGTTATTTGAGAATAAATCTGCTGTTCTCATTGAAATGACTCCACTTACCAAAGGGTTGAAGGAAATGTTTTCTCATATCATCCTGGTGGTTGAGAAAAAGGATTTTTCTGTGGTTTCCATTCGCATGAATGAAGCCTCAGGAGATTATACAACCATCCGATTTATCAATAAAGAACAGAATGTTCAACTTCCGGATAATCTTTTTTCTGTTAATTAGTAGCTCGCTGTTCTCCTGCAGTCGGGCACCCATTTCCGATTCTTATCCGCTGGCAGTAGGGGATAGTTCCCGGGTAATGCAGTTTGCTCCCCACTTCGGCCGGGCTTTATACCAAACATCTGTGGATGTGGTGGGGAATCATTTAAGTGGGTTATTACTCATTAAAAGGATGCCCGACAGCTCAATCCGCATATTATTTACAAACGAAATGGGCGTTAGTTATTTTGATTTCGAATTTTCTAAAAGCGGCTTGTTCAGGGTACACTCCATATTGAAGAAAATGAATAGGAAGGCAGTGAAGAAAACCCTGAGAAACGATTTTCAGTTGCTGTTGATGAATAACCTGGCTGGCCAGGCGCCAACGTTACGGTACCACAACGGTCATTTATATCATATCTTCAAGGCAGGGAAGGGATTTAATTATTACATCACCGATTCTTTGCAAACCCAATTGCTGGGGATGGAAAGAGCATCCGTAAAGAAAGTGGTGGTTAATGCCCAAATGCTGAACTTTAGAAATGGAATACCGGATTCAATAGGGATTTCGCATACCGGTTTTGAATTTAATATCAATTTAAAGCGTATCTATGATGAAGAGACTGCTGAGTGATTTTTATTCGATTGAAGAAATCCGTATGGCAGATGGGAAAGCTATAGCCGAAATCAGCATAAATCCCGCCCACTCCATTTTTGAAGGCCATTTCCCGGACCGGCCGGTTGTGCCAGGCGTTTGTATGATGCAAATGGTAAAAGAAATTTCGGAGGAAGTCCTATCCTGTAGCTTGCACATTGCCCTGGTGCAGGAAATGAAGTTTCTTGCCATTATAGACCCCACTAAAAATTCCCGGGTAAATATTACGCTTACAATGACAAAGAATGGGGCGTATGATCAGGTTGTGGCAGGCATTTCGGCGGGTGAAACGATCCATTTCAAATTTAAGGGCAATTTTTCCAGGAAATAGGCCTGTCTGCTGGATAGGGTAACAGCTCCCCGGCAAATTTTTTGTCCAAATTCTGGTCCCCTAAAATTGAATGAAGAAGGGGATATTGAAATTAGTTTGGATAAATTTGTTATCCTGAAATTTATAAAATGAAAAAGGTTTTTTTGTTACTTTTCCTGTTTCCTATTAGTATTGTTTCCTTTTCCCAATTCTATAATTATGCATATGGGCCGGTATTCCCTTACCCCTCCTCGGGTTCGGGAAAAATTATTTCGGTTAAAGGAGGAGCGATCATGTACCTCCAGGTGAATACGGATTCATCTATCGGGGTTCAACTGTATGAACCTTCATATCACGGGCTTAGTAAGCAGGCCATTAAGCCTTCCTTTTTCCCGGTTAAGGGCGGACAGATTGAAAATATCTTTTCTTCCAATGGAGATGCCCTCATTTTCATTTCGGGAAAGGATAAGGACTCTTCCCAATTGTTCCGGATTACGCTCGATGGAAGTACCGGGAACTTGAAGGATGCTGTGGAATTATTCAATATCCGTCATTTGGTTTCTTCAAAATCAAGGGAAGATATTCAATACCCCGGGTTTATCGTCAGGCAATCTGCAAAAGGCGATGCATATGCCGTAGCAGCCATAAACCCATCACAAATGGGGAAACAACCTATAATTCAGTTTTCGGTATTTGATACGCTGGGCGGTGAATGGAAACGTCCCTATAAATCGAAGCTCCCGGAAAAGTTTGAGAATCTGAAGCCGGTTGATCTGGTTGTGATGTCTCCTCAGCAGGCAACGCTGTTAACCTATGGTTTTACGGAGGATCGTAAAATAAAAAATGGAGATGTAATAATGGTCCTGCTGGAAAAATCAAAACCGGAAATGCGTATTTCAGAATTGTATTTTTCGAACGACCTGGTTTTGCAAAGCGGGGTGGCCCGGTACGATTCCCTGTTTAATAAGATATTCCTGCTCTCAGCAGCCAACCGGCAATCGCAGGATAACAGGATGGTAACCGATATCGTAAGAATTGATGTGCCATCCATGAAAATTGAAAATGATTCCATTCTGGGATTGAATGCAAGCACAAGTTCCAGGCTTGTAAAGATAACGGGCGAAGAAAAACCCCAGCTTTTACCTGTTGATTTTTTCCTGAAGGGCCTTACCGGGTATTTGGTGATTTACCAGCAACTTATCCCGGGATCACCTGCTGATACATCGGTGCATGCACGAATCAATAACACGGTTTTTGCAGAATATAATGACGACTATTCGAATGTTAAGTCATTTATTGTTCCTTCCAATACCGATATTAAATTGCCCGGACTTCCTCCTTTTTATTTGCATAAAATGGAATTGGCAGGAGTGCCTTTTCAATTTGAGAACCAATATCGAACCGGAAAGTTTATAACCGACGACCACAGTTATTTCTGGGTACAGAACGATGTGTCGACCAATTTTATGTCCACAGATGGTACCGGTCTTTCTCTTTATAAGAACAATGGGGATGCCGCTTCCTTCTATTGGGTGCTATCCGGCGACGCACTACTTCCGCGGCGACAGTTTCTGGCAGGAAAACCTACCGACAAAGAGGGTAACCACCTCCTGGTTCCCGGAGTAGGCTGTTTTGATAAATTAAACGGAGTATGGGTAACGCTTCAGGAGGAGGCAAAAGAACAATACCCGGGATTAAAAGTAGTATGGCTTCAACCTTAAACCGGTTCCACCAGGATGAGGCTATGCTGTATTCCTTTATAACAGTTATAAATTAGGATATTTTCCATCTGGTCTGGAACGGTTCCGTTTTTTAAAAGAGTTAACGGCCACTTTTTTTGAAGGTAGGATTCTCCTGCAAGCCATAACGCAAAGGAAGTGGAAGTAGGAAATTCACCGCAGGCCTGTTTGTACCTGAATTTGGCTCCATCCAGAATAGATTTTTCCATCAGGTTGTAATATTTTAAAATCCGGCAGTCGCCATTTTCACCGGAGTACAAGACGGGTTGGCTCGCCCCCTTATGATGGGCTGTTAGGAAGCGTTCAACCCTGTCTGTCAGGTCTTTTTCATCCTCTCCATCCCAGATTTCTACGGCAGCTATTTTTAGTATGGCATTTTTGGCGCTAAGGGAAGTCATAAACATGGTTGCCGCTTCGCCATGGAAAGAACCTGGGGTGTTGCTGTCGAGAAAATTATTTTCCCCTTCACTTTTAGCTTTTACCCAACCTGCTTTTTGTTCGTACAATTCGTGGTACCTGTTTAAATCGTCGGCAGCACCTAATAAGACTTGCGTTTCGGGATGATCTGTTAACCACATTTGGGCATCCAGCAACGCATTTTCAAAAGCATGGCCAAGCTGTACATGCGTAATATTATAACCGCGGTTTTGGGAAATTAATCCGATTTGTCCTGCCAGTGAATTGGGCGTGCTTTGTACAAAATTGAGCGGAGTGAGCATCCCTTCATCATATTCAATAATCTGGTTCAGGAAATTCACACAGTCATCTTTACCCGCATTGGCAGTGGCCATAATGATGGCGGATGGTGTTGTATTTTGAAGCAGGGGTAATGCCGCTCCCAGCCCCATACGCACGAGCTTTCCCATCCTTCTTAAGGAAGAAACAGGGATAAAAGAATAGGGAGGTTCTATGGCCAGGAAATGATTTTCCGCCGGAGATTCGGGTGCCTGGGAAAAATTAAATCCGGATGAACTGTGCTGAGCCGAAATGCAATATTGGGATGTTATATACATTGGATCAGGATTTAGAGAATATCAGAGACGAGCAATTGCCTCCGAAACCGAAGGAGTTCGACATGATATAACGTAGAGGAATACCCGTTAATTTAGTTTCGGGAATTAGCCCGGTTTCAGGTATTGTTTGGGAAAAGCCGGTTGCCGGGAATATTTGTTGTTCTTTCAGGCATAAAAGGGAAATGCATGCTTCCAGGGCGCCCGCCGCTCCAAGGGTATGCCCGGTGAGGCATTTTGAGGAATTGAAAGGGGGAACTTCACCAAAGATTTTTTTCATGGCTACTGATTCTACCAGGTCGTTATTTTCTGTAGCCGTACCATGTGCATTGATGTAATTTATTTCCTTTGGAGGAATGCCTGCGGAATCCAGTGCCATTTGCATAGCCAGGGAGGGGCCAAAGCCTTCGGAGGAAAGGGCGGAGGCATGGTGTGAATCGTTGGTATTGCCATAGCCGGCCACATAACCATAAATGGGTTTCTCCTGTGCATCATCTTCCCATTCCAGGACCAGGTAGGCTGCACCTTCACCGAGGTTTAACCCATTTCGGTTTGCATCAAAGGGGCGGCAGGGTGCATTCGAAAGAATACGCAATGCATTAAAACCATTGATGGTGAACTTAGCCATACTGTCTGAGCCGCCCACCAGGGCACGCTTTGCCAGTCCTGCTCTCATCAGCCTGGCGCCATACATAATAGAATTAGCTGATGATGAACAGGCCGTGTTGATGGTATTCATGATTCCCTTACAGCCGTAAAATTTCTGGAAGAAAACCGCCGTAGCGGCAAAACTATAGGAGGGAATATAAGGAGAGGGTGGGGTTTCAGGTCTTGAATCAGCGTACATTTCATCGGTAAGGCACATCCCTCCAACGGTATTGGCATTAATGATTGCGGTTTCTTTAGAGGCAATTATTTCCGGTGTTAACGCTGAATAAACCACGGCTTCCCTCAAGGCCTTCATGGCAAGCAGGGTAGTACGGGTTAATCCTTTATTATTTAATCCCAGTTCTTTGCTTAATATAAGCGTATTGATTTTTATTTCACCTACCGGAATTTTTCCCGCATAGCGGGATGGGAAATTTTCTAATTGGGAAATACCCGTTCTCCCCTGTTTCAGGGAATCCAGGTGGCCGGGAACGTCATTCCCTATGGCGCTAACCATTCCTATACCTGTAACAGCAATTCTCCTGCTCAAGCATTAAATTATTTGGTTCTGTTTTTTTCTATATAATCAACCATCGTGTTTATATCCACGAGAATCTTTCTTCCTTCTTTAGGATCTTCGATGGTGATGCCATATTCCCTGTTTAGCAATACAATCAGTTCAATAGAATCTATTGAATCCAGGCCCAGGCCTTCTCCAAACAGGGGTTCATCATCTTTAATTTCGTCCGGGTTAACAGAGGTCAGGTTAAGGAACTTTACAATCTGTTGTTTTAGTTGTTTTTTGAGTTCTGTTGTTTCCATACATTCAAATTCAAACCAGGCTTTTCTTTTTTAAACCTGCGTAGGCAATCAATTGTAACAAAATGGTTATAGCCCATAAAGGTAGCAGATTTAACACAATGTGGTTTAATCCGCCGCCTTCCAAAAAAAGTGTGTAATAGGCTTCCAATCCCCAATGGAGAGGCGAAATTTTAATCAGGTATTGGAAAGATGCAGGCATGGCAAAAGTGGGAACCAGTAATCCACCCAATGCTGCCAGCAACACCACCGATACGGCACCAATACCATTGGCCTGTTCCTGGGTTTGGGCGAATATACCAATACAAATGGCAAAACTAACGGCACAAATACCACAACTGACGGTAATCAGGAAAAGATTACTGATACCCGGAGGCAGTGCCAATGCGGGCAGGCCTATATGCGGGAAGAGGAATATGCCAATTAAAAAAATGACCAAAGCCTGAAGCAAGGTAACAATAAGGTAGGTAACCTGTTTTGAAATCAGGGCCAGATTAAAATTGGTTGGAAGGGTTTTTAACCGCAGGAAACTCCCACTGCTTTTTTCTCTCACAATGCTGCTTCCCAGGGAAATAACAACAAAGAACATCGCGAAGATGGTCCAGGCAGGGATATTATGTTGTGTGGCATTGGGGATGGAATTATTACCGGATTTGGTTACCGGAAACTCCTCTATTTGCATCTTACTCCCGCTAAACTCCTGCTGCAGGCTATCGGGCATGGGCGTGTTATTTAGCCCTGCATAAAGACTTTGCAGGATTTGTTTTGTTTGAACCATCTGCATCACCGATTGCAATGCACCACTGATTGATTGGCGGAAGGAGGATTGCAACACAGGATTATATAGCATTTGTATGGGTGGTAAAGAATCGAAGGTTTCTTTTACGGGTTCATCATTTACGCCAAACTCTTTTAATGCCTTACCGGCGGTAACATCGGCTAATATTTTCAATTTATGGGAGAATTCCGCAGGAATAATCAGAGTTACCAGGGCATCCTTTTTATTCATTAATGTTTCAAGCGCGGTTTCTTCCATACTCTTTTCTGCCTTTGAAATATGGAACATGTCGGCCTTTTCGATACCGTTCACCAATTCCCTGGCGGCTAGGCCTGTATCGCGGTTGCAGAGAAGTAAATTTATTTTATTATTATTTACCAGTTCGAATGTGCTGTTTTGGGTAGCCGTTATTACAATGGCCAGGATGATGGGCATGGCAAACATAAATATCAGCCCTACCCGGTCGCGGGTGAGGATAGTTATATCTTTCCATATAGTGGCCCACAGTTTATACATTAAGAATCCCTGTATTTTTTACCAGTTAGTTCCATAAACAATCCTTCCAATCCATTTTGTTGGTGCTGTTGTAGTAGTGGAGAAAGCAAACCCTGCACTTTAATTTTTCCTTCATCAAACAACGCTACTTCGTCACATAATTCTTCTGCTTCGCTAAGCTGGTGTGAAGTGTACATCAGCGTGGTTCCATTAGTATTCAACATTTTTAAATAAGAGATCAGCGCCTGGCGGCTGTGGATATCAACCCCTACGGTAGGCTCATCCAAAAACAGGATGGCTGGCTGTTGAATTACACCAATGGCCAGGTTAACCCTTCGTTTCATACCACCCGAAAATTTTCTAACGGGTTTATCTTTTACTTCGCTCAATCCGAGTACTTCCAGTATTTCAGCGGCTCTTTTTTGAGTTGTAGATTTACTTAACCCGGCCCAGGCGCCAAAAAACATCAGGTTTTCCATGGGTGAGAGCTCGGGGTAGAATGAAAAGTCCTGGGGTACATACCCGAAATGCTTCTTTATTTCATGTGGGTTTTCAGAAACTTCTATTCCATTTATTTTTATGGAGCCATGAGAATATTTGAGGATACCGGTGATACAAGCAATCAGAGTCGTTTTCCCTGCGCCATTTGGGCCGAAGATGCCAAAGCGGCTGCCTGTTTTAATATTTAGATTCAGGTTTTCAAATACCGAAACCGAATGGCCCGGATAATAAAAACGAAGGTTGGAAATGGCAATTGCATTTGTCATGATTGCCAATGAATATTTTTTAATGCCCTGAATGCATCTTTTTCAATAGCTGATATTTCGATCAGCATATCGCCCATCTGGTTATAATCTTCCTGCGCCCCAATTCTTCCTTTATAAATTCCTGCTGCCTGCACTGCAGCACTGCGCCATAGGTCGCCCGCCCGGGTGAAGGTCTTTGAAATTTCGATCAATTTCTCGTCGGGGTGGTATTGAAATGCCTGTTGCAAAAAAGCTCCATAAATATATCGGAAACCGCCTCCGCCGGTTCCGATTTCTTCCTGCATCCTTACCAGTTGGGCTAAATAAAGCCCTGCATCTTTGGGGCCGAGCTTATTTCTCCATTTCTTTATTTTATTCCCCATCGTGGCAATTCCCTTTACACCGGCAATACTCCCGGGAATATGCAACATGTGGTTGATATTTCTTTTTACCCCTTTCTTAATGGCATTTCGGATATCCCCTTCTGTTACATTCTGAGGCAGTTGGGGGTAATAGATTTGTCCCCTGGGCGCCAGGGGCCCTTTGGCAAAGCGGACCCTTTCCAGTTCATATTCGGTGAGGGAGGTAGCGTTTTCCATTACCGGGTCGCTTACCAGATAATTTTCACCTTCTTTCCCAAAAATAATCAGGTTGTGGGCATTAAAATGGAATCGATATTCCTTTGGGAAATAGGTAAGGTAATAGACGCCTACCTGGCAACCCACTGCCTGCCCCTTATTCAGGCAATCGTCTAAAAATAATTTTGCCTTTTGTTTGGATGAAAATTTCTTACGCACAACCGGTACTCCCAAAGAATTACAGGTGCGCTTGAATATAAGTCCGGGCATGGTTCTAAACGCAATAGCCGGCCCTTTATTGACTTTCAAAAATGGGATATGAACGAAAAAGAGACCCGATCCGATTCCAAAAACGAGGGGTTCGGTAAGTTGAGAAACACCCACTCCACGGAGCAGGTTGGTGGTAACTCCGTTTTCGCAGTGAGCCGCCTGTAAGTGGTGAAATTCATTTTTCATGCAGTTCCATGGTTTTTAATTCCTCAATCGTCACATTAAATGCTTCTGCATATTTTTTTAAACGGGCGATGCTTAACTTATTAAAGGCAGCAGGCTTCAGGTGCTTTTTAATGGTCCATTTCCAAAAACCGGTATAACCCGAAATTATCTGGAGGTCCATAAGCCGGAGTTCCATAAAATAAAGCAGGGGGCTGGCCTCATTAGACAGCACTTTGGCCTTAGCATCAGCGATCCGCTTTTCAATATCGTTCCAGGCCACGTCCAGGGCGGTGGATTTTATGTCCCAGCCGGTACTAAGGCCGGTAGAATAATTACCCGATTGGTCGGTGGCATAAACCACTTCTTTGGTGAGCTTATTCAGGGCGCCATTATCCTGGGGAATTTCTTCTTTTTTCATTAAATACTTTTATGAAAGGTAAACATTCCCCAGCATCAGGCCCCAACCACCGTAAGCAATCCGTACATATAGGAGAAGCGCGAACTTTCGGGAACCAATAAAAGGATTTTATTACCTGGTTGTAGTTTTCCGCTATGGAATAATTCATCCACCATAAAATATACTGAGGCAGCGCCTACATTACCAACCCGGGGCAGGTTAACAAACCATTTTTCATAAGGGATAGCCGTGTTGTTGGCAATCAGTTGCTGGTATATTTTATCACGGAAAAATTCGCTCGACATATGTGGAAGGAAATAATCCACTTCCGAACTTTTTACCCCATGTTTATTCAATGCAGCGGATAGCCCCATGCCTCCAAAAGGAACAATATTTTTACTCAGCAGTTTAACATCCTGTTTAATGCTGAGAATGGAGTTTTCAATTAATTCGTGTGGAGAATATTCGAGATAACTTTTTAAACTGCCGTCTTTCATTTTCTCTGCACCGGCATACATGCATGGCGCCAGTTGGTTTGCATAAGAATAGCCCTCCAGCCAATCAACTCGAAGGCTGATGCCGGCCGGGTTGGGTTTATCAGATAACAGGAAAGAAGCGGCGCCATCCGAAAGCATCCAGCGTAAAAATTCCTTATCAAAACTGATATAAGGGTCCTCCATCAGGCTACTGAGCTTTTGGGCTTCATCTTCAAAATTTTCGGAAAGTAAAAATTTCGAAAACCGCTCACTTCCGGTGGCAACGGCCTGTTTTGCGGCACCCGTTTTGGTGGAAAGGAAAGCGTATTTAAAAGCATGCATGCCGGCACAGCAAACACCGGATGGAGACACCACTTCCGATGAATTCATTTCGGGGAGCCAGCCATGAACCATGGCAGCATGGGAAGGCATGATCTGGTCGGGGGAAGAAGTGCCACAACTTAACAGGTCAACTTCTTTTAATTTTTCAGAAACTCCATCAAATAATTTCCGGATGGCCAATGCCGTCATTTCCGCATTGGTATGGGTGGTGTCACCGCCTTTTTTTAGGGCATAATACCGGTTTTTAATACCATTATTTCGTAATACAATGGCGCGGGAACGGGAGGGGGTATTATTTATCAGGCCCAGGTATTCTTCCATTTCCTCATTTGGAACGGGGTTATTCGGGAAAAAGGAGGAGCTGTTATTAATAAAAACGTCGTTCAACTGCATACATTTAGTTTACTCCTGAGTAATATTTCAATTGTTGGCTTATTCTTTTCTTTAAAAAGGGTTTAAAGAAAATGGCATCCACGGTTAATATGATCGGTGCGGCCACAAAAAGTGCAATGATAAGATAATATTTAAAGGCCACCAGCCAGGGGGTTCGGTTTTTTTTCTTTGTAATGATTCCTGCCCAGACCTTAAAAATCTTTTTCGCTTTACGTTCAATAAACATTAACCGATACTTTACCTGTACGGCTTTTTG
>JAFEAB010000095.1 GCA_018266615.1 Bacteroidota bacterium
ATTCCCAGTGATTTCCAAAAAGCCCATAGAGAACTTTCCGAATGATGCAAATACCCTACGATAAAATTGATAATAGCTGGAGTCTATTTCTCGACAGAGACGGAGTTATCAATCATGAAAAGAAGGATGACTACATTCACCATTGGGGAGAATTTAAATTCTATGATGGTGTTTTGGATGCCATGAAGGAATTTGCAAAAACCTTTAGCCGGATAATAGTGGTTACCAACCAACGGGGAATTGGTAGGGGGTTAACCCAGCCTGCAGACCTGAATTTGATTCACCAAAACATGACGAAAGAGATAATTAACCAGGGAGGCAAGCTGGATGCAATATATGTGGCGCCAGATATTAATAACGACAGCCCCAACCGTAAACCGAATCCGGGAATGGGATTACAGGCTATTAAGGATTTCCCACAGATTTTGCCGGCAAAATCCATTATGGTTGGAAATACCCTGAGTGATATGGAATTTGGCCGTAACCTGGGAATGTTTACCGTATTCCTGGCTACTACCCGCCCGGAAGTAGATCGAAAAGACGCACGAATTGATGCTTGTTTCGATTCTCTTTTACAATTTGCCAGGAGGCTTCATTTACATTAGGCAATTCGTTAAATCCCAGGTAAGATTTTTGGGTACCGGGAATTAGCTGCATCGTTTGCCTTAAATTTATTTTATGAAATACCTTTTGGCTTTGGCTTTTGGAACCCTTGTTTGCAATCTCCTGTTTTCCCAATCTTTGAGCCGCACTGGATTTAAGGCCTTACAACAAAAAGAGGATTCTATGATCCCACTTTCGTGGAGGATTGTACAAGGCATTAACACATCCGACCGCTTTGAAGCCGACAGCCAGTTTACCCGCATCTTTGTGAGGGCTCTGGCAATTCAAAACTCCTTTGAATTCCCTTTCGACTCCCTGCAAACCATTTCAAAAATTTATCCTCCAGACAGTAGTTTTCGAATTTTTACCTGGCAATTGTTGGTAAATGAAAACCTGGTTCGTCAACATGGTGCCATTCAGATGAAAACCTCAGATGGAAGTTTAAAATTATTCCCTCTGATAGACAAATCCGATGTTACCGAAAACCCGGAAGATACGATCGCTGATAATTTCGGATGGATAGGGGCCGTATATTATAAAGTAATTGAAAAAGAATATAAAGGGAAACCCTATTATACCTTGTTGGGCTATGATGAGAACAACATCCGCAGCACCAAAAAGATTGTAGAGGTATTGCATTTTGAAAACGGGAAACCCGAGTTTGGAGGTCATTTTTTCAGCATACCCAACAACAACGCCCTACCCCGTAACCCGGCGCGGTATGTGATAGAATTTAAAAAGGATGCCAGCCCCAGGCTAAATTATGACCCGGAATTGGATTTGATTGTGATGGAACACCTGGTTTCAGAATCCAATCAGCCACAAAAAAAATGGACCCTGATTCCTGATGGAGATTATGAAGCGCTTAAATGGCGCAATGGAAAATGGGTTTATATCGATAAAATTTTCAATCAGGTAACCCCCGAAGGAAAAGCGCCCGTACCTAACCCCTATGGGGAAAGTAAGTTGAAGCCCAATGCTGAAAATTAAGGATACAACCTCGCCTCAACACCTTCGAAAACCAAATATTACTAATTTCAAAAATGGCAACAGCTCTCAGTATATTGTTGGGATTCGTTGCGATCATTTGTTTTTTGGGTGGATTAAACATTATATTGAAGGGAGCTATGTCTTTCCTTCCAAAGGAATCTTCCCCTCAATTGGTGCTCGATAATTTATTAAGGTTCTTGGGAGGAATATATTTTAGTGGCGGTTTCCTCTTTATTTATGCAGCTTGTAACATAGAAAAGACCGGAAATATAGTTTACTTATTAGGACTGATGGTTCTGTTTTCGGGGTTAGGAAGGCTATATTCCAGAATAAAATTGGGCTCAGCAGGCAAGTATTTTGATTATATAATGCTTTTAGAAATGCTGCTTGGATTCTCGATTATATTATTAGAATGGATTCGTTGAATATACCCCAAATTAAGGGAATGCCGTTTACTTTTCACAAATGATAAAAGATTACACTTCATAAAATCTGGATGAGGCAGATGTTCAGTTTATTTTCTACCCTTCAGAATTATTACCGAACTGGAGCAAAATCATTTCCTGTAAAGCCATCCCCCAATTTTTCATCAAAGCACAAAATGATCCTGTTCAGGAAAAATACAACTGGTTCTTTGTGAAAAGTTCGCACCATCATAACATGAATTCCAGTATAAAATCTTTGAATTTAGTCCAGTTATTCAACAACGCTTTATTAAAAAATTGCTCCATATCCGATGGCACTTGTCTCCCCGATGTTTTGATAGAATCTTAAGAAGGAGAAAATGGGAAATGAACAAAATTCAATTTTACTAAAGAATCTTTTAGTGTAAGAGTTTGTTTCAATTTTAATTACCCCTATTTTCGCCCCCGGGGAGGGGGCAGCAAACGGTTCATAACTTTCTACCTAAAGGTACTCTCGTCCAGTTCCAATTAAATTTGGCTTATTAATGATCTTGCGAAATTAGGCTCCAACTAATTCTCCCCTCTCTTTCACTTCGGCATTCTTTCTTTTTCAATCACAATAATACTTTCCTGTGAGGTGTTTATTCGAATATCAACATTTCATTTATCAGGTTCGAATAGGTACTTTTTTTGAATACGAGGCAACCAACTCTATAATGGACAATAGGAACAGGGAGTGGAGCAATCACGAAATAAAATTCAATTCTATTAAATTATTATTCGTGCAAATAGTTTGTTTCAATTTTAATTGTCTCTATTTTTACCCCCGGGGAGGGGGAAGCAAACTGCCCAAGATTTTTTAAAAAGATAACTTAAGTTACTTACCCTCATTTCTATTCTAATTTACCTTTTCATGAACTAATCCGGATTTATTCCCATCCATTTCCCTAAATGGAGGCTCCTCCTGTCGTAGGGAGTCTAAATAAATCGTAATATTTCCTGACCCATTCTTAGAGCTTATTTTTATATTTTTTGGAAAAATAAACGGATGAAAAATGATGCGTATTTAAGCTCTTTCCTCCCGGAATATTATAGGCCAGAGAAGATAACGGGTACTCAATAAAATTGATTACGGTTCCCAAACCGGCTTGGAATTGGGAGGGATTTAATCCAGTTTTAATACCGCAAGAAAGGCTTCCTGGGGGACTTCTACGTTACCGATTTGCCGCATCCTTTTTTTCCCTTCTTTTTGCTTTTCGAGGAGTTTGCGCTTCCGACTGATATCACCGCCATAGCATTTTGCAGTAACATCTTTACGCATGGCGCTAATGTTCTCACGGGCAATAACCTTTGCTCCAATTGCGGCCTGGATGGCTATTTGGAATTGTTGGCGGGTAAGTAATTCTTTTAATTTTTCGCAAAGTTTACGCCCGAATTCCTGGGCACGGCCCCGATGTATCAGTGCACTAAGGGCATCCACCTTTTCTCCATTCAACAAAATATCCATTTTTACAATATCACTGTCCCGGAAACCAATTGGATGATAATCGAAAGAAGCATAACCACGTGTTTGCGACTTCAGCTTATCATAAAAGTCGAAAACAATTTCGGTAAGCGGCATTTCAAAGGTAAGTTCTACCCGGGTGGTGGTAAGATACCCCTGGTGAACAAGAATCCCCCTCTTGTTAATGCAGAGGGTCATGATATTTCCAATATATTCAGGCTTGGTAATTATCTGGGCCTTGATAAATGGCTCCTCTACTCGCTCCAATTTACTTGGATCGGGAAAGGTAGTTGGATTATGGACGTCAATTCTTTCTCCCTTTGTGGTATAGGCAATAAAACTAACGTTAGGAACGGTAGTGATTACGGTTTGGTTGAATTCCCGTTCTAACCTTTCCTGGATAATTTCCATGTGAAGCAACCCCAGGAATCCGCAGCGGAAGCCAAATCCAAGAGCCTGTGAGGTTTCCAGTTCAAAAGTTAGGGAGGCATCATTTAACTGCAATTTTTCCATACAGTCCCTTAACTCTTCAAATTCATCGGTATTCACCGGGAAGATTCCTGCAAAAACCATGGGCTTAACTTCTTCAAACCCTTCAATACGGGTAGGCGTAGGGTTACTAACAGTGGTAAGGGTATCCCCTACTTTTACCTCTTTTGCATTTTTAATTCCTGTGATGATATAACCCACATCGCCACAACCCACTTCTTTTGTTTTCTCTAATCCTAATTTTAAAATGCCTACTTCATCGGCCTCATACTCCTTACCGGTAGAAAAGAATTTAACCTTATCTCCGGCTTTCAGGGTGCCATTAAAAATCCTGAAATACACAATAATCCCGCGGAAGGAATTAAAAACACTATCAAATATCAGGGCTTGTAAGGGTGCCTGGGGATCGCCTTTTGGCGCCGGAATGCGTTCAACAATAGCCGTTAGTATCTCTTCGATGCCGATACCGCTTTTTCCACTGGCCAGGAGGATATCCTCTTCTTTACACCCTATGAGTTCGATAATCTGGTCTCTCACTTCAGGAATCATGGCCCCGTCCATATCAATCTTATTGATAACAGGGATGATCTCCAGGTCATTTTCCAATGCAAGGTACAGGTTGCTGATGGTTTGCGCCTGGATTCCCTGGGTAGCATCAACCAGCAACAACGCCCCTTCACAAGCGGCAAGCGCACGGCTTACTTCATAACTAAAATCTACATGGCCGGGAGTATCAATCAGGTTAAGGGTATATTGTTCTCCTCTAAAAGCATAGTTGATCTGTATTGCATGGCTTTTAATGGTAATACCTTTCTCCCGTTCCAGGTCCATATCATCCAAAACCTGGTCCTGCATTTCCCGCTCACTGATGGTATTGGTAGTTTGCAATAGCCTGTCGGCAAGGGTGGATTTTCCATGGTCAATATGGGCAATAATGCAGAAATTACGGATTTGCTTCATGTACGCTACCGGTAAATTTTTAGGTGGGCAAAATTACTGTTTTTGGGTGGATTATTGCCGGTTATAGCCCCCTTACTGTTTAAAAAAGAATTCGAGTACGGCATTTTTAGTAAAATTGGAGGAGAGGTTCATTTCGTACCGGTTCTTCCTGGTTTTTACAATCATTAAAGCCGTACAGGGAGGAATGGAGCCCATCGACTCTCCAACCATTACCAGCCGATGGGTGAGCTGCGCGGGATCGAGATTTACATAAAATTGCAAGGGTTTATCCGATATCCTGGATTTCATTAAAATCGGACGCCCATCAAAATAAACCGACACCGAATCACCGTCAATTTCACCATTATCGTAGATACTGATAAGTACCGAATCTTTCTCATACACATCATACTCAAGTAGTTTTTGAATTTCTGGTTCCCTTTGAGTTACTGATTCAGGAATAGTATTGGTTACGGACACAGCCTCTTGTTCATTTTTATCTTTATCCGGCCTACTGAGAACTTCTTCCTTCTCTGCAGATACTTGTTTTAATTTGGGCGGCAATTTTTTCACCAGAAACACTCCAGTGGTGGGGCAATGGAGGAAACTGCGATCATTATCTTTCCATTTACCGGTAAGTACCATTGAAGAATCCGTATAATAAAGTTTCATGGTATAATTTCCCAGGCAATTAGAACTCATAGTACCCAGATACACAGCGATGGTGCTGTCTTCTTTAAAGTAAATGGTTGAATCCTTCCTATTGAATTTCCCCCGAACCCTGTAATGTTCGTATTTATTCCTATTATAGTATAAGTGTGAAAGGCCGGTTACTATGCTATCATTATACACTGATAATTCCACTACTAACTGTAATGGCTGGGTTGTAAGAAGATTTTTCTGATAATTCCCAATCCAGGTTCCCGAAATTTCCTGGGCAGAAGCAGGATAAATTTTTCCAATAATAAAAGTGAGGGTAAAAAAGAAAAGGGGTAGCAATTTGGTCATTCTTAAAATTATCGTACCCATGAAAAATAAAAAAATACCTCTTTCAAATTAACAAATAATTTATTGAGAAATTATTTTAAATAAAAGCAACTATCCTTTAAGGTTATGCTAAACCAAATGACTTTGACTAATCATTTTAAAGAAAATATCCCAATCTGGTATGCCAATTAATTTAATACGGGCTAAAGGTCTTTTTTACGAAATTTAATGGATGATAACCAGAAAGGAATTATTATCCAGGCAAGCAAAACCAGGGAAGTAATAAGCTGGCCGTTTGTGGCACCAAAAAAATTGCGGAAGATAGCTCCGGTATACCCCATCAACATGGATGCATCTGTTTTGATAAGCACCATGATCCGGCCAATATCCACCGGATTTAACAGGCTGAGCGCCACCATGGCCTTTTCGAGCGGGTAATCCTCGAACTGAAACAAAATAAAGAGAACCAACCCATCAAATAACAACGCAAAGTATAACCAAAGCAGGATAGCCATTCCTATTCCTTTTGCTTTATCCCGTATGCGAACCACGGCAAACATGGCAATAGAAACAAAAATGAGTGATAACAGCAGCCCCACGAGAATAAGGGTATAGCCAGTAATTGAGGCGGCATATAACAGTACGGGAACGCCTACCCCCAAAAGAAATGCAATGGAAAGGGAAATGGACAAACCAAGGTAAACACTAAACCATATTTGCTTTCTTTTAAGGGGCTGGCTTGCCATTAGTTCCATGAATTCGGCGCTGTTGTAAACATATACGGAAGCAAACAGGATATTCACCAACGGTACCATGATCAAGATAATGTTTAACAGGGTAAGTACCGCTTTGGCCGAATTATCTTCAAGGCTAAGCACACTAAAAGAGAGTACCAGCAATAAAAAGGTATATCCGATAACAATTTTGTTTTTCAGGATATCAATAATCACATATTTGGTTATCTTCCTCATGATTATGAATTGGTGGTTACCAGGCTGGCAATCGCCTTGGATAATTTATAAAACCCGGTTTCCTCTCTTAATGCTTCAATTTCTTTTTTAAACTGTAGCTTCCCACCCTGCATATATATGACGTGAGTTACCAGGTCATCGAGTTCGCTTAAAATGTGGGACGTGATGATAATCAGTTTCCCTTTTGCCTTTTCCTCGAGTATTTTTTCTTTTAAAATTTCGGATGAAATGGGATCGAGACCGGCGGTAGGTTCATCAAGAATCAAAGCCTGCGGGTCAAATAAAAAAGCTAAAGCTGCACTTACTTTTTGGCGGGTGCCCCCCGACAGGGTACGCATCCGCTTATCGAACATCGATTTTAATGCGAAACCCTCCATCAGGGCTTCATCCAGCACCTTTCCCTCTTTTCGGCGAAGGTCGATCATCATATCAAATATATGTCCGATGGTCATGTTATCGGGATACCGGCCAATCTGGGGCATATAACCGATTTGCTCCCGGTAACGGTAGCTTTTTGAAATATTCTGTCCATTTACCGTAATGGTGCCACTATCAGGAACCACCATCCCCAAAATGGATTTTATTAATGTGGTTTTGCCACTGCCGTTTGGCCCAATAAGGGCGATGCATTCATTCTCATTACAATCGGTAGTAACATCCATCAATACCTTAAGCCTACCGAATTTCTTATTGATATGTTTTGATGAAATCATAATGCAACGGGTTTCATTAAAGGTTGATTATCCATCAGGTTTTCAGGCGTAAGGCTGGGTGCGATCTTTTCTGATTTATCCATTACGGTTGAAATCAAACTTCGAAACAACATCATGGCTGCGGGGTTCCGCTCTACCACCATACTAAACATGCTCACGGGGCGATAGGGGATGTCGCCGATTTTATCTTTATTGAGATCATAGCCCTCATACTTATCCCAATAATTATTATTAAAATTATTCAATACCAGCGAACCGTTCGTCCCAATGTCAAAACTATTGCCAATAAAGTTGTTGTCATTGACTGTAATTTCCATACAACTGGCCTGTATTTTTAGGGCCCAGCCATTGGAAACAAACCGGTTGTTTTTCATTTCTATCCGGCTTGATCCCTCGGCCAAAATGGCGGTGGTATTATCTTTAAAAAGGTTATGATTGATGTGGCTGTCTGAAATTTCCTTCAGCAGGATACCGTAGGCTGCATCACCCTGGTTTTTGGAAAAATAGTTACCCGTCATCTGGATTCCCTTTGAGAACATCACTGCCACCCCCGCGCCATTATTTGAAAATGAATTATTGAAATATGCATCATTATTGGAAAACATAAAATGCAAACCATACCGCATATTCTGAAAAGATTGGTTGGCCCGGATTTCGGAATGGGTCACAAATTCGAAATATATCCCATCCCGGTGCCCCGTAATGGTATTTAACAGGATATACAATTTGTCGCTTTTCCAACAGTGTATTCCGTTTCCGCTTTGCTGTTCAGTTTTTGCGGAGGCTTTCAGGCGGTTATTGGCAACCAGACAATTTGTTCCATTCTGCACATAAATCCCAAAGAAGCAATCCTCCACATTATTATTTACCACCGCCACCCAACTTCGATTGTAAATTTTAATTCCTGCATAATCGATGATGCTGGATACCCCCGACCTCCGGATGGTGAAACCCTCTACCCTTACATAATCGGCTTTAATTGAAATTACTTCATAGAGATTCTCTCCATCCAGAATAGGAAAATCAACCCCCATTAGGGTTATCGGCTTATCAATAATCAGGTTCTTCTCATGATAGATTCCCGGGCTAACCATAATAGTATCGCCAAAGGTAGCAGCCTGTACAGCAGCAGTGATATTAGGAAAGGGTTTATTATTTCCTGCATAGAGGATAGCCGCATCCAGCCTCAAACAAAGGAGGCACAATATGAAGGGAAGGATTCTCATTTCGAAACATCGGACCACTTTACTTCAGTTCCCTGAAAAACCTGTGCGGCATTCAGTAAACTATCTTTATTGGAAAAGGAAATAATGTCTCCATTCATTGGCCCTTTAAGAGAAGACTCCCGTAAAAGAAAGGA
Source organism: Bacteroidota bacterium (assembly GCA_018266615.1). Taxonomy (GTDB): domain Bacteria; phylum Bacteroidota; class Bacteroidia; order Chitinophagales; family Chitinophagaceae; genus Ferruginibacter. Next base: position 8,961 of record JAFEAB010000095.1, read on the forward strand.
ATGATCTGCATTTACCAGGGAATGGGGAGCAGAGAAATCGGTGAAATAAACTGACCCTACCCCTACCCTTGTGATCTCATCGGATTTTAAAAATGCCAACATACAATGGATATCATCGAACTTGTATATCTTCCCCTTCTTTGTAATGGCTTCGGCTCCAAACCTTTTATCGGAAATGGTCATTTTGCAAAAAGAGCAGGCATCGGTTCCAGCCACAATGGGTTCAGGCTTTGCACTGCAACCGGGAAGGATAAAAATAAGCCCGATTAATGCCGCCAGTTTCCCCCTATTCATTTTTAACTTTTGGGATTTATTTTTCTTCCATTCAGTAAACACACTGAATAAAAGTAAAATACCGACTCCGATGAAAATAAAACCACCGATATCGGGAATAGAATAGGCACCAAAGTTCAACAATTGTTTAAATCCAATCAGGGGCGGCTGGTAAGCCATTCCGGGAACAACAATAGCGGCATTGGGGCTTAGGTCGTGGCCATAATCATACTCCCATCTCCAAAAATCAACCATGGCAACAATTCCGAAAATTACAAAAAGAGCAAAAGCCAAATTGAGCCAGCCTCTGCGATTTAAAAAAGCCACCAATGCAAAAAATACCGCAAACCCGATAATGATATAAGGCAGCACGGTAAATTCAATAAAATCGTCCTTATGGAGTGTTTTCATACCAATATAATGGTTCAGCCCATTTATGATATCTACATTCCCCTTAAGGTCGTTGGTGTGGATGAGAAGCCGGAGGCCTTCCGGGTATTGAGGCGCTTCCAAATCGATTCGCCATAGCGGGACAAAAAGTACAATTACCAGGCCTATTGCCGAAATAATTAACAACAGGCGGGATAAAGGACTGAGTTTTGCTTTCATATTGATCTGCTTTCAAAAATTAAAAAATGCATTACGTCACCAATCAATAGCAAGCCTGATTCTGTTTGAGAACAGAAAGAATGACAGCTTAGAAATTATCCTGTAGTTCTTTTCATAGGAATGGAAAAGGCCGGTTAATGCACAATATACAAGACAGCATTAACCGGCCAGAATATGATATTACTTTCCGGTGCTGTCAGCTTTAGGAAGATTGGTTCCTGTGCTGAAAGTCAACGGTACATTGCTACCTGCAGGTGAAATCCGGATATAACCCGACATTTCCTGGTGCAGGGCACTGCAGAAGTCGGTGCAATAGAACGGATACATTCCCACTTTACCGGGTACCCATTTCAGGGTTTGGGTTTCGCCGGGCATGATCAGCAGTTCGCCGTTATCGGCGCCTTTAATGGCAAACCCGTGGGGAACATCCCAATCCTGTTCGAGGTTGGTAACGTGGAAATATACTTCATCGCCCATTCTAACTCCTTCAATATTATCGGGAGTAAAGTGGGAACGGATACAAGTCATATATACATCAATCCGGTTACCTGTTCGAACCACCTTGGTGGCGCCATCACCTTTTGAAACATAAGGATTCTGGTTTTCATCAATTTTAAAGAATTTAACTGATTTATCCTTAATGAGGCTGGCCGGTAATGCCTGGGCATAGTGTGGTTCACCAATAGTGGGGTAATCGAGAAGCAGTTGCATTTTATCGCCACTGATATCAAACAATTGGGCACTTTGCGATAATTCCGGGCCGGTTGGGAGGTACCTGTCTTTGGTAATTTTGTTATAGGCAACCAGGTATTTACCAAATGGTTTTTTTGTATCTCCACCCGGAACCATCAGGTGACCCACTGAATAGTACGTAGGAACCCTGTCGAGGATCTTCAGATCGCTGAGCCTCCATTTTACTACTTCGCTGGAAACAAAGAAAGTAGTATATGCATTTCCTTTCCCATCAAATTCGGTATGTAAAGGTCCGAGGCCTGGTTTTTGAACTTCACCATGAAGGGCTGATTCATATTTTACTACGGGAATTCCATCATAATCTCCAATAAAATCTTTTGCAGCAATGGCTTTCATCAGTTTATCGAAGCTAAAAACAGGAACCAATGCTGCCAATTTACCACTTCCTACAATGTATTCTCCGGTTGGATCCACATCGCAACCATGAGGAGATTTAGGGCAGGGAATAAAATAGCACAGGTCTTTAAGTTCCATAGCATTCAGTACCGTTACCTCGGTTTTAATTTCCGATTTTGCAGAATGGGTAACATCACTATAGGTGTTATGGGCATATTTCACGGTTTGTTTCCTTCCTTTACCGGCTTTAAAATATTCTTCCGCTTTCTTCCAGTTTACCGCCATGATAAAATCTTTATCATTTTTAGAAGCATTTACTTCTAAAAGGGTATTGGCCCTTTCGGTATTATAACAACTGAAGAAGAACCAGTCGTTGGATTTTCCCTTACCGGCATGGCTCAGGTCGAAATTAACTCCGGGGCATTCTAATTGGAATGCGATATCCATATTACCTGAATTCTTATCAACACTTACAAAACTGATATATCCTTTAAAGTTTTGTTTGTAGGTGTTGATGGGCACATCGCCATTGGCATCATCCGGTGGAACGCTAAAGCGGGTACCAGCTACCACATATTCCGTATTGGAGGTGATGAACGGCGAGCTGTGGTTACCGGCGCTGTTAGGGATTTCGATAATTTCGGCGGTACGGAAGGTGGTAAGATCGATACGCGCAATACGGGGGGTATTGTTTGCATTACCAAAGATCCACCTGCCATCCACTTCTCCATTGGTTTGAGAAAGTTCGGTATGGTGAAGATCATCCCAGGGAACCATACCATGAGAGGTATTGAGCATGGGTTTTGTTTCTTCACTGTATCCGTATCCTTTTTCAGGGTCTACTGAGAATACCGGAATCACACGAAGCAATCGGCCGCTGGGTAATCCGTAAACGCTCATCTGACCGCTAAAGCCACCGGATACGAAGTTGTACATTTCATCGTATTTGCCGGGGGCAACATACACTTTTTGCGCCGCATCGCCACCTACGGCGCTGGCGGCATTTTTGGGCTTACAGGAATAAATTCCCGATAATGAAATGGTTATAATGGCACATACGAGGGCCTGACCAATTATTTTGGTTTTCATAAAAAACTATTAAATGATTAAACTGTTTTGAAGATTATTTTACTCCGTCGTTTTTACGCATGAATTCATACAAATCGCGCGCTTCCTGATCCGAAAGGTTTTGGTTGGGCATTCTTACTAAGCAGATTTCCAACTGTGCCTGTGCCTTGGGATCTTTATCCAGCATTTCATCTGTATTGGTAATAAAGTTCATAATCCAGGCGGCAGTATGCCTCTTGGTTACATCCTTCCAACCGGGTCCTACTAATTTTTCATCGGAGAGTTTATGGCAACTGCCACATTTAACAGCATAAATCTTATCCCCACTGGAAGCCATAGCTGCATCGAGGGTCTCGCCTACTTTCACATTGTCATTATTAAATTTACCCTGCCCTCTGTCGGGATCATAAGAGGGATTCCCGCTGGCAGTTTTGGTTTCGGTTTTGGTTCCAGCTCCTGGGGTTACACCCGGGTTTACAGAATCATCAGAACCAGCTCCGGTACCACAACCAACAACCAGGGCAAAACAACTAAAAATGACCAGCAATTTTTTCATAACTAAAGTTTTATAATAAAATTTGGTGAGGCAAGATTACTACCAGTGGCAGTACCATTTTATGACCATTGTCATAAAATTGGGATAAAGATAACAATCATATTTATACCTGACGCAGGTAATTTTTTCGAATTAAAAAACTCATGTTTTTATTTCCGGATTCATGTTCGAACTTTGCCCATTTTTAGGGAAATTGTGAAATGGTTATAGATATAGAAACCCTTCTTGCCCGGGGTGCCGCATATAAAACCTTAAATCCGGGGGAAATCCTCTTTAAGGAAGGAGAAAAGGGTAATTTTTATTACCAACTCGTATCCGGAAGGATCCGGTGGGTCAATATTACCGAGGAAGAGACGGAGTTTGTTCAGAATATTATTGAAGAAGGGGAATCCTTCGGCGAAATCCCCCTTTTTGATGATGAGCCATTCCCTGCTACAGCCATCGCCGATATGAAGTCAGTAATAATCAGGTTAGATAAACCCACCTTTTTACAATTACTGGCCGAACGCCCGGATCTCCATTTCAACCTTACTAAAATCCTGGTGGACCGCCTCCGGCTTAAATTCCTTCTGATTAAGGAGGTGGCAAGGCATAAGCCGGAAAATTCAATTTTGGTACTTCTTTCTTACCTGAAGAAAAACAAGAAAAGCATTAACCCCCAAAATAACAGGCTTAACCTTACGCGGCAACAAATTGCCAACATGACCGGTCTTCGGGTTGAAACCGTAATCCGGGCAACCAAAAAACTCGAGGAAAGAAATATCCTTGAAATAAAAAAAGGAAAAATATATATCAAGAATGAAATAACGGAAGTTATTTAGCTTCGCGGAATTTTAAAAGAAACGCATGCATCCTTACATCATCAGGTGGTTAAAAATATCATTTTTTAACCTGGTCATCGTAGCCTCACTCGGTTTAACCCTCCGGTATAAAATCTCTTTCCCGCTTCCCCAAATAGATCAGAAATACTTTTTGCATGCCCATTCTCATTTTGCCTTTGGGGGGTGGATTACGCATACCATTTTATCGTTGATGGTGGCTTGGATATCTAATAAATTAGGAAAAGAATGCTATAAGAAATACCGCTGGCTGATTTATGCAAACTTAATTACGGCCTATGGTATGCTCTTTAGTTTTATGTATCAGGGCTATGGCTTGTTATCAATAATCTTTTCTACCTTATCCATATTTGTTGCCTATGCCTTTGCCTTTGTTTTTTGGAAAGACCTAAACAGGATACCTCAGAAAAATATAAGCAGGCTTTGGTTTAAAGCGGCCCTTGTTTTCAATATTATTTCCTCCATTGGCGCATTTACCCTGGCATTTATGTTCGCCACTAAAAACCAGGAACAACATTTTTACCTCTCCTCCATTTATTTTTACCTGCATTTTCAATATAACGGCTGGTTCCTGTTTTCCTGCCTGGGTTTTGCCTTTTCTGATATTTTTCACCATGTGGAGGATCGTATTGCCAAAAGAATATTTTGGATTTTTGCATTGGCTTGTATTCCCAATTACCTGTTATCCATCTTGTGGACGAATTTCCCTTTGGTAATCTATATTATCATTATTGTTGCCTCTTTAATCCAGTTTTGGGGATGGGCCGAAATGGTAAAACTGCTCCGTGCCGAACGCCAAACCTATTTAAAAACGGTGCATCCCATTGTAAAATGGATCCTGGGACTTTCCTTTTTAGCCTTCACCATTAAACTCTTTTTGCAGGCAGGCTCTACCATCCCATCACTCAGTAAACTTGCCTATGGTTTCAGGCCCATTATTATCGGGTACCTGCATTTGGTACTCCTGGGGGTTATCAGCCTTTTCCTGATCGGATATGGGATTTCAAAAAATTACCTGCGTTATGGCCCCACACTGAAATGGGGAATATCTGTTTTTACCCTCGGTGTTTTTGCCAATGAACTGGTACTGATGGTTCAGGGAGTTTGCGATATCATGCTCATCCCGTTACCTTCAGCCAACCTGTATCTTTTTTATGCTGCCATCATTTTATTTACAGGCGCATTTCTAATGGCGATTGCCAAAGGGAAAGAATTGGGAGGGAAAAGAGGGATGGCTTTAAAACACTAAATCCATTGTAAAAGGGATCACAGGAAGCCAGTAAGGAAAATTAAAGGAACCATTTAATTGATCGTATCAATCGCACAGTTTCAGGGTCTCTGTGCTTCTTGTGGACATTTGAATCTTGTTCAGCTTATTTTCTTTGTCGAAGTACAACACCAGGGTACCATATTCAGTTTGGTAGGCTTCCCAGGATGGGTCTTTTAATTTAGGATTACCCAGAACAGAAAACAGCGCAGAACGGGGTGTTCCTAAGGCAATGCTGCTCTTTCCTTTAAAGTTACTTCGAACTTCTATATAATTCCTTTCTGTATAAAAATATACGCCCTGTTCTCCATAATAAACCCCTGCACATTTTGCCGAATCTCCGGGTTGCACCCTTTCTGAAAAACAGGGAAGGGTCTTTTCCACCTCACCGGAGGTGGATCTTGGGTTCAGTTTATTCACCGTTCCCCCCAAAACATCAACAGAAAAAGGCGGACAAACCGGCGTAGTTTTTAATTGAGCAAAGCAGGCAGTGCCGGAAAATAAAATAAGTAAGGAAAGTAAGAAATTTTTCATCCTCGTTTTTTCAATAGTTTTTTAAGAAGGGATTCGGGTAACCCTAATAGTAATTAAAGTAACACCTTAATCAGCCTTCCTTTCTTGCAAAATAAACAAGGTTTACCATTTACAATAACAAAAATTATACCCGGTTTGGGAAGAAAAAGCATTGTAAACCCGGTTTACCCTGCTAAAGTTAGGAAATATTCCGGGCCCCGGCAGTACTCCATCAAGGGATTATTCATTCAAAGGGAAAGGATTTCCCCGGTGGCAGGTATTACAGCTAACCGCATTCAGGTAAGCCGGTTGGATCGTCTTATCATAATAAAAGTACCGGGTATTAATATCGATCATCAGGGTTATCATTCCCCTGGCATTTTCTTTCATAATTCCATCGGCAGCAAAATCAAGGTCATCGGTCACTTTACCGGTTGAGTCTACCTTTTTTTCGTGGCAAAAATCGCAACCTACATTCAAAGCCTTGCAATAGGAATCCATGATGCTATCGAGTTTTTGTTCTGTGATATCTTTGGGCAACACCCTTAGGTTCTTAAAATCAGACCCCGGTTGAAGACTTGCTGAAATACCAATAACTCCTATTATTAAGGTTGAAATCAGTACAATGTATTTGTGATTTTTAAACATATTCTCCATTTCAAAGGATGAAATTACAATATAAATATTCCTCCGGAGCAGCCACATAAAATCTCTGAACTACATTTTCAAAAGATTAGCATTTTAATAGATTCCAATGACTATCGCTTTCCATCCAAATTGAAATGGGGAAATAGAAAAAAGGCTGCCCTAAGGCAGCCTCCCTGTTATTCGCAACGATGCTATTTTATTCTTTTGGATTCCTGTTCCAAACCGGTTTGCCGCTGTCTCGAACTTTTAACCTGGCTGTTTCCGAACCGCCAGCTCACAGCCGCCCGGAAACCATGGCCTTCCCAGTTTCCTCCCGCGTTCAAATACAATCCTCCAAAATCACCCTTAATCTTCCATCCAGCCGTTTTAAATACATCGGTGGCAGAAAGTTTTACGGTCATTTTCTTATTGAGAAGCAATTTTTGAACCCCCAAATCGATGGCACCCTGGGGTTTCGTTTTCCAAACTCCCGACCAATAACTGGGTCCATTAAACCACCCGCTTAATTCGGCTGAATAATCTTTACCGAGTGAAAAACTTTGTTGCATGTTTGCACCATATGACCCAAATGCCCTACCTACCTTTTTTCCATTATAAACCCCATGGATATCCTGGAAATTATACCAGGTAATAATGTAACTGCTCCACCATTTGGTTATTTTAATATTTGCACTAATTCCTGCGTTAAATATTTGCTGGCTGGCGAGATTCTTTTCCTGAACATAGGTAGCATTTCCCAGGGTATCTGTTAATTCTGTGGAGAAATCCCGAACAAAAGAGTACCCAATGCTGGTATTAATTTTTCCCAAAAAACTGTGGGTTAGTTCAATATTATCAGAATATTGGGGGCGAAGAAAGGCATTTCCCTTTTCGTAAGTAAGTTCATCCAGTTTATTTTCAAATGGGTTTAAGTCCTGGTAAGATGGCCTGTCGATACGCCGGCTATAGGATAGATTTAAGGCATGCTTATCGTTGATAGTCCAGGATATGGCAGCACTGGGGAACAAATCGAAATAATGCCGGTTTACCCTATCGTCCTGCCTGGAGGTTCCATCTTTCCGGGTAAGTTTACCTTCACTATTTGTTTGCTCGGCCCGAAGCCCTGCCTGGAGGTTCCATTTTTTACCAAGGACGGTATTGTAATTCAGGTAAGCAGCGTTCACGTTCTCCGTGTAGCTAAAATCATTGCTTTGGTGATATTGAATAACCGGTTTTCCGTTAATATCATCATTAAAAAAATCGAAAGTATTCCGAGTGGTTACATAAGCCGCTTTTATTCCATATCCTAATTTTCCTTTTCCTAATTTTCGCTCTGCATCCCCTTTAAACGTAAACAAATTAATTTTTGTGGGTGCGTAATTCCGGTTAATAATAGCATACAGTAAATTGCCGTTTTCATCATAATAATTATTGGGTTGGTAACTTCTGCCTTCTGAATTAAAGAAACCATAATCCAAATCCACATTATATTCTTTACCGCTGGTATCTGCATACCGGTAATTCATATTAAAGTTGGCATTCGTTCTCCCTCCTGAAACAGAATTGAATGATTCAAGGGTCTTTTGGTAGGTATTTGTTGGCATAAAGCTAATATCGGTATGGGTATTGCTTGTCCACCGGTTATCACCAAGATTTACATTGGCGAGCACACCAAGGGTACTTTTTGGGTTGATAAAGTAATCTGCCCCTGCTTTAATATTCATACTTTTCCTCCGGCTTGTATTGATGGATTTTTGATCGTAAAGGCTGTCTTTCTGGATCCGGTAAAAATTGAGTTCGTTTCTGTAGTTACCCAGGTTTCCGCTCACATTTCCAAAAACATTCATCTTTTTATTCCGATAGTTCAGGGCTACAGATCCGTTTCCTTTTGGGGTTATGCCCTGCACAAAGCCCAAACTTACACTCCCGTTGGTACCAAATCGTTTGCTTTTCTTTAGCCTAAAATTGATAATCCCCGCATTTCCACTGGCATCATACTTAGCTCCCGGGTTACTGATCATTTCGATGGCTTCCACATCATTGCTATTGATATTTTTGAGGTACTCGGCCAGTTCTTTTGCATCCAACTGAAGCATTTTTCCATCTACATAAATCTTTACACCCGTTTTACCCTTCATGGAAATATTATCGTTATTATCAACCGTTACCCCTGGCGACTTTTGAAGTAATTCGAGCGCATTACTCCCTGTTGCATTAATGCTTGCCTCCACATTAAATACCGTTTTATCGGCCTTCACTTCAATCATGGGCTTTTTGGAACTTACCACAACAGCAGATAATGTTTTGGAGGACGTAACCAAATGAACAGGCTTCAAAAGAACCGATGTAATCCCATCATAAAAAACAGGCCCATAATGAAAGGTTTCAAAACCTACTCCATCTACCTTAATGAAATAATTATCGGCTTTAACCGGATGGAATTCAAACCTCCCTTTTGTATCAGAAAGAGTTGTTAGTGAAACAATGCTGTCTGAAGTAAGTAAAACCACACTCGCATAAGATATGGGCTCATCCTTCTGATCGTAAAGTGAGCCGGAAATTTTAGCCGGGTTATGTTGTGCATATATCCCTTCAACCGAAAAACAAAGGAGCACAAGCAGGGTGAAAAAATATTGTTTCATGGTTTATACTTTTGGCTGTGATAGAATTTGACTTTACAAAAGAATAAATCCTGAAAAAAATAATATTATCAATTGTGATGAAAAGAAAAAATTGGGATATGAACGGAAATATAGAATGTTTAATAAATTTTCTGTAGTTCAATACGATTTAAAAATGGAATCAAAATCGTCTATTAAAATTTTTGGGAAACAGAAAATGAATTCATCCTCCTTCCAAAATACCGATCCAAAATTTCATAACCGGGAAGGATAACATTCGGAATGAAAAAAATAACCAGGGGAGAATAGCACCAAGCAGGTCGTTTCAACAATCCTCTCTCCTATAGCCGGAGGATTATATCTGGAAATTAAGAGCATCATCTTTTACAGGCAATTAGATGAACCCTTTGATAGGGCCCTTTTTCAAAAAGGTAAAAATTTAACCCGGAAGGTCAAATTTTCGTAATTTCAAGGCCGTAATGAAAACCAAATAATGAAAAAATATTTAGCTATTCGTACCGTATTATTCATGGTATTCTTATTCACCCTTACCAGTGGTTTTGCGCAAAACCTTATTTATCATTATGTTGAAGACCAACGGAAATTTTTGAAAGAAACCGCCAAACCGGTTTCCGTATTGGAACCCGTCAATAATCCCCTTCTTTCTTCTCAACTTAATGGAACACTTTCTGGTTTTGATTTATTCACAACAAACCCGGATGCAGTTTCATCTCTGTTTAATAACCATCCTGCCAGTATAAGTTTCCAAATCCCCGGTGCCGAAAGGGAATATCAATTGGAATTAATCCAGCAGGATATAAATACTTCCGGGGATTTTGCAGTCAATATGATTGAGGATGGAAGAATTGCTTCTGTAAGCCACAGCCAGGGCCTCCATTACAGAGGATATATAAAGGGAGACCCCAATTCCATTGCTTCCCTCAGCGTTTTTAAAAATGGGGACCTAATGATTGTTTTTTCTAATTCAGTTGCAAATTTCAACTTGGGAAAACTGAAAGGTTCCCCAAATTACTATGTATTCTTTCAACAGGGGCAAATGAATACTCCGCTCGGTTTCAATTGCCATACGGATGAATTGGGTGAATTGATGCATCGAAATCCCAATACTTCCCGGGTTGGAGAAGTCCCTCCTGCGCAGGGTACTCCGGCATTACTATGCGAAAAGGTTCGTTTTTATTGGGAAGCCACCAACAAATTGTATTCCTTGAATTTTGGATCCGATTCTACGCTTACCATGAATTATATTACCGGATTATTTAATCAGGTAGCTACCATGTATTTAAACGAAGGAATTAAGGTAGAACTGGCCGCTACTTCCATTTGGCGTACCATCGATCCCTATGATGCCTCGAGTTCTTCAACGGCATTAAACGCCTTCCGTTTCCGATGGAATTTAATGGGGAATAATTTCAACGGGAATCTGGCCATGTTAATTGATGGCGGATCCAGCAACAATGGAGGTATTGCATATCTCCTTTCAGATCTTTGCTGGCGGGATTACAATTACGGGTATGCGAATGTTTATGGCAGTTTTAATACAGTTCCTACTTACTCCTGGGATGTGGAAGTAGTTACCCATGAAATTGGTCATAATCTGGGGTCCCACCATACCCATTGGTGCGGTTGGATGACGGGCATTGGCGGCACTTGTGGAGCCATTGATAATTGTTATACCCTGGAAACAACAACAAATTGCACTTCCTGCCTGGCAACAACCAATACGATTCCTTCGGCACCACCAGGATGGAAAGGATCTGTCATGAGTTATTGCCACCTACGTTCGGGGATTGGCATCAACCTGGCAAATGGTTTCGGCCCCCTGCCACAAGGGATAATCCGGATTGTGGTCAGCAGTTCTAGTTCCTGTATGGATAGAAACAACCTGTGGACAGGTGCCGTTAGCACGGCCTGGGAGGTACCCGGAAACTGGAGTTGCAATTCAATCCCTGATGCCAGCACCGATGTTGTGCTACCTACAGGCCTCACGAATTACCCCGTAGTTAACAGCCAGGCAATTTGCCGAAAACTGGTACAACCCGCCGGAACCACGGTACGAGTTACTACCGGATATAAACTAACCATTGTCGGGAATTAATAAGGCGCCGGATTGATCATGCTGGCTACAAATCAAAGTGTCCGCATTTACTCAGTCATTTCTGATACTTGCTTAAAATAGGTTTTGAAATTTTATTTGGACCCATCACCTATCTCATCAGGTTTAGCCGCATATTCATGAGGAAAATTTGTTTAGTCGGATTATATTTCGCTTTACTGCTATTACAAACCGGGTGCAGAGAAGCAAAACCCAAACTTATAAGGGAGGTCAACTTTCCGGATATATTTTCTCTCACTACCATTTTTTACAACCAGGGGAAAATTTATTTAGCCTGCAACGAAGGAAATAAAATTATTGTGTTGAATGATTCTTTCGGGATTATTGATTCTATCCCTATCCCCCATTCCGGTTTTGGTATTGATAGTATGGGTATTAAGGCTGGAAATATTACCGGGCTCTGCCTCCTTCCTGATAAATCTGAACCTAAACTATGGGCCATGAGGTCGGGCTCCTTACCCTCTCTGGATTCAGGATTCATCATTAATCTTAAAGCAAAATCCCTTCAGAATGTTTCATTAAGAAAATTCTATGACAGGATTCGCAGAACGAAAGCGGAAAACCGGATAGATTTTGAAGGCATTTGCAATTTTGGAAACCGATACATCCTTGCCAATCGGGGTAATCCGGAATTTCCCCAAAATCAACTGGTAATAGTACCCCGGGATTTTTATTTGATGCAGGACTCTGTACCATTCCAGCTTTCAAAAATTGGTTTTCAAAAAGACAGTAGGGAATTTTATGGCATTAAGGGCATTGACTATTCATTTACCTCAGATAAGCTTTTTCTGACCGCTTCCCCTGTTTCACCGACAAACAAAACCTCAAATCGCCCCACCGGGCATACCTATTTATGGATAACCGACCATTTTTCCAGTATGAGCGGTATAACGGCAATTAACCCTGCCCGTATAATAGATCTGCAGGCCATCGACAAGGCATTTTCAAATAAAAGCATCGTTGGCCTTTGCATTATTCATGAGGACAAAACGAAATACCATCTTCTTCTCCTGTCTGGCTCCCTTGTCGGTACTACCCTTTCAATCCTCGAATTGCCCAAAATCCAATCTTAAAATTTCCTCCGGTTATATAGGGAATTTTCCATTTATCATGCTATTGTGCCATTCAATGTACTATGTATTGCATAATAGTATGTGTAGTTATATCTTTACAACATCAATCAACATCTAAAACATATCAAAATGAAAACAGTATTGAATTTCAACAGTTTAGCAATCGAAAACCTAATGTTGAGCCTGAAAACAGGATTTATCCTTGCCATGGTAGCCGGATTCATGTACATCACCTATTTGGGCATGAGCAAACCCGAACCCCTAAAGAATGAAAAGAGCCAGATTCTGGTAACCAATCCGGTTTCTTTTGATAAGACCGTCGCAAATATTTAATTCCATAATTCAACTACGGTTTATTGAGAGAGGCAAACAGCTTACCCAAAATCTGGTTTATTTCCCTGGCATGGGTTAATACCATCATATGCGTACCATTGGGGATCCGTACATCGGGGTGGCAATATTTAATCGGAAATATTTCGTCTTTCTCGCCATGAATATGGAATAAATTGGGTGGAACAATGTCATTTTTCCAATTGGCAATTGCGCCCAGGGCCCACTTAATAAACTCGCCGTTGCTTTCCTTAATCATTTCTTCGATCAGGATTTTAACCGGAGCAGGCTCGTGCATAAAAATGCGTTTAATAAGAGAAGCAGATTTCATCCAGGAAACAGGAATCAAATTATACAGGTGAAGAAATCCTGCGGTTCTCATCCCATAAGGAAATGAATGATAATTTGAAATGCTTGATATGATGATTATTTTTTTTGGCGATTTAATCTTTGCAATTTCTACCGCCACCATCCCGCCCATGGAAAGGCCAAACAAAATAAAAGGCTCCTTTTCATCAATTCCTTCAGACAACCTCTTACTATAGGAAACGAGGCTTTCCTTTTCATTGGGCATAATCCACGACAAATACACCGGCTTAATAAATGCCGGAAGTTCCAAATTTTGGAAAGCTCTTTCATCGGCTCCCAATCCGCTAATAAAATAGGCTGTTAGCAAGGTACCAAGTTTAATATCCGAATTACCACGAATTCCATTCCGCGCCTCGATATCAAAAAATATGCATCGTAAAGGTAATTCTTACTGCTTTTATTAGTTTGGTGAACCAATCCATTCCAACCAGGTACATAAACCAAATAGCAATCCAACTTGTGGTATCGTACATTAACCTGCACTTCTCAAATTGAAAAAAAAGTGTTAGCTCCGGTAAAATTATTCTCAATCCACAATATTGGATAATGCTTTCTACTGAAATCCTGTTTACAACCAAATCTTGAGCAACTCCTCAGCCTGAAATGAATGGATATTCATAATGTATGCTCTTATCAAAAATGGATCAGGTGAACCTCTATTCAAAATAAGGTAACTCATTATACCTTTCGATTACTCAAAAATTATGATTCCAACCATAAACCGGCCAAGTAATTTCAGCATCGGCCATTTTAACAGCAATTACCGAAGAATCGCCCCGGAATTACCTCTATCTTTGCCGTCCAAAATACACTTCAATCCTTTAAAATTATTATTTCTCAATTGAGGGTTTTGGGTTGTATTTCACGAACCAATTTTTTACGATAAAAATAATTTTATGAGCAACAACAAGAACTTGACAAACCGCGTGGGTGCGCCAGTGGCAGACAATCAAAATATTCAAACGGCCGGAAAAAGAGGCCCGGCCCTCCTCCAGGACGTCTGGTTTCTCGAAAAGCTGGCGCATTTCGATCGGGAAGTAATTCCTGAAAGAAGAATGCACGCAAAAGGTTCCGGCGCGTATGGCACCTTTACCGTAACGCACGATATTAGCAAGTACAGCATGGCCGACCTTTTTTCGGAAGTAGGAAAAAAGACCGAAATTTTTGTGCGGTTTTCTACCGTTGCCGGAGAAAGAGGTGCAGCGGATGCCGAAAGGGACATCAGAGGCTTTGCCGTGAAATTCTATACAAAACAGGGGAACTGGGATATAGTAGGAAATAATACACCGGTTTTCTTTTTACGCGACCCATTAAAATTTCCCGATCTCAACCACGCCGTAAAGCGGGATCCCAAAACAAATTTAAGAAGCGCCAATAACAACTGGGATTTCTGGACCCTCCTTCCCGAAGCCTTGCACCAGATTACTATAGTGATGAGCGACCGGGGTATCCCTAAATCGTACCGCCACATGCATGGTTTTGGTAGCCATACCTTCAGCATGATAAACAAAGAGGGAATTCGACATTGGGTTAAATTTCATTTTGTTACCCAACAGGGAATAGAAAATCTAAGTAACGAAGACGCGGGAAAGTTAATCAGTAAAGACCGGGAATCGCACCAACGTGATTTGTTTGACTCCATCGAAAAAGGGGAATTCCCCAAATGGAAATTCAAAATCCAGGTAATGACGGAAGACCAGGCAAAGAATCATTACCACAATCCCTTCGATCTCTCGAAAGTATGGCCCCATAAGGAGTTCCCTCTGATGGATGTGGGCGAGTTTGAACTTAACCGAAATCCTGAAAATTATTTCGCCGAAGTAGAACAAGCTGCCTTTAATCCCGCTCATATCGTTCCGGGGATTGGATTTTCGCCCGATAAAATGTTGCAAGGCCGATTATTTAGTTATGGAGACGCACAACGGTACCGGCTAGGTGTAAACCATGCCCAGATTCCGGTAAATGCCCCTAAATGCCCTTATCACAGCTATCACCGGGATGGCGCAATGCGGGTTGATGGCAATTTTGGAGGTACCCGGGGATACGAACCAAACAGTTACGAAACCTGGCAGGAACAACCGCAATATAAAGAACCCTTCCTCTCGTTGGAAGGAGATGGAGGAAACTGGAATCACCGGGAAGATGATACGGATTATTATTCACAACCAGGAAATCTTTTCAGAATCATGACTCCGGAGAAGAAGCAATTACTATTTGCGAATACGGCAGCAGAAGTGGGAGGAGCAGAAAAATTTATTCAGATTCGTCATATCCGGAATTGTTATAAAGCCGATCCGGCCTATGGAGAAGGGGTGGCTAAAGCCCTTGGACTTAGTATGGATGAGGTTAATAATTTCGATTCCAAATAATTTTAAGTAATTCCATTTTTAGGCCTGCTATTCTCCAAGCAGGCTTTTTTATTCCTTTTTAATATTCTCCCAGAATTTATGGGTAATTGAATCCAAATGGGTGCGATGGTAAATATAGGTAGGCAAATCGGTCTTCAATATGGAGAACCCGGCACGCTGGGTGCGGGAAAATAAATCTACATCACTCCCAATGGGCATAGGGTTAAAACCACCTAAAGAAAAAACACATGCCCTCCTGAAGAAAAAGGTGGAGCCAACCACGCATTCATTGATATGTATTTTTTTACCCGGATTATACAAATCGGGAACAAAGGGATCGCCAACCACCCGAACACCCCCATGCAACAAGGCAATATCTGGGTTTTCGGATAAAATGTGCTGCCTGCTTTCCAGATGCCGGGCTTCATATTCATCATCCGAATCGAGGAAGCTGATATATTCGCCCTGGCTCAAAGCCACGCCTCTGTTCTTTGCCCGGGCCTCACCTCTATTTTCCTGGAAAATATATTGAAGGGGATATCCTTTACCAAGATACGTAGTAATTACTTGCCGGGTCTCATCTGTACTACCATCATCAACAACCCACCCTTCCCAATTTTTGCAGGTTTGTGCAAGCAGCGAATCCAAAGCCCGCTGCAAAAGAGATGCCCGGTTAAACGTTGTAATTACAATTGAGAATTTAGGGTTCATGCTGCATTTCATCAATAGCAATTGCAGAATGCGCCACGGCGGCCCCGGCACGCATTTCTGCGGCGATCCAAATCGCTTCCATAATTTCCTCCTTCGTTACACCCTTCTTTAATGCATGCCTTGTATGGCTCCGGATACAATAGGGGCATTGGGTTACATGTGCCACCGCAATCGCTATGAGTTGTTTGGTTTGTTCCGAAAGTTTGCCTTCTTTATATACAGTTTTGCTAAAGTTACGCCAGGCATCAATATTTTCCGGCGAAAGCGTTGCCCTTTCCTGATTTATTTGGAGGGTTGCTTCCGGAAAAAGTGTACTGTTACTCATGATGGTTATTTTGGTGTGAAATATATTGTTGAAACTAATGGCAGTACCAATTGTTCTTCAACCTGCCTTAAAGTGTTGGCTGCAAAAACAAACTCCATAAACAAAAGAACAAGGAATTTGAGAAGATGTTCACCCTTCCCCCGAAGTTTAAAAAATTTTGTTGCCCTCCGCTAAAATACAGGGCCATCACTTACCTGGCAAACTGCCCTGGTTATTAAAGGGGAAAACCATATTCACGAAAAGGTAATAATTCGGAAGAAAAATGACTTTCAATAGCTAATTTTGGCAATTCCCCATAATAACCAAATGGGCATACAATGCGAAAGAAAAATAGATCCCAATTTAATTTTAAAATAATGCAGGCGTTCTGGGTTTATCACTTCAGATTATAATGCATTTTATCCGATATGCGATTAATAGAAAACTATAATTCAGGAGTCCCCAGGGGCCTGGTTGCCTGGCTTTATGCTGGTTGTTTTATTGTATTTGCTATGGTGGTGATTGGAGGCATTACCCGCCTAACTGGGTCGGGGCTTTCTATTACGGAATGGAAAATAGTAACAGGCACTATCCCCCCTCTAACTCACCAGGGCTGGGTGGAAGAATTTGCCAAGTATCAAAAAACTCCCCAGTTCATAAAAATAAACTCCGACTTTAATTTAGCCGATTTCCAAAGCATTTACTGGTGGGAATACCTGCACCGCCTGGTTGGTAGGATGCTGGGTTTTGTGTTCATTGGAGGATTCCTGTGGTTTTACCTGAAAAGGAAAATCAGCAAAGCCCTTATGCCTAAACTATTTGTCATGTTTCTCCTTGGCGCATGGCAGGGATTCCTGGGATGGTATATGGTAAAAAGCGGCCTGGTGGAAAGAACATCGGTTAGCCATTACCGTTTGGCAATTCACCTCATAAATGCATTCTTTACATTCGGATATATTTTCTGGGTAGCACAAAATTTACGATTCCAGTTTAATTCAACTCCAAATACCGCCTCCCCTACTCTAAAGAAATTCTCTGTTACCCTGATGGTATTACTGGCACTACAAATTATTTATGGAGCATTTGTAGCAGGAACCCACGCCGGCCAGGTTTACAATACATGGCCAAAAATGAATGGAGAATGGGTAGCCGGAACTATCCCCATGGCCTGGCATAAAATGGGAATGCTAAGTTTGGTGGAAGCGCTTGCCACCATCCAGTTTATCCATCGTACCATGGCACTAATCCTGTTTGGATTCATCTTTTATTTATGGTTCAAAAGAAAAAATCCAATATGGAAGCTAAATCATCAGCAGATTTTTGCAATTGATGTTTTACTGGCCGCCATACTGATTCAATTTTTCCTTGGCGTTTACACCCTGCTTTATCATGTACCTGTTACACTGGGTGTCATTCACCAGGCTGGGGCATTTGGGGCCTTTGCCTCCCTGGTACACCTGTTGAACCGTTTATATTCTAAACCGACTGGAATTATAAATTGATGCACCGGAAAGATTCATTCCATGTTACGTTTTATTCCACTACTTAAAAAAATGACCGGCAACCTAAACTTGCCAATACAAACTTTTATACTTTACCTGATAACCCTTACCAAAAACTTTCTAATTGGAAAATCGTTTAATTTTTGATATTGGCTTTCACAAGGGGGAAGATAGCATCCATTACCTGAAGGAAGGCTATAAAGTAATTGCAGTAGAAGCTAACCCGCAATTGGTTGAGACGGGAAGTAAGAAATTTAGAAACTTTATAGAGAACGGACAACTTACCTTATTAAACAAAGGTATTGCCAGTGAAAATACAACTCTCGAATTCTGGGTAAATACCTATTGTTCCGAATGGAGTTCTTTTGATAAAAACATGGCAGGACGGATGAATACCGCATGTTACAAAGTGGAAGTGGAATGCATCCGGACAGAAGACCTAATTAAAGAATATGGCCTGCCCTATTATCTAAAAATTGATATTGAAGGGTACGACATTTATGCTATCAAATCCATTTCCAAAAGCAATTTGCCAAAATATATCTCTTGTGAGGCCTTCCAATTAGACTGGTTATTTGCATTAAGAGATCTGGGATATACCAGGTTTAAAATCATCAACCAAGCCGACCGATTTAAGGAATTGAATATTAAAAAAGAGAAATCGCAGATTCAGCATTTTAAAAAATTTCTGATTAATGGCATTATGCATCGCACTTCAGCATTTTTTAATTGGAAATTTCCTATTAAAAGCTCTGGACCGTTCGGTGAAAACACGGATGGAAATTGGAAAACTATTGAAGAAGCATCGGCCCTTTTCAGAGAATATTACCAGTTCGAAAAAAATAAACCGTTAAGTACTATTAGTTGGTTCGATTTTCATGCCACCTATTAATATAAAAATCCGAATAAATTAAATGAATTTTGATTTTGAAACCGAAATAATTCTGGAAAATCCACGCGTTCTACTCCACCCTATCCAGGAAGATGATTTTAATAATTTACTGTCGGTTGCTACTTCCGACCCGCATTTACTCCAATATTCACCCAAAGAAATTTTTACTCCCGAATTATTAAAAGAATATGTGGAAACAGCAATTCAGTTACGTAAACTGCACTCCCGATATACGTTTTCCGTGTTTGATAAGGTCAGAAATGAATTTGCAGGCAGTACCAGTTTTCTAAACATTTCGAACCCGGATGCCCGATTGGAAATAGGCGCCACCTGGTACGGGAAACAATTCCAAAGGACCGGCTTAAACAGAAATTGCAAATTTCTACTCCTCCAATTTGCTTTTGAAAACGCTGGTGCCGAAAGGGTGGAATTAAGAACGGACGAAAGAAATACTCAGTCGAGACTTGCCATTGAAAGGATTGGTGGCAAACTGGAAGGTATCCTGCGTAGCCACATGGTGATGCATGATGGTTTCAGAAGAAATACCGTATGCTATAGTATCTTAAAACCGGAATGGGAGGAATTAAAAATGAAATTCCCCTTTCGAAACCAAATGTAATTCAGCATAATCAGATACGATAACCTTCCAATCAATTATTATGGTCTCAAAATTAACTATCACTTCCAGCGGAGAGGTTTCCTTTCCATCAGGGTAATTCAATTAGACTCTTTTTAAATATACCTATACTAACTTCCCTTATTTTTGTAAATCGGGGCTTGTTAATATCTTTCTCCTTTGTTGAAATTTCAATCCTGTTAATGCCTTATATTTTTTTTGAAAGGTTGATACTATCCCATACCATATTTCATTTTAAAAAGTATTTCCTTAAGTTAGGAACAGTTTGGCTAATTCTATTTTTTTCTATTCGGGGAACTGCACAAACGGAATCAATTAATACCGACCGTCCAGACCAAAGTGATGGAGTTTATATAATACCCAAAGGGAGATTTCAAATTGAAGAAGGCATAACCCTGGCAAAACGGGTACAATTAAATAACCTGATGGTAAGATATGGCATCACTAATTCAACCGAGTTAAGATTTCAGGCCGACCTAGGATGGGAAGATAGTGCCGGTGGTATAAAACCGATTACCTTAAGTGCCAAACAACGAATCATAAAGCAACACAAATTGATTCCCGCAATTACGCTTGCTGGATATATTGGCTACGAGAAAATCGCAAGCAAAGAATTCCGGGGAAAGGAAATCCCCTTTGAATTAAAACTTGTATTCGAGCAGGAGTTAAATAAAAAATTTGCAATTTCCTATAATGTAGGTACTTCCGAGAAATTTAAGGAACTAGATCTTACTTTAAACCTGGGCTACACCCCATCTACCCAGGTTTCCACCTTCATCGAGTATTTTTCTTCAATCCAAAAATCGGATGCGGAGCACAATGTGGATATCGGTATTTTGTATTTAATTAATCCCCGGCTGCAAATCGATCTGGCCCTGGGAGCCTCCGTCACGAATTTAAAAGATCGGGTTTATTCCACTTTTGGAATCTCCTATCTCTTTAAATAGAATAATTCATTTCCAATTATAACCCAAAAACTGCATCATTCGTTGAACTTCTCAAATCAAGCAGCTCTTAGCTTCCATTTCATGCCATAAATCGCCGTGGCGCAAATCCCCTCCACTTTGACGTTTTCTTACCCAATTGCCCAGGAGCAAATTTGATACATTTGCTTATACAAAAAATCTAAAAAATGGCACTTATCAATCCACACATTAACTTTAACGGGAACGCCGAAGAAGCATTTAATTTTTACAAAACCGTATTTGGTGGGGAGTTCGCAAAAATTATTCGTTTTAAAGATTTGGAAAGTGATGAATTCCCGGTTTCCCAAAGTGAAGCCAATAAAATCATGCATATTGCACTTCCCATCGGAAAAAGTAATGTATTAATGGGAAATGATGTACCCGACTTCCTGGGAAAAGTGAATGAGAATGAGAACAGAAGCAAGATCTCCATAAGTGCAGAAAGTAAGGAAGAAGCGGATACCTTATTTAATGGGCTTTCGGCAGGAGGCACAATCGAATTCCCCATTTCAGACAGCCCGTGGGGCTCCTATTTTGGGATGTTTAGAGATAAATATGGCATTGAATGGATGGTGGATTTTGACTCCCGATATAAAGGGAAGCCCTAATCTCAAAATGAGAAGCGCCATTACCTACAATGAGAACTGGTCTGGAAACAGATAAGCTATTAGCATTTCTGAATATATTCATAAAGCGTATGAATCCCAATTGCTACTGTACTTGGTATCTGTAAAGGAGAATTGGAAATTCAAACTTACCCACATTGCATCTGCAAATAAGCCCAACCGTTATATAGATTAGCCAATCTTTGGCAGTTCTGCCTTTATCCTTAAATTTTTGTTACTTTAGTACCCTTACCTATTACGAACAAAAATTGCTATTGCGTTGCTAAACTATATATACCGGATTGTGCCGTTGTTTTTATTGTTTATGATTGGCACCGGGGAAATTAAGGGGCAAAAAATAGAAACCCGATTCCTACGGCACATCATTGAGCTATCAAATGCGGATCCCGTACAAGCGGGGCAAATATGTGATAGTTTATTAAAGTCTGAGAAAGTATCTGCCGCACAAATTGGGATTATTGAAAGGATTAAGGGAAAATCACTTTATTTTTCCGGGAAGTATGAAGATGCAGGTAAGTATTTCGTTTCCTCCATAAAAAACCTGGAAACCGGCCAACAATACCAGGAACTTGGTTTAACGCTCATCGAGCAGGCAAAATTATTCAGGAAATTAAAAATGTTTACCCAGGCAATAGAGATCTATTCAAAAGCCTACCAAATTTTTAAATCCCTGAACGACAAAAATAACTTAGGCACGGTATTAAATGAATGGGGTGTGGTATATGAGATGATGGAAAATTATGATAAGGCTATCGAATATTACCACAGTTCCTTAAAAATTAAGCTGGAGTTGAACGATTCCGTAGGTATTGCTTATTCAAATGGATTTCTTTCTTATGTATACCTGCTCAAAAATGAATTTCAGCCGGCGGAGGAATATGGTTTAGAATCTTTTCAGCGATTTCAGCAATTAAACAACCCGGTAAACAAAGCCCTTCAAAGTTCCGACCTGGCATTGGTGTATGAAAAAATGGGAAATTTTTCGAAAGCTATCGAATATCTTCAATACAGTGATAGTATTGCAGAGGTCATGAATTACCCTGATCTGAGATCGGGTAACTATGAAAGGCTGGCAAATATTTATGCTGCTAACCGCCAATTCGAAAAGGCTTACATCTATTTATTAAAATTCAAAAGTGTAAGAGATAGTTTATTCACGGCATCTTCTCAGAAAGCCATTGCAGAATTGAATGTTCAGTATAAAACCTCTGAAAAAGACAGAAATCTGTTAATCCAAAAAAACAAACTGGAAAAACAGGACTTTTTGCTGATCATTGTACTTTTAATTTTGGTGTTGGTTATTGGTTTGGTAGCCTATATCTTAAGAAACAAAAGACTGAAGGAAAAGCAACTGAAACTAGATGCAGCACACCAAAAGCAAATCCTGCAAATGGAAGCTCAAAATTCAATACAGCAGGATCGGTTAAGGATATCCCGCGACCTTCATGATAACATTGGATCTTACCTAACTTATATCAAGTCAACGATTGATGACCTGCAGCCCAGTTCTGAATTCCCCCGGGATCAACTCCCCCTTTTAAAAGACCTGGTATCCGATACGATTTCAGAATTAAGACGGACGGTATGGCTCATCAACAAACCATCTATTCCGCTGGAAGAATGGGTAATCCACTTGAAGGAACATTTCAAAAATTTCCCCCAGGTAGGAATAAAATCGGAAAACATTAACCCAGATATTTCATTTTCCGCCTTAAAAGCAACCGGAATATTCCGGATTGTTCAAGAGGCTGTAAACAATGCATTAAAATATGCCCATTGCAACAAGATTGATGTAAATATTAAAGGAAACACGACCGGTTTAGCGTTGTCTATTAGGGATAATGGTCGGGGTTTTGACCCGGGAACAGTAGCCCGTGGATTTGGGCTAAATAATATGCAACAAAGGGCCAATGAGATATATGGACAATTGAAAATTGACAGCACTCCCGGGAAAGGCACAGACATCACCCTAAGTATTCCTGTTTAACTATCCGTAACATTTCGTATTGCTGAAAAGGAGGGAAAACTATAATTTGCTAAATTATAATAATATCAATATATGAGCCCCATCCATATTGCCATTGCAGAAGACAATCCGATGGCGTTGAAATCTATAAAAAAGAAACTTGCGGGCTCTCCTGAAATTTTTATTGAATTCTATGCTTCCAATGGAAGCGATGTTGTGGAACTCCTGGATGGCAGCCGTGTTGAACTCGTATTAATGGATATTGAAATGCCCGTAATGGATGGTATTACGGCCACAAAAGAAATTCATACCCGGTTTCCCCAGGTAAAGGTGATCATGCTTACCACCTTCGATGATGATGAGAAAATTTTTAATGCAATACTGGCAGGTGCCGCAGGTTACCTTCTTAAAGATGAAAGCGGAGAAAGCATCCTCAATTTTATAAATGAAACCATAAAAGGAGGAGCTGCCATGTCGGCAGGTGTTGCTCTTAAGGCCATCCAGTACATTAAGGCCAACATGAAAAAAGAAAATGGTACCGCCGAAGACAACCTTTTATCTGCCCGGGAAACTGAAATTCTCACTGAAATTAAGAATGGCCTTAGTTACAAAGAAATTGGGTATAAATTATTTATCAGTGAAGGAACCGTTCGTAAACACATTGAACATATTTATCAGAAACTGCAGGTAAACAATAAAGTAAGCGCCATTAATGTAGCCAAAGAAAAAAGGTGGCTCCCCTAATTCCCTACTCCACTTCCTCCTTTTGTTTTTAAAGATTTTAAACTGCTGTAATATTAACCCGGTGGAGTTCATTTTCCTGTGTTACCAGAAGGATGATCTATTTATAAAATGTAATCTCATTCAGCCAATACATCATAGTTCAGATGCTTAAGAACCCTGATGATGAGTTAAAAAAAAGCTGCCCCAATTGCTTGAGGCAGCCCAAACCTGGATTGAGAGTCAATTGCTAACCAGCTATCTTCCCACCACAATGGGTTTTGAAATTATCTGGCCATTGCTTAAATAAATCCGAACCAGATAAGCCCCGGCGGGAATGTTTTCAAGGGAATATGCGCTTTGATGTGGATATGTAACTAATAACTTTCCGGTAAGGTCAACCAATCGCACCTCCTGAATCCTGTTCCTGGTTTCAATTTTGAAGAATGAGGTGGCAGGATTAGGGAATATGGATACCGCATCCAACCCTTTGGAGAAGTTGATGGCTACAATTTGAGAATACTCAAAATTGCCATCCCTTTCAATTTGGCGTAACCGATAATAGTTAATCCCTGTAACCGGTTTGTTGTGGTACAACATATAATTTGCCTCGCCTCCATTATTGGCTATGGCATCACGTTCACCTATATCCGAAAAATGAGTTCCATCAATACTATGTTCCACGATATACTTATCCATATTCAGTTCAGACGTTACCTTCCATTCCAGTTTCACCCTATTTCCTTCTGTACGGGCATTGAAACTGAGGAGTGTAACCGGCAATACGATATTGGTAAAATCAACCTTCACTACGGTGGTATGGCTCCAGTCATCCATCACCCGCACATACAGGTTATGGATCTGATTTGAGAATCCGGAAACCGTAACCGGAAAGGAGAAATTTGAAATTTCCGTTTGTCCGGAAGGAAATGTAACGGAATTGGCATTCCCAAATCCGGGATCCGTATCCCAAAACCATTCTAAGCGTACCAGATTGCCGGGAGTATGCGATTGTACGGATTCCCGATAGAATAACTGGGGGGTAGAATGGCTCCAATTTCCATTGATATCCTGAGTACGCACAAAAAGTCTATGCAAGCCTGTATTTAAGCTGTTAATATCCCCATTAAAAGTAAAACTTATATCCTGGCCGGCAGTAACGGGAATATTTGTACCATTTCCAAAACCTGGATCGGTATCGAAGAAAAACTCAGCCTTAACAATATTGGGTAACGGATGACTCAATACAGGTTCATAATAGAACATCTGCATAGTGGTATGGCTCCAATCGCCATTGGCATCCCGGGTACGCATAAAAAAGCGATGCAGCCCCTGCGTAAGGCCCGAGATACTTCGATTAAAGGTAAAGGATATATCCTGCCCGGCAGTAACACCAACATTATTCGCATTTCCAAAGCCAGGGTCTGTATCAATAAAGTACTCAGCTTTTACAATATTAGGAAGGGGGTGGCTTAGCACTTTCTCATAATAGAACATTTGCGAAGTAGAGTGACTCCAGCGGCCATTGGCATCACGGGTACGCACAAAAAAACGATGTATTCCTGGTGTGAGGCTTGAAATACTCTTACTGATTGGAATTGTAATATCCTGTCCGGGTGTCAGACTTGCCATATATCCATTTCCAAAACCGGGATCGGTATCAAAGAAAAATTCAGTCTGAGAAATATTGGGAAATGTATGGCTTTGCACTTTTTCGTAATAGAACAATTGGTGGGTTGTCTGGCTCCATCGGCCATTGGCATCAAGGGTTCTAACTCCCATCCTGTGCAGCCCGGTACTTAAGCCGGAAATACTACGGTTAAATGTAAACGTTATATCCTGACCGGCAGTAACACCTACGTTATTGGCATTGCCAAAACCTGGGTCGGTATCAAAAAAGTATTCTGCTTTTACAATATTGGGTATGGAATGGCTCTGCGCTTTTTCATAGTAGAACAACTGGTGGGTTGTTTGGCTCCACTGGCCATTGGCATCGCGGGTACGGACTCCCATACGATGCAGGCCTGTGGTAAGTCCGGAAATACTACGGTTAAACGTGAAGGTTATATCCTGGCCCGCTGTTACTCCTACATTATTGGCATTTCCAAAACCCGGATCCGTATCAATAAAGTACTCTGCTTTTACAATATTGGCTAAAGTATGGCTTTGATTGATTTCCTTATAAAACATCTTAGGAGTGGAAAAACCCCACGCTCCCTTAGCACTGTCATAACTTCGTACGTATAAGGTATGAATACCCGCACTAAGCGCACCTATACCCGCATTAAAGGAGAACGTAGTATCTGATGCAGGAGCGAGAAAGGTTAGAGGTGAACCATTGCCAAAACCAGGATCTGTATCAAAAAAATATTCAGAATGCCGAATTTGTCCAAAGGCCTGGCTAAGCAAGAGTATTGATAAAACCTGAAGAAAAAAATGCTTCATGGTTATGTATTAATAAAGTGTGAATCAATGGGCTTTCAAAGAAAAAAACTGATTCTATCCACTACTCTAAAATGATGGAATTCGCTCCAGAAAAACATTTATTCCTTGCTTTTCCATCTTTTCAAGAGATGCTCGTGGCAGAACCCCCGTTTAATTACTCTTCGTGCTTATTGTTACATTGATGTTAGCAGCACCCGGAGCAATAGGATCGATCGTTAAGGAATATAAATTAGGAATAGTAGGCATTCCCGAAAGGACATAAGGAATTTGCCCACCAAACATTCCCATATCTTCACCATTTTTTCCTGCACCCTGTGCAGCAGCGCCAGCAAGTAATTTCCATTTTCCATCTGTGGACCCTGTACCAATAAATCCGGGGTTTGCATTGGTCAGGTTATTAGAAATTGCATTGTTAGTACCACCCGGGGTGATAAAAAATGAATTCGACATTCCCATATTAAATTCAACAACCGAATTATAAAAGGCGTTCCCTCCTGTTGCATTTGAAAAATACTGAATATTATTTACCACATACATATTGTAAACACTGAGTGCATTTGGACCATTTAATATATTGTTTCTAATTAATCCACTAATGTTGCCCGCCAGGGAAATCATGGTATTGTTTGTCTGATTCGTGATAAAATTATTTGAACAAATAAAATTGGTCACAATTCCCGTGGTTGAACCCATGGTCAATATATTACTATAATACGCCGCCCCGGTAATATAATTTGAAGTAACCACCACAGAATCCAAATTTGCAGCGCCACCAGAACCAATTCCAATATAATTATAAGCAGGAAGAACTACATAATTTCGAGCAACTACAATTCGGCTCTGCCCCATATAAATACTTGCGGTAATTGTTAAGCCGGTAATGACTGAACCAGCACTACCTGCGTTCATCATTTCGATCCTCCCTACAGAAGCACCATAATCTTTAACAACCTGAGTTTTGGGATTTTCATTCATGAAATATCCAGGGCCAATAATTACCAACCGCTTTGACATTACCAGGCTCCCGTAATTTGTATTAGATTGCTCAACATGTATGGTATCACCTGGCTGAACACTTGCATTATCATGAGCTGCTTGCAGCGTTCCGGTAAAATCTGCATTAATTGCAGGGGTAATGTTTCCTCCATTACTATTATTAAGCCTCCATATCTTAGCACTGGCAGAGAATGCCAAACCTACAAACAAGCCACCAATTAGTGTTGAATAAATTAGCTTTTTCATTAGATGAGTTTTGGGTTAATATTTGAAAATCAAAACTACCCCACATGATAAGATCCTGCAATACGCAATTTATCGTATAGGGTTGGAAGGAGAGCTAGGAATTACGAGTTACGAATTACGAGTTACGAATTACGAATTACGAATTACGAATTACGAGTTACGAGTTACGAGTTACGAATTACGAGTTACGAGTTACGAGTTACGAGTTACGAAGTGGGATCTTAAATATTCCAATAAAGTAAATTAAAGCAACTCTAAATAAATATTATCAAAAAAGATTTTTTTTAGCGAAGGATTTGGGTAGTTTGAGAAATTAAAATATTCCCTCTATTGAAAGAGCAATTAAAAAGCAGGACTAAGAAAATTGGAATAGAGATAATTAAGCTAATAAATGAATTACCTCAAAACACAGCATCGTGGGCAATTGCAAAACAAATAATTAGAAGTTCAACCTCTATAGGCGCAAACTACAGAGCGGCATGCAGAGGAAAATCAACTGCCGATTTTATTTATAAACTAAAAATAGTTGAAGAAGAAACAGACGAAACTATCTTTTGGCTGGAAATTCTTGAGGAAAGTCACATTTTACCCACTCAACGAATTGATCCAATAAAGAAAGAAGTAACGGAGATTCTTTCTATGATTGTTTCTTCCATTAAAACTACAAAATCAAAATTACAACGAATACAGAAATAGGATAGGAAGGAATTGCAAGTTGCTACCGTAAATTTTAAAATACGAGTTGGGAATTACGAGGTACGAGGTACGAATTACGAGGTACGGATTAAGAGGTACGAATTACGAGGTACGAGGTGCGAATTAAGAGGTACGAATTACGAGGTACGAATTACGAGGTACGAATACCGAATTACAAATTACGAAGTAAGAATTACGAGTGAGGAAGTAACCGAATAGTAAATAGTAAATCGTAAATCAAAAATCATAACTCGTAACTCGTAACTCGTAAATCAAAAATAGAAACTCCTAACTCGTAAATCAAAAATTAAAGTTTCTTTTCTCTTTAAAATGGCAACTCAATCTTATCGGGAGAAGTTATTTCATTTGAAAAATCATTTTCCAAAAAACTAATGACGCCCTCCGGAAACCGTGAGATATTTTTAGTAGTATATCCCCAGGGTTGTAAATAGCCGGCTAATACCTGGCCAAACATAGTTTCATCCCAAGGTGCAAACCGGGCTATTTCATCTTCTTCTTTACCGGTAATGGATTCGATGATTAACCCTGAACTATCTTGGGTAAATTGATACTTCAGGTTATGATCAAACAAGTAATTAGCGTAGAGGAACCTGGCACACAATTCTTCAAATTGTACAGGATGTAATTCGGTGTCCCCAATTTTTTTCACAATACCTTCCTGATTGCGCCATACTATTCCATTATCCTGGAGGCAGGCCACAATGCCAAAACCATTTAAACCCAGGGAAAAATCTAAGTTTACAGGGTTATCTCTGAAATTGAAAACATCTTTTGAATATTTCAACCGTACAATTCCATAACTCCAGGGCAAGGCGCCAATATAAGAAATGGGATTCAATATCGACTGAAGCATGAGGTGAAACAAACCATACCTTTCCTTTAATTTAGAAGACAATCCAAATTCTTTATTGAATTTCTTCTGAAATTGAATCTCGTTTTTTATATCGTTGTATAATATACCGTAAACAATTTTTCCCATCCAAAGAAATAACCGTTCAGACGAAATTTCTTTTGCCGCATTATATCCCCGGGTAAACGCAGTTTCAATTTCAATTTCCAATTCCTCAAAAGCGTTCTTCGCCAATTGGCAACATGGGAGCCGAAGTTCTCCATACTTCACCATATTGAACTGGTCCATCATTTTAAACTTCTTTTCGCGAAGATCGAACCGGGTGAGAATCCATTCGGGAAAAACGGAAATATTTTCTTCCTGTCCGGATAAATCCATTCCGGTTAAAAAACAAATATCAGGGGCAAGATTTATGTTATCGAAGGGATTGAAATACTGATTTTGCATATTTGCAAAATTACCATAAAGAATGTACCAACCCAGGGAGGAAATACCAGGCATTCTTCCATTGCCCTTTAAGACTTTAACCAAAAGGCCATCATAAACACGAATAATTCAAATTACCCACGCAACCTTTGGGAGGCAGCTTCATATAATATTATCCCTGTGGCAACAGATACATTCAACGATTCAAAGCCACCGGGCATGGGAATACGGAATTGCTCATCACAATAATTTAGTAATGCAGGATAAATCCCTTTCTCTTCTCCTCCCATAACTATAGCGGATGGAATGGAAAAATCGCATTGAGAAATTGAGGATTCCGCTTTCATTTCACTGGCAAATACGCGGATACCATTTAAATGCAATTCATCTACGGCCTTCATCAAACTATTTACCCGGCAAACCGATATCTCTTCCAAAGCACCGGCAGAGGTGAGGATGGCATCTTCATTAAAAGCTCCCACTCCCTTTACCGGAATTACAATAGCATGTACACCAAAGGCTTTTGCACTACGGGCCATGGCGCCAATATTCCGGATATCTGTAATACCATCAAACATTAAGATGAGCGGTATTTCACCCTTTTCAACCACAAAAGATATTACATCCTGTAATTCCTGGAACTGCACTTTGGAAATCTGGGCTACACAACCATTATGATTGGAAACATTCAACCGGTTAATTTTTTCAACCGGAACCCGGCTAACCGGTACATTTTGTTCGTGTGCCAGTTTACGAATATCTTCAATTTCTTCACCCTGGATGTTACTCTGAAGATAAATTTTTTCAAGGGCTTTTCCTTCCCGTAAGGCCGTTAATACTGCATTCGTACCTATAACCAGGAGGTTTTTCCTGGGGCGATGGTGATGAGGTTGCCGAAACTGCTTCATGATAAAATAGTTATTAAAATGAAATTCCGAAATAATTTAAAAAATTGGGATTCGGATGTTCTGGTTTCTTTTGAATAAATGGATATCAAAGGTATTCAAATAAAAAGCCCTCACGGGGAGGGCTGATTCGTTTTATTTACAGGAATTATTTTAAACCAAAAGCTTTCTTTACGTCCTTCACCGCATCCAGTTTTTCCCAGGTAAAGAGTTCCACTTTCTTCTTTATTTCCTTACCATCGGGGGATTTGAATGATTTTTCAATCACTTCATTTTTTCTTCCCATATGGCCATATGCTGCAGTTTCGCTATAAATAGGGTTACGCAATTTTAGCCTTTGTTCAATAAAATAGGGCCTCATATCGAAGCAAGGCATTTTCATGATTTTTGCAGCGATTTCTCCATCGGTCATCTTCACTTTGGCAGTACCGAAGGTATTCACATTGATACTGGTGGGTTGGGCCACTCCAATGGCATAGGAAACCTGTACCAGCACTTCATCGCACAAACCGGCGGCAACCAGGTTCTTTGCGATATGCCGGGTGGCATAGGCAGCAGATCGGTCAACCTTGCTGGGATCCTTTCCGCTGAAAGCTCCACCTCCATGGGCACCCTTTCCGCCATAGGTATCCACAATAATTTTCCTTCCGGTTAACCCCGTATCGCCATGTGGACCACCAATAACAAATTTTCCGGTAGGGTTAATATGGTACTTAATTTTATTATTGAAGAGGTGGGCGTATTTCGGATACTTTGCTTTTACTCTTGGAATCAGGACATTGATAATATCCTTTTTAATCTTTGCCAGCATCGCTTCATCCGATTTGGAAAAATCGTCGTGCTGGGTGGATACCACAATAGCGTCTATGCGTACTGGTTTGTTATTATCGTCATACTCGAGAGTTACCTGGCTCTTGGCATCGGGGCGCAGGTATTTGATCTGTTTGTTTTCACGGCGGATAACGGCCAGTTCCTCTAACAGTTTATGGGCCAGATTCAGCGCGAGGGGCATATAATCCTCGGTTTCATTGGTGGCATATCCAAACATCATTCCCTGGTCGCCGGCACCCTGTTCTTCCTTTTTCTTACGATCTACCCCCTGGTTGATGTCTCCCGATTGTTCATGAATGGCAGAGAACACTCCACAGGAATGCGCCTCAAACATATATTCACTTTTAGTATATCCGATTTTACGGATCACACCGCGTGCAATTTCCTGAACGTCCAGATAAGCCTTACTCTTTACCTCTCCGGCAAGAACAACCTGCCCGGTGGTAACCAGGGTTTCGCAGGCCACTTTACTGGAAGGATCGAAAGCAAGAAAATTATCAATTAAAGCATCACTAATCTGATCGGCAACCTTATCGGGATGGCCTTCACTCACAGATTCTGAAGTAAACAAATATGGCATTGGGTCAATAATTTTTGAGGTGCAAATATACGGGTGAAAGGGCTGCTTACAAAAGTGGATTTAAAGCCCTTTATTAACTACCTGTGCATATCCCCTATTTTAACTGAGAGTAAACAATGCGTACCCGCATTCGGTATTGCGGATTGCTTCCATCTCCTACCCTTACCCTTCCATAGGCCACCCGGTTCGAATAAATAATATAGCCCTGGGAATATTGCGGATATTTGAAACTGAATGCCGGGAACAGGCGAAAACTATAATTATACCCATTGTTCTTTACCAACTGCTGCACATAGCGACTCAGGTTGATATTGTAATAAGTAATGGTTTCTCCCGAAGGGCCGGTTTTCTTCCTGGCAAAGCCTCCAAAATAACTAAAATCAACCCCGGCGGCTGGAAACAAGGACCCGTTTTTAAAATCCGGATCGTAATAGGAAGACGGGTTAAGATCCGAATAAATAGGTTTATACCGAACCGGTGTGGCATTCATCGAATCCTTTAAATCGAGATAAAGGTAAACAGGCGGTTTCATGGTCGCATCGCTTGGGTCGGGAATTGACTCAATAATCAGTTCTGCCCGATGGATGATACGGTTAGAATAGCCCGCTAAGCCCGGTACACTCAGGTTTGCATAAGTACCGGGTTGGGCCTGGAGGTATAATTCGCCGGCAGCCGGTGTAGCGGAAGGGGTTCCTGCCCGGTTATGGTTAATATAGTTACCCGTGGCCGACCTGGCCAGGTTAACTGCCGGATTTGCTTCCGTAACGAGGTAAAAAGAAGTGTAAACCGAATCCAGTTTTGCTCCGTTCTTCCGGCGATAATGCACTTCCAGTTTCGTATTTGTATCGGCTACATTCAAATAAATCAAACCATTCCCAGTTCCGGGTAGGGCGGAAATAGCGAGGCCGGTGAATTGACGGCGGAAAATAGAATCACTATAAAAAGCATGGTTCCCGGCACCGGTTAAAACACTGTCGCTTTCAAAGAGCCGGGCAGCAAAGCTGGCGCTATCCAATTTAATCCGGATCTGATAATTAACAGAATCGCGCCGGTTGGAATATTTTATATAATTGGGTAGTGTCCTCACATCCACCGATGTAACCGGCGATAACTGCAAACCTGTTAACGGCTGAAAAATAGTAGGCCAGGTGGTATTAATAGAATCCCGAAAACGGGTATCTGTAATTTCATTTACCACTAATTGTTGAGGAATGGTACTATCCCCATAAAACCCGGTATATTTCAGGCACAGCACCACAGAATCGAGACAACCGGCAAAAAGAGAATCTTTTTTGGGAAAGCCATAGGGAAACTGGCTGGGTTTTAATTGTAAAAAAACTTTAGACTCGGTGGTTCCAAAGAGAGGGTCATTGCTGATGTTCCCAACTACATGGTCGGCATTGATGTTAACTACGGTCGTATCCGTATAATCAGCCTGTGAGGCCACTACATTCAGGGTATCGGCAAAGGTATTTACATTATCCACTGCCGGAATCAAATCGCTACCCAGGGTAGTCGTGTCGAGTTTTGTACAACTGAAGATTAATCCTGAAAGGCCCGCAATAAGAAAGAAAGCAAGGGCAGAATATTTACGCACGCGTGTAATTAATTGAAGGATAAACTATTGAGCAAGGTCGCCATATAATTGCAAATAGTCTGTTAAATCACCTTCCGGATTAAATTTCAAAATGGGTTTTCCTTTCACTTTCGAAAATTCATCCGCCAGTTTTTTATCCGGGTTACCGGCACCAAAACTAATGGCATCTGCAAAGCTGGCTCCACCCCGGAACATGGCAATATTCGTGGTATCTTTAAATGGCTCAATCTCCTTCTTCCCCACATTATCATTAATAGCCAGGATCCTTAAAAAATCTTCCCCCAGTTTATCGCTAAAGGTAGTTTCTCCAATCGTATAAACAACCTTACTGTTGCTGAAAACCGGCTCTCTTTTATAGGCCGATTTAATGTACATAGGAATAAGCCCGGTCATCCAACCGCTGCAATGAATAATATCGGGAGGCCAGCCAAATTTCTTTACCGTTTCCAATGCTCCTTTGCAAAACAATACGGCACGCAATCCATTATCCTCAAAAAATTCATCGTGTTCATCTACAAATACCGACTTCCGTTTAAAAAAATCTTCATTATCCAAAAAATAAACCTGTAACCGTGCATTGGGCAGGGAAGCTACTTTAATGATCAGCGGATAATCGTCGTGGTTAATGGTTACATTAATTCCGGAGAGCCGAACCACCTCGTGCAAGCGGTGTCTGCGTTCATTTATCACACCAAAGCGCGGCATGATACAGCGAACTTCCATATTGTTTTCGTTCGACAAAACAGCTAGTTTATTTACAGTTTCGGCGAATTCCGTCATCTCCAAATAAGGAGACATTTCGTTAGCTATAAATAAAATTCTTTTCTTTGTTGACATTTAAGAGAATATTGATTTAGTAGGCCTGGATTTATTAAATGGTGTGCAAAGTTAAGCTTTTTTAGCCAAACCCCGTACAGGATAGCTTTCCGAAGGGGCAAAAAACAGGATTATGATTATTTGTAAACTGGCAGATGAAACACAAAGAATTGTAAAAGAAAGCACAAAAGACGGTCAGAAATCGGGTTTTATTCCTACTATGGGGGCTCTTCACGACGGCCATATTTCATTGATCCAAAAATCGATACAGGCAGGAAATTTTACTTCCTGCAGCATTTTTGTAAACCCCACACAGTTTAACAATCCGGCCGATTTTGCAAAATATCCTTCCACCCTTTCCAGCGATATCGACAAGTTGGAAGAAGCTGGTTGCGACTTACTGTTCCTTCCTTCCCAAAATGAAATATACCCGCCCGATTTCAAACCACCCCACTATAAATTGGGCTACCTCGAATCCGTTTTTGAAGGCAAATACCGACCGGGGCATTTCCAGGGAGTATGCATGGTAGTTGACAGGCTGTTAAAAATAATGCAACCCACCCTATTATACCTGGGGCAAAAGGATTATCAGCAATGCATGGTAATTTCGAAAATGGTATCCGACCTGGGCATTAAAACCGAAATAGCCATATGCCCTACCCTCAGGGAAAACAGCGGACTCGCCATGAGCAGCCGGAATATGCGACTAACAGCCGATCAAAAAACAAAGGCCCCACTGATTTCAACCGAATTATTGCGATTAAAAAAAAATATCCGGGAAGGAAACGTCGACTCCATATTGGAAGAAAGCATAAAAACCCTGGATAAAGCAGGTTTTAAGGTTGATTATTTTTCAGTGGCCAATGCTGCCAACCTCCAGCCGGTTACTAACTGGGACGGGCAATCGAAAATTGTGGGGTTAGCGGCAGCATTCCTGGGTGAAATACGCCTCATTGATAATATGTTACTTAACTAAATTCTCGCAAAAAAGAACCTAACTTTCCGGCCAGATGAACAAGAAACTTGTTTCTGTTTTACAATACCTGCTGGTATTTGGGTTGGGAATCTTCCTCATTTGGTGGCAATTGCGTTCCCTGAATACAGAACAAAAAGCTGCCTTCGCTTCTTCGTTGGAGGATGCCAATTTCTGGCTGGTAATCCCGATCGTTTTTATGGCATTAGCCAGCCACCTGAGCCGTGCCCTGCGATGGAAATTATTAATGGAGCCTTTGGGATTCCATCCAAAAACCTCAAACACGTTCTTCACCATCCTGATTGGCTACCTGGCCAATACCGCCATACCCAGGTTAGGAGAAGTATTAAAATGCACTTTCCTGGCACGGTACGAGAAGCTCCCGATTGATAAACTGGTTGGAACTATGGTAGTGGAAAGAGTGTTTGATATGGTTTGTTATTTCCTGTTTATCCTTATAACGGTTGCCATGCAGGTGGAGGTTGTTGGAGATTTTATTTGGCAAATGGTGAAACCTGTTTTTTCCGGGTCGGGAAGCAGCGTATTCTTTAAATTGGGGATTGTATTACTGCTCCTTCTTTTAATTTATGCTTTTCTCCGTTTTCTTTTCCGCACTTTCCCGCACAACCGGATAGTGAAAAAATTACAATTATTTTACAGCCACCTGTGGGAAGGATTAATTTCCATAAAAAACCTAAAACGCCGGCGGGACTTTATTTTACATACGCTATTTATTTGGGCTATGTACCTGCTTCAGATTTATTTAGGATTTTTTGCCATGGAAGGCACTTCCAACCTTGGAATCAGGGCCGCCTTTTCGGTGCTTACCCTGGTTACCCTGGCCATGATCCTCACCCCGGGCGGAATTGGATCCTTCCCGGTTTTTGTAGCAAAAACCCTCGGAATTTATGCCATTGCTTCCCCGGTTGGTATCGCATTCGGATGGCTGATGTGGGGAATTACCACCGGGATCATCCTGGTATTTGGAAGCCTCTGCCTGTTTCTGATTCCAATAATTAATAAACCGTCAAAACATGAAAGCGTTATCGAACATTCCGGCCAAAATATACAGCCTGGAAGGGCTGCAAAGGAAAATTAACCAACTCCGCCTTCTGGGAAAAAAAATTGGTTTTACGAATGGTGTTTTCGACATTTTGCATGAAGGGCATTTAGCCTCCCTCTCTGAAGCGGCTGGCCTGGCCGATTTCCTGATTGTGGCCGTAAATGCAGATGGATCGGTTAAACGGCTAAAAGGCGAAACGAGGCCCATCCAAAATGAACAATCCAGGGCGTTACTTTTGGCTTCTTTGCTCCTGGTAGATGCAGTAATTATTTTTGAGGAAGATACCCCTGGCGAAATCATTAAAACAATCCTGCCCGATGTATTGGTAAAAGGTGGGGATTATACCGTTGACCAGATTGCCGGAGCAAAAGAAGTGTTGGCTAATGGCGGGCAGGTACATTTAGCCAGGATTATACCCGGCATTTCCACCACCGGCATCATTGCCAGAATGAAAGAATTGAAAGGGTCCTAATTTTTATATTCCGGAAAAGCCGGCATAATAAGTTTGGGCTTCATAATTCCTCCATACAGGATGCAGAAAGTAAAAAAAATAGCGCGGGATATTAGCTGGCTTTCCTTCAATGAAAGGGTCCTTCAGGAAGCAGCAGACAAGACGGTTCCAATTAAGGAACGAATTAAGTTCCTTGGCATTTTTTCGAATAATCTAGACGAATTTTTCAGGGTAAGAGTGGCTGCGCTGAAACGAATGATTGAACTCGGGAATAAAGCCCGGATGCACCTGGAACAAAATCCCCAATCCATCCTGGATCAAATCCAGGAAATTCTGTTTGATCAACAGGCAAAATTTGATTCTACCTGGAATGAAATCATTCGCGATTTAAAGGAGGAAAAGATATGTATCATCAACGAAAATGAACTAAATATTGCGCAACAAAAATTTGTTCTCGATTATTTTAACGAACAGGTTCGTAGCAATATCGTTCCGTTGATGATTGAAAGCATCGAGCGATTTCCCGATTTAAATGATAAATCCATTTATCTCGCCTGCCGGTTATCGAAATCCGACCAAAGCATTCCAAAACGATTCGCCCTGGTTTCCATTCCTGTCCGAAGGCTGTCCCGATTTGTGATTCTTCCTTCAGGCTCGGGCGATACACAAATTATTTTGCTGGAAGACATTGTAAGATTTTGCCTTCCTCATATATTCTCCTTTTTTGGGTACGATCAATTTTCAGCGCACGCTATAAAACTTACCCGGGATGCGGAAATCGATATCGATAACGACGTTTCAACCAGCATCATTCAAAAAATTGAAAAGGGATTAAAAAACAGGAAAAAGGGAAAACCGGTGCGGTTGGTTTTTGATAAGGAAATAGACCCGGCCCTCCTCCATTATCTGACAAAAAGGCTCGGGATTTCCGCAAAAGATAACCTCGTTGCGGGTGGCAGGATCCACAACTTCAAAGACTTTATGGAATTCCCGGCCCAGGTATTTAATAATTCCGGATTCAGGAAAAAGCCCTTCCCTCACCCTGCCCTGATAAACGCCAACAGTGTAACCGCCGTATTAATGGAGAAAGATGTAATGCTCCATTTCCCATACCATAGTTTCGATAGCATTATCGACCTTCTTCGTGAAGCCGCCATCGATCCGGAAGTAATAAGCATCAAGGTTTCCTGTTACCGGCTGGCTCCCCGCTCCAAGGTAATAAATGCCCTCACCAATGCCGTACGAAACGGGAAGCAGGTAACGGTAATGCTTGAACTAAAAGCAAGGTTTGATGAAGAAGCCAACCTCGACTGGAAATTGGAACTGGAGGAGGCCGGGGCTAAAGTGCTAATTGGGGTTCCCGAGCTTAAAGTGCATGCCAAACTCTGCCTCATAAAGAAGAAAACAGGAAATACCACCACCCACTATGGATTTGTAAGCACCGGCAACCTCAACGAAAAGACGGCCATGCTGTATGGGGATCATTGCCTGTTAACTTCCAACCGGAACATCATGGCAGATATAAGCCGCACCTTCATTTACCTGGAAAATCCCAGGGAACGACTGCCGGTTTTAGAGGCCTGCAAAACGCTGATTCTCTCTCCCACGGGTATGCGCAAAGCCCTGGTCGGACTCATCAACCGGGAAATAAAAAATGTCCGCAAAAAAAGGAAAGCCGGCATTACTTTAAAATTAAATTCCCTAAGCGATAGCCTGCTGATTGAAAAATTATACGATGCCGCAAAGGCTGGCGTAGAGGTAAAACTGATCATCCGCGGGATTTGCTGCCTGCTTACCGAAAACAAGAAATTTAAGATCCCAATCAAAGCCATCAGTATTGTAGATGAATACCTGGAACATGCGCGGGTCATGGTTTTTAAAAACGGAGGAGATGAAAAAGTGTTTATTTCCTCTGCCGATTGGATGCTCCGGAATATTGATCACCGGTTGGAAGCCGCCTGCCCCATCCCGGGAAACGAAATGAAAAAAGAATTGATGGCATTACTGGATATCCAATTGCAGGATAATGTAAAAGCCCGTATCCTCGATAATAAACAATCCAATAGATATGTGCCGAAGCAAAATTTAATCAGCGTCCGGTCGCAGGTTGAAATATACAATTTCCTTTTTGGAATTGATCCCCAAAATCGAAACAACCCTTTATTTGTAACCGGGGATCCCATTCCGCCAACCACCCCCTAAAAAAATGATACTCGCCGCCATCGACATAGGAAGTAATGCTGCCCGATTGCTCATTTCGGAAGTAACCAGCAACGAAGAAGGTAAAACATATTTCAATAAGCTCAACTTAATAAGAGTGCCATTGCGGCTGGGTTTCGATGTTTTTGAAACCCGGCGGATCTCGGAAGAAAAGCAACTCATGTTTTTGAAAACCATTCAGGCTTTCCGGCTGTTGATGGAAGCCTACCAGGTAGATGCGGTAAAAGCCTGCGCCACCAGTGCCATGCGCGATGCCGAAAACGGAATGGAGATTATGGAAAGGATTCAAAAAGAAACCGGGGTTCAAATAAATATAATTAGTGGCGATATGGAGGCGGGGCTCGTTTATGAAACCCACGCCGCCGAAAACCTGGATAAAGACCACAACTACCTGTATATTGATGTGGGAGGCGGCAGTACCGAAATCTTATTTTTCTCGAAGGGGAAGATGCAGGACAAGATATCCTTCAACATTGGCACCATTCGGCTTCTGAAAAATAAAGTAAAGGAATCGGATTGGGAAACCCTGAAAGATTCCGTTAAGGCAATCACCAAAGGAAGCAAAGACATCCTCGCCATTGGAAGTGGCGGTAACATCAATAAAATTTTTTCGCTTAGTAAAAAGAAAGAAGGAAAGCCCCTGCATATCGATTTACTGAGAGATTATTACCGCGAATTTGAATCCACATCCCTTCCGGAAAGAATAATTAAATATAACCTCCGGGCCGACAGGGCCGATGTAATTGTACCTGCTCTCTCCATTTACATTAATGTGATGCGATGGGCCGGAGCGGACGAAATTTATATCCCAAAAATTGGGCTCGCCGATGGACTCATCAGGCATTTATGGGAAGAAATTAATTCAAAAAAGGCATAATACTTATTCCACTTCGCTTTTCATTCACCTATCTGGAGTAAGAATTAGTTTCGGGGTGCTCCCAATAATGCCAGGCCCATTTCGCATCAATTATTCTTTATTCCATTGCCTCTATCCTCTTTACCTTTGCAAAAAATTGGAATCATGAAGGATGCCATTGAAGCTTTGGTTGAAAGTAATTCGAATGAAAAATTAAAACAGATAGGAAAAAAGGTACTCAGCCACAACCGGATCAGTGACGAAGAGTGTGTTTACCTTTTTGAGCAGGGAAGCCTTTCCTTTGTAGGTTTCCTGGCCAATTTTATTCGCGAAAATCTTCATGGAAACAAAACATATTTCAACCGCAACTTCCATATAGAACCAACCAACGTATGCGTATTCAGTTGTAAATTTTGTTCCTATTCGCGCCTGTATGCAAACCGCGAAGAAGGTTGGGAACTGAGTATTGATGACATGGTGGATATTGTAAAAAAATACGATGGTAAACCGGTTACCGAAGTGCATATTGTAGGAGGCGTACATCCCAAAATGAACCTGGCTTATTTTGTGGAGCTGATCCAAAAAATAAAGGCGCACAGGCCATCGCTTCATATTAAGGCATTTACGGCAGTGGAGTTGGATTATATGTTCCGAAAAGCCAGGCTGAGTATTGAGGAAGGAATGAAAACCCTGAAAGAAGCGGGGTTACAATCCTTACCGGGGGGGGGCGCCGAAATTTTTCATCCCGATATCCGGAAACTAATTTGCGATGATAAAGTGGATGCCGAAGGATGGCTCAGGATTCATGAAACAGCGCACAACCTGGGTATCCACAGCAATGCCACCATGCTCTACGGGCATATTGAATCCTATGCGCACCGGGTAGATCACCTGAGCCGGTTGCGTACACTGCAAGATAAGACCGGGGGGTTCAACACCTTCATTCCCCTGAAATTCAGAAATTCCAATAACGAAATGAGCCATGTGGCTGAATCGTCCATCATTGAAGACATGCGCCTCTACGCCATTGCAAGGATTTATTTAGATAATTTCCCGCACCTTAAAGCCTACTGGCCCATGCTGGGACGGCAAAATGCCCAACTCTCCCTGGCCTTTGGCGTAAACGACCTCGATGGTACCATTGATGATACCACCAAAATTTACAGCATGGCAGGCTCCGAAGAAACAAAGCCTGTTATGAATACGGAAGAACTGGTGAATCTTATCCGCCAGGCTGGCCGCCAACCCATCGAACGGGATACCCTTTACAACGAAATACAGGATTACAGCCATGTTACCCACTTCACCGATGTGGTGAACCTGAATTAGTTTAATAACGGTCAGGAATAGGGGCTGTCATCCAGAAATCCTTATTTTGCCTCGGTACCGGCTGTCCGCTTTACCCGCCCGTAATTTCGCCAACCCCTGTTTAAAAAATAGGATAGCGGGTGTCGCTTCCATCCGGCAGCCCTTCTGCAGAAGAATATGACCCAGCATATTTAAAGGATATTTTTGTTTAGAAAGAATGGGGAAATCTTAAAATGGGGTTAACATTTTTCAAAAAATAGGTCATTTTGCTGCCCCCACCCCGGGGGTAAAAATATAAGTTGGAAAAATTTGAACAAAAAATTTTCGATAAAGAAAATTTAGTTTAGCTCATTAATTGTTTAGTTTTATTTTAAAGAAAGTACCGTAAGCCACGAATGCACAAATGAAATGAAATATGCCACGAATGCGCGAATACAATTGGCTCCTTTTTGGAGAGATACAACGATTTGAATAATAATAAGTCTAAGGTATTTGGCTGCCCCCACCCCGGGGGTAAAAATAGTGGCAGAAAAAATTCAAACAAAGGAAAACTGCTAAACCATATTTAGTCGCCCTAAAAATTTCTTCAGCAAGGAATCTCCTTTCGTTATTTATCGGATAATAGCAACCGCCTGGCATTTGTATTCCGAAGGAGCTTCGGTGCAGGATAGACCAGCCTGAGATTATTTAGAATGAGATTTTTAAATGTTCCACATATAAACTAATCCAAATTGAAATGTTGATTAAAAAATATGAAATAAAGCGGCAATAAATAGTGGGTTAGATTGAATTGCAGAAGAAAGCAGTACTTGAAATCCTATTATATTAAATACTGAAAAAGGATATGTCGCTCAATAGTTGCATATTGGCTGTCATACCCACCAGGAAAGAAAGTGGCACTTACATAACTGTAAGAGGAAAATTATTTTAATAATTCATCTCCTCAACACAGCATAGGAAATATAGCGTACAACTGGATCCTGAACAGAAACTGGGTTTTGAACTTATAGCCCATAAAGGAATTAATTTAATATGCCGGAATTACCTCTCCATGTTTACGGTTATAATTCCATAAAAAAGGGCTCCCAAAAATGGAAGCCCTTTAAAGTTTAATTTAATTAGTCTTAGAAATTAGATACACTGATTTCTACCCGGCGGTTCTTAGCGCGACCGGCAGCTGTTTTGTTATCAGCAATCGGTTTGGAATCGCCATAACCGGCAGATTTGATCCTCGAATCCGGGATTCCCTTACCTACCAGATAATCCATCACGGCCTTCGCGCGGTTTTCGGAAAGGGTTTGGTTCTTTTCCTTATTTCCCTGCGAGTCGGTATGACCATCAATCTGGAGGCGGAGCAGGTCGTCTTCTTTCATCAGCTTAACAACTTCGTCTAAAGATTTGAACGACTTTGGAAGGAGTTTAAAACTACCGGAAGCAAAGAAAACATTCTTGGCTGCGTAGTTCACTTTTTGGATTACTTCCTTAGAGATTTCGGGGCAACCCTGGTTGCTGGCCGGACCCGGGCGGTTGGGGCATTTATCTTCTTCGTCGTTAACGCCATCGCCATCAGTATCCGGTACCGGGCATCCCTGGTAACGGGCTACTCCTTTTACATTCGGGCATTTATCTTCTTCATCGTTAATTCCATCTCCATCGGTATCGGGAATGGGGCAACCCTGGTATTTGGCAACGCCGGCTACATCCGGGCATTTATCATCGGCATCTGCAATGCCATCACCGTCTTTATCGGGGCAGCCCTGCAGGGACTTCAATCCGGGAACATCCGGGCATTTATCATCTACATCATTCACGCCATCGCCATCACGATCTAATACCGGCGGTGGTGGCGGAGGAGGAACCACTTTGGGTTTTTCAGGGCCAAAATTTTGAGCTACTCCAACGGAATACATCAGGTTATCTTTCAGGTATTTCTCGGTTAAAGTCCAGC
The DNA here is from genome assembly GCA_018266615.1 of Bacteroidota bacterium. Taxonomy (GTDB): domain Bacteria; phylum Bacteroidota; class Bacteroidia; order Chitinophagales; family Chitinophagaceae; genus Ferruginibacter. The sequence continues at coordinate 52,228 of JAFEAB010000095.1, forward strand.
GGTATTGTGCCTGTACCAGCAGGTAGGTAACACTATTGAAGTTAACCTGCACTCCTACACCTGTAGGAACATAGGCGCCAAACTTACCGGTATAATAACCACCCCCGATACCTACTGAAAGGAAGGGGTTAAAAAAGTTATTATCCTTTAATGCCTTGGCTACAATGGAGGGTTCAAGTTCAATACCGAATTCGGTTTTGGTGGTTGCCACACTGCGGTCTTCGGCAGAATAATTATGAACGATACCATTTACGCGCGCGGTAAAATCAATCCGGGAACTCAGTCCTTTCCAATAACTCAATCCCAATCCATAATCCAAGTCCTTAATCTTAGCAGTCTTTCGGGTACTGCTGGTATTTCTCCAAACCTGGGGAGTAAGGAAATCGAGTCCATTGAAGTGGATTCCAAATAATTCTCCCTTTTTCTCAGGAGCTGATTTCAGGTCCGACTGTGCATAAAGGCCGGATGCCATCAATACACCGAAAAATAACAACCCGAATTTTAGTTTCATAAACACAAAGTTTTAATGTTAAAAGTAACCTGCAAGGCAGTAGATAAGCTTATCAGGTTCAATTTGAAGCAAATGTACTATCTAAAAATAAACTAATTGTTGAAATTTTAACAGAAAAATATCAAATTAAGATTTGGCGGGCCATAAAAAATAAGTATAGCCACATGTAATTTCGAAAACAATAGGTTGAAAAGCAGGAAGCCAGTATATTTGCGCCCTGTAAAAAATTCCAGCGGTCCGGTAGCTCAGCTGGATAGAGCATCAGCCTTCTAAGCTGAGGGTCATTGGTTCGAATCCAATCCGGATCACATTTTTCCATTCCCCTTTCCTGCCCCAATTTCTTCCCGGCTACCGGTAAATAATATGAAAGATTGTCATTCATTTAAAACAAGGCTTTCAACCCCGTAACGGCAATTTGAAGCCCTACACAAAAAATTAAGAATGCAGAAATCCGGTTAAGCACTTTCTTACCATTATCACCCAACCGTTGCATCATCCGGCGGGTATTGCTGTAAAAAATAAAAATCAAAATACACATTACCAGAATAGCCAGTACAATTGCCAGGGTATTAATGAGATAATACGACCAATGAGCATCTGCACTATGTGCGCTAAGCGTAAATAATACCGAAATAGTGCCGGCGCCGGTAGTAACGGGAAAGGTTAAGGGATAAAATAATTTATCCGAAATCCGGGTTTCCGGTCCTGGTTCCCCTTTCCCCTCCTGCGGATGTGCGGCGTATTCATCTTTGTTTTCAGTCAGGGAGTCCCATCCCATCTTACAAATCATGATTCCCCCGGCAAGCTGTATTACCGGGATGGAAATACCGAAGAGTTCCAGTATCCAATGGCCGGCAAATAATGAAACAATGCACAGGAGGAATGCATACATCGTGATTTTCTTTACTGCCGCTTTCTTTTCTGTTTCTGAAAGCTGCGACAAATAGGGATTTACAATAAATGCCGAGCCAATCGGATTAACAACCGGGAACAGGGCTATAATGCCAAAAAATAGTAATTGAACAAAGGATTGAAAATGCTCGGCCATAATTATAAAAATATCCCTTCCTAAAATCTGTTTTAAAAAAAATGCATGTTCAAAACAAAGATATTAGGAAAATAAAATACATCCCGTTTGGTTGAAGTCTAAAAATCATCCAATGAATAAAGTCCGGTTATGGTTAAATCAGCTTATCCCAGCATCCTGCCTGCCAAATAAGGTAAGTGCCAGCATTTCTTCTCCTCATTCCTAATTCCCAACTTCCTTCCGGCGAGCTAAATACCAGAGTATGCAATGGATTAAAAATGCCCCTCATTTTTTATAATTGACATTCGAATTAATATCTCTTCTTATGGAAGTCTTCCGGCGAAATTCAAAGGTTTCACCAAAAAATAGTCCATCGATTCGATGAAAAATTTAAACTGAAATTTTCCTTTTTATGATTAAAATCATAAAAAAATAAATTGAATCTTACCTTTGACAATACCGGTTCCAAAATAATTATGGGTTACCTTTAGCGCAGCATGAAGGGTTTCCCTTCTTAAGTCTTTGAGGTTCAGAAAGTAATTTTTTACCTTTTTCATTTTTTACAAGATGAACGAATACAAATTTATTTTACTTGTTTTTTTGGATGCAGCCATTCTCATCGGACTGCTTGGGTACTACATTTATAAATCGAGTTTAAACCCCGAAGGAGACAAATCCATCAAGAACCCGCTTCGGAAAAGGTTTTTCTTTTTGATTATGTTGTCGGCCGTGCTGCTGATTTTACTGGCCATCACCATTCCCAAATCGCCCTATTTCTTATTTGCGGATAAGCCGCCATCAAAACTGGTGTTTGTGGATGCGAAGCAATTTAATTTCATCATGTCGTACCAGGCTATCAACCCAAAGAACCCCAGCGCTGGGGAGAGCATTGAATTGCCGGTTGATCAGCCGGTGGAATTCCGGGTAACCAGCCTGGATGTAAATCATGGCTTTGGAATATACAATTCGCGGGCCGAACTGGTAACCCAAACCCAGGCCATGCCCGGGTATGTAAACCGGCTTCGCTGGGAATTTAAAGAACCGGGAACCTATAAAATTCTTTGTCTTGAATATTGTGGCCTCGGCCACCCGGTTATGAGTTCATCATTCATTGTTAAATGACCGTTACTATGGCATCTTTATCGCTAAAAAAAGTTTCTTCCGCCTGGATCATTACCATACTTACGCTTTTTATTTGTGCTATCGTATTTGGTATCCTGATGCGGCTAAACCAGGGGAACGATATTAAACTTTCTCCCAATGGGTTTTATACCCTTATGACTACACACGGCCTCACTATGATTGGCATTTGGACGGTAGCAGGCATGGTAGGTATTCAATACCTGCTCTCGAGGTACACAACTGTTTCAGCCAAATTAAACGTATTTGCCCTTGTACTTACAATTATTGGGGTAATCATGCTATGGATCAGCACTTTTGTGGGGAATTTCCATACCGGTTGGACCTTCCTTTACCCTTTTCCTTTTTATATAGCATGGGCCAAATGGGCCACTCCCCTGTTTTTATGGAGCCTGGCAGTTTTGGGAATCGGCTGGTTTGTTTGGTCGGTAGGCATCCTGGTTGAAATCCTGAAAAAGTATTCATTAAAGCAGGCATTTGCCTGGCAACATTTATCCAAAAAGGATCCGGAAGTAACCACTCCACCTTTCATCCTGATAGCCACGGTGTCGTTGGTGGGTATTATCCTTTGTCTGATAACAGCGGTTATACTGCTCATATTATTTTTTGCGGAATACTACTCCAATGGTTCGTTTAAAAACGATCCGCTGCTGATGAAAAACCTGACTTATTTCTTTGGCCATACCCTGGCAAACGAAGCCTTATACTTAGGGGTTGCCTTGTTATATGAATTGTTGCCCGAAGTAAGTGGAAGGCCTAAATTTAAAATGACCTGGTATATTGCCCTTGCCTGGAACTTTACCATGATATTTGTGCTAACTGCATTCTTCCATCACATGTACATGGATTTTGTACAACCGCTGGGCTTTCAAATGGTAGGACAGTTAGCATCCTATTTTGCCAGCATCCCCGCTGCTGCCGTTTCTGCCCTCAGTGTAATCTTTCTGGTTTATGGCAACAAAATAAAATGGTCGTTAACGAATATCCTGTTTTTTATCGGAGTGATCGGATGGATGATAGGAGGAATCGGAGCAGTAATTGACGCTACCATTTCAAATAACATTGTATTGCATAACACCCTTTGGGTTCCTGCTCACTTCCATACCTACAATGCGATGGGTAACGTACTTTTTTGCCTCGCTTTCTTTTGGTGGGTGGCCAACGAATTTGCCGGCAGCCAGGAAACCACCAAATCACATAAAATAACCATTGGCCTTATGCTGATAGGAGGTTTTGGATTTGTGCTGATGTTTTATATTGCCGGGGCTGCATCTGTTCCCAGAAGGTTTGCCTTTTATCCCAACGAACTTCAAATTGGAATGACTACAGCCACCTGGGCAGCATTCTTCGCCACCCTCTATTTGATTGCCATGTTGGCCATCATTTGGGAAATTGTACGAAAATGTATAAGGGTATTCTATTCTTCTTAATTGCCTGCCTTGGGTTTACAGATGCGATCTCCGACCCGGGTGCCGGTTATAATCTCTCCGAAGAAAAGGGACTTTATGCAAAAATTGCAGATGTTCCGCTAAACACCGGTTCGGGTAATATCCGCCTGCCAGAACTGTATCAACAAACTCCGGTAATGCTGGCATTTATCTTTACCCGTTGCACCGGGATTTGCAATCCCTTTCTTTTGCACCTCAAAGACAATTTGGAATCCCTCGGTAGTAAAGAAAAATTTAAAGTGCTGGTGGTGAGCTTTGATCCGGCCGATAGCCTGTCCGATTTAAATAAACTCGCATACCGTTTTGGGTTACAGGACAACGACCAATGGATATTTGCCACCACTCCTCAAATTTCGAAGCTGGTAAACTCGGCAGGTTTCTACCCCGTTTGGGACAGCAGCAGGCAGCAGTTCGATCATGATGCGCTGTTGGTAGGAATTGATAAAGAAGGGCTGATAACCAAAAAGCTAATTGGTCTAAGAGATGTAAAGTCGTTGAATTGGATGATCCGGTCAATCCATGATGAGTTCATGCTTTCCTACCCACTACCTAGAGAAAATATGTTATTCTCCTGCTTTTCCTACGATCCGGTAACCGGTAAAAAATCACCTTCTTTTGGATTGCTTTTCCTGGTACTTCCGGCCATTCTAACCATCATGCTGTTGGTTTGGTTTGCATACCAAAGCCCAAAGTGGCGTTTAAAATCGGCACAGGAAATTCCTCCGGCAAAAAATTAGAACTGGCAGCATTCAACCCCTGAGCTAATAGGCATTTCGGCAGAAAGGGTCCTTGCTATACATTGATAAAGTTCAGGAAGGGCAAATATTTTTCCTGCTACCCCTTTTAATTATAGTTTTCTATCTTTGAGGCGTTGAGATTTTTTGCATTATTTATGAGTTGCTGGTTACTCTTTGTAGCCTGTAAGCCCTGCGATGATAACAGGGAATGCGCGAGCCATTTCCCGGCTCAAATCTACGCCGGCACACAACAGGGCCAACATAACCATCAAACAGAACATTGTTCTCCCTTTTGCATTTGTTCCTGTTGCACCACCTCCGTCTTTTTTACTGCTCCCCCGGCCCCTATATCTCCCTCGCCGATTTTTAAGCAGCATGTATATTATATACAAAATAGCGCTCCTGCTATAAAAATGCCATTGGATGTTTGGCAACCTCCCCGATTAGTTTAATTTCATTGGGCTCATCTGATTTATGATTTCAACTACAGGCAATCACTTCATGAAAAACGAGTGAGCCCTATCAAAATGGATGAACCCTTTCTGCGAATCCTCCCGGCAGAAATTACAACTTCAAATTCATTTGCATTATTAAATGCCATCCCTGGACAAGATCCATGCAGTTGAATGGATGGAAAAATAGAATCGAATGCTTTCAAAAATCATACATTTTAGCATCAGGAATAAACTGGTAATAGCGGTGGCAACCATCGCCCTAATTATTTGGGGAGTTTGGAGTGCCTACCAATTGCCCGTTGATGCCGTTCCGGATATTACGAACAATCAGGTACAGGTAATCACCCTCTCGCCTACCCTTGCTTCGCAGGAAGTAGAACAATTTGTTACCTATCCCATCGAACAAACATTGGCCAATCTGCCAGATATTGAAGAGATCCGCTCCATATCCAGGTTTGGGTTATCAGTGATTACGGTTGTATTTCACGATGATGTAAACATTTACTTTGCGAGGCAACTCATCACCGAACGCCTTAAGGAAGCGGAGGAACAAATTCCCGAAGGGATGGGTAAACCGGAACTGGCACCCGTAAGTACGGGGTTGGGAGAAATTTATCAATACATTATCCATCCTGTAAAAGGATCTGAAAATAAATACAGCGCAATGGATTTGCGCACTATGCAGGATTGGATTGTGGCAAGGCAGTTGTATGGTACGCCCGGCGTAGCCGAAGTAAATAGCTTTGGCGGCGAGTTAAAGCAATATGAAGTGGCGGTAAACCCAAACCGGTTAAATGCCATGAATGTAACCATTCCGGAAATTTTTAACGCCCTTCAAAAAAACAACCAAAATACCGGTGGCGCCTATATCGATAAAAAACCAAATGCCTATTTTATCAGAAGTATCGGGCTGGTTTCCTCCCTTCAGGATGTGGAAAATATTGCCATCAAAACGTCGGCCCCCGGAGTGCCTGTTTTAATACGGGATGTGGCTGAAGTAAAATTTGGACATGCGGTAAAATTTGGCGCCCTCACCTATAATGGAGAAAAAGAAGCCGTAGGTGGTATTGTGATGATGTTGAAAGGTGCCAACAGCGCTGATGTAGTGGCCCGGGTGAAAGAAAAAATGCAAACTATCAAATCTTCATTGCCAAATGATGTGGAGATAGAAGCCTACCTCGACAGGCAGGATCTGGTAGACCGGGCCATCAGTACGGTAAAAACCAACCTGGTGGAAGGGGCGCTCATTGTCATTTTTGTGTTGATTCTATTCCTGGGAAATTTAAGGGCGGGATTAATAGTAGCTTCTGCTATCCCGCTTTCCATGCTTTTTGCATTGGGTATGATGCGGCTTTTTGGTGTGAGCGCCAATTTGATGAGTCTTGGAGCCATCGACTTTGGATTGATTGTAGATGGGGCGGTAATCATTGTGGAAGCCACCCTCCATTTTTTGGCAGGAAAAAAGATCAATTCCAAATTATCTCGCAGCGAAATGGATGAAGCCGTAGAGGAAAGTGCAAAAAAGATGATGAATTCGGCAGCTTTTGGCCAGGTCATCATCCTCATCGTGTACCTTCCCATCCTTTCGTTACGGGGTATCGAAGGAAAAATGTTTGGCCCCATGGCGCAAACCGTAAGCTTTGCCATCCTGGGAGCGCTCCTGCTTTCGTTGACGTATATTCCCATGATGAGTGCTGTTTTTCTCTCCAGGAAATCAGAAAAAAGGAAAAACATCTCCGATAAAATAATGGCCCTTCTGGAGCGATTATACTCACCCGTAATAAATGGAGCGATAAAAATAAAATATTGGGTGGTAGGCATTGCGATCCTTTTGCTGGCTATTTCGCTATTTACTTTTTCCAGAATGGGAGGTGAATTCCTACCTCAACTTCAGGAAGGCGACTTTGCGTTTCATTGCATCCTGCCCCAGGGAAGTTCGCTTTCCCAAAGCATTGAAACCTCGATGCAGGCGCAAAAAATAATCAAATCATTTCCGGAGGTTAAGACTGTAGTTGGAAAAACCGGAAGTGCTGAAATTCCTACCGATCCGATGCCCATGGAGGGTACCGATCTTATCATCACGTTAAAACCCATGAAAGAATGGACCACCACCAAAGATTATAATAAACTGGCCAATATGATGATAGAGAAATTGGGAAATATGCCTGGGGTATTTTTCGAATCGTCTCAACCCATTCAAATGCGATTCAACGAATTGATGACGGGAGTGAGGCAGGATGTAGCCATTAAAATATTTGGCGAAAATGTGGATACCCTGGCCCTGCTTGCCAAAAAAGTGGTGAAAGTAATTCGGCCTGTTAAGGGAATTTCATCTCCACAAATAGAAAAAACAACAGGTCTGCCACAAATTACCGTTCAATACGACAGGGCCCGGCTGGCAAATTATAAACTCGATATTGAGGATGTAAACAAAACCATCAGCGCTGCTTTTGCCGGAGAGACGGCAGGAGTTGTATTTGAGAATGAGCGAAAATTTGATCTGGTGGTAAGGTTAGATAATGAATTCAGGAGCACTATTGAGGATGTGAAAAACCTTTTCATTGCCACTCCCGCAGGAAACCAGGTACCCCTGAGCCAGGTGGCTAAGATAGAATTTAAAGACGGCCCGGCACAAATCAGTCGGGAAGAAGGAAAACGACGCATCGTGATTGGTTTCAACGTAAAGGGCCGGGATGTAGAATCCGTAGTGGATGAAATTCAGAAAAAGCTTGCTGTTACCGGTAACAAACTCCCATCCGGATACTATCTTACCTATGGGGGCACATTCGAAAACCTGAATGAGGCTTCGGCCCGGTTACGAATTGCTGTGCCCTTTGCCCTCTTACTCATTTTCGCTCTCTTATATTTCGCCTTTCATTCTGTGAAACTGGCAACGCTTATTTACACGGCAATACCCATGAGCGCGATCGGTGGTGTATTTGCCCTGCTGCTAAGGGACATGCCGTTTAGTATTTCGGCAGGCGTTGGGTTTATTGCGCTATTTGGAGTGGCCGTTTTAAATGGAATTGTACTCATCAGCACTTTCAATCAATTATTGGAAGAAGGCGTGGAAGATGTAACCGAAAGAGTAATACGGGGTACAAAAATGAGGATGCGGCCCGTATTGATGACGGCTACTGTGGCATCCCTTGGCTTCCTTCCAATGGCCATCAGTACGGGAGCCGGCGCCGAAGTGCAAAAACCACTGGCCACGGTTGTTATCGGCGGCCTCATTACAGCCACGTTGTTAACCCTGGTGGTACTCCCCTGCCTGTATATTCTTTTTTCGGGTAAAAAGAAATTAAAAATGAAATCCATACCAACCATAATCCTATTTCTTATACTTCTGTTAGGTATTTCAATGAACAGCAAGTCTCAACAACGGATAACCATAAACGCAGCCATCGACTCGGCATTAAATAACAACCTACGGGTAAAAATTAACCATTCGGAAATAAAGGTGGCGGAACTGAACTCCAAAACCGCAAAAGAGATTCCTAAGACCGGATTTTTTGCAGAAAATGAAGATTACCATCCCGGCGACAAAAAGGGAGTATTAAAAATTGGCGTTTCTCAGGAATTAGCCTGGCCGGGATTACAGAAGGCAAGAAAGGGATATTATATCCAGCAACTCAAATACCAGCAATTAAATTTTGCAACCCTTCGGTTAGAAATAACAAGAGATGTTATGCAGCAGTATTTTGAATTGTGGTACCTACAGGACAAACAGAAATTGTACAGTCAGTTAGACAGCATTTACAGCTCGCTTTACGATGCCGCTGCCCTTCGCTATAAGACCGGGGAAGCGGCAGGAATTGATCAGATTGCCGCCCATGCAAAGCTGAAAGAATTACAGGCCATTTCCTTACAAAACAAAAAGGATTTCCGGATTAAACAGCAGGAACTCATGTTATTAATGAATACCCGGAATGAAATTTTACCGCTGGAAAAAGATTTAGAGAAACTTAACCCCGCCCCAATTGCAGAAAATAGCAACCACGCCCTCCTCGCTCCTCAACAACAAAACATTCAAATAGCTGAAGCCCATGTGGAGGTGCAGAAAAAATTGAATATGCCCGAATTCTCGGGCAGATTCTTTAGTCAGCGTTTATGGGGCGCTCCTGATCCCTATACCGGCTTTTCAATTACTGCCGCGATCCCCCTTTTGGGGCGTGGATATTATAAAAACAAAGTGAAAGCAGCCAATACACAAAAAGAAATTGAACAAAATAAACTCAATTGGCAATTAGCTCAATTAAATGCGGACAGAATTACCGCAATAGAAGAAGTGGAAAGAAATGGCACCATGCTCCAATTTTATGAAACTACCGGATTAGAGCAATCCACAGCAATTATTAAAGCCGCCATGCTGGGATACCGCTCGGGCGAAATTAGCTTTGCCGAATTAAGCCAATATTTAGGCCAGGCAATTGAAACCAGGCAAAATTACCTGGATGTTTTGAACAGATATAACCAAGCCGTAATCAGGTCTAATTACCTCAACCAATAATAAATACGAATGAAAAAAATAATCATACTCACCCTCACTGCCTATACGGTGATTTCAATTTTATCATGCCAGCATGATGGGAAAACAGAAGTTCAGGAAAGAGATGCCAAATCGGAAGTAACACCTCACGAGGAAGAAGAATCCAATAGGGTGTCTTTAACCGAAGAGCAAATTCATTCTACCGGAATCGAATTAGGACAGATTGAGCACAAGGAATTAACGAACTCCATCCGGGCAAACGGCATATTAACCGTACCAAACCAGAACAAAGCATTTGTTGTACCCCTCTTTAGCGGGGTGGTGAAATCATTAAATGTACAACCCGGCAATTTCGTAAAACAGGGCCAGGTAGTTGCTACTATTGTGAACCCGGAATTACTTCAGCTTCAGCAGCAGGTACAGCAACTAACCACGCAGATTGGGCTGGCCGAATTGGAAGTAAAACGACAAAAGGAACTGGTGGAAGGAAATGCAGCTCCATTAAAAAAATTGCAACAGGCAGAAACCGAACTGGCCACTTTAAAAAGCCAGCGCAGTGGGGTTCAAAAACAATTAGCGGGAATTGGGGCAACTCAAACTTATTCATCCAGCATTGCCATAAAAGCTCCCATCAGTGGTACTGTTAGTACTGTAAACGCACAATTGGGAAGCAATGTAGATGTGAATACCCCCATCGCCGAAATCGTAAACAATTCCCAATTGCATTTAGATATGTTCGTTTATGAAAAAGACCTTCCTAAAATAAGGGCAGGGCAGCTTATCCATTTCACAATTACCAACAATGCGGGCAAGGAATATGATGCATCCATTTATTCCATCGGAACCGCTTTTGAAAGCGGTACAAAAACGATCCCGGTACATGCCAAAGTCTTGGGCGACAAAACAGGGTTAATTGATGGAATGAATATCACAGCGTTGGTTAGTCTTAATAAGTCTACGGTGCCTGCAGTTCCCATAGATGCTATTGTAAATTATCATGGGGTGGATTATATTTTTGTAATGGAAAACCAGCCCTCAGGCAGTGCAGATACCATTGCTCCAAAACAGGATTCCCACGATCATTCCACCCCTGAAACGGATACGCAGGCCCCTGGTAAAGAAATTAATTTCACCCGGGTGCCGGTGGCGAAGGGCACAACGGATGTGGGATATTGCGAAATCACGGTGTTAACCCAAATTCCCGAAAATGCAAAAATTGTAACCAAAGGAGCTTTCTTTCTCCTGGCTAAAATGACAGATACCGGTGGTGGGCACGAACATTGAGCAAGGGCATCCCCCTGCCTTCATCCAATTGAAAATTTACACGCCTTTAGGATCATGCTGAAGTAAGAAAAGAACAGCTATCCGAAAAATGGGGTAGGCATGAGGAATATCAGGTAAATCCGAGTCTTTTTCATTATCCGGATTATTTCGACATCGGTAATATGTGACAAAAGTTGGGTTCAAAGACAAATAAAAATCGGAAATTTGTGCCTCAATAATAAAACAATACCTTATATGTTTTTCGAACACATTTACGATAAAAGCCTTGCCCAAGGAAGTTATCTGGTGGGCTGCCAGGCAACAGGAGAAGCAATTGTTATCGATGCCAAAAGGGATATTGATACCTACCTCCACATTGCAAAACAAAATAACCTCAGCATAACCCATATTACCGAAACGCATATCCATGCAGATTTTTTATGTGGATCAAGGGAATTAGCAACAGTTACTGGTGCCAGTATGTACCTTTCTGATGAGGGTGGTTCCGACTGGCAGTATGAATTTCCACACATTGGTGTTAAAGACGGCAGTGTGATAAAGGTTGGAAACTTATCATTAAAAGTGATTCATACCCCCGGGCATACACCAGAAAGCATCAGCTTCCTGCTGACCGATCATCCGGCAAGCGATGAACCCGTGATGCTGTTTACAGGAGATTTTGTTTTTATTGGTGATATTGGCCGTCCCGACCTTTTGGAAAAGGCCGCCGGCATTATGGGTACAAAAGAAGCAGGCGCCAAACAAATGTACCAATCCCTCAAAAAATTTGAGGCCCTCCCCGATTTTGTACAGGTATGGTCGGCACACGGTGCAGGTTCTGCCTGTGGTAAAGCATTGGGTGCGGTACACAGTTCTACAGTCGGCTATGAAAAAATCAGAAACTGGGCCTTTCAATTTGGAAAAGATGAAAAGGGATTTATTGATACACTCCTGTCCGATCAGCCGGAGCCCCCTGCCTATTTTGCCATGATGAAACGGCTGAACAAAGTTAACCGCCCGCTGTTGGTGGAAGTTCCACAACATGCACCCCTTACCAAAGAACAATTCGTAACTGCTTATAAAAAAGGGATTAAGGTAATTGACACAAGGAATAAAGTTGAATTCGCAAAAGGTTTTATTCCCGGTAGCTTAAATATCCAGGGGAATAACTCATTTGCCACCTGGATGGGATGGTTCCTGAATTATGAAGAACAATTCATTCTAATCACAAATTCAACCCAGATAGAAGACCTTACCCGTAAATTGATGCGCATCGGTTTGGATAATATGTATGGTTATATCCAGGATGTGCATGAACCAGGGATACCTCTTCAAACGGCAGATGTAATTGACATTCAAGAATTCAAAAGCTACCTGGGCAAGGACAATGTGCAGGTGGTGGATGTACGTGGCGAATCGGAATACAATTCAGCCCATGTTCCCGGGGCCGAACATGTTTTTCTTGGCACACTACCCCAAAACCTGGATAAAATAAGTAAGGAAAAGCAGGTTGTAATTTATTGCCAGGCGGGAGACCGTTCCGCCATTGCATATTCCATACTTTCCAAAAATGGATTTAATAATGTAAAAAATTATTCGGGCGGGATGAAAGAATGGTTAGGAAAGAAAAATTCAGTCGCTAAAAACTCAGAAATAGTCTGCTGCCAATAGCTCACTCCCAAAAATTGGTTATGTAAATTGTTGCCGGATATTATTTCGTTGAAAAGAAATATCCCGATTGACTTTATCCTGGCACATCTGAATGAATTAAAAGTAAAAAGAATATTATTGAGTTTTCCCAAAGCGGGAGTAGAAGTGGTATTACCAAAAATATTTTAGAACATAATGGAATTCAAAATATAATCAATGGCGGTGGATGGGAGGATATAAACCAATAATTGACTGAAAGCCGGAGTTCTGTAATTTAAAAACCCCGTCTTATAATTAAGGAAATGAAAAATCTTTTTAGAAATTGGAACATAATGCGGATTTTTCGCCTGGTACTGGGTCTTGCAATTGTAGGCCAGGGTATCCGAAATATGGACTGGACCCTCATAATAATAGGCGGTTTACTTACCTTAATGCCGGTTTTTAATTATGGTTGCTGCAGTACAGGGAGATGCAATTTGCCTATGCCGAATAAAAAGCAAAAACCGGATGAAGTACGTTTTGAAGAAGTTAAATAACATCCTCCTAATGAATCATAAAATGAAACTGGTATTTGGAATAATATTTATAATAGCAATGGGGAGTTGTACAAATTCTTCGAATCCTCTAAGTGATACGGAAAAACAACATTATTTGAATTTAGGGGACAGCATTGCCACTACCGCACAACAATCCCTTTTAAAAAATGTAACTCGCGCCATCCAGGAAAACGGAACGGCACAGGCTGTAGCTTATTGCAACATCAAAGCCACTCCCCTAACCGATTCAATTTCCAAAGCCTTTACCGTAAAAGTTAAACGCCTAACCGATAAAACCAGGAACCCCGAAAACAGTATCCGTTTGGAAGCAGATAAAAAGGCATGGGAAGCGATTAAGC
>JAFEAB010000096.1 GCA_018266615.1 Bacteroidota bacterium
ACTTCCGACTGATACACGATTTTTTTAGCATCAAGTTCCTTTTTGCCAAAAATGCGATTATCGGGAGTTACGATGATGGCATCTATTTTTTCGATGGTGGCTTTATCACCCCATTTGATGGTTTTTGCTTTTTTCCAATCCACATACTCATTGCCATCAGCGCCCTGTTTTACAAAACCCATCAGCTTGGCAGCAATGGAGTCTCGTACCCAGTTGGTAAACTGACGGTATTCGTTGTTGGTGATTTCAGTTGCATCCATCCAAAACCCACTGATTGAAACCTGTTTGTTGCGAGCCGTAAAAGCATAATTGATGTCTTCATCGCTTGGGCCCATGTGGAAAGTGCCAGGCGGAATATACACCATGCCAGGTGGTTTTGTCAGGTTCCAGCGGGCCGCAGGGGCTACCCCGTGGAGCTGGCCGTCGTTCGGCAGGGAACTACCGGACTTATTTTTTCTACAACTGGTCGTAGATGTAGAAGCGATAGCCGCAATAGCTATCAAACATAATAACCGATTCGTCATTGTTTTTAAACTTTGAGGGTAATGGGCAAATGTAATAATTATTTCGATTTATAAAACAAAGCAAAAACTGCTTTTGCTAATATTTTATCGGACAAAAATTACGTTAGCAATTTAGTAACGGCTAAATTATTTAAATATTGTAATCCCAAATGTTAACATACCAGCTTTTTTAGCAGCAAATCCGCTTCGGTGGCATTCTTTAAGGGCAAATAGCAAATTTGGTTGTGGCAAATATAAATTGCAGCATTTTCGCCCTCTCCCCTGCCCTGGAAAAGCATAATATCCGGACTTTCTTCAGCCCATTGGTGCACCCGGAACGGGAGAAATGTTGTTAAAATTTCCCTGCTGTTTTCCCTCGCTCCCCTCCCTGTAACAATTATTTCGGGGATCCCCAGTTCCAGGGCCAGGGTTTCTACGCACCAATTGCCTAGGGAATTGGGGTACTTTTCAGTTAAATTCTGCATCTGGCGCAGGTTTCTCCTACCAATTTGCTCCCAATCCTTATTCCCGTTTATGGCCCCAAGGCGGAAAAGGAGTCCAGACAGGATACTATTTCCGGATGGACAAGGGCCATCAAAAATTTCAATTTTCCGGGTAATGAGATCTCTTTGTGAGGCAGATGTAAAGAAAAATAAGCCGGTTTCTTTATCTAAAAATAAATCTAAAACATTGACAATTAATGAGCTAACATATTCAAGAATGGAAGGTTCGCCGGTTGCTTCATATAACAGTAAGCCTGCTTCGGCCATAAAAGCATAATCGTCTATAAAGCCGGGAATTGGTATATCCCCCATTTTAAACCCATGTGCTACCTGGTTACCGGTTAAAGAAAAGCGAATTTTCAGGAATTCAAACAACGCTTTTCCCTGCCGGATGAGGGCTTCATCTTTAAAGGCAAACCCACATTTAATAAATGCAGAAACCAACATGGCATTCCAGCAAAGGATAATTTTATCATCGGCCGAAGGAGCAATCCGTCCATTCCGGCGATGAAGCAGGGAGCGGTTTGCCTTATTTAACGTATCAAAAAAGGATGCAGGAGAAAGGCCATTTTCAAGGGCAAACGCTTCTGCCTTGTTCTTCCTAAACAAAATATTTTTTCCATCGAAATTTCCTTCGGTGCTTACCCCATAAAATTTTTCAATCCATGCTGCATCCTCACCCAGTACGTCATCCATCTCTTCCTTCTCCCACAGGTAAACCCTTCCTTCCTCCCCTTCGCTGTCTGCATCAAGGGCCGAAATAAACCCTCCATTTTTTCCCTTCATTTCTCTTTCCAGCCATTCAATGGTTTTATAGGCAGTTCTTTTGTATTCTTCATCCTGGTTTTCCTGGAAGGCTTCTGCCAAAATTTGAAGCAACAGGGCATTATCATAAAGCATCTTTTCGAAATGCGGCACCAGCCAAAAGGCATCTACGCTGTACCTTGCCATCCCGCCGCCAACCTGGTCAAAAATCCCTCCCCTAATGATTTTTAACAGGCTCAGGTGTGCGTGATGCAAAGCGTTTTCCTGTTTTTTATAATGACCATACGCTAATAAAAACCGGATCAGGGCAAACTGGGGAAACTTGGGAGGCTGGCCAAATCCGCCTTCCCGGGTATCTGCTGAATCTAAAAGGGCCTGTGCGATGGTTTTACCGGCATCCTTCTCGGAAACAGCGTCTGGTACCAACGGTATTTTTTGGGTAAAAAGCCTATGGCTTCGGGTAATATGCCCCGTTAGTTCATCAGCCTGTTGTACAATTTCTGCCTTTCTTTCTTTCCAGGCTCGCCCTAAAGATAAAAGCACATCCTTCCAGGAAGGGCGGTTGTATGCGGGCTGGGGAGGGAAATAGGTTCCCCCATAAAATGGTTTAGCATCGGGGGTCAGGAATACGTTCAATGGCCAGCCTCCGCTCCCCGAAATTACCTGCACAGCTTCCATATAAATATGGTCCAGGTCGGGCCGTTCTTCCCGGTCTATTTTGATGTTTATAAACAACCGGTTCATTATTTCTGCAGTTCCCGGGTCTTCAAAACTTTCTCTTTCCATTACATGGCACCAATGGCATGCAGAATACCCGATACTAACCAAAATAGGCAGGTCTCGCTCACGGGCAAGGGTAAGTGCTTTCTCTCCCCAGGGATACCAATTTACCGGGTTGTGAGCATGTTGAAGTAAATAAGGGCTGGTTTCGCCAATAAGCTGGTTCGTAAACTCCGGTGCTGGCATACCCTGAAATTACGAAAGATCCGGGGGTTACTTCTTTTTTACGCCATGCAGGTAATTATCCAATGCGGCCACCATACTGGGAGTATGGGGCATCGGCGCTTTAATATCGAGGGTGAGCCCGGCCTCTTCAACCGCCTTAAAGGTATTGGCTCCAAATGCCCCGATTCGGGTTCCGTTTTGCTTAAAATCTGGAAAATTATCGAACAGGCTGCGCACGCCGCCCGGAGTGAAAAAACAAATGATATCGTAATTATTTCGAATGACCTCTCTCAGGTCGTTGCTTACGATCTTATATAATACCGGGGTAGCATACTCGCAGTGGTTATCCTTTAACCAATTGGTGATATCACTATCGAAGGACTCCGAGCAGGGATACAAGAACTTTTCATTGTCCTTATGTTTATTAATCACATCAAACAGGCTTTTATTGAGCCCGTCGGCACCATAAAAAACTTTTCTCTTCCGGTAGAGGATGAACTTTTGAAGATAAAGAGCAACTGCTTCGGTGATGCAGAAATACTTGGTTTCCTGAGAAATTGAAATTTTCAATTCTTCACAGATTCGAAAGAAATGGTCAATCGCATTCCGGCTGGTAAAAATTACAGCGGTGAAATTACCAATATCAATCTTCTGCTTACGGAAATCACGCGCAGGGATCCCTTCAATATTCAAGAAAGGGTGAAAATCAATTTCGATACCGTACCGGGAAGCGAGCTCGTTATAGGGTGACTTGCTGCCTTCCGGTTTAGGCTGGGAAATCAACACTTTTTTTACAGCTTTCAGAGTAGATTCTGGTTTAATCGGATCGTTTTTGCTCATATGGGGTGTTTCGCCCTAAGGTGCTGCAAAATTATATTTTTTTATTGAGATACAGGATGGCGACCTTATAAAGCAGTAACAACGGGATTATTTCCATCCCGGCTATATACAGCATAAAGTGAAAGCTACTAATTTTAAATTTCCCCTGAAATGTGCTGTAAGACCTTATAAACCGCATTAATATCATTAACCCAATCAATACAAAGGAAACGCTGATGGCAATCCGGCTTAATGCGGGGGAAGCAAAAGCAATTACAACCAAAACCGGGAGAAGGCAAATGGCAAAAATTTTGTTGATCAGAAAAACGATAAAAATATAATTATCCGTTTCGCCCGAATATCCGGTAACCCATCCAAAAAATTTCAGGATTATAAATTTCCCCAGGTAAACCCCCAAAATTCCCAGGCATATTATTCCAAAAAATTCGAGTGTATATAACGAGTTTTCGGGGCCGTTAAAAAATCGCATCAGCAGGAACACGTACCAGGATCCCGATAAAATAAACAGCAGGTTGAAAAACATAGACGGCTGTCCGGCCTGTTTTAGTTGCTCCGAAAGCTGCGATTGCCGCATGGACGTGTTAAAGAATACCCGCCACAATGTTTGAAAATACTTTGCGTATACCCTTTTTAAAATGGCAAAAATCAACAACATTAAAAACAGGTAATAAAAAAGAAAATTTGGTTTAGCGGAAGGGCGCACAGGCTGTACAAAATATACCGGGCTGTTGCCTGCATTTAGAAATTGGTTCTTCAATAATAATTCATTCAGAACGGGCGTCTCCGATTTATCTGTATTTCCCAGCGGATGCCTCGAAACCGAATCCATTACCTGCAAACTATCTGCAGAAACCATCGTTGAATCAGATTGGGCAACCAAAGAATCCTGCAAAAGGGAAATACTATCTTTCCCGGCCAGGCTATCGGGCACCTGAGCAGATATCCCGGGCGGGAAGAAAATAAAAATAAAAAAAACAGGAAAAAGCAAAAATAATTTCACAGCCTGAAAGGGTTTCTGAAATCAAAAATAGTTTACATATCCGAAATGAAGTTTGGAAGCACCCCGGATATTAAAGGGAACATCATTTCGCATACCCATGGCATAGGTTATATTTAATAACCCCAGTTTAGTTTCATAAACAAGGCCCAGGCCCAGACCCAGGAACCGGTTACTGGCATTAACTTGCCGGTATTTGGTTTGGGTAATACCCAGGTCAGAAAAAAAGAATAGGTATGAGTTGAGCGAAAGTAAATTTCGGTACTCGGCGGTAACTACTGCAAATTGAGAAGCATATATACTCTCTTCGTCAAAACCGCGAAGCGTTTGGGAACCACCTACCTGGAAAAGGTCGTTTCTAAATACAGAGGGGCTGGAATAAAATCCACCTTGGAAGCCTGCCCGGATAGTGGAATATTTTCCTAAAGGAAAATATTGCGAGCCCCATACCCTGGCCCTCAACTGATAAACTCTAAGTTTTAATGAATCGTACAGTGTGCCATAATCAAATCCGGGTTCTTTTAAATTTACAATATCATTATTCCGGCTGATGTTCTTGGTACCTACGGTTGCGCTGATATTCACTTCAGTTCCCTGGCGGGGATTATACAGGTAGTTGGTATTTTGAAGTACATAACGCAGGCCTATATTGGTTGATTTCACATCAATATTGGGAGGGAGGGTTTTTGATAGTTTTATTTGGTTTGTATCAATCCCTCCTTCCAGCAACGATGAACTTTGCCATTGCACAAAAATTCTTGCCGATTGATTTTGCCCAATCAGGTAATCGGCTCCAAGCTGTGCATTTAACTGCAGGTAACTGGAATCTTTCTTAAATAAGTCAAATAAAAAATCGAAGCCAAAGGCACTGTTGAAAATGAAAGGATGATTGTAACCGAGATTCAGGCGGGGGGATTTTACCTGGAGTTGTTGCCATTTAATAAGAATGGTTTCGCCGGAGCCAAGCATATTTTTTAAATCGAGATTAACATCCCCTGTAACCTGAAATTTCTTTTCATTTCCGGATGCGGGGAGGAACCCAAGCAAAAAATTTACCTGACTGCTTTTTTTGGGATCGAGATACAGGTTAAGTACAGCACCGGTTCCCAACATGGTTAAATTCGCAGGCTGAATCGTACGCACATAGGTCAATTCTTTGAGCTTCCGGTCCACATCATCCAACCGATCCTGGTTGTACGGTGATCCGTTTGGTATTCCTAAATACCGTTGGAGGAAATGCGTATTTAGTTTTGCTTTACCTAAAATCCGGATACTGTCGATTGGGTAATAAATACCTTTTTGCAGCATCAGGTGCATCTGCAATTTGTCGCCGATTATGCGAATGCTGTCTGGGTACGCCTTTGCAAAAGGATACCCGTTATTGGCATAATATCCCAAAAGCCGTTCCTGCAACCGGTTCCATTGGGCCGGGCTAACCGGTTTTCCTTTAAAATCTCTGGAGAAAAAGCGGATGCCATCCAGGGCAGGTTGTTCCAGGCTGTCGGTTGATACCGCTATCCACTCATACCGTTTACCTGGAAAAATGTACACGGTTTTCCTGGCCGAATCCGTCTTTAGCGAATCAACGGACGCACCGAGGTAGCCATAATTAATCAGTATATCAGGAACTTTTCGCAGGTATTCAAAAACTTCCTTTTCTGTTTCAAATTCGTTTTGAAGCTGCAATCCTGCCGGACTAAACAGGCTATCTTTGCCACTCAGCCGGTATTCGAGTTTCCATGATTTTTTTATGGCATTTGTTTCCTGGGCACAAAGGGGCGTTGCATAATTACAAACCATAGCAACCAGGAACATCAGGTAATATAATTTCATACTCGGCAAAGCGGGGTAACATTCAAAATTAATAAAGGAGCAGATTGGCTGGCATATATATTCATATTCCTTTTTGCAGGCAGGCTTGCACCTATTGTAATTTTCATTATTCGACAAGGCAAAAAGACCAGGACCGGCTGCTAAATGCCATTGGCAGGGAAATAGAGCTTACCCCCCGTTTTGAGGAAACAGAATCTATCGGCAGTATATATTTTGGGGGTGGCACGCCCAGCCTAATCAAACCTGAAAAGCTGGATGAAATATTACACGTAATCCGGAAAAAGTTTCCGGTTGATAAAGAAGCTGAAATAACCTTTGAGGCAAATCCGGATGACATCAGCCGCGAAACGCTGGCCGACTGGGAGGCACTGGGCATTAACCGCCTCAGCATCGGGATTCAATCTTTTAATGATGAAGAGTTGCGCTGGATGAACCGCGCCCATGTGGCCAAACAATCCATATCTGCATTGGAATTGGTTACGGCTTCCGGAATAAAGAATTTTTCGATCGATCTCATTTACGGTTCCAATTTGCAAAGTGATGAACAATTAGGGCAGAATCTTGAAATGGTGGACTGTTTTTCTGTACCCCATATTTCTTGTTACGGCTTAACTGTAGAACCGAAAACCAAACTTCATCATCTGGTTGCATCGGGGAAAGACCAGTTCCCGGATGAACAAAAGCAGGCCCGGCAATTTCTTCTGGTAATGAACTGGATGCAGGAACGCGGATATGAACATTACGAAGTGAGCAATTACGCCCTACCGGGAATGCGTAGCCGCCATAACAGCAGTTACTGGGGTGGGTTGCCTTACTATGGGTTTGGCCCCTCTGCCCATAGTTTTAACGGCCATCATATCCGGAGTTGGAATATTGCCAACAATGCTATATACACGCAGCAAATAGAAATGGGAATACTCCCTGCCGAGCGGGAAGAGTTAACTGAAACCCAACTTCTGAATGAATATATCATGACACGGCTTCGAACCCTGGAAGGGTTAGACCTGGATTATATTGAAAATTCCTGGGGAATCCAAAGCAAGAGCAGGATCGAAAAAGCCTGTTTGGGATATATAAAAAGGGGGTTATTGGAAATAAAAAATCAAAATCGGATACTAACACAAGAAGGCATGCTGATGGCAGATGGGATTGCCGCAGACCTTTTTACAGTTTAAACCCAATTTATTTTGAAAGAACAATATAAACTTATAAGTTCTCAATTTGCCGGGAATAAAAAATAAGTTTGACCTGATTTAAAAAAGGACCCCATTGTGTCCTAAACCAACAGGGGTTCCAGTTCTTCAAAAGCCCGGGTTGCCGGTTTTCCATTCCACAAAATTTCATACACTGTTTTAGCAACGGGCATTTCTGCTTTTACCGTTTGATTAATGTGGTGCATACATCTACTGGCCATGTACCCTTCGGCCACCATATTCATCTCCAGTTTGGCCGATTGTACTGTATAGCCCTTTCCAATCATATTCCCAAATGTGCGGTTACGGCTAAATAACGAATAACAGGTAACGAGTAAATCGCCAAGGTAAACCGAGGCTGCATAGTTGTGGTGTGCTTCGTGCAATTGAGATTCTGTATCCCCCAGGTATCCCACTTCGGCATTGATGATTCCGGCTTTACGGAGAAAACCTGCCATTTCATCGGCGCTATTCGCAATAAGGACACTTAAGAAATTATCCCCATAATCTAACCCATGGGCAATACCGGCACCAACGGCATAAATATTTTTTAAAACTGCGGCATACTGTACCCCGTATATATCCCGGTTTACAATGGTTTTAATAAAGGAGCACTGAAAATGAGAGGCGATCTTTTTTGTTTCCTCCGTATCCAACCCCGTAAAAGTGAGGTAAGAAAGTTTTTCGGCGGCCACCTCTTCGGCATGGCAGGGGCCGAGCACAGTAAAATACTGCAGCATATCCATTTCAAAATTCTCCCGCAGGTAATCGTTCAGCAGGATATTTTGTTCGGGCAGGATCCCCTTTACAGCGGAAATAAATTTTTTTTCCCGAAAGCTTTCGGTATTTATTTTACTCAAGGCTTCTTTTACAAAAGCAGAAGGAATTGCAATTAATACCACATCAGCATGATCAACCACCACCTGGGGGTCTGCACTCAGGGAAAGTTTCGACATATTGAATTTAGCAGAAGAGAGGTATTGCGGGTTGTGGTGTTTTTCCCTGAACTGCCGAATGGCAGCTTCACTCCGGTTCCACCAGTGGATATGGTTTCCGTTATCTGTAAGGATTTTTGCCAGTGCAGTACCCCAGCTTCCGCTTCCAAGAATTCCGAATTTCATGATTGCTGATTAATACCCGAAGTTATTATAAACCCAGTTTTTCAACGGCCATTTGTGCGGCTATCTGGCTTGCATCTTTTTTATTGTACCCTTTTGCCTGAGAAAGCAGTTCGCCATCCACGGTAGCACCAATAGTAAACAGGCGGCGTCCGTTTTCAAATTTTTCTTCGAGGGTTTCAAACTCTAATTGTTTTCCATTTTTATTAGCCCATCCATACAGTTTATTCTTGATATTGATTTCAATACTTTCCAGGTCTTCTGTAAAAAGATGCGGGGATATGATATAATCTTCCACCCATTTTTGGGTCTTTTTATATCCTTTATCGAGGTAAACGGCGCCTATTAATGCCTCCAGGGTATTTCCAAAAATCTGGGAAATTTTGAGCGCATTATCCAATTTGTTATAAAAGGTAATCTTCTTCAATCCCATTTTCAGGGCAATTTCATTCAGTTTATGGCGGTTCACCATTTTGCTCCGCATTTCGGTTAAAAACCCTTCTCCTTTGTAAGGATACTTCCGAAAAAGGTAGTGCCCAATAACAGAACTTAGTACGGCATCGCCTAAAAATTCGAGGCGTTCATTATTTTCATCAGCCCCTTCGCGTACCGAGCGGTGGCTTAATGCGGTCTTATATAAAGATAAATCGGAAGGTGAAAAACCCAGCACATTCTGGAGTTGCTTTCGAAACTCCTTTTTCTTTTTATCAAATTCAAAAAATGCTATAATGAACTCCAAGGGATGAAGTTTTGTGCCTGAATTTAATTTTTTTTACCCATTTAATCGGGCAGGAAATGGGTCTTGGGGTCAGGGCTTATACTTCTTGATGATTACGGAGGCGTTGTGACCGCCAAATCCGAAAGTATTACTTAAGGCAGCATTCACTTCCCTTTCCTGTGCGGTATTGAAAGTGAAGTTAAGTTTAGGATCCAGTTCCGGATCATCTGTAAAGTGATTGATGGTAGGCGGAACTATATTTTTTGTAACGGCCAGGATGCAGGCAATAGCCTCCAATGCACCGGCGGCCCCCAGGCAATGGCCGGTCATGCTTTTGGTTGAGCTGATATTGAGATGATAGGCCTGATCGCCAAAAACGCTCAGGATGGCTTTGGTTTCCGCAATATCACCCAAGGGAGTTGAAGTACCATGCACATTGATGTACTGAATATCCTCCGGTTTCATTCCGGCATCGCGAAGGGCATCATTCATCACATTTTTAGCGCCTAGTCCTTCCGGATGGGGTGCGGTAATATGATAAGCATCCGCCGTGGCGCCGCCTCCGGCAATCTCGCAATAAATTTTAGCCCCCCGGGCCAGGGCATGTTCCAGCTTTTCGAGAATCAAAACTCCTGAACCCTCACCCATTACAAAACCGTCCCGATCTTTATCGAAGGGTCTGCTGGCTGTTTTGGGGTCGTCGTTTCTTTCACTTAAAGCCTTCATGGCATTAAATCCTCCCACTCCGGCAGCGCTAATCACGGCTTCGGAACCTCCGGTTACTATGATATCGGCCTTTCCGAGGCGAATGGTATCAAAGGCATCGATGATGGCATTGGTGGAAGATGCACAAGCACTTACCACCGCATAATTGGGTCCTCTGAATCCATTTCGCATGGATATTTGCCCTGCCGCAATATCGAGGATCATTTTGGGGATGAAGAAGGGGTTGAAACGGGGAGTACCATCGCCCGAAGCAAAGTTGATCACCTCTTCCTGGAAAGTAATTAACCCCCCAATGCCGCTGGCAAAGATTACGCCCACCCTGTCGGGATCCACATTTTCTTTGGTAATACCGGCATCTTTTACGGCCTCATCACTGGCTATAAGGGCGAATTGACAGTAGCGATCAACCTTTCTTGCCTCCTTTCTGTCGAGGTATTGGGTTGGATCAAAATCTTTAACCTCACAGGCAAACCGGGTTTTAAATTTGGATACGTCGAACTGCTGGATATAATCGCATCCACTAACCCCATTTTGCAACCCGTCCCAAAACTCGGGGAGGGTTTTTCCCAAGGGTGTGAGTGCGCCCAATCCGGTAACGACAACTCGATTTAAAGCCATAATTTGCCTGTGATGATTGAAAGGGATTATTTGGCGTTTTCTTCCAAATAAGAAACGGCCTGGCCTACGGTAGTAATGGTTTCGGCCTGTTCGTCAGGAATAGAAATATTAAATTCTTTTTCAAATTCCATTATTAATTCTACGGTGTCCAAACTATCGGCACCTAAATCATTTGTGAAAGAAGCCTCAGGGGTAACTTCCGCTTCATCCACTCCTAATTTGTCAACAATGATTTTTTTTACTCTTGTTGCAATGTCTGACATGATTGTAAAATTTAGTTAATCGGTGCAAAAATATATCTTTTGGATTAATTACAAAGAAATACTGGAGGGAGCCGGAAAGGGTTAATTTTCAATTAGAAATCAGAGTTTGGAGCCAATTTTAGTTTCAGGATTAAAATCAGGCATCCCGCCGGTTTGCCAAAGAGAATTTAATGTATCTTGTTATATGATTTTGAAACCTTAAAATTCGGCCATGGGATTAAAGCAAATCGACCACGGTACCAAAGAATATGGCCAAATGGTGGCCCTTCGGTATCAAATTTTGCGGGCTCCTCTTGGTTTGTCCTTTTCCAATAGCGAATTGGACAGGGAGAAGGAAGATATCCTGATTGCTGCATTTGAGGAAGAGGACATGCTGGGTTGTTGTATTCTGTCCTGGATTGGGCCCCAAAAAATGCGGGTACGGCAAATGGCGGTTTTGGCAAACCTGCAGCGCAAGGGAATAGGGGCCTCTCTCATGGGTTTTATTGAAAATATTGCCCGGGATAAAGGCTGCAGGGTACTTATGATGCATGCCCGCGAAACAGCCATTGGTTTTTATGAAAAATTCGGCTATCGTATTACCGGTGAACCTTTTGTGGAAGTTGGCCTTCCCCACCGGATCATGGAAAAGGTACTTTAATTATCCTTTTGGGATGTGGGAGGCGATCAGCTTTCGGATAGCATGTTCCTCCTCCCCTTCAAACGCCTCTTTCGGAAAAATAAAGAAAGTCCGGCTATTGAAATACAGATGAAAATATAAAGGGCTTTCCATCCATCCCGAAAACTGCGGCCATTCCCAGCTTTTGGATCCATTTTCCGTCTCAAGCGTAAAACGATGTTCATCCAGCCGCACCCTAAATCTTTCTTTAAAGGTTTGCGACCGCTTATATACAGAGGAGGGCAACAGGTACCAAAAGGTAATCATCAAAATAAACCACATCACCGAGCTCAGCAGAAACGGGAGGGGTTGAATTTTTTTAAAAAAATACAATGCAGCCGAAACAAGCGCAAACACGTTCACCAAAACAATCATTATTTTAATTTCCTTCCGGCTGATGAAATGGTACCGGAGCGCCTGGATAACCTTCCCTTTCTCAAAGGTGAAAAATGCTGAAACCATACGCAAAGATAGCAGGCAATTTTCTTCCATCCCGGAAACAACTATTCATTCTTGTTTCCTTCCACCAGATTCCGGTGGTGGCGGGCCGCATCGCGGGTTGTTTTTTTTTCAAAATTTTTCTCTAATGCCTGGGTAAGATTAACACCCGTTTGGTTGGCCAGGCAAATCAGCACCCAAAGCACATCTGCCATTTCATCTGCGATTTCTTTCCCTTTATCTGATTCTTTAAACGATTGTTCCCCGTATTTCCGAACCAATAATCTAGATAACTCCCCTACCTCTTCCATCAAAATGCCCAGGTTGGTTAATTCATTAAAATACCGGACTCCCACCTGGCGGATCCATTCATCTACTTTCGTTTGTGCTTCAGCGATAGTTAGCTGTCCTGGTTCCATCATTCCTTGTTTTTAGTATCTATAAAAATGGTTATGGGTCCGTCATTTATCAAGGAGACCTGCATATCGGCTCCAAATTCTCCGCTGGCAACCGGCTTGCCCAATAATTCGGGCAATTTTTTCAAAAAAGAATGGTAAAGAGGAATGGCCTTTTCGGATTTGGACGCCCTCATATATCCCGGGCGGTTTCCTTTTTTGGTGGAAGCATGGAGGGTAAACTGGCTAACTACCATCACATCCCCCGCTATATCCGTAACCGACAAATTGGGAATCTTATTCTCATCATCAAATATCCGGAGGCCGGCAATTTTGCCACAAAGCCAGGCTACATCCTCATCCGTATCTGCATCCTCAATTCCCAGCAATACCAAAAGCCCCATACCAATGGAAGATTTGACGATGCCGGAGATAGTTACCGAAGCTTCCCTTACCCGTTGAATAATAACCCGCATAGCGGTATCAAAAATAAGGATACAAAATGGCTAATGAAGCATTGCATGCATTTGACGCCATTGTATTATTTTTCCAAATATTTGTTAGCAGCAGAAAGTATGAGGGCAGCGTTACTTCTTTTTTTTATATTGGTTTGGTTGGGAATAAAGGCCCAGGAGACCCAACGATGCAGGATAACAAATTACAATTCAAACGAAGGGTTGTCGGGATCGGTAATCAAAGATATTACATCAGATAAAAACAGATTTATCTGGATGATCTCCGATAATCATCTGCAGTATTTCGATGGCCAAACATTTCATATCCTCCACACCGGCCGGGGAATTCATGAGGTGCCTGGAAAAATATTTCAATCATTATACAGCTCTCCCAATGGGGAAGTTTGGGTTTTTTACCAGGGCGGAATCTCGGTTTATAACCCTTCCACCCATTCCTTCCGGCACTCTCCCCCAAACAGTGCGTTTGCCCGGCAAACCATAACCCATGTTTCAAATCCTGAAGGTGATTTGGTGATAAATGCAGGAGAAGATTATTTTAAAATTAATCTCCTCACAAAACAAATTTCAAAACTTCCAATTCAACGGAAAGGGCTGCCTTTGGAAAATTCCAATCCCCGTTCCGCAGGGAATTTCGAGTTTCAAGACCAAACGCTGCATTATTTTTCTGCGGTTGATTCTACGATTCAGCCGGTAATCGTTCCACTTCAGAAAAGCCTTGTATTTCCAATTGAAGCCGACACAAATACCCTGCTGATTTTTAGGCCGGAATCTGTGTCAGTTTTCGATCTGCGGCAGAAAAAGGAAAAAGTACGGATTCCATATCCTTTCAGTTTACATGAAAAAGTTTACAAACTCCCACAGGATGCAATTCAGGATGGGGAAGGAAAGTTTTGGGTGATCCTGGATAACCAGGTTTGGCAGCTCGACCTTAACCGGAAGGCATTTACCAAAGCCCTTGTTAATTTAAAGGGAGAAGGCTTTATAAAAAAGGGGTATTGTAAAAAAATGTACCTGGATTCCCAAAAGAACTTATGGGTTTCGACCAACCTGAATGGATTATTCAGGGTAAATCTGGAACCTCAAAACTTTACGCTCTTTTCCACACCGGGCGAGGACAATAATTTTGTGAAATGCTTTTTGGTTGATAAGAAGGCTAACCGGGTACTTTGTGGTACTTATGGTAGCGGTATAAAAATATATGACAGCACCGGGACCTTCCTGAATGAAATCAAATTAAAGAAATCGGATATCGTTACCTCGATGGTGCAAGCCGGCGATTGGCAATGCATCGTGTTGTTGTATGGTTACAATTCTCCCTTCCTGCTGAATTACAAAAATAATACTTTCAAAAAACTACCCTTTATTAACCTCAGCAAGTGGGATTTTAATTCCGGGTATTATGCCGAACTAATTCCGGTGGGGAATAATAATTTTTATTACGAAACTAACCTGGGGCCTTTGAAATTTTCCTTTCAAAATAACACCCTTCATATAGACACTTTTGTTACCGGCACAAAACTGCCCTTGCCACCAGAAAGGCCACTATCCTGCAAGGGGCAGGATCTGGCACCCTTTTTTGGCGAACATTTTATCCGTTCCTGTTTAGGTAAAGCGGGGTTAAGCGAAATAGGAGCTAATATCATTTTACCATTGAACGATGCAGTAGTTTTAGGTACAGCGAAAGGCGTATTTGTTTTTAATAAGCAGACAAAACTGCTTCGTTTTTATGGCATGAGGGAGGGTTTGCCAGATGAGGTTATTTATGGACTTTTAGGTGACGGGGAGGGGAATATATGGTGCAGTCACAACCTGGGGTTATCCAGGATTTCCCCACAGGGAGAAATTCAAAATTACTCGAGGGAAGACGGGTTGCAGGATAATGAATTTAATTTTTGTGCTGCCCTTTCCACTCCGGAAGGCCAGTTATACTTTGCCGGCATCAACGGGCTCAACAGTTTTTATCCCCGTCACCTGAATCAAAATTCTCATAAGCTGGCCCTCCGGGTTACTCATATCCGGGTGAATGAAACCAACCTGTATGATGATACTGCCTATTGGAATATTAAAAAACTGGATTTACCGGTTAGTCGAAACAGGATCCAACTCACGCTGTCGGCCATTGGAAATTTACCATCTGGCGCTTACCAGTATCAATACAGAATTACAGGGTTGGAAAGCAGTTGGCATAAACTCTACCATACCAATGAATTGAAACTTGCCTTATCGCCCGGGGCCTATATTATTGAGATAGCCGCTTTCGAAAAATCCAATCCGGCAACTATTAGCTACCAGACCTTATCTATAAATATTAATAACCCATTTTACCTCCGGGGATGGTTTATGGCCGGTTTACTGGCAGCCTCTGGCATCCTTGTTTGGCTTCTTACCAAATGGTTTAACCATCGGAAGTATCAACGCCGGCTGCAAATGCAACAGGCGCTGGATGAGGAAAGACTACGAATCAGCAGAGATCTCCACGACAATATTGGCGCTTATACCACTGCTTTATTAGCCAATACAGACCGGTTAGAGGGTGAAAATAATATTGGGGAAACGACCGGCCGAATCCGGAAAAATGCACAACAGATTTTAACCAGCCTTAGAAATACAATTTGGATTTTAAATACCCAAAAAGTCACCGTTGAATCTTTACATGAAAATATCAAAAACTATTGCTTTAAACTTTTGCAAAACTTCGAAGGCATTTCATTCAAGGTTGAAGAGGAAATAGTAATTAATGCTAATTTGACTTCTGGGGATGCCCTGCACTTAAACAACCTCATACAGGAAGCGGTGCAAAATGTAGTTAAACACAGCCGGGCAAAAAATATGACCTACCGAATGCAATGCAGAGACTCCCTGGTAGTTGAAATTGAAGATGATGGGGCCGGATTTGATACGGAAACCGTACAGTCGGGGTATGGATTAAAGAATATGCGATGGAGGGCACAACAGGCTGGGGCAGAATTCACTATCCAAAGCAGCCCGGGATCCGGAACCCGGTTAACTATACAAAAAAAATGCTCTTAGGAGAGTATTGCCGTAAAAAAAAGGAAAAACGAACTTTAAGCCATGCATGTAAAGGTGGGTATAGTAGATGATAAAGCCATTAACCGCGAAACCATTCGCCAAAAACTTATTGGGTTCAAAGAATTTGAAATCGTATTGGAAGCCGCTGGTGGGGAGGAGTTCCTTCATAAAATAAATACACAGACTCCCAAACCCGACATCGTGTTAATGGACCTCGAAATGCCGGGGATTAACGGGATCGATACCATTCTGTTGGCCACCTCCATCCATCCGGAAATTAAATACATTATCCTCACCATTTTTGAGGACAGTAATAAAATTTTTGAAGCTATAAAAGCGGGCGCAAGCGGATACTTGTTAAAAGACGACCAGGCGGTGAATATCATCGACGCACTCACCTCGGTGTATGAATACAACGGCATCCCGATGAGCCCGGCCATTGCCCGTAAAGCTATGGATATCCTTCGCGAGATCCCCATGCACCGGTATAAAGAACAGGAAGAAAATGAAGTGATAAACAATCAAAATGCAGGGCTCAGCGACCGGGAAATGGAAATCTTAAAAGAGATGGCCAGCGGGAAAAATTATAAAGCCATAGGCGAAAAACTATTCATCTCTCCACTAACGGTACGCAAGCATGCAGCCAATATATACACCAAACTCCACGTAAATAACCGTTCGCAGGTGGTAAATATTGCACATAAGAGAAAGTGGCTGTAAGAATAGATTCGCCGTTTGTTTATTATCAAAAGCCCGGGATTGGTTTAAGAAAGTAAGCTAATTCAGTTTTCCTGCTATAAGCAACTGTTCATTAACGTTAGTTTAAATAAAAAATATTAAACGGTGTTCCCGATGGAACATCCCTTTTGGATTTTCTTAGTTAGTGTATCCGGTTACACGATAAACAATAGGCTAACATCACCGGGAAAATTTGTCATTAATTTAAAACGGAAGGACAGTTCACTATTCAACATTTCACACGAACCCATACCCTGCAATCCGGTTACGCGGAAATGTGTTTAGATTACATATCCTTTTCAACAAAAAAAAATAATTTCTTTCCACAAAAGGTGAAAAACCCCGCAAATTCAGCCCCCATTTGACCTGCCTATTTTAATATATATTTTGTCCACAATATGGGGAAACATCGGGTTATGAAAGTTGCTGTACAGGGGATACTTTCGTTTTCCTCCCGTTTGGGACCCTAAATCTATTTTCTTACTAACCTGGTTTAATTTATTCCTGCCATGCCAACAAAGAAGCAAGCTACTAAGCGGCTGCAGTTTAGCCGTCATTTTACGAAAGAGGGAGTAAGCCCCTTCGATATGTTTGAATACGATTACCGGACTTCGGTCATCAAAAATCCCACAGGGGAAGTCGTATTCCAGATGGATAATGTGGAAGTGCCCAAAGCATGGAGCCAGATTGCCACTGATATCTTAGCTCAAAAATATTTCAGGAAGGCGGGTGTTCCCAAAGAAGATGGCAGCACCGGGCGCGAAACCAGCGTTAAACAGGTGGCCCATCGCCTGGCCCATTGCTGGAGAGTATGGGGCGAAAGGAATAATTATTTTGAAACCGAAAAAGACGCACAGGTTTTTTATGATGAGCTGGTTTTTTCCATCCTCAACCAATCCTGTGCACCGAACAGCCCCCAATGGTTCAATACCGGGTTGCACGAAGTATATGGCATAACCGGGAAGCCACAGGGGCATTATTATGTAGATGCTGCAGATGGCCGCTTAAAGAAATCGACCTCTGCTTACGAACGCCCCCAGCCCCATGCCTGCTTTATCCTGAGCGTGGAAGATGATTTAGTGAATGAAGGGGGAATTATGGACCTCTGGGTTCGGGAAGCCCGCATATTTAAATACGGAAGTGGAGTAGGCACTAATTACAGCAGCATCCGCGGAGAAGGCGAAAAGCTGAGTGGCGGTGGTTCATCCAGCGGACTGATGAGTTTCCTTAAAATTGGCGACCGTGCCGCAGGAGCTATAAAAAGTGGTGGCACTACCCGCCGAGCCGCAAAAATGGTTTGCCTGGATATTGACCACCCCGAAATTGAATCCTTTGTAAACTGGAAGGTTGAAGAAGAGAAGAAAGTAGCCGCTTTAATTGCTGCTGGTTATCCCAGCGATTATGAAGGAGAGGCATACCGCACTGTCAGCGGGCAAAACAGCAACAACTCGATTCGCATCCCCAATAGTTTCTTTAAAACAATGGATGAAGGAGGCGAATGGGAGTTGAAAGCCCGTAGTGATGGCCATACCATGAAGAAGGTGAAAGCCGCCGACCTCTGGAACCAAATAAATTATGCTGCCTGGCGTTGTGCCGACCCCGGAACCCAGTATGATACCACTATTAACGAATGGCATACCTGTCCCGAAGGAGGCCCAATCCGGGCATCCAACCCTTGCAGCGAGTATATGTTTTTAGATAACACCGCCTGCAACCTGGCCAGTGTTAACCTCCGTCGTTTTTTTGATGAAAAGGAAAATCAGTTTGATGTTTCCGGATTTGAATACACCTGCCGTTTGTGGACTGTGGTATTGGAAATTTCTGTGTTGATGGCGCAATTCCCATCTAAAGAGGTTGCTCAGCTCAGTTACGATTATCGCACACTCGGACTTGGGTATGCTAACCTGGGCAGTATGCTGATGGTGAGCGGCATTGCTTATGATAGCGAACCTGCCCGGGGAATTGCCGGTGCCATTACTGCTATTATGACCGGTATTTCTTATAAAACATCAGCAGAAATGGCTGCCTTCCTGGGGCCATTTGCCAGGTACAAGCAAAATAAAAAGCACATGCTGCGCGTAATGCGCAACCACCGTGCTGCCGCTTACGATGCTGCGGATGCCTTTGAAGGACTGGAAATAAAACCCAACGGTATCAATGCAAAATACTGTCCGGATTATTTATTGAAATCAGCTACAAAAGCATGGGATAATGCTGTTCAGCTTGGAGAAAAATACGGATACCGGAATGCACAGACCACCGTTATTGCACCTACCGGTACTATTGGACTGGTGATGGATTGCGATACCACCGGTGTGGAACCCGATTTTGCACTGGTGAAATTTAAAAAGCTTTCTGGTGGTGGTTATTTTAAAATCATCAACCAGAGCGTACCACAGGCCTTGCGTAACCTCAAATACTCAGAACCGGAAATCGCCGAAATCGTTAATTATGCCAAGGGGCATGCCACGTTAAAGGGTGCGCCTTACATTAACGAACAAACGCTGTTAGAAAAAGGGTTTTTGTCAACCGAAATTGAAAAGCTAAACGCTGCCATGGGCAGTGCTTTCGAAATCGGGTTTGTATTCAATGTGTTCACCCTGGGTGAAGCCTGCCTCCAGCGCCTCGGATTCAGCAGCGATCAATATAATGATTTTGGATGGAGCCTGTTGGAAGCCCTGGGCTTTAACGATGATGAAATAGAAGCCGCCAATACCTATGTATGCGGAACGATGACGGTAGAAGGCGCTCCTCACCTGAAAGAAGAGCACCTGCCGGTATTTGATTGTGCCAACAAGTGCGGACAGATTGGCCAGCGATACATCCATGCTCACGGGCACATCCGGATGATGGCTGCTGCACAACCTTTCCTCAGCGGAGCTATCAGTAAAACCATCAACCTGCCCAATGAAGCCACGGTAGAAGAAATTGCGGATTCGTACCGTTTGAGCTGGGAGCTGGGTTTAAAAGCATGTGCGCTTTACCGTGATGGATCAAAATTGAGCCAGCCATTAAGTAATAAATCGGATAAGAAGAAAAAGGCTGTCGATATGGCCTCTTCAGAAACTGCCACCGAAACCATTGGCGAATTATCCATTATTGATATGGGCAAGCTTACGGTAGATGAATTGCTGGAAGAAATCAACAAACGGGTTCAGAGCAGCGCCGATACTTCTTTGAAACGTCAACTGGCCATGATCGTAGAGAGAAGGTCGTTGCCGGCCAAACGCCGTGGGTTTACACAAAAAGCCAAGATCAATGGCCAGGCTCTGTTCCTCCGCACTGGGGAATATAGCGATGGCACCCTGGGCGAAATATTTATTGATATGGCAAAAGAGGGAGCTACTATGCGCAGTATGCTCAACTGCTTTGCCATTGCCGTATCCATTGGGTTGCAATATGGCGTTCCATTGGAAGAATATGTAGAAAAATTTGTGTTTACCCGTTTTGAGCCAGCCGGTATGGTAGAACACCCCAATATTAAAACTACTACTTCTATTATCGATTTCATGTTCCGATCCCTGGCTTATGAATACCTTGGCCGCACCGACCTGGTACATGTTTTAGACAAGCCTGTGCTTGAAAATATGGGAAACGAATCCTGGGATGTTGATTCCCCAACCATTGGCGATCGCAAACCGGAAATCAGTGAACTTAGGGTGATTGGAAATACACATGCTGAACCGGCAAAAAAAGCGACTGCATTAACAGGACATGGGTTGGAAGGTATTAACGCTGCCAACAAATCCATGCAGGGTGATGCACCGGCTTGTAATGTGTGCGGACATATTACCATCAGGAGCGGTACCTGCTACAAATGCCTCAACTGTGGGAACAGCCTGGGTTGCAGTTAATAGAGATTCATGAGGTTAGATAAGTACAAAAGGCCACCGGGATCAACCGGTGGTTTTTTATTGCCCATAATTGAAATAGCTTCCTATTAAAAATAGGTTAGTAGAATAATCCTCCATTTAACTTTCCGAAATATTACCCCCAAAAACCAACTGA
Source organism: Bacteroidota bacterium (assembly GCA_018266615.1). Lineage (GTDB taxonomy): Bacteria > Bacteroidota > Bacteroidia > Chitinophagales > Chitinophagaceae > Ferruginibacter. The sequence continues at coordinate 20,766 of JAFEAB010000096.1, forward strand.
AAATTTATACAATAACACTAAATTTTTTTCAATTTGGATATGCAGGGAAAATTCTTTTTAACCTTATTTTTACCCCCGGGGAGGGGGCCGCAAAGTGACTATAAAATTTTACCTAAACATGCTTTAGATTGATTAAAGTTTATTGAGTTACCTACAAATTATTAAAGCAAAAAGCCACGAATGCACGAATGCATTTTACATTGAATTATTTTATAGACATTGGAACTGTTTTTTAGCTGCCACAATTCCACGAAGGGGTTGAATAAAAAATATTCGTGCATTCGTGGCTGAATAAACTTCAGCTTTTCTATATATTCTTCAGCCAGAATTCTTTGCTTTAATTTTTTATGCGGGTATTTTTACCCCCGGGGAGGGGGCAGCAAATTGCCAATATTTTTATCCAATTTCCCATAAATTGAATTTATTGTTTCCAGACAACACCCATCGCTGAAATTCTTGTTGCATTCTCATTCGTGCATTCGTGGCTCTTGCAATCCCATTCGTGTATTCGTGGCAATTACTCTTTCATACATTCAAAATTCACCAACTAAATTTTTATAATGCAAATCGAAATAAATTTTAGAGGAATTTTTGATTCTATTTTTAAAAAGAAATATTTTGTCATAGGGGTAAGGAGCGACAGTCCCGGGGAAAAGTACAAGTCTATATAAAAATCTAAATGATCCCTTTCCATTATTTCAAGGCCTCTTTTATTAAACCCTCATTCATAAAAAGATGAGGATGGTAAATTCTGAAATTTCTGCCAATCCTGATTCCAACCAACTAATCTAATCAGGAAATTTTTTACAAAAAATAAATTCTTGTCCACAGGTTCCTGTTTTCTGGTAAAACACATTAAATTAGTTAATGCTAAAAATGAGATTTAATTTAAGTTAACCATAATTTTTCATATAGATACTCCTTGAAATTATACAAAACCTCAACTATTCCTTATGAAATTTTCCTTTAACCTTACAGGTACAATTGTTTTTGTTACAACATTCTTTCTGCTAAGTTGTAAAAAAACGGAGATTGATGTTGCAGTAAAAACAGACGTTATTAGTAAGTTCTTCCCCCCCCCTCGCCTGATGATAACAGGATTTTGAATCGGATAATGTTTGATTTAAAAGCAAAAGAAAATGCATCTCCATTTGTTAAAGATTTCATCAGTAAATATGGTTTCCCTCAATGGAAAGCATACAAAAGCAAAATTCGTCAACCTATATTAGCCAGGGCTGAGGATCAGACTCAGGACACCATTGTTTCCATTCCTATTATGGATGAAAATTCTACAAAGATCAGTTCAATTTTAAAAGTGAGATTAAATGGAGAGGTTATGTATAAGCTGTTTAAAGATTACGCTTATGCTTTAAATGGCTTTAGTAAATATCCAGGCAGGTTAACCCCAAGCGCCGATGATATTGTTTCAGAACTACTAAACTACGAGAAAGAATTGCTGGGTAGAAATGTTTATAGAGTTACTGACAAGCGTCTTTTTGATTACTGGGATTCTGATATTCCAAGGCCAGATACTTTTTATATGTCGTTCGACAGGAGAGTATCATGTACAAATACGATAGCAATATTAGACTGGGTTCCTGGAGGATTTCTTGAAAGTTGCCCACCGGGTCAGGATCACTGTATTAAATGGGTTCAGGTTGTGGTTGATGAAATTACGGTTTCGGGATGGTGTTCTGAAGATGATCCTTATGAGAATGGAGGGGGTGGAGAAGATGACGGAGGTTGGGGTAATGATCCCACAAATCCTGGCGAGCCAGGCGGCGGTGGTGGAGCGTCAGGTGGTTCAAATCCTCCTGCAAACACAGGTCCTTGCGGACTTGGCTGGGATCCGATAGTTCAGTTGCCTGATGGAACATGGAATGATATTTGTCTTAATTCACCATTAGAACCGGAGAAAGCAGATCAAAATGGGTTCTATCAATCTCGTATTTCAGCTTTGGAACAATTACTTTCTATATCTTCGGATGTGCTTCTTCCATGTGATGAGATTTTAGCCCTTGAAACTTTTGGGTCAATGTGGCAAGCTGTTGGATCATATACTGCTCCACTTTCAGTTGTAGAAAGATTAAACTCAATTCGTACAAGCCATCCCAATTGGATAGTTGATAATTATAATTTAGAGAATATTGAAAATGCATATGGTCCAAAGGTTAATTGCGATTTCTTTCCTGTAAAAATTCCCATTCTCCCTAATAATCCGGAAACAGGAAATCAATTTACGGCCAGAGATTTTCTTGAATATTTTAGAACTCATATTAACACGTTTATCAATCCTTATAGTCAAACTAATTTTCAATGTGATTTTTCAGTATTTGATGATTGTGACAAATGGTATTCACCATTCGAGGATTGTTTGGGTGCTTTGTGTTCAGTTGAAATACATCCCGGGACTTCTGGTTACCCAAGTCTTTATAATTCAGGTTCAATAATTGTTTCAGATTACCATCATGGAGTTTATCCTGGTGGTTACGAATCAAATTGGTTTACAGTAAGTACATTAGAAACGCCATTTGACGGTGAACACCCAGTAGCTGGAAATCGTAGATTTGGAATATATAACACAATTGAAAATCCTAACGAGTGGACTTTCTTTACCATGGGGGTGGATAGGACGTGGGATTTTTGGGATGCGATTATCAATCAGTGGGATTTTGGGTTTAATGAGGCAGATGCTCTTTGGAGTGGAGTTCAGGATCAGATTATACAGTTTTGTAATTTTCCAGCAAACATGGGGCAAGCTTCACTATTCGCGCAACGCTCTTACATAGCAAGACCTCGTTGGTCTGACGTAGAAAAATTTCTAAGAAAGGAAATTACATTTCAACAGCTAAGGCAGATAATGGGCTGTTAGTTAATAAAAAATAAATATAGAAATGAGATGTAGTTCTAAAAGTAGGTTAATAAAATGGGGCGGCTTCCTTATAACCTTTTATTTTTCTGTTATTTTATCATTACTATTTTTTAATGAGATATTTAAAAGATTTGTTGCTGTTTCCCGAACAGAAGCATACGCATTTGATATCCCATTTGAATTTTATTTTCCTTATGCAGCTATCATAGCGGGATGCTTATTGACGATATACTCAATTCTTAAACTTTTTGTAAAGCAATTAACTCCGAAGAAACGATATTTATTGTCGTTTGCAAGTTTGCTTGTTTTATATATTATTGGGTATGGGCCATTTTTGGGTGATAGGAGGTTATTGGAGCCTGCTGTATTAAGGGGTGACCTGGTACTAATTGTATCAGCGATAGCCCTTGCCGGGTTAAATAATTATTTTTTCTTTGATAGGGAGGATATAATAGAAAAGGGTATGGATTTGCCAATGGAATAAATTTTTTTGAAAGGAAAAGAATATTTATCAACTGTAGAAACTCCTATTGATGGAGACCACCCTGTTGCCGGGAACCGGAGGTTTGGAATATATAAAACAATTGAAAATCCTAACCAATGGACATTTTATTAAATGCCACGAATGCACGAATGAATTTCCCATTGAAATATTTTATAGACATTGGAACTGTTTGTAAGCGGTCATAATTTCACGAAGGGATTGAATAAAAAATATTCGTGTATTTGTGGCTAAATAAACTTCAGCTTATACTAAATATTCTTCAGTCAGAATTCTTTGTTTTAATTTTTTACGCGGGTATTTTTACCCCCGGGGAGGGGGCAGCAAAGTGACTATAAAATTTTCCAGAAACATGCTTTAGATTGATTAAAGTTTATTGTGCTGTCTAAAGATTATTGAAGCAAAAAGCCACGAATGCACGAATGAATTTTACATTCATTGAATTATTCTATAGACTTTGAAACTGTTTGTAAGCTGTCATAATTTCACGAAGGGATTGAATAAAAAATATTCGTGCATTCGTGGCAAAAAACGATTTGCCAATAAAAATTATTCTTAATTATACAGCATTTCCAACTTCAATAAATAACATTCATCAATACTATACATATAGCAATTAAAACTATAAATAGAAAAAGCAAGAAATAAAGGAAATTCTAATATCTTCGTCGCAGGCCTGGTTTTAAAACTTAAATTATGAGAAAAATAATGATTGCTATTTCCATGCTATTTAGTATGGCCGCGCTGGCAGCGAATTCTGCCGCTCCCCCCCCCCCCCGCTAAATTCAGCACCACTATGTGTACTGTAACTGTTTATGCAGTAGCCCATGGATCTCAGAAATGTGGAGACAATATTACTGAGTACACTGTAACCAACTCATGCACTGATACTGATGTCGATTGTGCAATAGCAGAAATGAATGCCAGCATCTGTGCTACCATTACTGCCAACAGGAATTTACAAAGGATGCTTAAACTTCTTCCACCATGTGATGGTCCTGAACCACCACATAACATTTAATGATTCTTGATTTAACATTTTTCTAAACTAAGCCAGGCCTATTTTTTAAATCAATTTCAAATTGATTCATTTGATTAAATTTAAACCGTATGAGAGAAACTGTCCTACTCTTAATAGTATTCTTCTTTGGAATGAACCTCTATTCCCAAAACCTAGTTGCACAATATGATGTAAAAAAAGAAGTCATGGGCGCTCCAAAAGGACTAAATATCCAACCTTTAAATCTTACATGTTATTATTATAAAAAGGCAGACCGGGTAATTTCCTTTTTAAAAGCTGATTATTTAAATAGTTACCCTAAAGGATTTATGAAAATAGAAAATGGCGCAAATACGTGGTATAACTTTATCCTAAATACTGATTCAATTCAGGGAATATCATATTTTAGTTTAGACTCAATGGTACTACGAACAGGCAAATTAAGTGGGATAAATGAAAACCAATGGCAATATTTCGATGCCGATTACAGACAATGGCAGAAATTAGATGAAACTATAAGCATACAGGGTATGCAATGTCACAGGGCAATATTAACCACAGACTATGGAACTCCCATAGCTGAAATCTGGTATAACCCGGAAATTGAAATGCCGGTTGGGATGCGAAACCTGATAAACGTACCTGGCTTAATTGTAAAAGCCACCTATTTTGGCACACACGAAACATTTTCCTTAAAATCATTTAGCACAACTACTGATATTCCGGATGAGGTTTTTTGGCCTAAGGAATTTAATTCTCCTTTTAAGAAAGACAGGGATCTAAGAAGGAAGAAATAACCTCTTTTTATTAGATATAAAACCTGGTTTTAATAATGCTTTGATCAATTAATAATTGCAAAAGGATATTATAAAACACTACTAATCCTTTCTTATAAACCTAATCATTTGATTTGAGTAATAAAGCATGAAAAAAATATCCCTGATCATAATAATATTCTTCTTTGGAATGCACCTCTACGGTCAAAACATGGTTGCCCAATATGATGTAAAAAGAGAGGTGATGGGCGCTCCAAAGGAATTAAATGTACCGCCTGTAAACCTTACTTGTTACTATTATAAAAAGGCAAATAGGGTAATATCTTTTTTAAAAGCTGATTATTTAAAGGATTATCCAGGTGGAGTATTCTATATCAAGGAAAGCTCCAGCATCGGGCATAGTTTTACATTATATAGGGATACGATCCAGGCCATCTCGTACTTCGATTTAGATTCAATGATACTTAGGACCCATACCGAAGGAGGGTTAGAGGAAAATGATAATCGGTGGTTTTACTATGACGAAGATTATAGGCAATGGCAGAAATTAGATGAAACTGCCAGCATACAAGGCATGCAATGCCACAGAGCTATATTAAAAGCAGACAATGGTACCCCCATGGCAGAAATATGGTATAATCCTGAAATTGAAATGCCGGTTGGGATGCGAAACCTGATAAACGTGCCGGGTTTAATTGTAAAAGCTACCTATTTTGGCACACACGAAACATTTACCTTAAAATCTTTTAGTACCACTTCTGATATCCCGGATGAGGTGTTTTGGCCTAAAGAATTTAATTATCCGTTTAAGAAATATCGAGATCTGAAAAGAAAAAAATAGTTCCTCTATTTTTACTACCCCTCCTTCCCCAGATATTTTAACCGGTATGAAGAAAATCCCCCTATTATTTTGTACTCTCCTTCTTTTCAGTAATGTAAACGGTCAGTCGGCAGGCCTAATTTCCGGCGAAATCTTTGATGAACAAGGTAAACCACTAACAGCATGTTATGTAAAAATTACCGATAGCCTGGAAACTAAAATGATCAGCTATTTTTTTACCGGTGAGAAAAATAAATTCGAATTAGCCGTTCCATCCTCTCAACGTGGGATACTCAAAATAATAATTGGGAAACCAGGATACGCAGACAGTATCCATCTCCTTCAGGATTTTCATAACTCCCGAAAGGTCTTTATGAAATGTAACCTGCAAAAGGCTGCTAAACTATTAAAAGGAGTAACGGTAACCAACACCCCGATTTGGAAAAAAGGAGATACCAGTTTCTACAGAGCAAAATCCTTTAGTGATGGCACTGAATACAAATTAATTGAATTGCTGGAAAAGATTCCCGATTTCAGAATAACCAGGGAAGGCGAACTCCTGTACAAAAACAAAGCCGTTGAAAATATTTTGGTTAGTGGAGAGGATCTTTTCAGTGATCGTAAATCATTGTTGCTCTCCAATTTTCCTTCGGATGCCATCGAAACCATCCAGGCAATCGAAAACCAAACCAGTAACCCATTATTGAAAGGCCTAACCACAGAAAACAAAACAATTGTAAACCTCGGGCTAAAGAAAATAAAACTCCTTAAAAACTTTGGCGCCCTCGATGCCGGAATAAATACCCAAGGCAATTACAATATATCGCCTGTACTGTTCTCCCTGTATGGAAAAGCCAAATCGGCCTTTATCGGAAACAGGAATAATACAGGTAATTCAGCAACGGCGTCTTCAAGAGATGAGTTGCAGCCGCCCAATCTTCAATGGACAGGTCCCTTTTCTTTTCAGCATATTTCTTTTGAACAGATCCAGGGGCTTGATCTCCGGTACTATATCAATAATAACCTGCTGGACACAAGATTTAAAATAAATACCCCTATTAGCAAAAAAGTAAAATCGGAAACAGAGCTCATCTTTAACAGCGACTCATGGAAGTTCAACAGGCAAACAGAAGAGCAAATACAAACAGACAGCATACTACTTCACAGGCAGCTCAAGGTTGCTTCAAAACTGAAACCAGTTAAACTGGGGATCCAACAAAAAATTAAATGGCAGGTAAACAAAAAACAAAACTTAGATGTTGCCCTTTACGCATTAAACATAAACACCACTTCAAATTTGCAGCAAACCCAGGAATTGGAAAATATTTCTGACACTACCAACAATAAACTATCCGGGAATAACCTTTTTCTAACCCTGAAAGGAAACTATACAAACAGGATTACAGAATCCACTGCACTATCCATTGATTTTAATCTTGGCCATCAGGAAAATATTCAATGGTATGAAATTTTCAGCCCGTCCATATCTGAGATTTCCAGCTTGTCAAATCCAAAATACAATAGTATTTACACCGGGCGTGACCTAACAGGAACTAATTGGGGTCTTAAATTTTCCCTTCATAAGAAATGGAAGCGAAGGTTACTCATCCCCTCTTTCGAAATATCCCATAAAAATATCCGGATTTTGGATGATTATAAATTTTCAGATGCTGCCAGGTTAATCCCAGACTCCATTTCGACTGAATTCACACAAAACAGGATATTAAAACAAACCAGCTATACTTCAAATTTTGGTTATGGCATTATGGTAGGCAAAATGAGATGGAACTTTAATGCTACAATAGGAATAGTAAACGTAATGCTACCAGACCCGGCATCTCCAATATCAAAAAGTTCTCCAATAGGAAGCTTCTTATGGGACATTAACTTAAAAAAGACAACATCGGAACAGACTTTATTCCTTTCGTTCAACCAGCAATCCCTTTCCCTGGAGAAGTTGAGCAATAAAACATATGCAGTTAGCCCAACCACTTTTATGCAGTATCAACACAAGGGCAACTTTACAAATAATTCACTCTATGCAACCTATTATTATAATAAAAATTTTAGTAAAAAATATCTCCTGCTATTCTCATTAACCCATAGTACCCACTTTAACTCTTTTATTTACAATACGGGATTAAACCGGATCTACCAATCGGCCATTTATGAATATATTAACCGCCCTACATCATCAAATTCTATGTCCCTATCAAATGTCATTTCATTATGGAAACAATCTGTTCTTGACCTAATGGTAACGGCTAATCGATATAGTTATCTGTCAAAATATAATAATGAGGTGATAAAGACAAAACTCAATTCACTCTCCACAGAAGCAGAGATACAATGGAAAAGAAAAATGCATGACCTGAACGTGGGCATCCGGTTACAATATAGCTGGAACGACTTTCAGCAAATAGCAGTCATTCAGGAAAGCAGTTCCCGGCAAACACAGACGATCTTCCTTTTTGATTACAAATATTCAATACGAAAAGTCTGGTTTATAAAGAACTCAATAAGGTACTTCGCTAACCACTCTATTAATCAGGGAAAATCAAATTATTTCCTTTGGGACATTACACTAAACTATAAACCCCAAAATAGAAGCTGGGGTATATCAGCTAACATTTATAATCTTAGTAATAGCAGATACTTTATTACCCAGGCAAGCAATTTCCCCATTATCTCCTCAGCTCAAATCCCTCTAACGCCCCGAAACCTGCTGGTTACCTTCCACTATTCATTCTAAGGCAACACAGCCTATCTATTCAAATCTGTTTTATTCATTAAAACAATATGCCCATATAGAGTTTCCCCAAAATACAGGGGCAAATAACCGAATGAAATTTCTTAAAGTGAGATTGAATTTTCTTTACTGCAAATTCTTTGTTCAAATTTTTCCGGTGCATATTTTTACCCCCGGGGAGGGGGCAGCAAAGGGCCTATAAAATTTTACCGAAACAAGCTTTAGATTGATTAAAGTTTATTGTGCTGCCTAAAGATTATTGAAGCAAAAAGCCACGAATGCACGAATGAATTCTTTATAGTATTATTAGATAGTCTTTGGACCCATTTTTAAGCTGTCACAATTACATGAAGAGGCTGAATAAAAAATATTCGTGCATTCGTGGCTGAATAAACTTCAACTTACACAAAATATTCTTCGGTCAGAATTCTTTGCTTTAATTTTTTTCACTGGTATTTTTACCCCCGGGGAGGGGGCAGCAAAGGGCCTCAAATTTTACTCAGCAATCCCATAATCCCCCCACCTCTCCTCCTTTTTTAAAACTCCCGGAACATTTATCTTTGCGTCCATGGCAAACGAAGCAACCAAAGTAACCGATCAGCAATCGTTTTTTATTACCCTGATCGGGCATTGTAAAGAATATGGGTTTATTTTCCCATCGTCTGAAATCTATGACGGGCTCAGCGCTGTATATGATTATGGGCAACTGGGTGCACAACTTAAAAAGAACATCAAAGATGAGTGGTGGAAAAGCATGACCCAACTTCACGAAAATATTGTGGGTATTGATGCCGCCATCTTTATGCATCCCACCGTTTGGAAAGCCAGCGGACACGTTGATAATTTCAGCGACCCCATGATCGATAATAAGGATAGCAAAAAACGCTACCGCGTAGATCATCTTATTGAAGGATACGCCGATGAATTGAAACAAAAGGACGAAGCCGCTGCAGATGCATTGCTTGCCCTTATGGATGAATTATTGAAAAACGATGACTACCCTGCCCTAAAAAAACTAATTGAAGACCATAAAATAAGCTGCAGCATCAGCAAAACATGTAACTGGACGGACATTCGCCAGTTTAACCTGATGTTCTCCACTGCGTTTGGGGCCGTAGCCTCTGAAAAGGAGGAGGATAATATTGTATATCTACGCCCCGAAACCGCCCAGGGTATTTTTGTCAACTTCCTGAATGTACAAAAGACCGGCAGGATGAAAATCCCCTTTGGCATTGCCCAAATTGGAAAGGCTTTCCGAAACGAAATAGTGGCCCGCCAGTTTATATTCCGCATGCGCGAGTTTGAACAGATGGAAATGCAGTTTTTCATCCGCCCCGGCTCGCAAATGGAATGGTACAATTACTGGAAGGAAACGCGCAAAAAATGGCATGAAAGCATGGGGATCCCTTCTGAAAAATTACGCTATCACAACCATAGCAAACTGGCGCATTATGCCGATGCCGCCTTAGATATTGAATTTGAATTTCCGTTTGGATGGAAAGAATTGGAAGGGATACACAGCCGCACCGATTTCGATCTTAGTCAACACGCAAAATTCAGCAAAAAGAAAATTCAGTATTTTGATAACGATCTCAATGAAGAAGGGAAACCTTACGGAAACTATACTCCCTATGTGGTGGAAACCTCGGTGGGTTTAGACCGCCTCTTCCTTACCATCCTAAGCCTGGCTTATGCCGAGGAGAAATGGAATAAAGAAGATGGCAGTGAAGACAGCCGCATTGTACTTCGTATTCCCGCAAAAATTGCGCCCACTAAACTGGCTATCCTCCCCCTATTAAAAAAAGACGGACTCCCGGAAATTGCTCGCGAACTAATGGATGAGTGCAAAGGAAGTTTTATGTGTTTTTATGAAGAGAAAGACGCAATCGGAAAACGTTACCGCCGCATGGATGCCATCGGCACGCCATTTTGTGTAACCATCGACCATCAAACCAAAGAAGATAAAACAGTAACTATCCGTTACCGTGATGACATGAAGCAGGAAAGGATTCCTATTTCGGAAGTGAAAAAACGGGTGCTGGAAAAAATAAGTTAGCCATAAATTTCCTGGTGGATGGATTTCTTGTCATAGCCCATCTCCAGAATTTTTTTCTTAGCCTCATCGATCATCCCCTTCCAACCACAGATAAAAAATTTTGCATCGGGCCGGGACACACATAGTTCCTCATATACCGGATGTACATAACCAGACTTCCCTTCCCATTCTTCCCTTGAAAGAGTGGGTATATAATGAAAGTTGGGATCCTTTTTTTCGAGCGCTTTCATCTCTTCGTAATACAATAAATTTTGTTGTTTACGACAGCCGAATATGAGGTAGATATTTTTATGGGGGATATTATGATTAATGATATGGTTAACCATACTCCTGAATGGCGCAATACCCGTACCTGTGCAAATCAAAAACAAATCATGTTGGGTCAAATCTTCCGGAAGGGTAAAAACGCCCAGGGCGCCCCGGAATGTAAACTCAGAACCAACCTTTATTTCATTAAAAATCCAGGGTGTTCCTGCTCCCATTTTATCTAACACAATCACCAGTTCATATACATTGGTACCATCGGGCCAGGAAGCAATGGAGTAACTCCTCCACCGCTTATTCGGTTTTTCATGAATGGGGAGATCAAGCGTTACAAATTGCCCGGGTTTAAAATCGAATGAAGCCAACTCAGAAACTTCTATCCAATATCGGCGGGTATCTTCGGCCCCATCTTCAATTTTTGTTACAATTCCTTTTTGCCAGGGTAATAACATAGATGAATTTTGGTATAAGATACATTATATCAATCAATCTGCGCCTAATAAAATCAGGCTGGCATTATTGGTAGTTTGCAAAGTTCCCGTTGGGTAAATGGAGAGGGTGCGTACCGATGTTCCGGCGCTTAATACCGGCTGGTTGCTGGTATTTCCGGGAATATACACATCATCATAGGGTCCGGGCACCGAGCCACAACTCCAGTTGCCGGCATTTGCCCATTGGTTGTTAACAGCCCCCGTCCATACATTTCGAAATCGCAACAGGATAGAAGGGCCGTTTACCCCATCCACTACACAACGATAGATATAGCCCGTGTAAGAACCTGGTACGGAATTGATAGTCAGCGTAGCACTATGGTACCCCGCATAAACAGGGCCGGTTGCAATATTCTGAAATCCTGTACCTGTATCTACCTGCCATTGATAAACCACACCCGATTGCGATGCATTAAACTGAAGGTTATTCCCGGCGCAGGTGGCAGGCGATTGAATAGCCGCCTCGCTGATCCATAATTCGCTAAAACTATTTAATTCAAACTCGGCATAGTACCCCTCGTTATAGGGAATAATAGAAACCAACTGACCAGGAATAAACTGAAACAAGCCACCCTGATCATCGGACAGGTTCCCATTTTCTACAGATGCATCGCCTGAGAATTTAGACAGCCCCAAAACATAGGCATCACTTATATTATTACAGGACCCACAACCGGAAGCATTTCGCATAGCCTCGGCTTCACTATCGGTAAAGTATAAACGAATTTTTACATTTCCTGTGGGCTGGGTGGTTGGGCGAACCACAAAATTCCGGTTCAGGTAATATTGTCCGTTACTACTTCGCACCTGTCCTCCATAATTGTACACCTTAAAGGAAGTTACTCCCAGGTTCTGACCCATTGGATTGATAGAAACAACCAGATTCCCTGAACTGGTAATATCGCTCCAACCCGAACCATTAATGGTTTGACTGATTTCCTGATTGGCTCCGGTATAAATGGATTTTGCATCAAAAATATGGATATCGTCAATGGCCAACCCTTCCTGGCTAACGCCTACATCGCTCCGCATTACAAACCTCAATTTGATGGTTCCTGCAATAACGGGGAGAGGAATGGAGGCTACATGCCAGTAATCTTTATCTCCATTCCAGGAATTGTTGGCGGCATAATCGTACCAATTGGTACCCTGGCCTACACTTCCCAGTTTTTGCCAGTTCACTTCATCGGTACTGTATTCAATCCAGGCAAAATCGTAGTCGGTTTCCAAATCGGAGATAAAGCTAAACGATAACATGGGCTGGGAAAGGGCGCTCAAATCGAAACAGGGAGAGTACAAGTACGATTGTTCGTTATCGTTATAATTACCATCCAGCGAAGTAACCCAGGCTTTCAATCCGTTTGCCGCTTTGTTGATCAGCGTTTTATTGGGATGGCCCCATTGCCAGGACGAGTTTGTGCCCTTCGCATACCAATACCCGTCCGTACTTTCAAAACCTTCCAGGTAAGGATAGGTATTAACTACCGGGGAATTATGAATAGAAAAGTTAAGTACACTGTCGTTTGATTGGTAATTATCACCCGGAGAAGCAATCCAGGCCCGGATATTATAATCCTGGAATGCCGACATATCAACAGGTGAAGCAAAACTAACATCCTGGGTGGCTCCCGCATTCAGGCTGGGTAAGTTTTGCGTAATCACTACTCCTCCATTAACCTGGTAATACAACGCGATATTATTTCGCGTGCCGGTACTATAATTTTTCAAACGAATGGTAACCGGTATGGCAGGGCCCAACCCACAAGCTTGTACACCTGGACTTATCAATTTCAGCAGCGCCACATCATTGATGGCTTCCGTAATCTTGACATCATCAAACGTATAACCATCATCCTGGTCAAAATAAGGATCCACCACATTAGCAGAAGTAAATGCTTCCTGGCCAAATCGTAACTGGAAGCTGGATGAAATTGTTTTATTAATAAGCAGGGTATCCATCACATCGTTAATATTGATAGATCCATGTTTCCATTGTCCCAATGCGGCCTGGTTGGCATTCAGATCGTAGGCTTTTGTCCACAATGCATTATCAACTCCCCTCAGCCATACCCTGTTTCCGGGTTCATCGGGTTGTCCGTGATTTTTATATTCGAAATCGGCACGCAATTGTTTGCTGAGGTTGTAGGCAGACAGGTTAAAGGTCATGGTTAGGCTATCTGAATTCAAAGCCCCAAAGGGATATTGATCGAGGGTGATGGCTTTACTGCCGGAGTATGCCAATCCGGTATTAACAAAAGTCCGCGCACGGCCACGGGAAGAAGAAGTGGCAATATCCACATGGTCATCTCCATCAATACCCATTGAATTTCCATAGGTATTTTCTGATGCCGATTCAAAATCATCGGTAAAGGGAAGGGTTAGGATGGGATTGGAGAGGTTCCGGATGGTTAGCCGGGCGGTATCGTCCGTAGGAAAATTATCCCCTGTTCGTTTAACCCATGCCGTTATATTGTACACCCCTGATGATGAAAAGGAAGCCGTTGGGGTAAAACTGTAAACCGTATTTCCCAAAGCCGGAATAACCGTAGCAGATGAGGCGGAAACTGCCGGCCCGCCATTAATGCTGTAAAATAAATCATAGGACCCTGAGGTTGGGACATTATCCAGATTCCGAATCTGAAGTTTCACAGAATTATTTACCGGCAGGGCTGTATTGGTAAACTCTCTTCCTGAAACCGGACTAAGGATAGCCACCGCTTTCAAATTATTATCAAACTGGGAAACAGCACAGGCACCACTTACAGGTTTTACTTTCTGCCCCATACTTCTTCTTCCCCTAACAGCATTATTAACGGCGGCCACTGCAAACCAAATGCTATCAGCCGAATTTAATCCTGAAACCAGGAAATTGGTTGAAGGCGTATTTCCTATCAGTGCCATACTGTCTCCCTTCAATTGAAATACATCGTAACTGGTTGCACCGGTTATGTTTGCCCAACTAAGTTGCGCAAATCCTTCGCAGGGAACACTGGTGGTAAGCACTGGCTGGCCCAGCACAGTAAAAGCATTATCGGAAGTACCACTGTAACTGCTGCTGTTTCTGGATACTTTTACCCGGTATTGGTTACCCGCATTGGCCGGAACCACCCAGGCGATAGAATGTGCATTGAATGGCGCGGTTCCTATGCTGTTCCAGGTGCTGCCGTTATCGGAAGAATAGGAAATAGTATAATCATTAAATTCAGCTCCGTTTCCCTGCCAGCGAATATATTCCGTTTCACCCGGAACCAGGGTTTCGCCGCCCGAAGGATAAATAACTGAAACCCCGTTCATATCTACCTGGTAAACGATATAATATTTCTGGCTACCTGTAGCAATACCAAAAGCCGAGGCATTAAGTGAATAAGTTCCGGGTTGGGGATAGTCGATAACCACCTGTTCCATATTATTGATCCGGTCTATCCCGGTTGTAGCATTGGCCACTACGTTCAGGGGATCTAAAACAAAAGGAAGAAAATTATTTAATGAGGGATCTGTAACGGTAAGGTCGAGATCGTTTACCAATTCAGTTGCACTGTTAATGCCTCCTGGGGGGTCTGCCCAAACAAGCATGGCCTTTAACCTCCTCGCCCCGGCGGGAACGGAAATAGTATGGCTCTCCGAACTTCCGGAAGCAGCAAGCGTACCTGAAAAGAACTGATTATTTTCTAGCACTTCCACTGCTTTCTTGGCATTCAGCATTCCGAAGCCATAGGTATAATCGGGTCCGGGGTTTCCCAGGTCTTCGGCAGCATTACAAAGAATCCCTTTAACGAGTGAGGATTGCGCGGTGGCGCCACCGTGATGTTGACGGTAAGATTGTTGCAACAAAGCGGTAACACCGGTTACCACGGGCGCCGCCATGGAAGTGCCATAGTTGGTGGCATAGTTATCGTAAGGATAGGTGGAAATTGTTGCAAAACCATTCGCCACGATTTCGGGTTTGATGCGTCCGTCTAATGTGGGGCCCCTACTACTAAAACTGGCAATCTGGTAAGTGGCCTGGTCTATTGCTCCAACGGTCAATACATTCTTGGCCACCTGCCATCCAGTTTTCATGGTACCATAAGCATTGGGGTAACTCGCACAGGTATAACCCCCATCGTTACCCGCAGCAAATACATTCAGCACCATTTGGTTTAATGCAATCGCCTGGTCATCTGCATAATAACTCAGCAAATTATACACCTGGTTACCCGCACAACCCAGATCAGCTGAATGATAAGAGTTATTGGTAACCGGCATATTGTAATCATTCAGGTAAACAGGTGCATTTACGATCACATCACTGAACCACTGATCTATTAAATGTGCAGCAGGAGCCATCCCCTGGTACTTTGGGTTTTTAAAGCCGCCCCCTGCTATGGTGCCTCCTGTATGAGTGCCATGATAGTCGGGAGGCCAGGGCATTCGGGTAATTACCTTTCCGGTAAAATCAACATGGGTATTGATATCGGAATTATCGCCCAGGCCAACAACCATTCCCTGTCCGCGAAGGTCTCGCCCTAAAGGATTTTGAAGAGCGCTCACGCCATGGGTAGCAATATCGTTATAATTGATGGCTGTATTCTTAATATAAACCTCACGGATAAACGAAACAAAGGGAAGACTTGCGAGAAGATTTAGTTTCTTCCTGTCAGCCTGTACTACTATTATATTGGGCAGGGTAAATTTTGATGGCACAAATCCAATTCCCAATTGTGCCAGTCGGGATATCGCCGCTGATTTATCTAAAGCATGAAAGAGAGAAAGCATAAACACCCGATCTGCTTTTCCTGTTCCGGCGGGAAACCCAAACGAAACCTTATCTATCTTCCAGGATCCGGGCAAAACATCTACCGATTGAATGGAGTATTCCTTTGCTGATTGAAAATTGAAGTTGGTATCTATTACAGCCTCATAGGTTTGGTTGTTAAGATACTGGCCAAGATAAACTCCTTTGGATTCCAGATTCTTTACTAAGGCTGAGCCTGGAAAAGAATGAAATTGAACCAACACATGGTAGCGACCATTGAAAATGGAATTGGCCGCATTGCTAACTTTTGGATTGTTAGCTGCCATATTACGGGAAAGCTGGAAGTCTCCATTAGCCAATTTTACGGGGTAAGGATTATTCTGACAAAAAATGACTGGTGAAATTAACAATGCCAGCAACCCTGTAAGGATAATTTTTTTTCCGGGCATATATATATTTACTTCTGATTCAGGCGGTTTCTCCACCAAAAATATAAACAAAAAAACCAGGAAACACAATTTTTGACAGATGGAGCATTCCTGATTTATCTTTGCGCCGGATGAACCTGGATTTGTTGATGGATTTTTACAGGAATGACCCCCGCAATCAGCAGATTGTGGAGGGAAGTCTATTGGCCGAACCCAGCCATTTTCACCTTTCGGGTTTGCATGGAAGTGTTTCTCAATTTGTATTTGATGCCGTTTATTCACAGGAAGGCATGCGCGGGTTTAATCACGTGGTCATCCTTAAGGATGCCGAAGAAGCTGCATATTTCCAAAACAGCCTCGAAAACCTCAACAAGGCACTTGATATTTTCTATTTCCCCTCCTCCTTTAAAAATAAAAAGAATTACCGGTTACTTAACAGCAGCCATGTGATGCTTCGAACCGAAGCATTAACGCGGATGTTATCCGGCGGGAACCGGAAAGTCGTGATAACCTATCCGGAAGCCATTTTCGAAAAAGTGGTATTGTCGAAAACGCTCTCCGAAAATATCATTCGAATAAAACAGGCAGATACCCTGGATCTGGACCGGATTTTGGAAGAATTTGTTGGTTATGGGTTTATTCGTACTGATTTTGTGTATGAGCCGGGGCAGTTTGCACTTCGGGGTGGAATTCTGGATATCTATTCCTTTGGCAATGAAAAACCCTACCGGATAGAACTCTTTGGGAATGAGGTAGACAGTATCCGGATCTTTGATGCAGAAACCCAATTAAGCGAAAGAAAACTCTTACAGGTAAGCATCATACCGAATGTAGATACCCGCTTTGAATCCTCTGAAAAAGTTTCCCTCCTGCATTTTATGCCGGGCAAGACCATGGTTTGGATGCAAGACTGGGAATACATTAAAGACAGGCTGGAAATTCAGGAAGAAGACCTGGGCCTATTCCTGGATTTGAAAAGGCAGGTGCCAACCCATGGAGCGGCTGTGGGAGAAGAAACAGAAACTACCGTTAACTCCCAAAGGGAGGACTTCATTGATATTCCTGAATTACAAAAACAAATTGAAGAATTACCCTTAATTGAATTCGGGATAAAGGCAGGCTTTCCTCATAAGCAACCTGCTGAAATTATCCGGTACCACACCAAAGAACAACCCGTCTTTAACCGCCAGTTCAACCTGCTTATTCAAAACCTAAAAGAATTGGAATCCGCAGGTTTTAATATTTTCCTTTTTGCGGAAAATCCGGTACAGTTGGAAAGGTTGCATAGCATATTTTCCGATTTGCAAACTGAGGTGCAATTTACCCCCATCCCGGTTTCCATACATGAGGGGTTTATTGACAACGACCTTCGGCTAATCTGTTATACCGATCATCAGATATTTCAGCGTTACCACAAATACAAAGTAAAGCAGGCATTTAGCAAAAACAAAGCATTAACCCTCAGAGCGCTCCGGGAATTACAGCCGGGTGATTATGTGACGCATATTGATCATGGAGTGGGTGTTTATAGCGGCCTGCAAAAAATAGATGTGAACGGACATTGGCAGGAGGCCGTTCGTATTCAATATAAGGATGGAGACCTCTTGTATGTGAATATATCTTCGCTTCATAAAATAAGTAAATACAG
Organism: Bacteroidota bacterium; assembly: GCA_018266615.1. GTDB lineage: Bacteria > Bacteroidota > Bacteroidia > Chitinophagales > Chitinophagaceae > Ferruginibacter. The sequence goes on from JAFEAB010000096.1 coordinate 39,107, forward strand.
CGGTAAAGAGGGAACAGTACCCAAAATGAACAAATTGGGAAGCGACGTTTGGCTTAAACTGAAGGACAAGACCAAAAAGCAGGTTAAGGATATCGCTTCTGATCTCATCAAACTTTACGCTGAACGGAAGGCAAAGGAAGGATTTGCGCATAACCCCGACGGATACCTGCAAACCGAATTGGAAGCCAGTTTCATTTATGAAGACACGCCCGACCAGGCAAAGGCCACAGAAGATGTAAAAAAGGATATGGAAAAGCCATCCCCTATGGACAGGCTGGTGTGTGGCGATGTGGGTTTTGGGAAAACAGAAGTGGCGGTAAGGGCTGCATTCAAAACAGTGGCCAATGGGAAGCAGGCAGCTATCCTGGTCCCCACCACCATCCTGGCTTACCAGCATTATAAAACTTTTACCGAAAGATTAAAGGATTTCCCGGTAACCATCAATTTCCTTAACCGGTTTAAATCTGCAAAAGAGAAAAAGGAAATTCTTAAAAAACTGGAGGAAGGAAAGATAGATATCATCATTGGCACCCATGCTTTATTGAGCAAGGACGTAAAGTTTAAAGACCTGGGTATCATGGTAATTGATGAAGAACAAAAATTTGGGGTTGCAGCCAAAGAAAAATTGAAAACCCTGCGGGCTACGGTAGATTCCCTCACACTAACGGCTACGCCTATACCCAGAACCTTACAATTCAGCCTGATGGGTGCCCGGGACCTGAGTATCATCAATACACCGCCACCCAACCGGCAGCCCATACAAACCGAGGTAATGGTTTTCAACGAAGATGCCATCCGCGAAGCGATTTATTACGAAACCGAACGCGGAGGACAGGTCTTTTTCATTCATAACCGGGTAAAAGGCCTTGCCGAAATGAAAAGTTTTATCCAGGGCCTTTGCCCCGATCTAAGCATTGCCTATGCCCATGGCCAGATGGAAGGGGCAGAACTGGAAGACACTATAATGGATTTCATCGACCGGAAATACGATGTGCTGGTATGCACCAATATTGTGGAAAGCGGAGTGGACATACCCAATGTAAATACCATCATCGTAAACAATGCCCATCAGTTTGGGCTAAGCGATTTGCACCAGTTGCGTGGCCGGGTAGGAAGAAGTAATAAAAAAGCATTCTGCTATTTGCTGGCCCCACCCATGAGCACCCTGCCAACGGATAGCCGTAAACGCCTAACCACCCTCGAACAATATAGTGAATTGGGTAGTGGGTTTCAGATAGCTATGCGAGACCTCGACATCCGCGGAGCCGGAAATCTCCTCGGTGGCGAACAAAGCGGCTTTATTGCAGAAATCGGATTTGAAATGTACCAGAAAATCCTGGATGAAGCCATTCGCGAACTGAAACGAAAGGATTTCCGGGATTTATTTAAGGAAGAAATTAAACAGCAGGATGATTTTGTGAAAGATTGCAGTATCGATACCGACCTCGAAATATTAATACCGGACGCCTATGTGGAAAGCATTACGGAAAGGTTGAGCCTGTATTCCCGATTAAGTAATTGTGAAACAGAAGATGAACTTACAAATTTCCATAACGAACTCAACGACCGTTTTGGAGCGGTACCACCGGAGGTGGAGGACCTTTTTATCACGGTCCGTACCCGGAAGATTGCCATTGACCTCGGTTTTGAAAAACTATTCCTGAAAAACGGAGTGTTGAAATGTTTCTTTGTGAGTAACCCCGATTCCCCTTACTTCCAAAGTGAAACATTTACCCGCATACTTCAATTTCTCCAAACCGGCACCAACAAGGGGAAATTAAAACAGGTGGGAAAACACGGGATACTCACTGTAGAGGATATCCGCAATATGCATACCCTTTGGAGCTTCCTTCAAAAAATGTGGGCTTTTGTATTTGCAGCAGCAGTTGAACCTGCCAAATAAAAAACCACCGGACACTCCGATGGCTTTATAATTATTTCAGTAACCGGTTTTTTACCAGGACTTTTTAGCCACTCCGTCTTTTACTGCCTGAAGGGCCTTCTCTTCGGATAGCATAGTAGTCATTTTATTTCCCTTCCCATCATGGCCCTGAGCCATATAACCACCGCGTGCTGTTTTAGTGATCACTGCATCCTGCATGGGAACATTTTTCTCTTTTGTTTTCATGCAATAGGCCGTTAACATTTTTGACATCTTTTAAAATTTTAATGTTATAAAAAAAGGTTGACCCTCCAATAGCCTACAAGCTACAAAAAAATCCTGCTTTTGATAAAAAAAGAAAATTTATCAGGCATCAATCTTTGCATAGCGGGCATTTGCCTCAATAAACTCGCGGCGGGGCGGCACTTCGTCACCCATCAGCATGCTAAATATCTGATCGGCTTCGGCTGCACTATCAATGCTCACCTGCTTGAGGGTTCTGGTAGCCGGGTTCATGGTGGTTTCCCATAGTTGCTCGGCATTCATTTCTCCCAAACCTTTGTAGCGTTGTGTATTCACGGAATCATCTTTTCCCTGTCCAAATTTTTTAATTAAAGCCTTTCTTTCTTCATCATTCCATGCATACTCCTGATCCTTTCCTTTTTTAACCAGATATAAAGGGGGCTGAGCAATATAAATATATCCCTGCTCTACCAGTTCCTTCATATACCTGAAAATGAACGTAAGGATGAGGGTGGCGATATGGCTTCCATCCACATCGGCATCCGTCATGATGATGAGTTTATGATAACGGAGTTTTGAAAGATCGAGGGCGCGGTTATCTTCTGCCGTGCCAATTTTTACACCCAGCGCAGTAAAAATATTCCGAATTTCCTCATTATCGTAAATCTTATGCTCCATGGCTTTTTCCACATTCAGGATCTTACCCCTTAATGGGAGAATCGCCTGGAAGCTGCGGTCGCGGCCTTGTTTGGCCGTACCACCTGCCGAATCCCCTTCTACCAGGAAGAGTTCGCATTTTCCCGGGTCCTTTTCTGAACAATCGGCGAGCTTACCTGGAAGTCCGCCACCCACTAATACACTTTTGCGCTGCACCATATCACGGGCCTTCTTTGCAGCGGCACGAGCCTGGGCAGCAAGAATTACTTTCTGGATGATCGTTTTGGCATCCCTTGGGTTTTCTTCGAGATAGTTCTCCAAAGCGCGACTGAGGGTTGTATCCACAATTCCCATCACCTCGCTGTTGCCCAACTTGGTTTTAGTTTGTCCTTCAAATTGAGGCTCCGGAACTTTCACAGAAATAATGGCGGAAATACCTTCCCTGAAATCATCCCCTTCAATGGCCACCTTTGCCTTTTCGAACATCCCTTCCTTCTCCCCATAGCTCTTAAATACGCGGGTTATGGAACGGCGAAAACCGGCAACGTGAGTTCCGCCTTCGATGGTGTTGATATTATTGACGTAACTAAAAATATGTTCCTGGTAGCTGGCATTGTATATCATTGCCACTTCCACCATTACATTACTTTTTTTATCGTGCCCATCGCAATATATGGTCTTGGGAATCAGCGGTTGGCGGTTTCCGCTTTTATCGAGGGCTTCAACAAATTCTACAATTCCACCCTCGCTGTAAAAAACTTTGGAGAAGGGTTTACCGTCATCATCCTTTTCACGCAAATCAGTAAGGGTAATGCGGATTCCCTTATTCAGGTATGCCAGTTCGCGCAGGCGGCTGGCAAGAATATCTTTATTATAGGTGGTTGTAGTAAAGATGGTATCATCGGGCCAAAACTGTACGGTAGTTCCGGTTGCATTACTGGTGCCGGTTTGCCGCACGTCATAATCGGGAATACCCCGGGAATATTCCTGCTCAAAGGACTTGCCATCGCGGTTTACCCATACATGCAATTTGGTGCTAAGCGCATTTACACAACTCACACCCACACCATGCAACCCACCGGAAACCTTATAAGACCCTTTATCGAACTTACCACCGGCATGAAGCACGGTCATTACAATTTCGAGGGCCGATTTTTTTTCTTTGCTGTTGATGCCGGTGGGGATCCCTCGTCCATCATCCTTAACCAATATCGAATTGTCTTCGTGAATGGTAACCTCAATATGGGTGCAATAACCGGCAAGGGCCTCATCTATTGAGTTATCTACCACCTCATAAACCAGGTGGTGCAAACCTTTCACACTGATATCCCCGATATACATCGCGGGACGTTTCCGTACGGCTTCCAATCCTTCCAAAACCTGGATGCTATCGGCACCATAGGTTGCATTGGGCAGGGAAACCAGCTCTTCTGTTGTATCCATAATTATTTTGTAACTGAACTAAATGAAGCGGGCCATCAGGGCATTTGGGCCGAAATAAATGGAGTTGATTTTTTGAAATTTACCCGCTGTTTTCGGAGGTTCAATATGCCTTAAAAAAACCTATGCAAATTTAATAAAATCAAGGGGTTTTATCCCTAAAAAATCAGCCAATTTTATCCCCTGTTTAAATAAAAATGTGATTATTCAAAAAAGGGGCTCCTGGTGGATTTAACAGGATAATGAACCAGACAGCGAAAGGCTTGTTATATTTGCACTATAATGATAGAAAATAGCAAATTACCGGGCATTTCTCACCATATCGAAAAAGAGGTATTATCACTCGATGAGAAGGATTTGCTTTATGGAATCGAAAAATGCGTGCCGGGATCTGTTCAATATTCCATAAGAAGGTTCAAAAAATCAAAAAACTGGAACCTGGAAGATACCGGGACTATTGTTTACCATGTTGAAAAGAACGACCCTTCCGCCAATTCTTTAAAGCTTCGATTTTGCGTTAGTGGTAATATGTACTGCGGCGAAAAAAAAACAGAATGCAACAATTGCGGTTTAAATTTCTCTCCCGATTGTGGGGCAAAAACCGAAAGCGTGGATTTACTGAGTTTTACATTTTCTCCTGCCTATTTACACCAATTTACTCGTAACGACAAAGAAATCAGTAGCTTATCAGATAAAATTATCGCCTTTCAACACCCCGGTTCCTTCTCCCGAACCCTCCCGCTTTGTACGAAAACCAGGCAAACCCTCAATGCACTTCTGAATCATAATTATACCGACAGTTTCGCCAATATTTATGTAAATGCACAAATGCAAATCCTGTTATTATACAGTATGGACTGCCTCTTGGGTGAAAAAGAGGAGCCTGCATTTAAGAGTAAGTTTTTAGCAAACCAGGACGACCGCGATAAGATCATCCGGGCCAGGGGAATTTTGCTGGAACATATTGGAGAGCCCCTTACTATTAAAGCCCTCAGCCGAAAAGTGGCAATCAACGAATGTTACCTGAAAAAGGGTTTCAAGGAAATTTTTGGTACCACAATCTTCGATTTCTACCAGGGTCAGAGGATGGAACACGCTAAATTCCTGCTATGCGAAAAGGGGTTAACCGTAACGGAGGTATCTCATTCGCTTGGATATTCTTCCATATCTCACTTTAGCACTGCATTTAAAAAGCACACCGGCATTAAGCCCTGCGAATTATTACTTCGGGCCAATATCCCCGGCGGGAATTAATCTTTTCATTTAATTTTTATAAATTATTGGGGGAAATGCCACTCCCAGGCCATTTTCTTATACTTATTATCCGAATAAGAATTCATAAGAAAGGCTAAAATATGAAAAGGTCGAATAAAATACCGGCGGGTGGGTAATAAAGAACAGGAGCAAGAATGCCCCTGTTTACCCTAATAAAACCCTAAACCAGCAAAAAATTTATAATCAATCAGATTGTAACCCAAAAAATGCTTAAAACTCTGTGTTTATCAGTATTTTAAGCAGGAATTCCATGGAATAATGTAGTATTAATAGGTATTGACTTTTACAGCGGGACTCAGATTCTCTTTCAACTTAAAAAGAAAAAATTGGCCTTCATAAATATCGAATCGGACTTGCCCCTTCATAATTCCAATATTATGCCAAGTTTTAAAATTGTGGACAACTAGCATCCCTTTAACATTTTTTAGTCCGAAATAGCTATATGCAATAGCCAACCATAAGGGAACCTAAATGGAAATTTATTAAGGGTAATTAGCAAATCCATATCCTCAAATCGAATGTCGTTAACCAAAATTCCCCCATTCGAATTTTATTTTGTGGATTCCAAAACCCGGATTGAAAGGATTAATACAGCCATATCGTACCTTTGCGCCCCGGTTTAATGCTTTGTTGTGGTTATGCAAAAGAAATATACTGAATATCAATCTCTTAATCTTCCCTCAATTGGAGAGGACATCCTGAAAAAATGGGATTCCGGTGATGCCTTTGCGAAAAGTATTTCCCTACGGGAAGGCTCCCCTCATTTTGTTTTTTATGAAGGCCCCCCAAGCGCCAACGGTATGCCAGGTATCCATCACGTGATTTCACGCACGTTGAAAGACCTGGTTTGCCGGTATAAAACCATGAAAGGCTTTAAGGTAACACGGAAGGGTGGATGGGATACACACGGATTACCTATTGAATTAGGCGTGGAGAAAGAATTAGGCATCACAAAGGAAGATATTGGTAAATCAATTTCTGTAGAAGATTACAACAAGAAATGCCGCGAAGCGGTAATGCGCTTTAAGGATAAATGGGATGAAATAACCCGAAAAATGGGGTATTGGGTAGATCTGGAGCATCCTTATATCACCTTCACCAACAATTATATTGAATCGCTATGGTGGTGCCTCAGCCAGTTGTATAACCGCGGTTACCTTTATGAAAGCGTTAGCATCCAACCCTACTCTCCTGCTGCAGGAACGGGCCTTTCTTCTCATGAACTGAATCAACCCGGAACATACAAGGATGTAAAGGATACCAGTGCGGTTGTAATGTTTAAAGCGATTAAAAATACCCTTTCCGCCCCCTTGTTTAAAGCCGCGGGAGAAGAGGATGTATTTTTTATGGCCTGGACAACCACGCCCTGGACGCTCCCTTCCAACCTGGGGCTAACTGTGGGACCCCAAATTGAATACACCCTGGTTAAAACTTTCAACCCTTATAGCTTTAAAGAAATTAATGTGGTGCTGGCTACCCCCCTGCTCAACAAATATTTTAAAGCAGAAGCACAGGATTTAAGCTTTCAGGAATATAAACCCGGCGACAAAATAATTCCCTGGAAACGACTTGGAACTTTTAAAGGTTCGCATTTTGAAGGGATTGAATATGAACAATTACTCCCCTTTGATTCGAATAACCTGCATCAAATTGAAGAAATAAGCCCCGGAGCAAAGCCCTTTAGAATAATATTGGGTGATTTTGTTACCACGGAAGATGGTACCGGCATTGTTCATACAGCACCTGCCTTTGGTGCCGACGATTTTAAAGTGGGCCATAAAAATAACCTCGGCATCCTCACGTTGGTTGATAAGCAGGGAAAATTTATTGCGGGTACCGGGGAGTTTAGTGGCCGTTATGTAAAAAACTACAAAGACGACCCGGCCTACCAGGATGTAAATGTGGACATTTCGGTAAAACTAAAAAAGGAAAATCGGGCATTTAAAATCGAAAAATACGAACACAGTTACCCACATTGCTGGCGCACAGATAAACCCATTATTTATTATCCCCTCGATGCCTGGTTTATTCGCACCACGGCTGCCAAAGACCAGATGGTGGAATTGAATAAAAATATTAATTGGAAGCCGGCATCTACAGGCTCGGGCCGTTTTGGAAACTGGCTCGAAAATATGGTAGACTGGAACCTAAGCCGGAGTCGCTTTTGGGGAACTCCACTTCCTATATGGCGTTCAGAAACCGGACAGGAAGAAATTTGTATTGGCTCGATGGAAGAATTGAACAGGGAAATGCGCAAAGCCGCAGAGGTTTTGGGTGGCAATATCAATCAATCCTTTATTGCAGAAGGAATTAAAGACCTGCATAAACCCTTTGTGGATGAAATAATCTTGGTAAGCCCATCGGGAAATCCGATGAAAAGGGTACCTGACCTGATTGATGTTTGGTTCGACAGCGGTGCCATGCCCTACGCCCAATGGCATTTCCCATTTGAAAATAAAGAAAGGTTTTCTCAAAATTTTCCTGCTGATTTTATTGCAGAAGGAGTAGATCAAACCCGGGGCTGGTTTTATACCCTTCATGCCCTGGCATCCCTGTTAAAAGATGCTATTGAAGAGGAGTTAAAATCGGCTGGATTATGGGAAAATTCTGCCATGAAAAAGGCGGGAAAGGTATCGGGTGTTGCCTATAAAACAGTGGTTAGCAATGGACTGGTTTTAGATAAAGCCGGTAACAAAATGAGTAAGCGGATTGGTAATGTAGTTGACCCCTTTGAGACGATTGCCAATTTTGGCCCGGATGCCACCCGTTGGTACCTGATAACCAATGCCTCCCCCTGGGACAGCCTGAAATTTGATATGGAGGGCATTAAGGAATCGCAACGGAAATTCTTTGGAACCCTCTATAATACCTACCAGTTCTTTGCCCTATACGCCAATGTGGATGGATTTACATTCAATGAAAATTATATCCCTTTAAAAGAAAGGCCAGAAATAGACCAATGGATATTAAGCAGTTTGAATAGCCTGGTTAACACGGTTACAGCTAATTTAGACGACTATGAACCCACCCAGGCCGGGAGAGCCATCGAGGAATTTGTAGATTCGCAACTAAGTAACTGGTATGTCAGGTTATGCCGTAGGCGATTTTGGAAAGGAGAATACGAACAGGATAAAATTTGTGCGTATCAAACCTTGTACGAATGCCTCGAAACCCTGAGCCTGCTAATTGCACCTATTGCTCCTTTTTTTGCAGACTGGCTGTTTTTAAACCTGAATGAAATTACGGAAAGGAAGCCCAGTACCTCGGTACATCATAATGATTTTCCAATTTCAGATTCAACGGCAATTAATTCTCAATTGGAAACACGGATGCAGATTGCACAGGATGCATCTTCCCTTATCCTAAGCCTGCGAAAAAAGGTAAATATCAAAGTTCGCCAACCCCTTCAAAAAGTATTTATCCCCGCATTAAATAGGGGCATGGCCGATAATATTCGACTGGTTGAGGATATCATTAAAGCCGAAACCAATATTAAGCAAATCGATGTCCTGGATGCCAACAATGATTTTATCCGTAAAAAAGCAAAGGCCAATTATAAAACCCTGGGTAAAAAGCTGGGGCCTAAAATGAAGGCCGTGGCGCAGGCAATAGAACAATTTCAAAATGTAGAAATAGAAGCCGTATTAAGAGGGAATCACCGGCTTAATACGGATGGGGAGGATATTATAATTAACCCGGAAGATATTGAAGTAGTAACGGATCAGATTCCGGGGTTTGAAATTGCCGGAAAAGGAGGAATAACCGTAGCGTTGGATATTTCTATTTCCGAAGAATTACAACAGGAAGGAGATGCCCGGGAATTTGTAAACCGGGTACAAAATATCAGAAAAGAAAGCAATTTTCAACTAACAGACAAGATAGTTGTTAGAGTAAAGGCAAATGAAAATTTACAGTCGTCTTTGATTCAATTTAAAGACTATATTTGCCGCGAAATTTTGGCAGACTCGCTTGAATTTGTGCCCCTTTTAAATGATGGTTCCCAAATTGAAGTAAACGATTCACCCTTAACCGTTAACATTCTTAAAAAAACAGATTAGTATGGCAGTTCACAAAAAAACGGCAAAACCCGCTGCAAAAAAAGTGGCTACCAAGAAGCCTGCGGCCCCCGCAAAAAAAGCGACAAAACCTGCTGCTAAGCCTGCGAAACCTGTTGCCAAAGCATCCGCAAAATCAGCGGCAAAACCTGCAGCTAAAATTGTAGCATCGAAACCTGTCTCAAAAAAGGCAACAGCTAAAGCACCGGCAAAAAAAGTGGTAGCCGCAAAAGTTGCTCCTAAAAAAGCAGCCCCAAAACCTGTAGTTGCCCATAAACAGACTCCCGTTAAGGCAAAAACGCATCCCGTTAAGGAAGTTAAAAAAACAGGACCTGCTAAACCCGCTGCCCCTGTAGCAAAGCCAGTGGCTGAACACAAGCCCGCTTCCAAAAAAGTAGAAACGAAGCCCCTTGTTGCGGCAAAACCTGCTATTCCAAAAATTCCAAGGGCTTCTATCAGTACAAAAGATATCAAAGTGCCGCCGGCAAAACCAGTGGCCCTGCCAAAAATTAATACTAAAACCGCCCGCAAATACCATCCCGAATTCACCAAATCCGTTTTAGACCAGCCTAAACATGATTTAGGGGCTCCTATAGTGAGATACAGTGATGCCGACCTGAAAGAATTTAAGGAATTGATCATGCGAAAACTGGAAGCCGCTAAAAAAGAATTAACCTATTTACAGGGGTTGATTACCCGCAAAGATGAATTGGGCGGAGATGAAAGCGAAAACAGGTACATGACCATGGAAGACGGCAGCCTCAGTATGGAACGGGAACAACTCAGCCAGATGGCCAGCCGCCAGATCACCTTTATAGATCATTTGGAAAAGGCCCTCATGAGGATTGAAAATAAAACCTACGGTATCTGCCGGGTAACTGGTAAACTTATCGATAAGGCCAGGCTCCGTGCCGTTCCCCATGCCACCCTTAGCATTGAAGCAAAAATGGGTATTGTAAAATAGATTTTCCCATCTTCTTATATATAAAGGCAGCCGAGAAATGGCTGCCTTTATACTTTCCTATACTCCCGCCTGATTCTTAGCTTTTTCTTACCAGTTATACTTTAACCCCGATTAGTTAAGCATTCACAGCAGGTGTCTCTTCAGATTTGAATAATATATATATTTATACTGCCTAAGGCAAGCAAAATAATACCCTAATCAAACCAACCATCTCCCCACCTTCACCTTATAAAATGAAAAGGTTATGATATCTGTCATTAAAAAAATATTCTTCGGTAAGAATTAATAAAATTGGCTAATATTAGATTGTAACCAAAATCAAATTGAAAAGCCAGGCATCAAAATTATTTTCAAACCAAAACAACTGCAACAATGGATGCACAAAAAGTTGACCTGTTTATCATGACCAACAGTAAATTCTTTGAGAGCCACCAGGTAGGGTTAATCAGAGATAAACTGCTCCAGGCCGATGAATCAAAGTGGGGATACCTGCAAACTCTTCAATTTAAAGACCCCACTACCAGCCTCATAGTTTCTTTGTTGGGAGGTAGTTTAGGCATTGATAGATTCCTGATTGGAGATACCGGAATGGGCGTTGGGAAATTGCTAACCTGCGGTGGATTTGGTATCTGGACAATTATCGACTGGTTCTTAATTATGGGAGTAACCCGCGAAAAGAATATCGTAAAATTACAACAGGTACTCTATTAACATGATCACCAAAAACAGGTTGTATATATGGATATTGCTTGCCTGTTCGGCAGGATATGCCTGGCTTTTCTGGGTAGGTGAGCATCTTCGTTCCGGAACTAAAACATTTGACGTTTGCCTTATAAAGCATGCCTTACATATTCCATGTCCTTCCTGTGGCGCTTCCCGCTCGGCCTTATCCTTTCTGCACGGCGATTTTTTCAATGCCCTGTATTTAAATCCATTGGGAATTATTATCGGTTTCATTTTAATAATTACCCCCTTCTGGGTTGCAATGGACTACATGTTCCGAAAGGAAACTTTCTTAAATTTTTATTTAAAATCGGAGCATTTTATTAAACGGCCGTCAATCGCTATTATCCTTACTCTTTTGGTACTTTCAAACTGGGTGTGGAATTATACAAAAGGATTATGATTCAGGTTTCAAAGTTCACATACGAACCGGGTGAGCACGAAGCCGAAAAGGCATCCAACAGCTATTTAATGTCCTTAATTGCAGTAGTGGCCGGCCTGCCATTGCCCATCATTAATTTAATTGCTACATTTTTCTTCTACATCGGCAACCGAAAGGGCACCTATTTTGTACGCTGGCACTGTACCCAGGCCCTGCTTTCCCAGTTCTCGCTATTGTTTATCAACAGTTATGGATTCTGGTGGACGATCTCCATCCTATTCACTTCAGAAACCATCAGTAGTAAATATATAGCGTATATGCTAACCATTATCCTGTTCAATCTGTCTGAGTTTATTGCCACAATTTATACTGCGATCCAAACCAGAAAAGGAAAGCACGTGGTATGGTGGTTTTATGGAAGCCTAACCAATTTAATTTGCCGGCCATGAAAAGGATAATTTTCCAGGCTTTACTACTCATAGCCCTGTTCTTTTGTACCTGGTTCCTGTTGCAACAAAACGATTGGATGAAAACTTTTAAGGTTGAAGAAACATCCAACAAACTGGAACAAAAACTGGGAGACCTCTTTTGGGATATTATTAAAAAATCAAAAAAAGAAAATACCAATCCATTTCTGGTAAAATCAATTGACAGTATGGTATCCAAAATTTGCAAAGCCAACCAGATCGACCGGTCGCAGATTAAGGTACATGTACTTGAATCCGATGATATCAATGCCTTTGCCCTCCCCAATGGCCACCTTGTAATTAACAGCGGTCTAATTGTAGCCACCCAAAACCAGGAAGCGCTTTGTGGGGTAATTGGGCACGAAATTGCCCATATTGAGTTAAGCCATATCATGAAGAAACTAATTAAGGAAATCGGGCTTTCTGCCTTAATAACAATTTCAACCAGCGGAGGCGATTCGGAGATAATAAAAGAAGTGTTGAAAAAATTAACTGCATCCGCTTACGACAGGACACTCGAAAAGGAGGCCGACCTGAAAGCGGTGGAATACCTGAAAAATGCGGATATCAGTGCAGAGCCCTTTGCCAATTTCTTATACGAAATAGCCCTCAGGCAGGGCGATGAACCCAAGTATCTTACCTGGATCAATACCCACCCTGATACAAAAGAACGCGCAGCATATATTATTGAAAAAAGTAAAGAATACCGGGTAATAAATAAGCCGGTTCTCACTCCACCATCCTGGAAAAAACTAAAAGCAATCCTTCAGGAATAAAAGAATCTGCAACCCGGGTTACAAGCTTTGCTTGCCAATCTCGTTTAACTCAAAGGAATACCTATTTCACCTCCTGCATATCCACCAAACGTTTATAAAAACCATTCAGGGCAATTAACGATTCGTGGGTACCTCTTTCTACAATCTCCCCTTTTTGCAGCACGATAATTTCATCGGCATGGCGGATGGTACTGAGCCGGTGGGCAATTACAATGGAAGTGCGGTTGGTCATCAGGTTATTAATGGCATCCTGCACCAGCCTTTCACTTTCGGTATCCAGCGAAGAAGTAGCTTCATCTAAAATAAGGATAGGCGGGTTTTTTAAAACCGCGCGCGCAATGGTTAGGCGTTGCCGCTCGCCTCCACTTAACTTTAATCCTCTTTCACCGATATTCGTATCGTAACCCATCTCTTTTCCTTCAATAAATCCGGCGGCATTAGCAATACGGGCCGCCTGCTTCACTTCCTCAATGGAAGCGCCTGGTTTAGCCAGTAATATATTATGGGCAATGGAATCGTTAAACAAGACCGGCTCCTGGGTAACAATACCCATTTGGTTTCTGACAGATTGCAAAGAATAATCACGGATATTGATGCCATCAATCAGCAACTCGCCGGTTCCTGCATCAATAAAACGGGGTACCAAATCAACAAGGGTGCTTTTGCCCGCCCCACTGCTTCCCACCAGGGCAATGGTTTTACCTTTTTCTACCTTAAGGTTTATATTTTTTAGAATTATTTTATCGCCATAAGAAAAGCCCACATTTTTAAATTCGATGGCGTTGGAAAAGGATTGAAGTTCGATCGGGTTTTTCGCTTCCTTAATATCTACGGTTTCATTAATCAGGGTTTCAATCCGTTCGATGCTGGCAGCCCCTTTTTGAATATTATAGGAGGCATTACTCAGGGATTTTAAGGGCTGAATGAGTTGAGTAAATATGGCAATGTATGCCAGGAAATCTCCTGCATTTAAAGAAAAGCCCGGATCATTGCTCAACACCAGCCTGCCACCATACCAGAGTACACAAAGTACAGCGGTAATACCCAACGCTTCTGAAACAGGTGAGGCAAGATCACGCCTCCGATTGGCCCTGTTCTTTAATATGAACATCTGCTCATTCTCCTCTTCAAATTTTTTCTGAATACGTTTCTCTGCATTGAATGCTTTGATAATTCGCATTCCGCCAATGGTTTCTTCGATAGTGGAAAATAGCAACCCAAACTGCTGCAACACCTGCCGGTTTTCCTTTTTCAGCGACCGGCCAATCCGGCCCAGGATAAAACCTGCAATGGGAAGAAAAATAACCAGAAACAAAGTAAGCTGTGGGCTGAGGATAACCATGTACAAGAAAAACAACAGAATGGTAATGGGCTCACGGAATACCGATTCGAGTACACTTACGGTAGAACCTTCCACATCGGCCAGGTCGTTCGATAAGCGACTCATAATATCTCCCTTTCGCTGTTCCGTAAAATATCCAACGGGCAATTGCAACACCTTCCCGTACATGTGGCTGCGCATATCATTTAAAATCCGGTTGCGGATAGGATTTAAAAAATACATCGCCATATAGGCGCAAAAGTTTTTCAGCAAGATGGCCCCCAACACCACCAGGCAAATCACCAGCAGCGCTTTTACACTTCCTCCCGGCTGGTTGATAAGTCCATACATCCATTCCTTAAAATAATTCACCGGATTGGCTTTTGCAAAAAAAGAACCTCCGCCTGCAACCGATTTAAATGCATCGCCCTGTTTAAAAATGAGCATCAGAAAAGGGCTTAGCAAGCCCAGGGAAACCAGACCAAAAATGGCGGAAAGGATATTAAACGTAAAATAACTAACTACCAGCCCGGGATAATTCCGGATATACCTGAAAACGGAAAGCAGACTCTTCATGTGTATTAAATACCTGAGAAACCTGCAAAGTAAGTACTTTTACAAGGATTAACCGGAAAGATATGAATGAAGGAAAACGGCAAAAACAGGTGGCCTCGGTATTGGAAAAAGAATTAAATGATATTTTTCAAAAACTCGGCCTGGCCATGATCCATGGAACCCTGGTTTCTATTGCGGCAGTAAAAATCACTCCCGACCTTTACGAAGCAAGGGTGTACCTAAGCTGTTTTAAAGGAGACAACCCCACAGAAATTCTAAAAAAGGTGGAAGACCGCGCATGGGAAATTAAGAAAGAACTAACGGCACGGGTTAGGCACCAGTTGCGCTCTATGCCCATCTTGAAATTCTTTATTGATGACAGCCTGGAATATGTTGACAAAATGGAACAATTGTTTAAAGACATCAAAAAACAAGACGAAGACATTCAACATAACTCCCAGACCTCATGAACCTGCTTTTTGCCTGGCGGTATTTTACCGGAAAGAAAAAAGCCAATGCCATTAATATCATTGCCTGGGTAACTACCGGCGTTATTGCCTTTGCTACTTGTTGCCAGGTGCTCGTACTTAGTGTGTTTAATGGTTTCGAAGACCTGGTAAAATCGCTTTACGCTTCTTTTTACAGTGATGTTCGTATTGTACCCACCCAAGGGAAAACATTTGAATTTTCGCCTTCCGATTTCTCGAAACTCCAAAAGGTGCCGGGCATAGCAATGGTATCGGGTATAGCAGAAGAAAAGGCTTTATTGAAAAATGAAGATGCACAATCGGTGGTGCAAATAAAAGGTGTCGACAGCAATTTTGTGCGTATGAGTGGTGTGCCAGCCGACGTTATTCGGGGCGATTTTAATACCGGCAGCCCGGATAACCCTAAAATGGTAATGGGCGCCGGAGTTCAAAATGCAATTGGCGCTTTTATAGATAACCCGCTCTCTTCTGCAAACCTGACTGTTATCTTACCCAAAAAAACAGAAAACACATCCGATCCCCTGCAATCCCTTAGCGAAGGAAATATTTCCCCCGAAGGGGTTTTCGCTATCCAGCAGGATTTTGACAATAAGTACATATTCTCCAATATTGGTTTTGTTCAGCAACAAATGGGAATTGGTAATCATGAATTTACTGCGGTTGAAATCAAACTTACCAATCCGGGGCTTACCGATAAAGTAATGAATGAATTAACGCAGCTCCTTCCAAAGTCCTTAAAAGTCCAATCGAAATACCAGCAAAACAGCAACCTGTACAATACCATGCGAATGGAAAAATGGGCCATTTACGCCGTGCTTACCCTCATCCTGGTAATTGCCGCTTTTAATATGATTAGCGCTCTAACCATGTTGGTGCTGGAAAAGCAACAGGACATTGCCATTTTGAGATCGATGGGCTCAGACGAATCGAGGATAAGGCGGATTTTTTTAAGTGAAGGGATTCTATTGGCAGCAATTGGAGCCGGCATCGGCATATTGGTTGCTACCGTCATTTGTCTCCTGCAGTTAAAATTTAAATTTATTAAACTGCAGGGAGGCTCGTTTGTTATCGATTATTTTCCGGTTAAACTATTGGCTACAGATTTCCTGATGGTAGCGGGAACCATCCTGTTGATTGCAGTGGCTTCTTCCTGGTCGCCGGCAGCAAAAGCTGCCCGGCAGACAGTAACATTAAGGTAATCCGGAAATGTTAGAAATTAATAATCGCCCAGGGTTTCGGGAAGTTGGGCAAGCGCACTTCTCAATTGTTCATCATTGGGCGCAATCCCATGCCATTCGTGTTTCCCTTCCATAAAATCAACCCCTTTACCCATCACTGTTTTCATCATGATGGCAATGGGTTTGCCCTTTCCGGTTTCTTTGCGGGCTTTCTCCATGCTGGCAATGATGGAATCCATGTCGTTTCCATCCATTTCCATTACATGCCAGCCAAAGGCTCTGAATTTGTCGCCGAGATTGCCAAGAGGCATTACATGGTCGGTAGTTCCATCAATCTGCTGCCCGTTATGGTCAACCGTAGAAATCAGGTTATCAATCCCTTTTGATCCGGCAAACATGATTCCCTCCCAGTTTTGGCCTTCATCCAGCTCTCCATCGCCATGGAGGGAATAAACAATACTTTTATCGTTGTTCAGCTTTTTTGCTATAGCAGCACCGATGGCTACACTCATGCCCTGTCCCAGGGATCCACTTGCCACCCGTACCCCGGGCAGGTCTTCATGGGTTGTTGGATGGCCCTGGAGCCTACTGTTAATCATTCGGAAAGTAGACAATTCTTTGGTTGGGAAATACCCGCTGCGTGCCAGCACACTGTAAAAAAGAGGGGAAATATGCCCATTACTTAGAAAAAAAACATCTTCCCCAATTCCATCCATCTTAAAATTGGGATCATGTTTCATTAATTTAAAATATAATGCGGTCAAAAAATCCGCACAACCCAGCGATCCTCCCGGGTGGCCGCTTTGTGCCCCATGAACCATCCTTACTATATCCCTTCTTACCTGTGTTGCAATATCTTTTAGTTCTGCCATTATGGGAAAATTGAAAATTTAATTTAATTTGACGGCTGCAAACCTACTTTAATTAACCCAGCAACCTGGAAAAAGTTTAGGTAGATTTACAATAATAAAGGATGCGGCAAAGCCGTTACCTATTTTTATACTATTTTTCCAAATAAAGGAAAAAATACCCTTTAGAGAGTACTTTTTTTGAATTATGCAGACAAATATAAATCTGCATCGTTAATTTGATACTTTTGTGGGGATTAGTTTTAAATAACCTGCATGGATAACATACTTCTAAGTGCGGCCCTGGCTTTTATAATTACCTATTTCTCCATCCCGGTAATTATCCAGGTTGCAAAAGATAAGAAGTTGTTTGATGAACCAGATGAGCGCAAAGTTCATAAAACAGTAATTCCCACCCTGGGTGGGCTGGGCATCTTTGCAGGATTTATTATTGCCACCTTAATGGGAGTTCCGCCGGTGGTTTCCACTCAATTGCAATTTGTAGCCGCAGCGGCCATCGTAATTTTCTTTTTGGGGATCAAGGATGATATTCTGATTATATCGCCTAGCAAAAAATTTATTGGTCAGGTAATCGCCGCCGCCATCCTGTTCAAATTTGCCAATGTCCAGATCAGCAATATGCACGGGCTTTTCGGTATTTATAATATCCCTCATATTGCGAGTTTTTCTTTGACCCTTTTTACCATTATTGTAATTACCAATTCCTTTAATTTAATTGATGGGGTGGATGGGTTAGCGGGAAGCCTGGGCACCCTTACTTCGCTCGTATTTGGAATTTATTTTTACTCCATCGGACATATTGAATATGCCGTGATGGCTTTCGCCCTGGCCGGCAGCTTAATCAGTTTCCTGATATACAATTTTTCTCCTGCAAAAATTTTTATGGGCGATACCGGCTCTTTATTGGTGGGCCTTATTAATTCGGTGCTGGTAATAAAATTCATTAACCTGGCCGGGGCTCCGGATGTAAATTTTCCCATCGAAGCCAGCCCGGCAATAGGGTTCGCCATCCTGATGATACCCCTGTTTGATACCCTTCGGGTTTTTGGACACCGGATTCTGGACAGGCGGTCTCCTTTCAGCCCAGACAGGACCCATATTCATCATTTCCTCCTCGACCTGGGTTTCTCTCACCGAAAAATTACACTTACCTGTGTAGCAGCTAATATCCTTTTCATCATCATGGCTTACAGCCTCCGCAGCCTTGGCACTTCCATTGTAAGCGCTATCCTGTTGGCTACAGGGTTTTTGTTTATTGGTATCATTTACTATCTCCGCCAAAAGAACAGGAGGGTTTCGGTGAATGAAATAGTGGAAAATGAAGTCCGCCAGTCTCATAAAATCATCTCCCTTTCTCCCGAACGTGTTGAGGTTGAGTAAGTTCAGCTAATTTTCATTAATTTTTTACGGATTTAGCCCTAACCCGGCTAAACCAGTTTTCATTAGCTTTGCAGCCAATAAAAAAAACTATGTCTGAAGAATTAACCCTCGTAATGAAGGATGCTGAAGATTCTATGTTAAAAACCATCAGCCACCTCGAAGTTGAATTGGTTAAAATTCGAGCCGGCAAAGCTAACCCCGGAATGCTGGAAGGAATCATGGTAGAATATTATGGAAATCCAACTCCCATCAACCAGGTCGCTAACATTTCGGCTTTGGATGCGCGTACCCTTTCGGTGCAACCCTGGGAAAAAAATATGTTACAACAGGTAGAGCGGGCCATCATTGCGGCTAATATTGGTATCAATCCGCAAAACGACGGGAATATCATCCGCCTTTTTCTCCCGCCATTAACCGAAGAGAGAAGAAAAGAATTGGTAAAACGGTGTAATGGTGAAGGAGAAAATACAAAAGTTTCGGTAAGGAATATACGCAGAGACTTAATTGAACAAATAAAAAAATTACAGAAAGACGGGCTCAGCGAAGACGCTTCAAAAGATGCTGAAACCGCAGCCCAACAATTAACCGACCGGTTTATTTCTCTGGTTGATAAACACCTGCAGGCTAAAGAAAAGGAAATAATGGCTGTGTAATTTCTAAATTTTCTATTATGCATTCTGCAAGAGAAAGTTGGTTCTTATTACTCTCCATTCCCTTTTACAGTATTTTAATTGGGATGGAAATTTTTTTGAGCAACTGGACCGGAAAGCGGTTTTACTCGGTAAAGGAAACCCTGCAAAATGTATATTTATCGCTGCTGAATGCCGGCCTCGACCTGTTTCTCCGGGGTCTTTTCTACATCAGTATCCTACTTTGGTTTTACAATCATTCCCTGTTTACCATCGATAATGTGTACCTGTACTGGTTCCTGTTGTTTATATTTGAAGACCTCGCTTTTTATATCGAACATCGGGTGGAGCACTTTAGCCGGTTCTTCTGGGCTGTTCATGTAACCCATCATTCTTCCGAAGAATTTAATTTGTCTACCGGTTTCAGGTCTTCCGTATTTCAACCGGTATACCGTTTCATATTTCTATCTCCCCTTGCCTGGATGGGATTTCACCCGTTGGATATTGTGTTCATGTATTCCCTAACCCAAACCTATGGAATCCTAGTACATACCCAGTTCATTCATAAAATGCCAGCCTGGTTCGAATCGGTATTTGTAAGCCCTTCGCACCACCGGGTACACCATGCCAGCAATATTCCCTACCTCGATAAAAATATGGGAATGTGCCTCATTATTTGGGATAAAATGTTTGGAACCTTCCAAAAAGAATTGCCCCGGGAACCGGTGCGTTATGGGTTAACCTCCCCCATTGAAAACAGACTGAATCCAATCCAGATCATTTTTCACGAATGGAAATCCATCCTGGCCGATCTTAAACGGCCGCTGCCTTTAATAACTAAAATAAAATATGTATTTAGGGCTCCGGGATGGAGCCACGATGGAAGCCGTAAAACTTCCGGAGAACTGCAAAAAGAATTCCGTAAATCCCATAACCCAACTTAAATAAAGCCAAGCCTTGAACATTTACCCGGTTGAATCCCAAAATGATAAAAAGGATTTCCTTTTGGTTCCGGTTTCTCTATATAAAAACGATCCCAACTGGATCCGTCCATTGAACAAGGATATGGAGGACGTTTTCAATCCCCAAAAAAATAAAACCTTCCGGTTTGGTGAAATAATTCGATGGGTATTGAAAGATGAAGATGGCAACCTGATTGGCCGGATTGCCGCTTTCACCAATAAAAAATATAAGAATAAAGGAGATGATATCCCGGTAGGAGGAATGGGCTTCTTTGAATGTATTCATAATCAACAGGCCGCCGACCTTCTCCTGGATAATGCGAAGCACTGGCTCCTTGGCAAGGGGATGGAAGCCATGGACGGCCCCATAAATTTTGGGGAACGGGATCGCTGGTGGGGTTTAATTACTCAAGGGTACCTTCCCCCTTTATATTGCATGAACTATAACCCTCCCTATTACCAAGAACTTTTAGAAAATTATGGATTCAAACCCTTCTATAATCAGTTGTGCTTTGGGATGGATCCCCGCAGGCCCCTCGCCGAAAAAGTGATGGAAAGAAGCCGCCAGTTATCCAATACGCCAGGCATCCGTTGGGAAACTATCAATAAAAACAATCTTAAAAAATATGCTTCCGATTTTGCCGAAGTTTATAATAAAGCCTGGGCCGGGCATGGAGGAATGAAACAATTGGCCGAAGAGCAGGTTCTACTTATGTTTAAAAAAATGAAACCGGTGATGGATGAACATATTATCTTGTTTGCCTATTACCAAAACAATGCCATTGGTATGTTTATTAACATTCCCCACATCAACGACTACTTTAAAGTTTTCAATGGCAAATTCGGTCTGGTTCAAAAACTTCAATTTTTATGGCTTCAACATTTTAGGAAAACAAAAAAAATAGTGGGGATGGTATTTGGTGTCGTACCCGAATGGCAGGGAAAAGGAATAGATGGGTACCTGATTGGCACGATGAAGCATATTTTGGATCGCCTTGAATATACCAGTTACGAAATGCAATGGATTGGAGATTTTAATCAGAAAATGGTTAATGTAGCCAAAACCCTTGGCGAATCGAGCTTAAGCAGGCAACTAACCACATACCGCTACCTTTTTGACCGAACAAAGCCCTTTGTTCCGCACCCGCAGATATAATAAAAATTTCCATTTCGCCTGCCCAAAGGAAATTCCGAAATTGCAGGGATATGGAGAATTTTGTAGTTTCTGCCCGTAAATACCGCCCTCAGAATTTTAATACCGTTATCGGACAAGCGCATATTACCACCACTTTAAAAAATGCGATTCGCAACAACCAGCTTGCTCACGCCTTTTTATTCTGTGGGCCTAGAGGCGTTGGAAAAACAACCTGTGCCCGTATCCTCGCCAAAACCATCAATTGTGAAAATATTACCGCCGATGGTGAGGCTTGCAACACCTGCCCCAGTTGTATATCATTCGATAGCGGCGCTTCATTTAATGTTCACGAACTGGATGCTGCCAGTAATAACTCGGTGGATGACATCCGAAACCTGGTAGATCAGGTAAGGTTTGCTCCACAAGCCGGCAAATACAAGGTTTATATCGTGGATGAAGTCCACATGCTCAGCGCTTCGGCTTTTAATGCCTTCTTAAAGACCCTGGAAGAACCCCCACCCTATGCCATCTTTATCCTGGCCACTACGGAAAAACATAAAATACTGCCTACCATCCTGAGCCGGTGCCAGATTTTCGATTTTAAACGCATCACAACAAAGGATACGGTAGCCCATCTTCAGGAAATCTGTGACAAAGAAAAAATTGATGCGGAAAAAGCAGCCCTGCATGTAATTGCTGTAAAAAGTGAAGGATGTATGCGGGATGCACTTAGCATTCTTGATAAAATTGTAAGTTTTTCAGGTGGACGAATATCCTATGCCAATACGCTCGAACACCTGAATATCCTGGATGAAGATTATTATTTCCGGTTGCTGGAATTGTTGCAAAAAGAATCCTTGCCCGATGTGCTTTTGCTTTATGATGAAATAAACCAGAAAGGATTTGAACCGGAAATTGTACTCGAAGGCTTTACTGAGTTCATCCGTAACCTGTTTATCAGCAAGGATGCGAAAGCGGCTGCCTTACTGGATGTGGCAGAAGATTTTAAAAGTAAATACCAGCAATTGGCCAGGATACTGTCCACCGGATGGCTGATAGCAGCGTTAAACCTGTTAACGGAGGGGATTGGCCAAATCAGGCAAAGCCGAAATAAACGGCTCCATGTTGAAATGCTATTGATAAAACTCAATTACCTGAACCAGGCTGTGGTTATATCGGGGGCCGAAAAAAAAAAGCTGACTGAACGAAACGGCGCCTTACAATTTCGCGCCTTAACGATATTATCTGCACCCCGATCTACAAATCCTACTACTCCGGCAAAACAGAAACCGGAATTAATAGAGAATACCCGATTGATAATTGATGAATCCGTTAATACTACACCAGAAGAAAAACAGGTACAAAAGACCCGCCCTGCTGCAGCATCTGCTACTTCAGGTAACAAGGTTTCATTGGGGTCACTGAAAACCCTGCGAACCAATGTGGAGCAGAACCGGATGGAAAGCATGCCACCCCAGGGCCTTTCGGCAGACCAACTGGAAAAAGCCTGGGAAGCCTTTGTAGATAAACTGAAAAAACAAAAGAAACACTCCGCAGTAACCGTTTTCGGAGATGTAACCCTGAAGGTAATAAATGAAAACCTCTTCGAAATTATCTGTAAAGGAAACTTTGCTACCCGTTTTATTGAATTAGAAAGAGCGGCATTAATTGAACATTTCCAGCACCGGTTTAATAACAGGGCATTAAGTTTTCAGGTTTCGGCTACGGAGGAGAATGACGCACGGGATCCAAAGGAGGAAGTACTTAGTATTAAGCAACAATATCAACTCCTTTCCGAGCAATACCCGCAAATAAAGGAATTAAAGGACAGGTTAAAGCTCGACCTTCGATTATAACCCGGCTACAAACCTGAAATTTGTCAATTTGCCTTAATTTCGGGCTCTTAATTTAACGTAAAAAGTATTTTTTAATATGGCGCAAGTGATTCGCATGCCGCTGTTAAGCGATACGATGACCGAAGGGAAAATTGTGGCATGGAACAAAAAGGTGGGCGATAAGGTTAAAGCGGATGATGTGTTGGCCGAAGTGGAAACCGACAAAGCTACCATGGAAGTAGTGGGGTATGTTGCAGGCACCTTGCTTCATATTGGAGTGGAGGCAGGCAAGGCCGCCAAAGTAAACGAAATTATTGCCGTAATTGGAAAGGATGGTGAAAACATTCAGCCCCTTCTGGATGCGGAAAATACAACTCAAAAAAATACCGATACCCCACTTTCGCAATCTGCAGTATCCATATCAACAGGAAAAAAAGTGACTTTGCCTGCCGGTGCAAAAGAAATCAGAATGCCTTTATTGAGTGATACGATGACTGAAGGGAAGATTGTATCGTGGAATAAAAAGGTGGGCGACAAAGTAAAATCAGATGATGTTTTAGCGGAAGTGGAGACGGATAAGGCTACCATGGAAGTGGTGGGATATGAAGAAGGAACCCTGCTTTACGTGGGGGTGGAGGCAGGCAAGGCAGCAAAAATTAATGAAGTTATTGCCATAGTTGGCAAAGAAGGAACGGACGTTTCTGCCTTTGTGGAAGCCGAAAAATCAGGTGCCAACAAGGCCGCCGCTACAGAAAATTCAAATACCCAACTACCCGTGCAAATGGTAACATCCGCTCCAATGCAAACGTCTGGCGAAAACCCGCTCGCTACGTCGGATGGCAGGGTAAAGGCTTCTCCGTTGGCTCGAAAAATGGCCGCAGATAAAGGCATCAGTCTTTCCAGCCTCCATGGAACAGGTGATGGGGGAAGGATTGTAAAACGGGATATAGATAATTATAAGGAACCACCTCTCTCTGTTGCAGTAGAAACAAATAAACCGGTTCCGCAGGTAGTGCCATTCTCGGCTACAGGGGTTGAAGGTTTTACTGATATTCCTTTAACGCAAATGCGCAAGGTGATTGCCACCCGGTTAGGAGAGAGCAAGTTCAGCGCTCCCCATTTTTACCTTACCATGGAAATAATTATGGATAAGGCAATAGAAGCACGGCAGGCAATGAACGAGCAAAGCCCGGTAAAGATTTCCTTTAACGACATGGTGATTAAAGCCGCTGCGATGGCATTGCGCATGCACCCCGCAGTAAATGCAAGCTGGATGGGAGATTTCATCCGGCAGAACCACCACATCCACATCGGATCGGCCCTGGCATTGCCCGAAGGGTTGATTGTACCCGTTATCCGTTTCGCTGATCAAAAAAGTTTATCGCAAATTGCGGCCGATGCAAAAATACTTTATCAAAAAGCCCGCGATAAGAAAATACAGCCTAACGAGTTCAGTGGAAATACGTTTACAATTTCCAACCTCGGGATGATGGATATTGAATCGTTCACAGCTATTATCAACCCGCCCGATAGTTGCATTATGGCGGTGGGTAATATTCGGGAAGTGGTGGTGCGTAAAAAGGATGCGTTTGTGGTTTCCAACCAGATGAAGGTAACCCTAAGCTGCGATCACCGAAGTGTAGATGGGGCAGTAGGTGCGGCCTTTCTCCAAACCTTTAAAGGATTTATGGAAAACCCCGTTACCATGCTGGTATAATTTTCTTGAGAACCCCGGTTCTCTTTTTTCACCCCCGATCTTTCAATTAGTTTTGAAACTTATGAAATCTTTTATAGGTTTACAGCCACTATGAAATTAACAGAAGCCAAAAATCAATTCGTGAGCAGTTGGGGAGCATTGGGCACCCATTGGGGAATTAACCGCACCATGGCGCAAATTCATGCGTTGTTGCTGGTAAGCACAAATCCCTTAACTCAGGACGATGTGATGGAACAACTCAGTATCAGCCGGGGAAATGTGAACATGAACATTCGGGAACTGATAAGCTGGCACCTGGTAGAACGGGTAATAATTGCAGGGGAAAGAAAGGAATACTTTATTGCTGAAAAAGATATCTGGAAAGTAGCCACCCAAATAATGAAAGAAAGAAAGAAGCGGGAACTCGACCCCATGCTTAAGTTGCTTACCCAATTGGAAAATGTGGAGGGAGATAAGAAAGATAAAGAAGTAAAACAATTTGTTGAAATGATGGGTAGCATAAAAACGCTGGGTAAAAATGTAAATAAAGTATTGGAGGGTGTAGCAAAGGCGGAGGAGAAATGGTTTGTGGGAACCCTGCTGAAGGTTCTTAAATAAAGTGCCGGGGAAAATAAAATTTACATGTCTATTGACAGTTTATAGCTATTCGTGCATTCGTGGCCAGTTCTCATTCGTGCATTCGTGGCTTTGTTCTATTCGTGTCCAGTTCTCATTCGTGCATTCATGGCTATTTTCTATTCGGGCATTCGTGGCTTTGTTCTATTCGTGCCCAGTTCTCATTCGTGCATTCGTGGCTATTTTCTATTCGTACCCAGTTCTTATTCGTGCATTCGTGGCTTTGTTCTATTCGTGTCCATTTCTTATTCGTGCATTCGTGGCTATTTTCTATTCGTACCCAGTTCTTATTCGTGCATTCGTGGCTAACAAAAAAACTCTACCAGGAAAGTCCGTAACTAGGGACAGCAGAGGCGAAATAAATATCGGCCAAACTAAATTTTCATCAGCCAGATCTTTTTGCTCTAATTTTTCCCGGCTATATTTTTACCCCCGGGGTGGGGGCAGCAAATTGTCAGGAAATTTTTCGCAGCTCCCATTTCAATTGACTAAATCAGTACACAACTTTTCCTTTCCATTACCCAACTCAACTATACAAAAATGTCCCGTCAAAATTCTGTTGAAACCCTTGTTACTGCCCACGGGCTGCCGGATGTTCGCCTGACCGAACGGGCAGGGGAGCGATTGCGGACAGCCGGGACAGCAATTGATTAAAGAATCAACCGCCGAAAGCCCCAAAGTATATTTACCATAATTAACTGAACCGTATCTTCTCCCCTTCATAAAAATCTTCTATCCCGGCAATCAGTAACTTTGCATTATGAGCGATGAGTGCATTATACTATTTGATGGGATTTGTAACCTTTGCAATGCTTCCGTTCAATTTGTAATTAAGCACGACCCTACTGAAAAATTTCAATTTGCCAGTCTGCAAGGGAAGGCGGGCAAGGGCTTCTTAAAAAGCTTTAACCTTCCCCAAAATGATTTCTTCTCATTCGTATTAATAGAAAACGGAAAGGCATACACGAAATCAACTGCAGCGTTGAGGGTTAGCCGTTATTTAAGCTGGCCGGTAAACTGGCTGTATGGGTTTATTATCGTCCCACCATTCATCAGGGATGCGGTTTATAACCTGATTGCAAAAAACAGGTATCGCTGGTTTGGAAAGCTGAAGGAATGTATGATACCTACAGCTCAATTAAAAAACAGATTTTTAGATTAGTTATGAAAAAGAAGACCCTTGTTTTAGGCGCCTCCGAAAATCCAAACCGGTACAGTAATATGGCAGTTAAAAAACTTAGCAGCCACGGCCACCCTGTAGTGGCTATTGGCAGGAGAGCGGGAAAAATTGATGGGATCATTATTTCTAATGAAAGGTTACCACAAACGGATATCGATACGGTTACACTATACCTTAATCCGACAAACCAGGTCCCTTACTATGACTATATCCTGTCCCTCAATCCCAAAAGAATCATTTTTAACCCCGGAACGGAGAATGAGGAACTGGATAAACTTGCCAAAAAGAATGGTATTGAAACAAAGGAAGCCTGCACGCTGGTTATGTTAAGCACGAATCAATACTAAGTATTATTACGATTCAGGTATGTTTTTTCCCTTTTTTCGGACCCTTTACAAAATAAAGGGCCTATACCTGCGTTTCAGGTAAACGGAGGCATCCAATACCTCCGTTTAAAACCAATATCATGAAACGCTTACCTCCCGTAGTTGCATCCCTGACGCTATTATTATTTGCATTAGGTGCTATAGCACAAAATTCAAAAAAGACATTATTCAAAGATTTCCCTTCCCTTATCAACTGCAAGGCCACTTTATTTGATAAAGCCCTCAATGCAAAGGAAGGTCAGCACATCACCCTGGAAGTTTCCGAAAATTTCAAATTCTCCGGTACCGTAGTCAGCCATGTTTTAAAATATGGAAAAATGCAGACCGTAGTAATCCGCTCCGAAGTATTTGAGGGGGCCCTGCTCCTGGTTTCAAAACAAAACCTGCCGAATAACAGGTTCAGCTATACCGGCCGCATTATGAGCCCCCTGGCCAGCGACGGATACCAGATCAAACAGGATGAAAAGGGTTCTTTTGTATTCCAAAAAATTGATACCGACAGGCTATTAGAAACCTGTGCACATCCATAAAAACCCGTAGAAATTGCCACCGGTTGGTGGCGGCCTAAATCCAATACAAATGAAAAACTTTACCTTCAGCTTCTGGCTCCTTATTTGCCTGATGCTAACAAACGCAGGTTTTGCTGCCCCTAAATTGAGCAGCTATCCTTCGGCACCTGCTACCATCTACCTCGATTTTGACGGCCAAACTGTTTCCGGATCATACTGGAATGGTGGCGCCACGCTTTATTGCCTCCCTGCCGATTTAAATGATGCCCAGGTTACAGAAATATTCAACCGGGTATCGGAAGACTTCAGGCCATTTGAGGTAAACATCACCACCGATTCAACCGTATTCCTTGCCGCACCTTTTAACCAGCGGGTACGCGTAATTGTTACACCTACCAGCAGTTGGACATCCGGTGTAGGTGGAATATCCTACATTGGTTCCTTCACCTGGGGCGACGATACACCAGCCTTTGTTTTCTCAGACAAACTTGGACCCAATAATGTAAAATATATTGCCGAATGCTGCACCCATGAAAGCGGGCATACCCTGGGGCTTTCCCATCAATCGAGTTACGACAATAACTGCACCCTGGTACAACAATACAATATGGGAGCCGGTTCGGGTCAGGCGGGATGGGCACCTGTAATGGGGAACAGCTATTACCGTAACATGACGGGTTGGAACGATGGGCCTACACCCTACGGTTGTGCCAACACCCAGGACAACCTGACCACCATCACAACAGCAAATGGATTTGGATACAGG
Organism: Bacteroidota bacterium; assembly: GCA_018266615.1. Taxonomy (GTDB): domain Bacteria; phylum Bacteroidota; class Bacteroidia; order Chitinophagales; family Chitinophagaceae; genus Ferruginibacter. The sequence goes on from JAFEAB010000096.1 coordinate 67,496, forward strand.
GCAGATGATTTCTCCGGTAACATGGACGCAACCACCACCCGGCTTTCCACCGGCTCCTTCGACCTGGGAGGGATTATTAGCACCAATACCGATAAAGATGCCTTCTCCTATATTCTGACAGCCCCCTCCACCCTGCACATCGATGTAACTCCATACAGTGTAGGCGCCAATAATACCGGAGCCAACCTGGATGTGAAAGTCAGCCTTTACCAGGGTTCCACGCTGATACGCGTTTATGACCCTTCCGAATCGATGAGCGTTACCATTGATACCCTGCTAAATGCAGGAACCTATTATTTTGTAGTGGATGGATCGGGCAATCAAAACACGTCCAATTATGGAAGCCTCGGTTCATACCGGCTCGCAGGGTTTAATGGCCCCCTGCCCATTCATGATATTTCCCTCTCCGGTGATATCGTAAATGATAAACATATTTTAAAATGGAACATTGTAGCAGACGAACCTATCCAGTCGCAGGATGTGGAAATATCTTTTGATGGAACACACTTCATTACCCTGGCCACCCTGGATGGTTCACCCCTACAATACAGCTATATTCCTTCCCGCACCGGGATGCTGTACTACCGATTAAAAGTAACATCTGAAATTAAAGAAGTGGCTTACTCAAACATCATTGCTTTGAAATCGTCGGTAAAACGGCCCAAGTATTTTACAGTTCCTACCCTTGTCACCGATTGGATGAAGGTAATGGCAGAAGAAAATTTCCAATATGCTTTGTTTGATGCCAACGGCCGGATGGTAGCAACCGGTAAAGGAACTGCCGGAACCAACCTAATAAACTTAAACAATAAAGCATCCGGAGTTTACGTTATACAATTGATAACGAACACAACGAAACAAACCGAAAGAATTATAAAACAGTAAGGTAGATTCATGTGTAAGTAAGGGATCAGCGTTAGGGGCTGGTCCCTTTTTGTTTAATATATCGGCTGTTGAACGACCTCGTACACAGCCTTAAAAATCCAATACCACATCTTGATTAAATCGCAAATGGAAAGCATTTTACACCTGCTGATAGTATTAAATAACCGCTCAAATCTCCCGTAAGGAAAATGATTCATGAATTAATATCTAAGTTTATATTAGCACGCCGCAGAATATAAAACACTTCGTAGATATGGGGCGCCCATTTAAATTATATCATCTCCGCTTTTCCCATATTGCAGCAATACCTATTAATAACCCCAACCCTGATTTTTCAACATTTCCACATTTTCTTTAAAATCTACAGATAAAATGTAGTTACACAACCAGTAATTCCAGTACATTTAAGAAATATCTTTAACTGTATGCTTTGGAGAAAATTTAATGGAGACAGCCTCAAGCTTCCCATCAAAGAAGCAGTGGAACAGGCCATAAAGAGAGAAACTGCTTCCGGTTATAAACTAAAAGTTTGTATTGGCACCGACAGCCAGGTTAAAGGCAGGGAAACCGAATTTGCCACGGTAATTGTGTTTCTAAGGGAGGGCCAGGGTGGTTTCATGTTCATTCACAATGAGAAAACCCTGGTTAGTTACAGCATTAAAGAACGAATGTTGGTTGAAGTGGCTAAGAGCATTGAAATTGCATATGAACTATGTAACCTGTTTACAGAATTCAATGTGGATATGGAAGTGCATGCCGACATCAACACCAATCCCAATTTTAAAAGTAATGAAGCCCTGAGGGAAGCCATGGGTTATATCCTGGGAATGGGATTCGCCTTTAAAGCTAAACCCGAAGCTTTTGCCAGCAGCAGTTGTGCCAATAAAATTGTAAATTAAATCCTGCGGCATGTTAGGATTGGAATAATCTCTCTTCGGGTAAGCCTGGATTCTCACTCCGGCATTCTTATCATTCAGTTTCTTCAGAAAGGCTTTTATTCAACTCATCTATATACCCCAGCAATTTATCTTTTCCTGTTTTCTTTACTGCGCTGGTTATAAAATGTGGTGGAAGGAATTGCCAGCTCAACTTCATTTTTTCCAAAAAATCTTTCACATTACGGGAAACGGTTCGCTGGTTCTCTTTATCTGTTTTGGTAAACACCAGTGAAAAGGGGACCTTCCATTTTCCCAGGGTAGATAAAAATTCAAGATCTATTTTTTGAGGAGAATGCCGGGAGTCAATTAATACAAAAACCATGGATAGATTTTCTCTTCGCCTGAAATAGTTTTCAATCATCTGCTCCCATTTCCGGCGGCTCGACAGGCTTACTTTAGCAAATCCATAACCGGGCAGATCAACCAGGTACCAGTTTTCCTTTACCAAACTTGATCCGGACCCCGAAATGCTTTGCACCAAAAAATGATTAATCAATTGCGTTTTTCCGGGTGTGGCAGAAATTTTTGCCAGCTTTTCATTATTGCAAAGCATATTGATCAGGCTCGATTTACCCACATTGCTTCTACCAATAAATGCATACTCCGGCATTTTCGGAGCCGGACATTTTTCATATCCCGGGCTGCTGATGAGGTATTCGGCCTTTTGAATCTGCATGAAATAATTTTTACAAAATTAGAAGGATTAAGCTCTCCGTCCTTTTTTCCCAAATCGGAGCATTGATTATCTTTGCGGGTTCATGGCAAGATTTGCACACGATACGGTGGTCCCCTATCAGCATTCTGTCCTTCCGAAAAAAGAACAGGTAGCAGAGATGTTTGATGACATCTCTCCCCGGTACGACTTTTTGAACCGGTTTTTAAGCGCCGGCATTGATATCCAATGGCGAAAGAAAGCCATCCGGCAATTAAATTCATTACAGCCCAAATTCATATTGGATGTGGCTTGTGGCACCGCCGATATGGCCATTATGTGTTGGCGAGAATTGCATCCGGAAAAAATTACGGGAATCGATATCAGTGAAGGAATGCTGGCCATTGGCAGGCAAAAAGTTCATAAAGCCGGTATAAAAGCCATAGAACTGTTAAAAGGCGACAGTGAAGCAATAAATTTTGAATCAAACTCGTTTGACGCAGTAACTGTTGCCTTCGGAGTTCGTAATTTTCAGAATCTGCAGCAGGGGCTTTCTGAAATTTTAAGGGTGTTGAGGCCGGGAGGGAAATTAGTAGTTTTAGAATTCAGTAAGCCCAAATCGCCGCTGGTAAAATCATTTTATTACTTATATATGAAGGTTATTACCCCGAATATGGGTAAAATCTTTTCTAAAAACCGCCACGCATACGAATATCTCGACGCATCCATTCAAAAATTCCCTGAAGGGAACACGTTTTTAGAGATCCTGAAAAATTCAGGATTTAAAAACAATTATAGAAAATCTCTGAGCCTAGGAATATGCAGTATTTATTGCGGAGAAAAATAGTGGCGGCAACCCTTTGCCTTTTTCTTTTACCCGGATTTGTGCATGCACAACTTCGGGAATCGATTAACCTACCCGATCATGACAGCCGGTTGTTTCACTTTGGCATCCAGCTTGGAGCCAACCGTGCCCACTTCAACTTTACCCATCACGAGCGTTTTTTAACCTACAACGGTTCTTTAAACGATAGCGTATTAGTGGTGGAAAGCCTCAACAGCACCGGGCTTAACCTGGCCTGGCTGGTGAATATGAATTTGGGAGAACATTTCGACCTGCGGGCCTATCCTTTAAACCTGGTATTTACCGAAAAAGCATTTCAATACCACCTGAAGTATCCCGACCGTCCGGCTGGTGAAGAACCCATCACCACCAAAAAAATACAGGGGATTACACTTGCGCTTCCGATCCAAATAAAATTCAGCAGCGACCGGATCAATAATTTTAAGGTGTATATGATGGCTGGTGGAAGAATTGAATATGACCTCGCCTCAAATAAAGGTGCCAGAAAAGCTGAATCCCTGGTTAAACTAAAACCATTCGATTACGGCATTGATGCAGGAATAGGTTTCCATTTCTATTTCCCATACTTCGTACTCACTCCCGAGTTAAAATTAGGTTACGGCCTTTCCAATCTGCATAGCCGGGACGAGAACCTGAAGTATTCTAATGTACTCGACAAAATTAATTCCCGCACGGTAACTTTTTCCCTCACAGTAGAATAAATAAGGCAAAATTCTTGATGGCCGGGCTTATCATTCCGCGCTAATAATCATAAGTACGCCTGAACATATTCACCCGTACCCCAGCGGAAAACATCGTACGGTTAAGAGAAACCGGCATCGTTAAGGATTTCCACTTCCGGTAAAGCACACTTGCTTCAAGAAATACATTCTGCCTGATTTCGTACCCTACGTTCAGATACCCGTTAAATACTGTCAGTTTATCACCCGACCCCACATTAAAACCATTGTCTTTTGTGCGGGTCATATAATCCCTGAAAATATTACCGCCAAAATTAACCCCGGCAGAATCCAGGCCTTTATAATAGTAAATTATCCGTCCGTAAATATTCAGTTTAGGTAAAGGCTGGTATTGAAGAATGCCGATGTATTCCTGAAAATTGGCACCTAATGGATGTGCCAAAGGTTGGTTATAATGTGTGTAATTGGCAATGGTATCGTTATGCGAATAAGTGAATGGGCGTACCCGGTTCATTTCCACCTGCAAATCGAGGTTCTTAATCCCAAATGCGTCAACATATTTAACTCCTGCCTGGATGCCGTACTTATTTACCCAGTTGGAAGGGTCATTCTTTACTTTCGAAAGAATAAACTCATCCAGCAGCAACTGCCCATACACCTGAAAACGATGTGCAATATTGGCCTTCACATCAAATCCTGCTACGGCATTATCAGGGCTACCCACGGTACCCTCAATATGCCTGTAGAATATTATCGGGTTCAGGTATTGAAAATCGAAATGATTTTCCCTTCCAAAAATTACCCCTTCAAACAAGCCCACATTAAGCCATTTGGTAACGTTCATGCTCAGATGGTGCATAGCGGCATACTTGCGGGAAAGGAGGGAATCGGAACGCTTACGGAACTGAGGCATCAACTCCATAAAAATATTCTGGTATGAGAATTTCCAGATCTTGGTGGTAACCTTTCCAAATAAATAGCTGTTTCCCCAATCACTCAAAAACAGGCTGCGATACCCGTTACCGATAAAATTCTTATCGTATCCAAACTGAATATTGATATATTTTGTGGCTCCGAAACTGAGATAACCACGGGCATCAAAATAATCGTAGCCCTGTGTTTTAAAGTTTTTATAGAATCCAACCCCCGGAACTGCTCTTGATTGGGTTACCATATCCCTGAAAAAATCGGGGCCCCGTTCCTGGTTATCTGTAATGGTAGATGTAAACCCAATCTTTTTTGCAATTAACCCCCGGATTGTTACCCCGCGCGAATTCAGGTAAGGGGTTTCATTGTAATCAGATTCCTTTCCTACAGAAAACTGAAAAACCGGGTTAATGGCCAGGAAAAAATCTTTCACATTCACCTCCAGGAAATTGGGTTTGGTTGTATAAAATGTCTTCAGGATGGGATGTTTGCTTTTTGAATCCTCAATAGGAACCGTTACCCATTCCGCATTATTCATATACAAACTACGAAGGTTATACTCATCCGCTTTTGAAAGGTCGATGCGATAATTTTTCTTTTCTGATACGGAAACTGAATGCAGCCTGCCGGTATCAATATACGTTGCTTCCTGCACTATATCCCTTCTGCTGAATGGCCGGTTACTGGAAAAATTAAGATTGGTATTTTTTTGTTGCTTGATCTCCAGCCGGTCGATAAAATGATATTCCTTTGACCCCTGGTTCAGGTTGGTGGATTGTGCAAATCCCGAAACAGGTAATAAGATTGCCATCAGTTTCAGAAAGCTTTTGATAATTTGCATTTGACTTGTTTTGGTAATCGTTCTATATTTCAAGATATGCAAAGTTATTTGTTTAAGAACATCCCGTTGGTGAACGAGGGGAAAACTATACACGCCGACCTCCTCACCCGGGGTACCCGTATTGAAAAGATTGCCGGGTCCATAGAGGTAATGCATAATTACCGGGAAATAAATGGGGAGGGTAAATGGCTATTACCGGGAGTTATTGATGATCAGGTACATTTCAGGGAGCCGGGTCTCACACATAAAGCGGATCTTTTTACAGAAAGCCGTGCCGCCGTGGCGGGGGGAGTAACCAGTTTTATGGAAATGCCAAATACCATCCCCAATGCGCTTTCATCATCCCTCCTGGAAGATAAATATAACCTGGCTTCCAATAAATCTATTGCCAACTACTCTTTTTATATGGGAGTAAGTAACGATAATTATGAGGAAGTAATGAAGGCCAATAAAGAGAAATCAAAAATCTGCGGATTAAAAATTTTTATGGGCAGCAGTACCGGAAATATGCTGGTTGATAATCTCAATACGCTGAACCGGGTGTTTCGAGACACAGAATTATTAATTGCCACACACTGCGAGGATGAGCGAATTATCAAAAAGAATTATGAAGTACTTAAAGATAAGAAGCAAAGCCTGGAACCTGCCGATCATCCAATGATTAGAACCGCCGAAGGCTGCTACGAATCTTCTTTATTGGCAGTTCAATTAGCCAAAAAATACAATAGCCGGCTGCATGTTCTTCACATCAGTACCGCCATGGAGCTGGTCCTATTTGGAAATATCCTTCCGCTTGAAGAAAAAAGGATTACCGCGGAAGTTTGCGTGCATCATCTTCATTTTACCAGTGAAGATTACAACAAATTGGCCTACCAAATAAAATGTAACCCGGCCATAAAAAGCCCCGAAAATAAATCGGCACTTTGGAAGGCCTTATTGGATGACCGGTTAGACGTAATTGCCACCGACCATGCCCCTCATCTCCTTTCCGAAAAAGCACCCCCGTATGAAAAGGCGCATGCGGGGCTACCCCTGGTTCAACACCCCCTGCTACTTATGCTTTATTACCATTCATTGGGGAAAATCTCCCTCGAATGGATAGTAAAAAAAATGAGCCATGATGTAGCCACCTGCTTCAAAATAAAGGAACGAGGCTTTTTACGCGAAGGATATTTTGCCGACCTGGTAATTGTAGATAGGGATATCCCACAAATTGTAACCTCCCAAAATATTTTGTATAAATGCGGTTGGAGCCCTCTGGAAGGATTTAAATTTCCCAACAGCATCCATTCTTGTTTTGTAAATGGGAACCCCGTTTATGGAAAAGGTCAAATAATCGAATCTCTGCCGGGTCACAGACTAACGTTCAACACCTGAAATTTTTTTATGGAAGTGGACAAGACCACCATATCCGATTTAGGAATATTTGATCAAAACGATGAATTGTCGATTTTTGAACAACTCGACCGTACTCTAACCACCAGGGGCAGGGAACAGATGAGAAAACTTTTTCTGAATCCCCTCAGTAAAGTGGAAGAAATAGTAGATACTCAAAAGGTTATTCAAAAAATAATGGATAACCTGGACGCCTGGCCCGGCGATATCAGCAATGGTTCCATCCTGGTTATTGAAAAGATGTATGAGAGTTATTTCGACAGCATCCCGGCTAACCCCGGAAAATGGGATGCATTCAGTTATAAATTGATTCATGGACCCGACTATTCCTTACTCCGGTATTCCATTGGCCACTGCTTCGATTTCTTACGGGGAATGCTTCAAATTGCAGCAATTTTGGATGGCGATAATTGCCCTGCTATTCTAAAAGAAGTAATTGGAGAGATTCATCTTGTAACCAACAAACCGGAGCTTGCCAGACTGAAATTAAATGGTAAAAAATTAATTTTAACCCCGGTTGAAATTTTGAGATCGGGGCATTTTCTGTTATACCGGTTCAAACAGCATCTTCAAGCCCTGATGAAACTCCATGCCCGTTTGGATGCCTGGTATAGCATGGCTAAAATATCGAAGGAAAAAAAGCTGGCCTTTCCTGAATTTGTAGAATCGGATTCACCATTCCTCCAGTCGGATGGATTGTACCACCTATTGGTACCGAATGCAATTCCTTATGATGTGCATATGGGTCGGGAAAAAAATTTCTTATTTCTTACGGGTGCAAATATGGCGGGGAAAAGTACATATATTAAATCAGTGGGTGTGGCGGTTTTTCTGGCCCATACCGGAATGGGGGTACCGGCAAAGAAAATGCATCTTACGCTGTTTAATGGTTTATTGAGTAATATTAACGTAATCGATAACCTGGCAAAAGGGGAAAGTTACTTTTTTAATGAAGTGCAACGTATAAAGAGTACCCTTGTTAAAATTAATGACGGAAGGAAATGGCTGATCCTGATTGATGAATTATTTAAAGGGACCAATATACAGGATGCGATGAAATGCAGCACGACGGTAATTGAAGGCTTATTAAAAATCAGAAGCTCCGTCTTTATACTTTCTACCCACCTGTATGAAATTGCGGAAGACCTAAAACGATACCCGAATATTATTTTCAGATACTTTGAAACAGGGTTGAAAAATGACGAATTATTTTTTAGTTATACCCTGCACGATGGAGTGAGTAAAGACCGAATGGGGTTTTTGATTCTAAAACAACAGGGAGTAGTTGACCTCATCCAAAAATTATGAGGATCATCAAATAATTAATCGAACACCACCCAGATCCTGTAGACGATGGGGGAAACGATCGGTTGGAGAGCCAATAAACATAAAGTTTTTGGGAATATCCCATTCTTTGCTAAGCCGGTCGATTATTTCGGGACCAAACTCTCCTTTTACCTGCAAATATTCGATCCGAATATCAGGATAGGCCCTGTAAAGCGTTTCCAGATCGCGCTCAAAGTCGGGATTCAAAAGATGTTCTTCTTTTAATACCGTAACAATCTTCAACTTTTGGGTGATCTCATTTTCCTGTACGTATTGAATTACCTTGTTCAGAACGGAAATATCGTCCCCCTTTGTGAAATAAACAAAATCCTGCCTATTGAGCTTTCTCATTTCCCGGGTAAGATGCAACCTGCTAAAAACAGCAATTTTCTGAATGGTATTGAATACCGAATTGATATACAAAAGCAGGTAATGAATCACCGCTTTTCTTTTCAGAAAAAAATAAATGATTAGGAAGGCGGGAATAAAGTACTGGAGGAAAACGACTAGATACTGTGGATGTAATTTCACATTACCATACAGGGCGATAACAATTCCCAGGATGCCGAGTAGCACCAACGAAGGCGGAGCATATTCGGGCCGGGGTAATTTAGCACGCTTTATTTTTAATAACAAATTTCCAAATCCGAAAAAGGCCATCACGGATAAGAAGGAAATGGTGTAAACGCCTGCCAGGGGCCCAATTTTACCGGAAGTAATCAGCAAAATTGAAATGCACAAAATATAAAAAGTAATCAGGATCCTGGGAGTGCTTCCGCTTTTTGATTCCTTTAGTATTTTTTGAGGAAAAATCCGGTCGAGAGCCATGCGTTTCATCAGGCCGTTTACCCCAATAAATGCTGTTAATACGGCACCGCTCAATACCAATGCGGCATCGATTGAAATTACCGTTGCCAGCCAGTTTCCTCCGGTTTTCGTAGCCATGAAAGACAGAAAAGCTGAATCGTGGCCCGCCACTTCCGATATCGGCATGATGGACACTGCAATGATGGCGATTAACGGATTTATGATTATGACGAGATACCACATATTGCGAAGGGTTTTTGGGAAAACCCCGGCTTCCTGTTCTTCAATAAAATTGGCCGAGGTTTCGAAACCGGTAATCCCCAGCATAGCGGTACTGAATCCTAAAAACAACGCATTAGTAATACTCCCGTTAACCGGCATTTTGAAATTTATGGAAGCAATATCAAGTCCATTCACCAATAAAAAATAGATACCACTTCCAATCAGCAGAGCAAGTGCACTAAGATGAATTATGAAAATTGCCAGAGAAACTTTAGAAGACTCCTTTATCCCACCGATTGTTAAAAATAAAAAGATAGTCAGCAGGATAATAGTGGCAATTACTACCGGAAAGTGTGGAAATACACTATATAAGTAATGCATGGCTTCGGATGCTGAAAGCACTGCGGTAGCCATATACGAAAGGATGGTAAGACAGGCAGCCACCGAAGCATTTCCCTTGCTGGTGGTATTAAGCAAAATATTATATGCACCGCCATTTAATGGAAGGGCGCCTACCGCTTCGCCATAAATTTTTCGGAAGAAATACAACACCAATCCTACAATCAGCAAAGAAATAAATGCATACTGGCCCGCGTAGACGATGCACAATGCCGACACATAAAGGCAGGAAGAGGTAATATCATTACCACAGATAGCGGTAGCCTCCAACTGCCCAAGCTTCTTTGTGTGAACATGGGTTGCCTCCATTGTTTCTTTAATAAACCAGTGGCCGGTCTTTTACCAAATAAATGCCTCGCATGGTTTAATAGCCAAAAATTTCCGAAAGCCCTAACTTTTTAACCTCACCATATCTGGCCATTTTCTCAACCGGTAATTTATCCTCTGATGCCACAATAGCATAAGTATACGGCTTTTGGGCTATGTACTTAGAATGAAAAGCTTTGAGTTGGTTAAAGGTAACCTTCCCAACATTTTGGTACATTTCCTTTCTGATATCATAATTTAACCCCTTATCTTTTGCACGCAGGAAATTAAAAATGATTCCATCTTCAACTATCCTTTCGGTTTCAATATCCTTTTTAATTCCTTCTTTAGCCAGGTTAAAATTAGTTTTGATTTCGGGGAGACTGTCAATTAATTCATTCATAGCAACTACGGCATCATTAAACTTATCACTTTGACTACCCACATAAGCCAGGAATGTATAAGGGTCTTCCTTTTTGCCAGGAATAATATATTGCGCAAAGGTAGAATAGGCCAGCGCTTTCGATTCGCGAATAGTTTGGAAAACCAGGGCACCCATACCAGAACCAAAGTAATTATTAAACACATTTACCATCAGTTCATCCCCGGGATTGTATGCCTGGTTATTTCGGATCCAGCGGGTTTCTGCCTGAACCATATCATAACTGGCAAAAAGAACCAGATTCTTATCTTGCTTAACGGCTGAGAATTTCATCTTCTCTCCCACTTTATTAAAGAGGGCCGGCATTTTGTGCATTCGCTTCACTGCTATATTAAACTTAGCTATTGGTTGAGGCCCATAATATAAAATTTCATGCGGGTTCTTATTTAACCCGTGAAGCATATCAACCAGTTCGGCCGGAGTAATCGCATTTAATGCTTCATCGCTAAGCGTATAATTGAATGGGTTCCGGGGGCCGTACCATGCATAACTGGTAAGACCGCTCATAATAGAGCCTTTGCTCAATTTGGCATCAGTACGGCTTTTTGATATCCGTGCCTTTAGGCTCGTGAGAGCCGATTCATCTGCCACACAATGAGATAATAAATCCTCAAATAAAGATACGGCCTTATCAAAATTTTCCTGGAGTCCCTCAATGGATACGGTCAATTTATCGGTACCCGCACTCACCTTAAAGCTACATGCAATCCCATAAAAATCTTTGGCAATATCCTCCGCCGATTTTCCGGGTGTGCCAAGGAAAGACAGGTATTGGGCGGCAATTCCCCACTTTAAATTATAATAAGTGCCCAGATCAAAACGGTAATACAACCTGAAAATCGAATTGCTCTTATTGGGAACATACAATACTCCTGCCGGACCAATCTTCGATTTCTGAATATCCGTATTGTAATTAACCCAAACAGGTGCAATTGGGGCCTCGGGCATTTTATCTACCATTTTTACAAATGCCGACTGTGCTTTGCTGTTGGTTTCCACGGGTGTGATCAAGGGTTTCTCTACTTTCTGAATAGAGCTATCCACGCCTTTTCTTTTATAAACAATAACATAATTGTTATCATTAAAATACTTCTTCGCAAAATCCACTACTTCCTGTTTGGTTATTTGGGATAGCTTTTCAACAGAAGCTACCTGTATTTGCCAGTCCAGCTCGCTGGTAAATGCATCCATTAAAGCCGATGCCCTGGATCCATAGCTTTCGGATTGAAGAATCTCATCCTTCTTCTGGTTATTCACGATAGCTTTCAATAGTTTTTCATCAAAATTTCCGGTTCGTAAATTATTAATTTCACCCAGCATCAGGTCGCGAACCGATTCCAGAGACTGCCCGGAAGTGGGGGACCCACTTAGGATTAGCATTCCATAATCAATTAGAGAATAGGAAAAGGCCGAAGCCCTTAACATCTTTTGCTTCTTCACAAGATTTAGATCCATCAATCCCGCCTTCCCATTGGTTAATACCTGGCCCACCAGGCTGGCCATCAACACATCTCCCGATTTAATCCCCGGAAGCCGGTAACCTATGGTTACCTTTTCGGCATCAGGCCCTACCACTTCCTCCACCACCGGGGTGGTAATAGGCGCTTCTTTTTCAAATGTATAAGGGGACACCGGTTTGCTCTCCATATAAGCAAAGGTTTTATCAATGGTCTTTATCAACCGATCCGGATTAAAATCTCCCGACATAATGATACCCATATTATTGGGCACATAATATTTATGATAATATTTTTCGATTTCTACCAGGCTAGGATTTTTAAGATGTTCCACAGTACCAATAGTGGTTTGAAGACCGTAATTGTGATGCTTGAACAATCCGGCAAACAACTTTTCAAACACTTTACTTCCGTCGTTGTCAAGACTTCTGTTTTTTTCTTCATACACTGCTTCGAGTTCGGTATGAAAAATTCTGAATTGTGGATTGCGGAACCTTTCACCCTGCACAGCCAGATACTTATTAATAGAGGAAGAGGGCACATCATCTGTATAAACGGTCTGTTCAAAGGAAGTAAACGCATTGGTTCCCTGGGCTCCCATGGCGCTCATCAATTTATCATATTCATTGGCAATGCTGTATTTACTCGCTACGCCGCTCACAGAATCAATCAGGTGATAAATTTCCTTCCGCTTTAAGGGGTCGGTACTGTGATTGTAATCTTCATACAAGGCACTGATCTTCTCTAATTGCGGCTGCTCCATGGCCCAGTTGAGGGTGCCATATTTATCGGTTCCCTTAAACATCATATGCTCCAGGTAATGCGCAAGCCCTGTATTATTGGCCGGATCTGTTTTGCTGCCTGCTTTTACGGCTACATAGCATTGAATCCGGGGATCTTTATTGATGGGACTCAGAATAACGGTCAGGCCGTTTTTAAGCGTATAAAAACGGGCATGCAGCGGATCGTTCGTAACATATTTGTAGGTATATCCATTAGAGGTTGCTTCTTTCCATTCAAACTTTTGCTGGGCAATTGCGGAGGAAAGAAAACCAGTAAATACAAACAGGAAGAGTATTTTAATCTTAGTCATAATAAAATAGAGGGGTTGAAAATATAAGGCGAATATATTAATAAATGGTTTTATGAAGAGAATTCGGGTTCCAATTGGATTTGAGGTATAGTTTTGATTAGATAATATTGGAAGGTGGAAATTATTGTTTGTAATAATATTAAACCCGTTTTCGCCCCACTTAAGGCGTTCAATTCTATTTATCCTATTTGTGGAGTTGGAAGAATAGACCTAAGCCTGAAGTTGCCAGACAAGGGGGAGGCAGGGGAATGAATTTAGTTACATTACCCAGGAATTGGTAAAAATTTATCGCAAATTGCTGCCCCCTCCCCGGGGGTAAAAATATAGCCGGAAAAAATTAGAGCAAAAAAATCTGGCTGAAGAAAATTTAGTTTGGCTGATGTTTATTTCGCCTCTGATGTCCGTAGTTACGGGCTTCCCTGGTAGAACTTTTTATGTTAGCCACGAATGCACGAATGAGAACTAGCTTCGAATACACGAATGAGAACTGGCCACCAATGCTCGAATAGAAAATAGCCACGAATGCACGAATGAGAACTAGCTACGAATGCACGAATGAGAACCAGCCACGAATGCACGAATGAGAACCAGCCACGAATGCACGAATGAGAACTAGCTTCGAATACACGAATGAGAACTAGCTTCGAATGCACGAATGAGAACTAGCTTCGAATACACGAATGAGAACTAGCTTCGAATGCACGAATGAGAACCAGCCACCAATGCACAAATGAGAACTAGCTACGAATGCACGAATGAGAACCAGCCACCAATGCACGAATGAGAACAAGCCACCAATGTTCGAATGAGAACTAGCTGCGAATACACGAATGAGAACTGGCCACCAATGCACGAATAGAAAATAGCCACGAATGCTCGAACAATTCCTATTCTCGATATTGACTATTATTTACAATCAAGGCTGGTAAGATAAAAATGAATCTCAGGGGAAAATCTGAAACTCCCCCTAAACTTAATTCTTCCTCACCACAATAAAATAAATAACATATAACCATCCGCAAATCGCATGGAATATAGCCCAAAGAATAGAATGATTCCTTTCCCAGGAAATAACAACCGCTAAAAGCGAACCCAACCCAATTCCACCCTGCATGGCAATTTCAGAGGCAGCACCGGATGTGTTTATTTGTGAAAATGCGAAAGAAGAAAATAAGCAGAAAAAGAGGAGAATAAGAAGAAATTTCATAACAATAATTTAGAGTCCAATACCTGGAATTGGTATTGAAAAATATTTACAAGTACAATTCCATACAGTTGTAGCTATACACACATGTTATCCACCACCCCAACAAGAAATCCCCTGACCAATAAGTTTACAATTTGAATTGTCCTCCCCAAACTGCCCGGCCTCTGCCCTATCTTCTAATGTAGCTTCAATTGAATTTAAACCAATAGGGCTACAAAAAACAAAAATTATTTTCATGTAAGATAATTTACAATTGGAAGTTAAAAAAAATGACCAATTTATATCAGAAATTTCTCCTCAATTCAGGTGAATAAAACCTATTCTTTTTACTATCCTTTCTCCAACTTGCCCCTATGCCGATTAAAACATTTGGAAGCGCCATTTACGGAGTAGAAGCACGCACTATTACGGTAGAAGTGGAGGTAAATAATAAAGGCAGATTCTACTTCATTGTTGGTTTACCGGATAATGCCATTAAAGAAAGTCTGCAACGTATTGAAACTGCCATCAGAACAAATGGGTATTACATGCCCAGAACAAAAATCATCATTAACCTGGCGCCGGCGGATATTAAAAAGTCAGGCTCTGCATTCGACTTGCCAATGGCTATTGGCACTCTCGCCGCCACCGGACAAATTTTAGAACCTCATAAAATAGAAAAATTTGTGATCATGGGTGAACTTGGGCTCGACGGCGCCATCAAACCTATTCGTGGTGCATTACCCATTTCTCTCCAGGCATTAAGAGATGGTTTTGAAGGCATCATCCTTCCCGTGGCCAATGCAAAAGAAGCGGCGATGGTAGATGGCATCAGCGTGTATGGCGTAAATCACATCACCGAAGTTTTCAATTTTCTGAATGGGAAAATGGATATTGAAGCAACAGTAGTAGATATTAAAGCAGCCTTTGAAAACAACCCAGCCAGCAACGAATTTGATTTCTCAGATGTAAAAGGGCAGGAAAATATCAAACGTGCACTGGAGGTATCCGCAGCAGGTGGCCATAACGTGATCATGATTGGTCCGCCTGGCGCAGGTAAAACCATGCTGGCAAAAAGAATTTCATCCATCCTTCCACCACTCAGTATCGCTGAAGCGTTGGAAACAACAAAAATTCACAGTGTAGCAGGCAAACTGGGAGATCATACCATGATTGTAAACCAGCGCCCCTTCAGGAATCCGCATCACTCCATTTCAGACGTCGCCCTCGTTGGAGGAGGGGGAATCCCACAACCCGGAGAAATTTCCCTGGCACACAATGGGGTTTTGTTCCTCGATGAACTCCCTGAGTTTAAACGCACCGTGCTGGAAGTGATGCGCCAGCCAATGGAAGAACGAAAAGTAACAATATCACGGGCACGTATAGCCGTAGATTTCCCTGCCAGCTTTATGCTGATTGCCAGCATGAACCCATGCCCCTGCGGGTATTATAACCACCCCGATAAAACATGCTCCTGTCCACCCGGGGCAGTACAGAAATATTTGAACAAAGTATCCGGGCCGCTTATGGACAGGATCGACCTGCACATTGAGGTAACACCGGTACATTTTGAAGAACTGGCAAAAAACTCAATCGCAGAAAACAGCCAGAACATTAGACAGAGGGTGATCGCCGCAAGGGAAATACAACAGGAAAGATTTCGCCAAAATGAGTCCGTTTACTGCAACGCACAAATGACCGGACGGATGCTCCGGAAATATGCCAGCCCAAATGAGGCCGGGAATATCCTGCTGAAAACAGCCATGGACCGCCTCAATCTTTCTGCAAGGGCTTACGATCGTATCTTAAAAGTGGCACGTACAATTGCCGACCTCGATCAGTCGGAATCCATCCTGCCTCAGCACCTGGCCGAGGCCATTCAATACCGCAGCCTCGATAGGGAACAATGGGGAAACCCTTAAAGAAAAAACTGACCGGAAGCCGAAACATTTCGGTTTAAATTTGTTATTTCCTCTAAACTTTCTTCATGAAAATTTTATGGAAATACCTGGCTCCGCACAAATGGCTGGTAGGGCTGGTATTGTTGCTGGCCACCATCAATACCGGCTTTTCTCTGATAGACCCCATCCTGCTGGGAAAGCTTATTAACCTGGCGAATGCGCACCAGGGCGGGAAGATCCCTCCGGCCGCCAATTTTTCCTGGAACCAGTTCTTCAATTCCTTTTCCATACATAACCCGGGTGTATGGTTTTTGGTTATTCTTTCCATATCGGTGGCCATGATAAGCCGGATAGCCAAAAATTTCCAGGATTATTTTTTACAGGTAGTGATCCAGAAATTTGGCGCCAAGGTTTTTACGGATGGTTTGCAACATGCCATGAAACTCCCCTACCAGGATTTTGAAGACCAGCGCAGTGGAGAAACATTGTCCATTCTCACTAAAGTCCGTTCCGATGTAGAAAGGTTTATGAATAATTTCATGAATATACTTTTTGGCGTTCTGGTGGGAATCATTTTTGTATTTGTGTATGCTGCCACTTTTATACACTGGAGTATCCCCGTAGCTTACCTTGTGGGCATCCTGGTACTAACAACCATCACGAATTTCCTGAGCAAAAAAATTAAAATCATCCAGAAGCGGATTGTAGGTGAAACTACAGCCTTAGCTGGCTCTACAACCGAATCCCTTCGAAATATTGAATTGGTTAAAAGCCTGGGGCTTACTACCCAGGAAGTTGAAAGGCTAAATAAAAATACCTATAAGATTTTGGGGCTCGAATTAAAAAAGGTAAAAAGAATCCGAAGCATCAGCTTTATTCAGGGCACTATGGTTAATACCCTCCGGCAGGTAATCCTATTCATATTAATGTGGCTGATATTTAAGGATGATATGAATGCAGGGCAACTGGTTACCATGCAAATTTTCTCCTTCTTTGTTTTTGGACCCCTGCAGGAAATTGGGAATATCCTTCTTTCTTACCGTGAGGCAGAAGCATCCCTGAATAATTTCGATATCCTAATGCAAAAGAAACCGGAGCCGCAGCCCCGGCATCCCAAAGAATTAAAAAGCATCCGCGAGCTATCATTTGATAAGGTATCCTTTCAGCACCAAACCGCATCTCATAAAGCAATTGACAATATCAGTTTCAAGGTGGATACCGGTGAAACCATTGCTTTTGTAGGGCCTTCGGGAGCCGGAAAATCCACCCTCATGAAACTATTGGTAGGCCTTTACCGACCGCAGGAAGGAAAAATATTCTACAATAACCTGGATGAAACAGAAATCCACTACGACGACCTCCGAAAACAAATTGGTTTTGTAACCCAGGATACGAATCTGTTTAGCGGCACCATACGGGAAAACCTGGTATTTGTTAACCCCAATGCTACAGAAACCGAACTTGATGAAGTGTTACAGAAAGCAAGTTGCACCAACCTCATCCGCCGTGCCGAAAAGGGATTGGATACACTAATTGGCGAAGGCGGGTTAAAACTTTCGGGGGGAGAAAAACAAAGAATTTCCATTGCCCGCGCGCTATTGCGTAAACCGCATCTTCTCATTTTTGATGAAGCCACTTCGGCCCTTGATTCCATTACAGAAGAAGAAATTACCGGCACCATTCGGCAGTTATCCTCGCAAAAGGGGCAAATCACCATTCTTATCGCACACCGGCTGAGTACCATAATGCACGCCGACCGGATTTATGTACTTGAAAAAGGATATGTGGAAGAAATGGGAAATCACCATTCCTTATTAGAAAAAAAAGGATTGTATTATGCCATGTGGAGACAACAAATTGGGGAAAGAAAAAAAGAAGGGGGCCAGCCCCATGCACAAATTGAACCCGTTAATGGGTAGCTTCTTAATTTTACGGCATAATGGAAAATGAAAAGAAAAAAGACAGCCCACCCGGATTTTTATGGAGTATGGTTACCATGAAATGCCCCCGGTGCCGGATTGGTAATATGTACAGGCAAAATAACCCCTATAGGAAACTCAGCCTGAAGAGTATTTTTGATATGCCGGAACATTGCCCGGTATGCCGACAAAAATATGATATTGAGCCGGGGTTCTGGTATGGAACCGGATATGTTAGCTACGGACTGGCGGTTGCCATTTCAATAGCCAGTTTCATTCTGTGGGTACTGCTTATCGGAATTTCTACCGAAGACAACCGGATATTTTATTGGTTGCTGTTTAATGCAATCCTGCTAATATCGCTACAACCCTGGCTCATGCGTTTAAGCCGGGCGGTATATATCCGATTCTTTATTAAATATGATCCCGATTTTGAAAACAACCCACCGAAGTCCTTTAACTAACGGGTATGATTAAGCGAAAAGCTAAGTGGAATGTTTACTTTAATACTGAAATTCCGGCCCATATTATACACTCCGGTTCTCCCTGTAGCAAGGTTTTGAGGCAGATATTTTAACCGGCTCAGGTGGTTTTGATATGCCACATTGGCCAGGTTCATGGCGGTAAAATTTATACTGCATAAGGTTTTCCCTTTTCTACTCACTACATCGGCTCCCAATCCGGCATTCAACAACATATAGGCAGGGGTTGCCGTTTCAGTATTGTATGCCGTGAACGGATGGGCTTGCTTAAACATGTTTTCCATTTCAAACTTAATGAAAGCGTGCTGCATAAAATTACCCACCTGTTTAAAATCGGTACGCACTTCGGTAAGCAATTTTGTGGCAGGAATAAAGGGTAAATTCTTATTTCCTTCAACCTCATCTCTTAATCTGCCCTGTACCAGGGAAAAAGTATTTTGAAAGTGGAGCCAATCAAGCGGGTGCGGGTGTACATCCAGGGTTGCCTCAATACCGGCCAAATGAGCGGCTTTCTGGTTAAAGGTAAATGCAGTGAGCGCATTGCCATCCACCACCACTACCGAATCTGCTCCTCCGATGTTCTGAAGTTTCCGGTAAAAGATAAAATTGCTGAAACCATTATAATAACCGGAAAGGTTAAACGAAAAATGGGTTGTCAATAAATCGATGGCGGCATCAACCTGGGTGCTTATTTCGCTGTTGAGGTTTGAATTTCCATACTCATACCGATTGGTCCCTTCGTGGGCTCCGTTTGAGGCCAGCTCAGAAATTCCCGGTGCACGGAAAGCGCGGGAAACGTTCAGTTTTAAATTGATGGATTTTGTGGCTTGCAAAGTGGCACCCACACTCCCTGAAAAACTGGAGAAACTCCTTGAAAAACCGTCTGATTTGATATTATTCCCATCCATCAGATTGTGAACATGCATTTGCCTGGTATCATACCGGGCTCCACCGCTAAAAGTGAATTTTCCCATTTCCTTTTGCACATAGCCATATCCTCCGAAATCAAAAAGGGAATAATCCGGTATTAATTGTTCCGATCCCCTATTTTGGTTTTCCTGTTGCATGCCGTTAATGCCAAAGGAAGGTTTCCATCCATTCTTCTCCCGAAGTAATAACCGGCCAGTATAGGTAAAGGTTTTTAAATCGAAAAAGAGGTTGCGCTCATTAACGTCATCCGGATTCCCAAATTCTTCGCGTCTGTTTTGCTGCCAACCCAGGTTTACATTTAGCGCAGCCTTTCCAATCTTAATGTGGTTGTCGTTAGAAAATTTAAAATGCCGGATGTGCTGATAGGGTATCTGGGGGTGGGTACTTAAAAAATCACTTTGGGTGGGCAATTCTTCCAATCCGCCCGGTCCGGATTTTACAAAATTTCCATTATCATCCCGCAGGCCTTCTATCAATCCCGTTTTCATATTGAAGTTGCTAAACATCAGGTGGCTGTACCCCCAACTCTTATTAATTCCTGCAAATCCACCATAGTTATGCTCATTGAACTTCGAATTAAATACCGGGCCATCGAATCTATTTTTGTAATCGGAGGCAGCAATTAAATCGCCATACAAATTCCAGTTAAATCCATTGATATTGCCTGCCAAATTTCCATTAAAACTTCGCAGGCGGTTATTGGTTTGGTAGTTGGACCCCACATTAGCCTGGATGGAATTTTCGGGAACAGGTAAATTGCTGATGATGTTGATCACTCCTGCCATTGCATCACTACCATAAATTAAAGAGGCAGGCCCCTTCAGTATCTCGATTTTCTTTACACTGCTTTCATCAATCTCAATCCCATGCTCATCGCCCCATTGCTGGCCTTCCTGCCTAACTCCATCGTTTATTACTAAAACCCTGTTATAACCCAATCCACGAATGACCGGTTTTGAAATGGAAGGGCCGGAAGAGAGAGAAGAGACGCCTGGTTTCCTGGTTAGCCCTTCAATAATATTGCTGGTGGCCGATTCAAACAAATCTTGCTTTTTGAGGGATTCGACCTGAAACGGAACACGCTTTAACTGGGTAGCACGGGTTACTCCGGTTACCACTACCACATTATTCTCAACAATCGATTCGGAAAGCAGGAATTCCATCGTGGTGGCGCCTTGAATATTTACATTCTCGGCAATCGTGTTATAGCCGATATGGGATACTTCAACCAGGTGTTTCCCTTCGCTGATATTGTGTATGCTGAACTCCCCGCGTTCATTCGTGCGGCACCCCTGCCGGGTATCGGTAATATATACGGATACGGATACAAGGGGCCTGTTCGTTTTAGCATCTTTTACCACCCCGCTAAAACTTCCCTTCAAGGGCTCACCGGCGTAGGTTTGCTTTTGAAAACTGTATAATAAGATAATTGAAAGCAACGCTAACTTTATTTTCATAAAAATTCCTGATAGGTTAAAAAAATTCTACTGGCATAAACTCCGGTACCGTCCGGAATTAATGCCCGGGTAAGCAACAACAGCTTATCCCCATATATTATCAGGAAATAAAAGGAGGGCCTCGAAGGGAAAATTGAAAATCTTCTGAATCAAAAAAATGGATTACTCGCTCCACACTTGATTCGGAGTGCTCTTTTTTAAAACCGGGAAAAGTACAGCTTTGTGGTTCGGAAAATGGCGATGTGGCCACCATACTATTACAATCGCAGTGGAAACCGCCTTTGGAATATTGAATATCAAGGGAAACTTTTTTTGCCACCTCGTCTTTATGTCCGGCGGCCATATCGTGAAGCGCCTGCCGGGGCGTAATACCCAACAACAAGGTGCCTAATAAAAAAAGGCAGGAAAATTGTTTTAGAACAATATGTTTCGCGAAGGTTTTGATAAGGTGTGCAAATTACAGCATACAATATCATTCATTTCTAAAACCTGGAATGCTTCATGGGATTTAACGAAGGCTTTACAAAAAAGTTGCGGAATGCAATAGGAATTAAACAACCCGTTGCCCGACTATTGTTAATCCAAATTTTCAATTATTCCCGCAATCCCCTGCCCTCCGCCTACGCATGCTGTTACAAGGCCGTATTTTTTTTGGAGCCTTTTCATATCGTTAATTATCTGGATGCTGAGCTTGCAGCCTGTGCAACCCAATGGATGCCCCAAGGCAATGGCGCCCCCGTTTATATTCACAATTTCAGGGTTCAGCTTTAACTCCCTGATAACCGCCAGCGATTGAGAAGCAAATGCTTCATTCAGTTCAATCAGGTCGATATCGTTTATCGACATCCCGGCTCTTTGCAACACTTTGGGCACTGCTGCTACCGGGCCAATTCCCATTATTCTTGGATCTACCCCTGCACTTACACAATTCACCAGCCGGGCAATGGGTTTAAGCCCGGTTTGTTTTACCATTTTTTCGCTCATGACCAAAACAAATGCGGCTCCATCACTGGTTTGGGATGAGTTACCGGCAGTAACTTTTCCGTGAATGGCAAATGCGGGTTTCAGTTTGGCCAATCCTTCCAATGTGGTATCATATCTTACTCCTTCATCTGTATCAACGATAAAATTCCGCTTCTGCTTTTTCATGTTTTCATCCAGGTAAATCTCCTCAACATTAATTGGCAAAATCCCCGATTTAAAATATCCCTCCTTAATGGCCCTTCCTGCTTTTAAATGGCTGTTCAAACTAAACTGGTCCATATCCTCGCGCGATACTTTATAGTCTTTGGCCACCTCTTCAGCCGTATATCCCATACCCAGGTAATAATCCGGTTCATCCTTCGCGATGGCGTAGGAGGGAACTGTTTTCCAACCTGCCGTAGGCACCATCGTCATACTTTCTGTTCCTCCGGCAATAATGCAATCGGCCATCCCATTTCTGATTTTAGCAGATGCTATGGCTATTGTTTCCAGCCCACTCGCACAATAACGATTTACAGTAACTCCTGCTGCGTGTATTCCAACCGCGCGGGAGGCAATAATACGCCCTACCTGCAATCCCTGCTCTGCTTCCGGAACGGCATTTCCTACAATCACATCTTCCACTTGCAGCGGGTCAACCGATGGAACACTGGCAAGCAACCCTTTAATAACCTCTACCGCAAGGTCATCTGGCCGGGTAAAGCGGAACCCCCCTTTTTTACTTTTAGTAACTGCGGTTCGATATCCTGCAACGATATAAGCTTCCTGCATAAATAAAAATTAAAATGGTTGCATAAGCAACTTATTTATCAAAGGTAGTTTTTTCAATTAATAAAATCCTACGGTTTAGTTTTGCCTTCATGTACAAACTTCTTCGGAGCATCCTTTTTCTTTTTGACCCTGAAAAAGTGCACTACTTTTCGATGAATCTGATGAAAAAAGTTTGTAGGGTCGGAGTTTTTAGACGTTTGATTCAACATCTTTACACCCCGCCTTTGGATATAACAAATTTTGCAGGCATCCGGTTTCGAAATAAAATTGGGTTAGGTGCGGGATTTGATAAAAATGCCCTTTATCTCCGCGAATTGGACGTGCTGGGGTTTGGGTTTGTAGAAATTGGCACCGTTACGCCCATGCCACAACCGGGAAACGAAAAGCCCCGGCTTTTCCGGTTGAAGCAGGATGAGGCCTTACTCAACCGGATGGGTTTTAATAATGTGGGGGCCGACCTGGTGGCGAGGAGGCTGGCAGACTGGAGGAAAGAGCACCTCCATTCGGAGCTAATAATTGGAGGAAATATCGGAAAAAATAAGGCTACTCCCAACGAAGATGCCTGGAAGGATTACCGGATATGCTTCGAAAAACTATACCCTTATGTAGATTATTTTGTGGTGAATGTGAGCAGCCCCAATACACCGGGTTTAAGAGCCTTGCAGGAAAAAGAACCGCTTCGAAAAATTCTGACTGAATTGCAGGAACTTCGTACACGCATGAATGTAAGGAAACCCTTGTTTTTAAAAATTGCCCCCGATCTTACAGAGGCAGAAATAAGTGATGTGGTTTCACTGGCCCATGAAATTTCTTTAGATGGCCTCGTAGGTTTTAACACCACCCTGAACCGTTCCCTCCTCAGTGAAGAAGGAATACGGCAGGCAGAAAAAGCCGGTACTGGGGGGTTAAGCGGAAAACCATTACGAGAATTCTCTGCCCAAAAGTTCAGATGCCTGGCAGGTACCACTAACGGTAAGATTCCGTTAATTGCCAGTGGTGGTATTTTTTATGCAGAAGATGCCCGGCAACGGATGAAGGATGGCGCTGGATTACTGCAGGTATTTACAGGCTTTATTTATGAAGGCCCCGGTATCGTAAAAAAATTATCAAAATCAATTGCTGAAAGAAATAAACCTTCTTTTTAAAATATATGGAGCATCTTTTTACCTCAGAAAGTATCATCAGCTTTATTATCCTGGTAATCCTGGAAATCGTTCTGGGTATCGATAATGTCATTTTTGTAAGTATCATTTTAAATCGATTAAAAGATAAACGGCAAAAAAATAATGCCCGGAAACTGTGGATTGTGGGAGGCATCCTTTCCCGAAGCCTTTTGTTATTGGGACTGGGTTGGCTGCTTTCACAAAAAGGAAATTATCTTTTCGAAATTTCGGGGAAAGGGTTTGATTTAGCAAGTCTGGTAATGTTAGGCGGGGGTTTATTTTTGTTGTATAAATCGGTAATGGAAATCCACCATAAACTGGAAGGAGAAGACCCGGCGGCAACCAGTGGTTCCGCCAAGCCTATGCATTTCGGGCAGGCGGTAGGCCAAATATTTTTGATAGACGCCGTATTTTCTTTCGACAGCATTATTACTGCCGGAGGAACCGCCAAACACGTAGAAATAATGATTGCTGCGGTAGTTATTGCCATGTTTGTCATGTTTCAATTCAGCGCCGGAATTGCCGATTTTATTCATAAGCACCCTACCCTAAAAATGCTTGCACTCTCTTTCCTTGTTATGATTGGACTCGGCCTGATAATTGAAGGTTGGGACAGTGAGCAGGCCCACAACTTACACCTTAAGAATTACATTTATTTTGGAATGGCCTTTTCATTTGGAGTGGAAATGCTAAATATGCTGATGCGGAAAAAACAAAAAGAAAGAGTGGTAAGTTTGAATGACCCGGTATTGGAAGAAAACGGGGAAGCGAACTGATTATTACGCCTAAAAATGGGTAAGCATGGCGGCGGCCAGCAATCCCGCTGTTTCTGTTCGCAACCGGGTATTACCCAAGGATACCGGAATAAACCCTGCTTTAAGCGCCTGGTCAATTTCTGAAGAACTAAAATCGCCCTCGGGGCCAATTAGAACAAGGGCACCCTGATCTGTAACAGCTTTACTTAAAGGTTGCTTTCCTTCCCGGGTTTCACAATGGGCAATGAACTGATGAGGAAATTTAAACTCAAGGGCGTCAGCAAACTTTACCGGCTCACTAAGATTTGGAAGCCATGCCTGTTGCGATTGCAACATTGCACTCACCATGATTCCATGCATTCTTTCATACCTAAATTTTTGCTTTTCGGTCCGCTCACAAAGCAGCGGAAAGATGGAACCAATGCCCAATTCGGTGGCTTTCTCAATAAACCACTCAAACCGGGCACTGTTTTTCAATAATGAAATGGCAATAGCTGTTTGCCTGGAAGCCGGTGCTATTTGTTGAAGATGCTGGATGGCAACCACGGTATGTTTCTTATGCGCAGAGGATACGACCGCATCATACAAGTGTCCCTTACCATCGGTAACCCGCAACCGATCGCCTGTGGACATTCGCAGCACCTGAGAAATATGCCTCGAAGTGTCTTCATCGAGATGTATTAAGCCTTCAGCAGGCTTTTCAGCACTATAAAAAAAGGGAACTGACATAAAAAAAGGATAAGCTAAATTACTTATCCTTTTTAATCTTTCTAACCAAATGGCGGAGGGTCATCATTAAATTCATCATCATTCATCCGGCTTCCCTTCTGAATATACATTCGGGCGCCTCCATCCGAACCTTCTGAAGGACTCATCTTTCTCCAAGCCCCTCCAAAAGGTGCCCCATTTGCTTCATTTGGATTCTCTTCTTCTATAAATTTCTGGATATATAACAGGGCTTTTAATTTGATGGTCTCCAAGCTGCCATTCCTGTGTTTTGCAATTTTCACGTGCGTTTCGCCCTTATTGCTTTCTCCATCTTCAGTGGCATTGATATCGTAATACTCGGGACGGTAAAGGAACATCACCAGGTCGGCATCCTGTTCAATGGCTCCCGACTCACGTAAATCGCTAAGCTGTGGCATTTTGTTTCCTTCCTTTCGTTTTTCCACTTCACGGCTCAACTGAGACAAGGCAATGATGGGTACCTGCAATTCCTTGGCCAGGCTTTTCAGATCGCGTGAAATTTTACTGATTTCCTGTTCCCGGTTGCTGTTCCGGTCGGCGCTGCCGCTCATCAACTGGAGGTAGTCGATGATGATTAATCCGACATTGTGCTTATTCTTCAACCGGCGGCATTTGGCACGCAATTCAAATATGTTAAGGGCAGCCGAATCATCAATAAAAATAGGTGCGTTATTCAACCTTTCAATACCCTTCTTGTACAATTGCTTCATTTCATGTTCCTCCAGTTTCCCGCGTGCAATTTTTTCGAGCCATATTTCACTTTCGGCAGATAGGATACGCTGCACCAATTGAGAACTGCTCATTTCGAGCGAGAAAAATCCCACTGCGGTCGGTTTGGTAGGGTGCATGGCGGCATTCCGGGCCAGGTTAAGAGCAAAGGCAGTTTTACCCACAGATGGCCTGGCGGCAAGAATAATAAGATCGGTGGGCTGCCATCCGTATGTGATAGAATCGAGGGTCTTAAACCCGGTGGAAACCCCCGTAATATCTTCCTCACGGTTACGCATATCCTCAATACGTTGCAGGGTTTTAACCAACACCGTATCAATTTTATCGAAGTTCTTCCGCAGGTGGTTATTGGTGATTTCGAAAAGTTTGCTTTCTGCTTCATCCAGCATATCAAACACATCGGTACTATCTTCGTAGGCATCCCCAATGATTTCTCCGGAAATCCGGATGAGCTCGCGCTGGATGAATTTCTGCAATACAATACGGCTGTGGGCTTCAATGTTTGCCGACGACACCACCGCATTGGTGAGTTTGGTAACAAAATAAGGCCCGCCTACAAACTCAAGCTCTTCGCGGGTTCGCAATTCTTCCACAACCGTTAACAGATCGATAGGCAGGCTTTTAATGGCCAGTCCCTGCATGGCCCTAAAAATTCTCTGATGGGCTTCTACATAAAAACACTCGGGTTTCAAAATTTCGATAACGGTATCGAATGCACTCTTTTCGAGCATGATGGCACCCAGAATAACCTCTTCGAGGTCTTTCGCCTGAGGGGGTACCTTTCCAAATACAATATTGCCCAGATCAACCGCAGATTTACGGCGCAATTTCCGGTCTTTATTCAGGTTAGTAAATTCCATTTAATATTGGGTTGTTAAGCAGTAAAACAAACATAAGAGCCTTTAACCGTTAGAGTTAGCCCGGAAAAACCAGGTTTAAAACCAGGCTCCCTCTTTGGGTGGGCTAAGATAGAAAAGCCGGAACAAGGAAAAATTGACATTTCTTGTTACTAACTTTTAAAGAAAGTTTATCCACCGCTCGTTGACATACAAAATTCGGTTATCCACGGGTTTTTAACAAGGGAATTCACATTCAGGTCGGCTATGCCATGGAAAAGGCCTGGTATTATGCACAATTCGAAATTTCCAAATTTATTGTTGTGCACCCTGATTGGAAAAAACGAATTTTTTAAAATTGACATATAATGCGTAAAAGACACACGAATGATTGTTTTGATTTCGCCTAAAACGGGCTTTCAAAACAATTATCTTTGCCCGATTAGACGAATTATATGACGATTTCTTATGATTGGTTGTGCAGATACCTGCCTACAGATAAAGTTTCGGTGCAACAGGCCATCAGCCCCGAAAAACTATCCCTGATTCTCACCTCGATCGGACTGGAGGTAGAAAGCCTGGAGAAAAGGGAAAATATCCGGGGCGGACTGGAAGGCCTGGTAGTGGGTGAAGTCCTTTCCTGCGAAAACCACCCGAATGCCGACAAGTTAAAAGTTACCACTGTAAACATTGGGCTGGAGAATCCGTTGCAAATTGTATGCGGTGCCGCCAATGTTGCAACCGGGCAAAAAGTAATTGTGGCCCCCATCGGCATAATGGTACACCCGGTAGCCGGTAATGATTTTCAAATTAAAAAGGCAAAGATCCGTGGTGTGGAAAGCCAGGGAATGATTTGTGCCGAAGACGAAGTGGGGCTTGGCACCAGCCACGAAGGAATCAAAATTCTTAAAGCCAGTCTGGCGCCGGGAACCCCGCTAAAGCAGGTTTTCGAGGTGAAGACAAATTACATTTTTGAAATCGGGCTTACCCCCAACCGGACCGATGCCATGAGCCACCTGGGTGTGGCCCGCGATGTATGCGCCTACCTTTCTTACCACCTGGGAGAAGAAATATTACCGGTAAGCCCTCTTAAAAACCAAGGCATTCATAACGGGAATCAACAAACGATTTCAATCCAAAACAATTTCCCCGATGGTTGCCGGCGATTTTGTGCCATACTCATCCAAAATATTGAAGTTAAAGAAAGCCCTTTATGGATCAGAGAAAACCTGACTGCCATTGGCGTGAACAGCATCAACAATATTGTTGACATCACCAATTACATCCTGCATGAAACAGGCCAGCCGCTGCATGCTTACGATGCAGATATGGTTTTGGGAAACCAACTCCTTGTTCGTCCCGCCACCGATGGGGAACCCTTTATCACCCTCGATGGAAAAGAAAGAAAATTGTCGGCAGGTGATATCGTTATTGCGGATGCAGAAAAGCCCCTATGCCTTGCCGGGGTTTATGGCGGACTGAAAAGCGGAGTTACCGGCACCACAAAAAACATTATCCTGGAGAGTGCCTGGTTTAACCCGGTAAATATCCGACGTACCTCCCTTAAGCAAAATTTAAGAACCGATGCGGCAACCCGATTTGAAAAAGGAGTGGATATAGGGATTACGGATCACGTATTAACCAGGGCCGCTGCCCTTATTGCCGGTTCCTGCCGGGGGGCAGCCGTTGGTTTACCGATTGATCTTTTCACACAAAAACCCGCTCCGGTAATTGTAACTCTTCTTTTTTCCTATTTGGAAAAATTGAGTGGTAAAAATTATTCCCCGCAGTCGGTAATAAAAATATTAACCAACCTTGGTTTTACCCTGGTGGAAATGGAGGATGATAAACTGGTTGTAGAAGTACCCACCAGTAAATCAGACATCCGGCTTCCGGCCGACCTGGTAGAAGAAATAATGCGTATAGATGGGCTGGATAATATCCAAATCCCCAAAGGAATTTTCATTACCCCTGCCATCGACCACCTGGCAACCCCTCTTGCCTGTGCCGAAAAAGCCGCTAATCTGTTGATAGGCATGGGTTTTTATGAAACCTTCACCAACAGCATCAGCAATAGTGCCATTTATTCCGAAACGGAACAGGCCGCATCCGTAAGAATGCTCAACAGCCTAAGCTCTGAACTGGATATGATGCGGCCACAAATGTTACAATCGGCTTTGCAGGTGATACAACACAACCAAAACCACAGAAATACGAATATTCGCTGTTTCGAATTCGGCAAAACCTATCGAAACGAAAAGGAGGGTATTACAGAAAATAAAAAGCTGGCCATTTATATTTCAGGGAATAATTCCGAAGCGGGCTGGAGAACAAAACCCAAACCCGCAGATTTTTTCCAACTAAAATCAGTAATTGAAATCCTCCTTTCTTCTCTTTATTCGGGCAGCATTCATTTTGAGGCATTGGAAATGGAACATTATTCAAACGCTGCCCTTATCAAAATTAAAAAACAAGTTGTTGGGTTCTTAGGGGAGACGGGGCCTTCCACCCTTAAATCATTCGATCTCAAGCAGCCCGTATTTTATGCTGAAATAAATTGGGACACGATGTTGCCCATAATTACCAAACAACAGGTAACTTACCGGGAAATCCCTAAATACCCTGCGGTTACCCGCGACTTGTCGCTGGTGTTAGACAGAAAAGTAAGTTATGGCGATTTGAGAGATACCGTAAACCTGTTAAACCTGCCTGAAATTAAGCGGGTTTCCCTTTTCGATCTTTTTGAAAGTGATAAACTGGGGGAAAACAAAAAGGCCATGGCTCTAAGTTTTACCCTGCTGGATGAAAACAAAACCATGACCGATGCAGAAACCGACCTGCTGATGAATAAATTAATTGGCGCCTTTGAAACCAGAAACGGCGCCATCATCAGAAAATAAAATGGAAAAAATCAGCGACTATATCACCCGGATTAAGGACAGGTTACAAACCCTGGTGAAGCGGTATGACGATTTGAAAAAAAATCATTCCAGACAGGAAATAAAAATTCAAAAACTGGAATCAGAAAAATCGGAGTTACTCAATAAAATAAGGATTCTCGAAGAACAGCAGTATTTATTAAAAGCTTCAGCAGGTAAAATGAATGAAGCCGACAAAGTTGCTTTTGAAAAAGTACTGAATGGGTATATCAAACAAATTGACCAATGCATCCAAATGTTGCAACAATAATTTGAAAAATGGACGAACTCATTCCCATAAATATTATCATTGCCGACCGTAGTTACCGTATCCGCACCCTTCCGGAGCACGAAGAGGTTATCAGAAAAACATTGAAACAGATAAATGATAAAATCATTGAATACAAAACCCAGTTTGCCGGGAAAGACATGCAGGATTATATTGCCATGGTAGTAATTTGGTTTGCCACCCAGACTAATCAGGAAAACGACAATTCCCTGCATGCAGATGAAATAATCAATCAACTAAAGCTAATGGAAAAACTGCTGGATGGTGCAGAAATTGGTTAACATCCCCCTTTTTTTATTAATATATTTTTATATTTATTTTATCACATATCTTCGGGAAAGATTATTTATTGAACAGAAGAAGAAGCACCATTGGGATAATAAAGTTTTTCCTATATGAAATCTTTACTGATCAAACTCTGCTGTATAGTTTTTATTATTTTCCCCCTATACCTGCAGGCGCAAACCGTAATTCAGGATTGGGCAACAATAACAAGTAATATTACTGCAAAACCATGGTCAATTGTAACAGATCATTCGGGGAATATTTATGTTCAAAATACCAATGGCTCAATTAGCAAAATTTCTCAATCGGGAGTAGTAGATATTTACTTTATGCATTATGGCGTAAATGCACATCCGGATGCCATTTCTACAGATGCATTGGGAAATATTTATATTATAATGGACTATATTTTCGGAACAATTCTGAGGATAAATTCTTCCGGAATGATCACAGGTTCCTGGTCTGTAGGGAATGATACCCAACCTGTAGGAATTGTGCCGGATGCCAATGGAAATATATTTACGGTAAATCTCGGCAACAATACCATCAGTAAAATTAGTGCAGATGGAACAGTTACGCAAGCGTGGGCAACATTGGTAAGTGGCGCCTCTCCGTCCGGAATAGCCATTGACGCTTCGGGGAATCTTTATACCACTAATGGAGGAAACAATACAGTTAGCAAAATAACCCCAGATGGTATTGTAACAGATGCGTGGGCAACAACCGCAGAAATGGGCTATGCCTTATCTATTGATGTAAGCGGAAATGTTTATATGGGGGGAGTGGGGACTGTAAGCAATGGGAATGGGGGATATGTAGCTACGTTAACCAAAATACCTCCTTCCGGTGGCACAAACATTCAGCCATTCATGGCATTTGCGGGTAGTAACAGTATAGCAGGAATCACTTCTGATGCTTCCGGGAATGTGTTTGCTGCTATTAAACTGAACAATTCACAGAGTAAAATTTCCAAATTATCTCCTGAAGGTACAATAATTCAATCATGGCCAATTGGTACCAACTTAGGTTTTGGCAATTGGCCTATAACCATTGATGGATCAGGTAATATTTACACTGCCAATGCAGGTAATGGTACCGTTAGTAAATTGTCATCTGCAGGGCAGTTCACAGAAACATGGGCTTCACTTTTACTTCCTATAGGCCCAAGGAAAATTACAGTTGCCCCCAATGGCAATTTTTTTATAGCAAATCAAAGGAATAATACGGTAAGTAAAATAACCCCAAGTGGAACAGTGAGCCAGGATTGGGCTATTTTAGCAGATGATGCTGAACCGGTAGATGTAGTTACAGATTTATCAGGAAATGTTTTTACGGCGAACTATGGGTTAAACACGATTAGCAAAATAACTCCTGATGGAACAGCTTCTGTTGCATGGGCCACCCTGGCATCAAATGCCAACCCGAATGCGCTTGCCGTAAATTCATCCGGGGATATTTTTTCAGCTAATCCAACGAATAGCACAATCAGTAAAATAAGCGCAAATGGAACCACAATTCAAACATGGGCTTCACTGGATGGAAATGCGTACCCAGTAGATATAGCCTTTGATAATTTAGGGAATTTGTTCATCCTCAATCTCAACAATCATACCATAAGTAAAATAATTCCGGATGGTACAGTAACCCAGATATTTGCTCAACTTTCAAATACCGGTTCAGCCTATTGTTTGGCAATTGATGCATCTAACAATATTTATACTGCGAATTATAATAACAACACCTTAAGTAAAATAACCCCCAATGGAACGATAACAGATGTGTGGGCTATATTGGCGAATAATGCCC
Organism: Bacteroidota bacterium; assembly: GCA_018266615.1. Taxonomy (GTDB): domain Bacteria; phylum Bacteroidota; class Bacteroidia; order Chitinophagales; family Chitinophagaceae; genus Ferruginibacter. The sequence continues at coordinate 99,889 of JAFEAB010000096.1, forward strand.
AGCCTATGGGTATATCAATTGATGCATCTGGAAATATCTATACCGCCAACTATGGCAATAACACCATAAGCAAAATCGCTCCGGATGGAACGGTAACACAGGATTATGGAATCCTTGCAGTCGGGGCCAACCCTATTTCTGTATTAACTGATACATCGGAGAATATTTATACTACGAATTTTAACAACAATACCGTTAGTAAAATTATACCTGTTCCCCAACCCGGCTCAGCTTTAAATTTTGACGGCATAAACGATTACGTAAGCATTCCGCATAATGCGCTTTTAAAACCATCTTCGGCCATTACCATTGAAGCATGGATAAAACCCGTGAACATCCATACCAATGCCTATAGTGAAATTTACAGGAAGGAAGATGGTAACGACCGCCATTTATTTTCTTTTCAAAACAATGGCTCTATCCTTTCATTTGGGCTGGCTGTAGCAGGCGTTTATTCAGAACTGGACGTGCCAATAGCAGCGGCTGATTATGAAAACCAATGGGTGCATGTTGCTGCAACATTCGATGGAACGCTGAAAAAAATTTATCGCAACGGGATATTGATCGGCTCTCAATATGTAACCGGAACAATCGGAACTTCCGGCACCGCACCAGCCTGTATTGGTTCGTTTGGAGGAGATGCAGAATTTTTTAATGGCACCATAGACGAGTTCAGTTTGTGGAACAGGGCATTAACGGCAACTGAAATCCAGGATAAAATGAATTGCGAAATAAACCCCGGCAGCCAAAATGGGATCATCGCTCTATACCATTTTAACCAGGGCACCGGCGGCAAAGTCAATACCGATATAAACATTTTGACAGATGCCGGAAGCAATCATTTGAATGGAACACTCACGAATTTTGCATTGAATGGTTTTTCTTCCAATTGGCTTTCAACCGGAGGCGTTCAAACCGGGCTGTCGTGCGGCGTTCCCTTTTCCCTTTGCCCCAGCGACAATTTTGCTATTACTTCCGATGTTAGCGGTAGCCAGTACCAGTGGCAAATTAAATCCCCCGCCTCACAGGACTGGGCAGACCTTTTAAATCAACCCTCTGATTATTTTTCAACCACCAGCGCAACACAAACTATATCCCGGAATAACATAGACAGCTACTGGACAGGCACACAATTCCGATGCAGGGTAGATAATGTGAATTACAGCAGCGTATATACCTTAAGTTTTAAAACGCAATGGACCGGCAACGTCTCAAACCTTTGGAGTGATGCGGGCAACTGGAGCTGCAGCATACTACCCGACCAAAATACAGATGTGATCATTTACAATGGTCCGGTAAACGTAAATATAAACGGCGCCTGCAGAAGTATCCATATTATACCCGGCGTGAATCTTACTGTTGAATCAGGGTTTACACTTACCGTTACCCATTAAGAAATAATATGTAAATTATTTTTTATTATGCTTGTTTTCCGGTTATAAAATTTAAAACAGCAAATCCGATCTTCTTTACAAAAACAACATACTTCCTTCTTTACAGTTACCCAGGCATTTTCTACATGTGGAATAATTCTGCATCTGTATTTCGTTCCAACTACTTACTTTATCCCATAAGGTTAATGGCTTCCGTAACTTGAGCCAAAAGCATTATCTTCGCTGACTATCTCCTAAAAAAAAATGGAGAAGAGATAATTCATTGTGAATCAAGTAAAAAACATATTATTTAATGGATTTAAGTATAACCACACTTATTATAGGCGCGGTTGCGCTCATTTTGGGAATTCTCCTGGGTAAAGTAATTTTTGCCGCTAATACCAAAAAGCAGGTAGAAGAGGCAGAATCCCAGGCTTCAAAAATCCTTGCAGACAGCCAGGCCCAGGCCGAAACCCTCAAAAAAGAAAAATTACTCGAGGCGAAAGAGAAATTTGTTCAACTGAAAGCGGAGCATGATAAAGAAGTCATGCAACGTAACCAGAAAATACATGAAGGTGAAAACAGGATAAAACAAAAAGAGCAAAGCCTGAACCAAAAAGACGCCAGCCTGGAAAGGCAATTAAAGGAAAATGAGGGCATCAAAGAGAACCTGAACCGGCAAATTGAGATTGTAAATAATAAACGCACCGAACTGGAAAAGCACCAGGAAGAGCATATTCGCAGGCTGGAAAAAGTGGCCGGACTTTCTGCTGATGAGGCGAAAAAACAACTGATTGAGAGCCTCACCCACGAGGCTAAATCGGAAGCCATTGCCCTGCAGCAGGAAATTGTGGAGGAAGCCAAACAGAAGGCAGGAAAGGAAGCCCGAAAAATTGTTATCCAAACCATCCAACGTACTGCCGCTGAGCAAGCCATCGAAAATGCTATTTCCGTTTTTAACCTCGAAAGCGATGAAATTAAGGGTTCTATCATTGGCCGCGAAGGGCGTAACATCCGGGCAATTGAAGCAGCTACCGGTGTTGACCTCATTGTGGACGATACACCCGAAGCAATTATCCTTTCTTCCTTCGATCCCCTGCGCCGCGAAGTAGCCAGGCTTTCGCTGCAACGCCTCGTTTCAGATGGCCGCATCCACCCCGCCCGTATAGAGGAAGTGGTAGAAAAAACAAAAAGGCAGCTCGACGACCAGGTGATGGAAATTGGGGAAAGGACAGTGATTGAATTGGGAATCCACGGAATGCACAAGGAACTGATTCGCATGGTGGGCAGGATGCGTTTCCGCTCTTCTTATGGCCAAAATTTATTGATGCACAGCAGGGAAACGGCAAATCTCTGTGCGATCATGGCTTCCGAACTCGGCCTCAACCCGAAACTGGCTAAACGAGCCGGTCTGCTCCACGACATTGGTAAAGTGCCGGATGAAGAAACAGAATTAAGTCACGCATTACTGGGAGCTAAACTGGCTGAAAAATATGGGGAAAATCCGGCTGTGGTTAATGCGATCGGAGCCCACCATGATGAAATGGAAATGGAGTTCGTGATATCACCCATCATCCAGGCCTGTGATGCCATCAGCGGCGCTCGCCCCGGAGCGAGGAGGGAAATCATGCAACAATACCTTCAGCGCATCAAAGACCTTGAAAACCTGGCACTTGGGTATACAGGGGTAGAAAAAGCTTATGCTATTCAGGCAGGCCGGGAACTGCGGGTAATTGTAGAGGCCGATAAGGTAACTGATGCCGAAAGCGATAAACTCAGCTTCGAAATTGCCCAGAAGATTCAGACTGAAATGACCTTCCCGGGCCAGATCAAGGTAACCGTAATCCGGGAAAAGAGGGCGGTTAATATAGCCCGGTAAGACAGGGGCGGGTTTTAAAGTTTTCGGAGATAAACTTCCTCGTTTACAATTTTTCTCCTACCTTTGCCGTCCGTTAAAAATAATAGAGATGAACGCAGTATCATTTGTTCATGAACAACTGACCAAAAAAGCAAATCATCCGGAATTTAAGTCCGGAGATAATATTACCGTTAATTACCGCATTATTGAGGGATCCAAGGAACGTATCCAGGGTTTTAAGGGCGATGTAATTAAACGCCAGGGAGAAGGAATGACGGCTACTTTTACCGTTCGTAAAATTAGCGATGGTGTAGGTGTGGAACGCCTTTTCCCGTTAAATTCACCCAATATTGAAAGTATTGTGGTTAACAAGGTAGGCCGTGTAAATAGGGCCAAACTGTATTACCTCCGTACCCGTAGTGGTAAGAGTGCCCGTATCAAAGAAAAAAGGATGGCTGTTGCTGCAAAAGCATAAAATATTTAATATCAGAATAGGCGGAACGTTAATGTTCCGCTTTTTTTATGTTCAGCCTGTTGAAAAACGGCGTTAAACACCGAATAATTGAGGTCGTTAACAATATGCCATATCAAAACATAGTATCTTTACATCTCAATTTCAAATTATGATAATGTCCTCATTAAAGCCAGTACTCCTGCTGTCGATGCCGGGTGGAAGCGAATGGATTTTCATTGTGATCATTGCCCTGCTCTTGTTTGGCGGAAAGAAAATTCCGGAACTGATGCGTGGCCTGGGCCGTGGTATCCGCGAGTTTAACGATGCCAAATCAAATGTTCGCAACGAGATTGAAGATGGTATGCGCGAAAAGGATACCCTTCCCAAACAACCGCAGAACCAGCAGCCGTCGTAACGGATTGTGATTTTTTTGATAACCCTCAGCCGGAGTGTGTATTCCTGAAATGAATACTCCGGCTGATTTTTTTGCTCTATGTTTCATTATTCAGGCATCCTACCATACCAGCAGCAACTCCGTGATAATACCACCAGTTGCGAAGAAGCTACCCTTCATTACCTCCGTCAAATAGAAGAGTTTAAACACCTGAATGCTTTTGTTTCCGTTTTCACTGAAACTGCAATTGTTCGTTCCCGTGAGTTAGACCAGCGGAGGGCAAAGGGTTTGCCCATGCGCAGCCTCCATGGTGTTATCATTGCCCTGAAGGATGTCATTTGTTATGAAGGCCACCCTGTTTCGGCAGCTTCCAAAATGCTGGAAGGTTTCACACCGGTGTACCATGCTTCGGCTGTTCAGTTTTTGCTGGAGGAAGAAGCCATCCTAATCGGATCTTGCAATTGCGACGAATTTGCCATGGGAAGCAGTAACGAAAATTCATTTTACGGTCCTGTAATCAATGGCAAAGGCCAACACATGGTGCCGGGCGGATCTTCGGGTGGTAGTGCAGTAGCCGTGCAAACGGGCCAATGCATGGTAAGCCTGGGTTCCGATACAGGCGGCTCGGTAAGGCAACCCGCCGACTTTTGCGGGGTAATTGGATTTAAACCCGGTTATGGTATGGTTTCGCGATATGGCCTGATTGCCTATGCCTCTTCATTTGATCAGATTGGAATTTTTGGAAAGTACCTGGCTGATGTGCAAAAGGTTTTTAAAGTAATTGCACAACCCGATCCCAGAGATACTACGATGAACCAGGAAAAGAAATCAGGCTCTCCGATAACAACCTCTCCCCGCTTTGGATATTTTAAAGAGATGCTCCACCATCCTTCACTTGATCCGGAAATAGGAAAAGCTATTCGTCAGAAGTTGGAAAAACTGAAGGCCGCTGGATTGGAAGTAAAGGAATTCGATTTTCCGCTAATCGATTACATTGTTCCTGCATATTATGTTCTCACCACGGCTGAAGCAGGTAGTAATTTGTCGCGTTATGACGGGATTCGCTATGGCCATCGGGAGCAGAATTGTGAAACCGACCTGGTTTCATTTTATAAACAAAACCGGAGCAAGGGATTTGGCAAGGAGGTTAAAAAGCGCATTATGTTGGGCACCTTTGTATTAAGCGCCGGCTATTATGACGCCTACTACCAAAAAGCACAACAGGTAAGAGGAAAATTAATTTCTCATCTTCAGTCTGTATTTCAGAAAATTGATTATTTGGTTCTCCCCAACAGCCCCGTAACGGCATGGCCCATAGGCAGTTTGAAAAACGATCCCGTTGCAGTTTATCTTGCCGATGTTTTTACGGTCTATGCAAACCTTACCGGTGTGCCTGCCATTTCACTTCCTGCTTTTATACATAGTAATAACATGCCTTTTGGATTCCAATTAATTGCCGCCCGGGGAGAAGATGTAAATTTGCTTCAAATGGCAACAGCCATTTTTGATGGAAAAGAAAATACGCATATATAAAATTTTTTATTTTTCGGGGATACTTGTTCTATTATTTCTCTTTTCTTCCAGTGCCTCCAAAGCACAGGAACAGGCTCCTGCAGATTCCATTTCAGTGGATACAACTGGCGAAACTGCAGTAATTGAAGAAGTGATTCGCGAAAAATCAGCCCCTGCTAACGAGAAGGTGGAATATATCAGCCAGTTGACCAAATACGGTTTTAAAAATCTTTTTTCAAAATATAGTTTCAATCCCGCTTTGCCCTATTCTTCGCAGGTAAATCCGTTTGCCGAAGCCTACATGCAGGATTACCTTCGGGATCATAGCGCTTACCTCGTAAAAATGAAAGGATGGGGAATGCCCTACTTTAATTTGATTGACCAGATCTTCAGGCAATATGGCCTGCCCTCCGAATTGAAATACCTGGCGGTTATAGAAAGCAGCCTCAGTACCGCGGCCACCAGTAATGTAGGCGCAGGAGGGCCCTGGCAATTTATGCCTTACACGGCACGAGATTACGGATTGGTGGTTACCCCAAATTATGATGAGCGCCGCGATTATATTAAAAGTACCAATGCCGCCGCACGGTATTTACTGAATCTGTACCAGCAAATGCACGATTGGTTACTGGTGATTGCTGCTTATAATGGTGGACCGGGTTCGGTTTATAACGCCATGAAAAGAAGCGGAAGCAGGGATTTTTGGAAGCTTCAATATTATTTACCCGAGGAAAGCCGGAACCACGTGAAGAAATTTATTGCTACCCACTATGTGATGGAAACCAATGCAGGCAACTTACTTGCCGGAGGCGGAAAAGGTTTTTATCAACCGGGGGGCATGGGGAACCCCTATACTTCGGATGCAAAGCTTTCAGAAAAAGAACGCGCTGCCTCGCAGGTAATAACCCTATCCGGAAAATATATTGCCACGGTTATTGCAAAAAATATTTCGATGACCATGGCGGAATTCAATAAATACAATCCTGATTTTGACTCCCGGATTTCGGCCAACGGTCAATACGAATTCAGGTTGCCCGCCGATAAAATGGAAGTATTTCTTGCCAACCGGTATCCCATCTTAAACGAATGTGTGCAAATGATGTTGGGAGATGACACGCAGATTCCAAATAACAAAACCGTTTATCCTTCGCATCCGAAATCAAAAAATCGGAAATACCGTCAATAGGATTTATTAACTACCTGCATTCCTGCTTCTGCTTTTAAAAGCGATTCTTCATACTCATCTTCTGGCAAACTGTTTGCCGTGATCCCCCCACCCGTTTTCAGAGAAAGGATTTTCTTTTCATCGTCATACATCAGACTTCGGATAACAACATTAAAATCGAAGTTTCCTTCCGGAGTTATATATCCAATCGACCCCGAAAAAAGGCCGCGGGGTTCTTTCTCAAATTCCTTAATCAATTCCAATACCCTTTTTTTGGGAGCGCCGGTCATCGATCCCATAGGAAAACAGGCATGCATGATATCTGAGAAATCTGTTGATTCATGAATGGATCCAGTGATGGTGCTAACCAGGTGATGTACTTTGGGAAAGGATTTAATAGCAAACAAAGAGGGTACTTCAACGGATCCTTCTTCGCATACAATACTGAGGTCGTTTCGAACCAAATCCACCGTCATCACGTTTTCCGTTTTGTCTTTGAGACTTTCCGAAAGTGCGTTTCGAAGGGCGGCATCCTCAACCGGGTCCGGGCTTCGTTTCATTGTTCCCTTGATCGGTTCTGAAAGCAGGGTGGTTCCTGTTTTGTTCAAAAATCTTTCGGGGCTTGCACAAAGGCAATATGTATGATGCAGCCGGTATAAAACAGAAAAGGGGCTGGGAGAAACCTGGCAGAGGTTTGCATAAACCCAAAGCGGTTCAATAGAAACCTGCTCTGCAAAAAAGTGCTGGCAAAAATTAATCTCGTAACAATCGCCGCGCTGGATGTGTTTGAGCAAACCATGAACGCGGTTCAGGTATTCTTCCCGGCTTAATGCATGCCTGAATTGTATGTCATACGCCTCAGGCGGTACAATGGGTTGGGAAGAAATAATTTCATCAAAAATAGTTTGGGGAGGGATAGAATAAGACGCAATGAAGAGGGAATTATTCTTAACCCGGAGCAGGTGTTCGGGTTCGAAGAAAAAACTTTTGCCAAAATCTACAAATGGTTCCGATATTTCTATTGGGTTTTGATCAAAACATTCAAAAGCCAGGTGGCCAAATAACCCGTTGGGTGGTATCCGGGATAGGGAAATAGATTCCGGCCCGGTTAAGAACAGTTCGTGGGAGCCTGCTGCCAGGCATAAATCAAAAGAAGACTCCCCCGGTGAGTATCCATTATCATCTAAAAAGCAAAAGATGTTGAACCGGTTTGCCCAGCTCAACATCAGCAATTTAAACCTTGGCAGGTCAACAATATGAAATTCCTGGCCGGGATTCAACATGGGCGTTAGAAATCATCATCGTCGTCGCCATCATTATCCATATCGGAAAAAAGGTCTTTAAAATCGTCGTCCATTTTAAAATCCTCTTCATCCTCTTCTTTGGATGCGCGGCCGCCTCCCTTTGATTTTTTTGTACTTGATTTTGGCATATCAAATTCATCAAAATCGGGATCCCAGTTATCGTCTTCGTCTCCTTTTTCCCAATCGTCCTCTACTTCATCGGCATCATCGTCGTCATCGTCGTCGCGGCTTTTTGATTTTGAGGAAGCTTTCTTTCCCCTGACTGGGGTTTCGTCTAATTCTTCATCATCCAAATCTTCCTCCTCGTCATTTACTTTTTTCGGATGGGATTTCTTTTCAGATGCACTTTTTGTGGGTGCCGCTTTTTTTGTTACTGATTTCTTTGAGTTATCAGATTTCGAAGTCATATTGAAAAATGATTATGGTTGTAAAATTTCCACGAGTTTTTCAAATCGCCAAATATTTTTGTTTCTTTTTTCGAAAGTTAAACGGTGATGATTTGTTCCCTTCCCGGGCCATTACTAATATACTTTACCGGAACGGAAAGATATTCATTAAGAAATTGAATATAGGTTTTCATTTGGGATGGCAATTCCTGGTAATTATGAATATTATGGATAGGATGCATCCATCCGGGAAATGATTTGTAAACCGGCTCAATTTGCATGCGGTTCATTTGGAAGGGAATTGTATCTTGTTCTTTTCCGTTTACCCGATATGAGGTGCAAACATTCAGGTTTGGAAAGCCATCGAGGATATCTGCTTTAGTCATTACAAGGCTGGTTACCCCGTTAATCATACCGGCAAAACGCAGCGCTACCAGGTCAATCCAGCCACAACGTCTTGGTCGGCCGGTAGTACTTCCAAATTCATTTCCGGCGTTGCGGAGTTTATCACCGGTTTCATCCAGGAGTTCGGTGGGAAAAGGACCCGAGCCAACCCGGGTACAATAGGCTTTGGTTATCCCTATTACCTCCCGGATACGTTGTGGTGCCACGCCCAATCCCGAACATACACCGGCTGATATGGTGCTGCTGCTGGTTACAAAGGGGAAAGTTCCAAAATCGACATCAAGCATGGAGCCTTGTGCCCCTTCAGCCAGGATCCGTTTACCGGCAGCCAACTCCTGATTAATAAAATATTCTCCATTTACAATATTTAATTCACGGACAAAATCCAGCGCTTCAAAAAATTCTTCTTCCCATGCGCTGATATCTTCCTGGAAATTAAAATTATCGAGCAGCCGTTGATGCTTCATGCGAAGCTTAATATATTGCGTGGTGAAGGTCTTATCCAAAATATCGCCCACCCGCAAGCCATTGCGTCCTGTTTTATCCATATAGGCGGGACCGATACCTTTAAGGGTGCTGCCAATTTTATCGTGCCCTTTCGATAGTTCGCTGGCCTTATCCAGTGCACGGTGAGTTGGTAATATCAGGTGGGTGCGTTCACTAATAAATAAGTTTTTACGAAAATCAACCCCCATTGCAGCCACCGCTTCACATTCCCTTTTCAGGGTTACTGGATCCAGCACAACGCCGCTTCCAATAATATTCAATTTGCTTTCATGAAAAATACCGCTGGGTATTTGATGTAATACAACCTTCTTTTCTTTCACATATAAGGTATGGCCGGCATTAGGGCCACCCTGAAAACGGGCTACCACATCATAGTCTTTGGCAAAGAAATCCACAATTTTCCCTTTCCCTTCATCGCCCCATTGAAGGCCAAGAATAACATCAACCATTCGGTTTGTTTTATTATTTGGCTACGAAAATAGCCGATTAATAGGTTTAAAATACAATTGTGAATACATAAAAATCCCCCGCTGAAAGGCAGGGGATAAATATTATCAGGCAACTTTCAGCATACTCAATTTGCTATTGACAAATTTTCGTTGGGCATATTCGTAGGTTACCTCAAACCGTTTTTCTTTTTCGGAGGGAAGTTCATACATCGCATCGGTAAGGATGCTTTCACAAATGCTTCGCAAGCCGCGTGCCCCCAGCTTATATTCAAGTGCTTTTTCAACCATGAAATCAAAAACCCGGGGTTCAAAATGAAGTTCAATGCCTTCAATTTCAAACAATTTGGTAAACTGTTTGATGAGTGCATTTTTGGGTTCAGTAAGGATGGATCTCAGGGTTTTTGCATCGAGCGGATTCAGATAGGTAACAACGGGGAGTCTTCCCAACAATTCGGGAATTAGTCCAAAATGTTTCAGATCCACTGCATTTACAAATTGTAACAGGTTATCATGTTGATATTCCTGTAATTCCTTATTTACATTAAATCCGATGGTATTGGTATTCACCCTACGGGCAATGATGCGATCAATCCCATCAAAAGCGCCGCCACAAATAAAAAGGATATTCTGGGTGTTTACCTTTATCAGTTTCTGTTCGGGATGCTTGCGCCCGCCCTGGGGTGGAACCAGCACTTCACTTCCTTCCAGCAATTTTAAAAGGCCCTGCTGTACTCCTTCGCCACTAACATCGCGGGTGATGGAAGGGTTATCATTCTTCCGGGCAATTTTATCGATCTCATCAATATATACGATTCCTCTTTCAGCAGCCGCAACATCGTAATTACAGGCTTGCAATAACCGGGTAAGCATACTTTCCACGTCTTCGCCCACATAGCCGGCTTCTGTAAATACGGTAGCATCTACAATGGCAAAAGGAACATTCAACATGCGGGCGATCGATTTTGCCAGTAAGGTTTTACCGGTACCGGTTTCACCTACCATTACGATATTGCTTTTTTCAATCTCCACATCGTTTTCAACTTTCTGGCTGATGCGTTTGTAGTGGTTATAAACCGCCACTGCGAGTGTTTTCTTTGCATCGTTCTGGCCAATTACATACTCATCTAAAAACTTTTTGATTTCGACCGGTTTCCTGATGGTGAATTTCTGCGCATTATTATTGGCGGGCCGGGTTTCTGATGGCAAAGTGCCCAGTTCCTGAAGAATAATTTCCTGCGCATGTTCTACGCAGTTTTCACAAATATGGCCATCCTGGCCCGCAATCAGGATTTTTACTTCATCTCTTCTGCGGCCACAAAAAGTACAATGCAAAACTTGTTGTTTGGGCATAATCTTAGTTCCTGTTAAGGAAGGTTACAAAGGTACAAAACCTGCCAGGAAACGGGTAGTAGCCAGGCAGGTTATTGCTGTTAATTATTATTTCCGGTTGAATTAGAATTTTTCAATTACCGCATCCACTATACCATAAGTAATTGATTCTGTGGCATCCATCCAGTAATCCCGGTCAAAATCTTTCATCACCTTCTCCAGGGTTTGGCCACAATTATCGGCCAGTATTTTTGCGCCCAATTGTTTGGTTTTCAAAATTTGCAGGGCCATAATTTCGAGATCGGCGCTGGTACCCCGGCCGCCACCGCTGGGCTGGTGTATCATCACTTCCCCATGCGGAAAAATAAACCGCCTCCCTTTCTCCCCCCCACTCAGCAGAATACTGCCCATACTGGCAGCCATTCCCATGCAAATAGTACTAACGGGCGAACTGATCATCTGCATTACATCATAAATAACCATCCCGCTGGTAACCATACCACCGGGGCTGTTGATATAAAATTTGATTTCTTTTCCCGGGTCGATGGCCTCGAGGTATAAAAGACGGTCGGTTATTTCTTTTGCTGATTTATCATCCACAGCACCCCATAGAAAAACCTTGCGTTGTTCAATGAATTTTTTATCGAACAACCATCCGCTCATCATTTTCTCCATCGGGTTTTCGGGCATTTCCGGTGGGGTATCTTCGTCATCCATTCTATTCGGCTTAAAAGAGATTAGCTGGTTCATATGCGTATTAATCTTTTTTTACTTTTTTAGGATTGGTTAATAAAACTTCATCTACCAGGCCATAGGCTTTGGCTTCGAGGGCCGTCATCCAATAATCCCGGTCACAGTCAACTGCCACTTTTTCTACGGGTTGTTCAGCATGGTATGCGATCACCTCGTACAATTCCTGTTTAATTTTTTTGATTTCATTTACTGTAATTTCAATATCGGTAGCCTGTCCCACAGCGCCGGCGCTTGGCTGGTGCATCATGATACGGCTATGCTTTAGAGCGGTCCTTTTTCCTTTGGCACCGGCACACATAAGCACCTGGGCCATACTGGCTGCCATGCCGGTACAAATTGTGGCTACATCGGGTGTGATGAACTGCATGGTATCATACATTCCTAATCCGGCATACACACTGCCGCCGGGGCTGTTGATATACATTTGGATGTCCCGGCTCCGATCTGTGCTTTCCAAAAACAACAACTGGGCGGTTACAATATTCGCCACTTCATCATTAATAGGATAGCCTAAAAAAATAATCCGGTCCATCATGAGCCGGCTGTACACATCCATCACCGCTACATTCATGGGCCTTTCCTCAATAATGTTAGGGGTCAGGTTGGTAATATTATGATTGATGTAACCGTGCAGGGTGTTGCTGTTTATGCCCCGATGTTTCACCGCATACTTTTCAAATTCATTTCCGTATTTCATTGATAATTTTTTTTTGTTGGACCCATGCAATATACATGAGTTAAGCAATTGAACTACTGCAGGGGAAATTAATCATCCCGCGACCTTCCCAAAAATATCATGATATATTGAACCAACATGGCAATGGAGGCGAGAGCCGCCACAACATAAGTTAGCGCTGCCCATTTAAGCGCATCTTTCGCATCCTGATATTCTGGTGAGGTGGTAATATTGGCCGATTGAAGCCAGCGCAGTGCCCTGGCAGAGGCATCGAATTCAACCGGAAGGGTAACAATAGTGAACAGGGTGGTAACGGCAAACAGTACAATACCAATCAATAGGAGGGTAGAATTTCCACCACCAAAACCAAGGATTCCCAACCCGGCAATAATGATCCATTGTGAAAGGGTTGAACTGATTTGCACTACCGGCACCATTCTGCTTCGCAGCATCAGCATCGAATAGGCCGTGGCATGCTGCACTGCATGGCCACATTCGTGAGCCGCAACGGCAGCAGCAGAAACACTTCGGCCGGCATACACATCGGCGCTCAGGTTAACGGTTTTATCTATCGGGTTATAATGGTCGGTTAGTTTTCCTTCCACCGAAGTAATTTTTACATCATATATACCATTATCATGGAGCATTTTTTGTGCAATTTCCGCTCCGCTCATTCCACTACTGGTGGGCACCTGGCTGTACTTTTCAAATTTGCTTTTTAGACGGTATTGCACCACCATCCCCAGCACCATAAAAATTACAGAGACAAATAAAATCCCAAGTGTCATAAAAAATATTTTCTCAAAACTATCAAAAAGCTTTCCATTGGCTGGCAACTGCCAAAATGCCGGAAATAAAAAAAGAGAAGTTGAAACTTCTCTTTTAATAAATTAATATCCCTGCTTATTTGAACTGCCCGGCAATATGCGATGCCAGTTCAGTCATTTTTTTCAAACTTTCGTCTGGCAAAGCACCCTTCTTAAATTCAGCAAGAATTTCCGGGTGTTTCTTTTCCATTTCCAGGAGGAACTGGTCTTCAAAATCCTTAATTCTTTTTACCGGAACATTCTTTAACAGACCCTGTGTACCCAGGTAAATGATGGCTACCTGTTTTTCAACCGAAAAGGGTGTATACTGGGGTTGTTTGAGGATTTCCACGTTACGAGCACCCTTTTCAATTACGTTTTTGGTGGCAGCATCCAGGTCGCCCCCAAATTTGGAGAAGGCTTCCAACTCGCGGTAAAGGGCCTGATCGAGTTTAAGGGTACCGGCCACTTTCTTCATGGATTTGATCTGGGCATTACCACCCACCCGGCTTACCGATATACCCACGTTAATGGCCGGACGTATACCTGAGTTAAACAAGTTATTTTCCAGGAATATCTGTCCATCGGTGATGGAAATTACATTGGTGGGGATATAGGCGGATACGTCTCCTGCCTGGGTTTCAATAATGGGCAGGGCGGTTAACGAACCTCCTCCCTTCACAATGCCTTTAATAGATTCGGGCAGGTCGTTCATCTGCCTGGCAATTTCGTCCTTGGATACCACTTTAGCGGCACGTTCCAGAAGGCGGCTATGCAGGTAGAATACGTCTCCCGGATATGCTTCACGGCCCGGTGGGCGGCGGAGCAGGAGCGATACTTCTCGGTAGGCAACGGCCTGTTTAGACAGATCGTCATAAATAATTAGGGCTGAGCGTCCGGTATCCCTAAAGAATTCGCCAATCGCAGCGCCTGCAAAGGGAGCGTAGAACTGGAGGGGAGCCGGATCGGAAGCAGAAGCGGATACAATGGTAGTATAGGCCATTGCCCCATTGTCTTCGAGGGTTTTCATAATCCCGGCAATGGTAGAAGCCTTCTGGCCGATGGCTACATATATACAATATACCGGCTTTCCGGCGGCGAAAAATTCTTTTTGATTGATGATGGTGTCAATGGCAATAGCCGTTTTACCAGTCTGGCGATCGCCAATGATCAATTCGCGCTGGCCACGGCCAATTGGAATCATGGCATCAATGGCTTTAATCCCGGTTTGGAGTGGTTCTTTAACCGGTTCACGGAAAATTACTCCCGGCGCTTTGCGTTCCAAAGGCATTTCATAAAGCTCACCAGTAAGAGGCCCCTTGCCATCTATGGTTTCACCCAGTGTATTGATTACCCGGCCGCACATTCCTTCTCCAACACGGATAGATGCAATCTGGCCGGTGCGCTTCACTTTATCCCCTTCTTTAATTCCGGTACTTTCACCCATCAATACCACCCCCACATTGTCTTCTTCCAGATTTAGGGCAATGGCTTTAACACCATTATCAAACTCTACCAGTTCACCGGAACGGACATTATTCAGCCCATATACACGGGCAATACCATCCCCCACCTGTAAAACGGTACCTACCTCTTCGAGGCTGGCTCCTACATTGAAGTTGCTGAGTTGTTGGCGAAGTATCGCCGAAATCTCATCTGGTTTAATCTCTACCATGTTTTTATATTAAAAAATTGCAATTAAAATCGGTTGGGGAATCCCCCCTTCAAAAATTGGCTGCAAAGGTAGGGGTTGCCCTTCTGATTGGCAAAAAAATTGGTATAAAACAGGAGGATTTTCTAACCTGTTCGGGTTTCTGCGGAACGTACTATTTAAATGAGCAGCCGGAAATGGAAAACCCGGTTTGCAAGAACCTTTCCGAAGTAAATCAAAGCAAAAAATACCCCTAAAATCAGGATTTTGGTTTAATTTTCCGCCCGCTTGTTTAAACCCAATGTCTATTTTTTTTTGCCCTCTAAATATTCATACCTAAAAATTTTCCATAACCGGGAAAAACATCCAAATCAATCATCAAAGGAAAATGAAAAAATTTCTACTGTTCTTTTTATTGCACTTGTGCATTGCAGTTACCTATGCCCAAAAAAATAATGAAGAAGCCTTCCGCCTCATTATCCAAAACCAGGATCAAATTGGTATTTCAGATGCCGATCTTGCTAACAGTTTGGTCAGTGATTATATTCCCGCTAAAGGGAACGGCCAGTCGATCGTTTACTTGCAGCAGGCATATGCACAAATCCCTGTGTACAACCAGTTGATGGTATTGGCATTCCGCGATGGAAAATTTTTATCCAAATCGGGAGGGCGCTTAAAAGGGTTTGAAAACAAGGTAGCCCTACAGCCGCACAGTCCGGCAAAAACCGCTGCAGAAGCGGTTAAAATTGCCATGGCCGAAAAAAATATTTTTCCGGTGGGGTATCTCAGCTCTACCCCCGGAGCCAACGGGAAAACACTTTCTTTTGGTAAAGCGGGTGCCTGTTCGGAGGATATTACCGCCGAATTACTCTGGCTTCCTTATAACAAAAACAAAGAAGTAAAACTTGCCTGGCAGGTATTTCTAACTCCCTTAAACAGTTCGGATTACTGGTTGATACGGGTAGATGCCATCTCAGGCCAGGTGCTAAACGAAACCAACCTTACTGTATCCTGCAACTGGAGTAAAGACGCCCGGTATTCTGCGGGTATCCTTGACCGAAAGAATGCAGAATCCGGCGAAATAAAAAGTTTTTCTTTCACTAAATTATTTAAAGCCGACCTACCCCTGGCCGGGAGTCCTGAAATCGTGACCAATGCTTCCTACATTGTAGTACCCTTTCCTGCCGAAAGCCCCAAGCACCCCGGGGGGGCTCCTGCTTCGGTAAATAATCCCTGGACCCATGCCCCCGGTAATGCCACTTCATTGAAATGGCATAATAACGGATCGCTCGATTTTAATTTCACCCGGGGTAATAATGTATGGGCTGCCGAAGACAGGGCGGCAGCAAATAATTCGGCCGGGCAGGTGGCCACTTCAACCACCAATCCCGATCCGCTGACTTTTAATTTCACGCCCAATTTTGGTGTGGCGCCCACCCAACGTGCGCCGGTACCAAACCAACAGTTTAATATTACCAACCTTTTTTACTGGAATAACCTGCTGCACGATATTTCATACCAATATGGATTTGATGAAGCCTCCGGAAATTTCCAGGCCAACAACCAGGGAAGAGGCGGACTGGGAAATGATTACGTAATTGCAGACGCCCAGGATGGTGCAGGAACCCAGAATGCAAATTTCTCCACCCCGGCTGACGGCGCCAAACCAAGAATGCAAATGTATTTATGGGATACAGCCGCTTCGGTGGTGGTTAACAGCCCTGCCGCCATTGCCGGAAATTATTCCGCTGTGGAAAGTGCATTTAGCTCTGCTAACCAATTGGCCGCATTGGGGCCGGTAACCGCCGCTGTTGCCTGGTTTAATGATAATACCACCGGTCTTGATCATGAAGCCTGTGGCACATCTGCCAGCTCCTTAACCGGGAAAATAGCCCTCCTCAACCGGGGCAATTGCAACTTTACCGTTAAAGTGAAAAACGCACAAATTGCAGGTGCCGTAGGCGTTATTGTAATTAACAATGTAGCAGGCGATCCTATAAGAATGGGGGGATCAGATAATACCATTACAATTCCTGCCGTGATGGTATCGCAGGATGATGGGCAAACCTTAAGCGCCGCCCTGGCCGGTGGGCTGAATGTAACCCTGGGTGCCGCCGTGATTGATGGCGATGCAGACAACGGAATCGTAACCCACGAATTCTCCCATGGGGTAAGCGGAAGGCTAACAGGTGGCCCTTCTCAATCGGGATGCCTGGGCAATGCCGAAAATATGGGCGAAGGATGGAGCGATTATTTTGCCCTGATGATGACCCAAAACTGGGCCTTCAGCACCTTGGGGGATGGCTTTGGATCTCCCCGGGGGATGGGTACCTATGCCATTGGTCAATCTATTAACGGTAGTGGAATCCGCTCGCAAAAGTATTGCACCGATATGATGGTGAACAATAAAGTGTATGCATCTTCCATCCCGGCAGAGAGCCACGACCGGGGAGAAATTTGGTGTGCCGTTTTATGGGATATGACCTGGAATATCATTAACCAGGTTGGAAGCATTTCCATAAATCTTTTTGATGCCAATGCTACCGGTGGTAATGTTATTGCTTATAAACTGGTAATGGAAGGTTTAAAATTACAGCCCTGCCAGCCCGGTTTTATTGATGGAAGAAACGCCATCATCCAGGCTGATATTAATTTATATGGAGGAGCCCACCTTTGCGCCATACGGGAAGCATTCCGCCGCAGGGGGATGGGACCTAATGCCTCGCAGGGATCATCCGACAATGTAAATGACCAGGTTCCGGATTTCAGCCCAGCTTTAAAAGTAGAACTAACACAAAGCGTAAACGAAGTTCAGGAAGGAAACCAGGTTACTTATACCAATACTGTTTCTACCTGCAATGCAGTAAACAACTATCTGCTTACCGACACCCTGCCTTCTAATGTAACTTATATTTCAGGCGGCAATTACAATGCCACTACGCGGGTGGTGAGTTTCCCGGTAACCTTAGCCGCCGGAGGAAGCCAGGCTTATTCTTTTACCGTTTCAGTAAATGCCGGGGCTTATTACGACCCCACCGATATAATAAATGAACCCTTTTCAGGATCTGGTATTCCCGCAACTTTTACCACCACCTCCACAACCCCGGCAACCTGGGTAATCAGCAATGCGCAAAGCGTAAGCCCTCCTTCTTCGGCATTCACGAAAGACACTTCTGTTGTTTCGGTGCAAACCATGGCTACTACCAGCGCAATAACCCTGCCTGCAAACCAGTCGGCACTAACGTTTATGCATAGGTATAATACCGAATCGGGATACGATGGCGGGGTGATAGAAATTAGCACCAATGATGGGACCACCTGGGCGGGTTTAAAAAATAAGATGATTTTAAATCCCTACCAGCTTTCAATTGATGCCGCATCGGGCACAGTGCTGGCAGGTAAAGAGGCGTTCACTGGAAATTCGGGAGGATTTATCAAAACTGCCATCAACCTTTCGGGTTATGCCGGGCAAAATATCCGGCTGAGGTGGCTATTCAGTTCGGATGATGGAACCGGTGGTACGGGTTGGTATGTAGATGATATAAACCTAAAGCACCAGGCCGTTGTCAATATGCGATCCAGCCTCTACCCTCCCTCAGGAGCAAGGGTAAGTTATAGCGATACCGTTACGCTGATCTTACCACCGGGGTGTACAGATGCCGCCATCGCAAACCAGCCGGCAAACCAAACGGTATGTGCCGGTTCCGATGCCAGTTTTTCAGTAACCTCCACTGGCTCATCGGTACAATATCAATGGCAGGTTAGTACCGATGGTGGTGCAAGTTTTAATAATATTAATGGGGCAACCTCTGCCACACTTACACTTACCGGTGTAACGGGAGCCATGAACAACAACCGGTATCGGGTGATCGCATCCAATACCTGCCCTTCTTCCACCACCTCTTCGAGTGCCCTGCTTAATGTAACACTGCCTGCTCAGATTACAGGACAGCCTCAAAATATCACCATTTGTGAAGGCCTAAATGCCAGTTTTTCAGTAAATGCCACAGGCGCATCCAATACGTATCAATGGCAGGTTAGTACCGATGGTGGTACCACTTTTAGCAACATTACTGGCGCTACATCAGCTATTCTTACCATTACTCCGGTTACCGCCTCCATGAACAATAACCAATACCGGGTGGCGATAGGCAGTTGCAGCCCTGTTCCTCTCAATTCATCTGCTGCTACGCTTACGGTAAACACAGCGGCCAGCATCACAACGCAGCCAGCCAACGTAGCAGCATGTACCGGGAATAACACAAATATTACCGTGGTGGCTTCGGGTACGGGTGTTAGTTACCAATGGCAGATAAGCACCAATGGAGGGGCCAGCTTCACGGATATACCAGGGGCCACAACGGCAACCCTTGCGCTTACATCCGTAACAGGTGGCATGAATGGAAACCAATACCATGTTGTGGTAACCGGAACGGCCTGTGTTTCTTCCGTAACATCGAACAATGTTACTCTTTCAGTTACTACTGCTGCGAATATCAGCTCACAACCAGTAAATCAAACCGTTTGCGCCGGATCTGCTGTAAGTTTTGTGGCAAGCGCTACCGGAGTGAGTTACCAGTGGCAGGTTAGCACGGATGGAGGAACTACCTATACGAACATTGCAGGTGCCACCACCACCACCCTTTCTCTTCCTTCCGTATCGGCCTCTCTGAACAATAACCTGTACCGCCTGGCGGTTACCAGTTGCGGCCCGGATCCTATTTATACGAATGCTGCCTCATTAACGGTAAACAGTCCGGCCAGCATTACCACCCAACCTTCGGCCACTGCAAAATGTGTGGGTGATAATATCACCCTTTCTGTGACAGCTTCGGGTACGGGTATCAGTTATCAGTGGCAAATCAGTACAGATGGAGGTACCAGTTTTGCAAATGTACCAGGCGCTTCCGGCGCTTCGCTTGTACTTAACAATTTAACCCTTTCCCAAAATGGAAATATGTATCAGGTGGTAGTATCTGCGGCATCGCCATGTACAGCCACAACCTCGGCCAGTACAACGCTGGTGGTTAATGCAATTCCGGAAGTAGGCATAACGGTGCAACCGGCGGATATCGTTTGTGCAGGAACCAATATATTGCTATCAGGCACTGGCGCTTCAACCTACACCTGGAACAATGGGATACAGAATAATACTTCTTTCCCAATCAGCCAGACCACTACCTATACCGTTACCGGAACCTCGGCTGCAGGCTGTTCTTCCACTGCCTCCCATACCATTACGGTAAACCCATTGCCGGTGGTAACCCTCACTTCAAGTCCATACCAGAATTTGATTTCAGGCCTTAGCACCACCCTTACCGCAGTGGCGGATCACCCGGGCAGTGTTTTCAGTTGGACCAAAAACGGATCCGTACTTCCTGGGCAAACGACCCATACCATTACTGTGGATGAAAGCGGACTGGGAACCTATGTTGCTTCTTTTACGGATGCCAACGGGTGTACTGGTTTTTCAAATCAATTGGCAATTGGCGACTCGGTGGTTAGTATCTCATTTATTTATCCCAATCCCAACCAGGGGCAATTCCTCATTACGCCTCCCAAAAACGGGACTGGCAACCATCGCTTCCAGGTTGTAATGTATAATGCGGCAGGGGCAAAAGTTGTGGCCAAAGAGGTGGTGGTGAATATGAGTAATCCAAAAATAGAAATGCATGTACCGCACTTAAGCCATGGAGTTTATATGGTTACGCTTCGGGATGATAAAGGAAAAGTTGTAGCCAAAGGAAAGGTTACCATACTATAAAATACTTCCGCAACATTTTTTAAGGCAGCTCGTATGGGCTGCCTTTTTAAATTTTTCAAAAAAAGGAAATTAGAAAAGTATGCTCCGGGAAATATTTTATCAAAATACAATTCTTCAATCCTAAAAACATGGGAAACAGGGAAAGGCGGAAATAAAGGGGCAACAGCTCGGGGAATCCAATCCATCATCATAAAAGAGAATCTATATCAGCATAAAAAACCCTCCAACAGGAGGGAAAAAATTAGGATTGAAACCGGGGAAGTTTACCTGATCTGGTGAATATAGATATTGCTCAGGAATTGCTTACGGACATCATAGAGATCACGTTGGATGCTGGCATCAACCAGTTTCCCTTCTACTTCCAACTTAAAACCTCCCAAAATATCTTCATCGATCAGTGTTTCCAACTCAATTTCAGTAACCTTCAATTGCTGTTTTACTTTGCTTACCAGGATTTGTTCTGCCTCTTTACTGATAGAAACAGCCGTAGTAAGTTTTACATGAAGAATATTCTTCAACTTATTGTACTGCTCAATAAAGGCTATCAGGATTTCCGGAAGATTGCTCTCGCGGTTCTTCCTTACCAGGAGTTGAATAAATAATTCGGCAAGCTGACCTACCCTTCCGTTAATTATGGAATTGATGATTTGTTGTTTCTTATCGGAGTTGATTACCGGGCTGCGAAGTATATTGCCAAAATCGGGATTTGCTGTAATGATCGATTTAAGCAATCGTACATCGCCGTATGTTTCCTCCAATTTGTTCTGTTCAATGGACAGGTCGAGAAGACTTTTTGCGTACCTGCCTGCCAGTCGTGGATTATGCATAATTCAGATCTGAGTTTTGTTGCCCGGGCAGGTTAATTAAAATTAATATCCCCGGCCAGTTCCCGGATATAATTTTCCTGGTCGGCCTTATTTGCCAACTCCTTCCGTAATACTTTTTCGGAGATTTCAACCACCATTTTACCTACTTCATTTTTAATATCGGTAAGGGCTGCCATCTTTTGGTTATGGATTGAATTGTGGGCATCTGAAATAATGCGGGAAGCCTGAACTTTTGCTTCATCCTTCGCATCATTGATCATCTTATCCCTGATTTCTTTCGCTTCCTTTAACATCGCCGACCGTTCTTCCCGGGCAGAGGCAAGGAGAGCCTCATTGTCATTTTTCAATTGGGCCATTTCCGCCTTCACTTTCTCCGCAGTGGCAATCGATTCTGCGATGTTGGTTTCGCGATCGTTAAGACCTTTCAGAATAGGGCCCCAGGCAAATTTTTTCAGGATAAAAAGAACAACCAGGAATGCGAGGAGCGTCCAAACAATTAAACCCAGTTGTGGTAATAACAGATCCATAAAATTTGATATTAAAGAAGTTTAATTTAAAAATATTACTGCATCCGCCGCCCTTTGCATTGGATGCAGTAAAGCGATTGTGCAATTAGGCTTTCAATACAGCCAGCAATCCTGCAATTACCGCAAAAAGGGCTACCCCTTCTACGAATGCGGCAGTGAGGATCATGTTTGCACGGATGTCGTTGGTTGCTTCCGGTTGACGTGCGATAGCTTCTACCGCACCTTTACCGATCTGGCCGATACCAATACCGGCGCCAATAGCAGCAAGACCGGCGCCAATAGCACCACCCATGTGCGAAAATCCAACTTCAGCCAACAAAGTCATCAAAGTCATGATACTTGTTTTATGATGATTAAAAAAATACTTATATGGTTGGTATTACATCATCTGCATGTCCATCTACGTCATGATGTCCGCCTTCGAACGATTGCCCGATAAACACCGCGGTGAGATTTGTGAAGATGTACGCCTGAATGAAGATTACCAATATTTCGATTAAGTAAATAAATACAGTGAACAAAACGGATATGGGTGAGAAACTCCATCCTGCGATTTTATTCATGGATCCGAAAATGAAGATCAGTGAAATAAAACTGAGGATGATGATGTGCCCTGCAATCATGTTTGCAAAAAGACGAATGATAAGCGCCCCGGGTTTGATGATTAAGACCCCAGCCAGTTCCACGGGTATCAGGATTAACTTAACCAGGATGGGCACTCCGGGAGGCCAGAAAATATGAGCCCAAAAATGGCTGTTCGTACTGGCCACAATTACGAGCAGCGATATCACGCCCAACACCAGGGTAAAGGCGGTATTCCCGGCTACATTAGCCGATGTGGGAATCATCCCTACAAAGGCATTGATTAGAATGAAAAAGAATACCGTAAGCAGGTAGGGGAAATATTTTTGCCATTTTTTTCCAAGGTTGGGTTTGGCCACATCATCCCGTAAAAAAGTAATGATGGGTTCCACTGCATTTTGCCATCCTTTGGGGGCCGTAGTAACTCCTATTCCGGATTTGTATTTTTTAGCAATCCCGTTCATGAGGAGTACTAATAAAATGAGTGCAATGATCATTTGCACCACATTGCGCGTCATGGAGAAGTCGTAAACTTTGGAACCATCTGTGGCTACAATTTTTCCTTCTTCCATTTTATAGCCATTGTATTCATCGGTTCCGTGATGGCCAAAACGGCTGGAGGAAAACACCGTAAAGCCCTTTTCCGGAGCATACAGAATTACCGGAAGGTGAATAGTAGCATGAAAATCCCCAATACTAAAGAAGTGAAATTCGTGGCCATCCTTTACGTGTTCGATGATATTTTTGGCAGGCTCGTATTTTTCAGGTACGTCGGCGTGCTCATTTGCTTCAGGCCCATGGGAATCCTGGGCATTTACGGGGGGTGCAGAAATGGTCAAAAAAATGCCGAAAACCGCTACCAGTAAGTATTTTAAAGACTTTAAAGCCATATCACTCCTCAAAATTTGCCGCAAAGATAAGGGGTGATCGCTGATTTGGAAAATTTGAAAAGATTATCCTGCCGAACTGTTCTCAAAGCCGAATTGCATCTTATACAACTGGGCATATTGGCCCCCCTTTTCCAATAGTTCTTCGTGGGTGCCCTGTTCCATTATTTCGCCCTTATCGAGTACCAATATCTGGCTGGCTTTTCGGATAGTACTCAAGCGGTGTGCAATTATGATGGAGGTGCGGCCGGCAATAAGTTTATCAATTGCCTGTTGTATCAATTGCTCGCTTTCCGAGTCGATAGAAGAAGTGGCTTCATCCAGTATTAAAATTGCCGGATCGTACAATAAGGCTCTTACAAAGGAAAGTAACTGACGCTGCCCCATAGAGAGGGTGGCGCCTCTTTCCATCACATTAAAATTGTATCCGCCGGGGAGCCTCATTATAAAATCGTGAATTCCGATGAGGCGGGCTGCATTTTCAACCTGTTCTTTGGTAATCAATGGATTGCGAAGTGTAACATTATCCAGAACCGAACCACTGAATAGGTAAACATCCTGTAAAACCACCCCAATTTTTGACCGAAGGAACCCAAGTTTATAATTATTTATGTCTTCTCCGTCAATTTTGATTTGGCCTTGTTGCACCTGGTACATCCTGTTAATTAAACTGATAATGGATGTTTTTCCACTTCCGGTATGGCCCACCAGGGCTAGTGTTTCGCCGGGTTTAAGATGAAAGCTGATATTTTTTAATACCGGCAGGGCCGGATTGTAGCCGAACCAAACCTGGTTAAAACTTACTTCGCCCCGGAGGTTCGTTGGCTGGTAATTCCCTGTATCCGGAGTCACATCCGGATTATCTAATACCGCAAACACTCTTTCACTGGCAATCATCCCCATTTGCAACACATTAAATTTATCTGCAATTACCCTGAGCGGCCTGAATAATAAGTTTATGCACAAAATAAAGGCTGTAATAATACCTCCTGCCCTGGATGCCACTTCGGGGCTAACACCCAACGATTCTTTAGCAGCCCACCAAACCAACAACCCAATCGAAAAAGCAGAAACCAATTCTACCACAGGAAAGAAAACAGAATAGGCAAAAATTGCCCGGATATTAGCATTCCGGTGTTGCTTATTGATATCCCTAAATTTTTGGCCCTCCCTTTCTTCTGCAGCAAAAGCCTGAACCAGGAACATCCCGGTAATGTGTTCCTGCACAAAGGCGTTCAGGGCGGCCACGGCATTTCGTACTTTTATAAATGACTTGTTCACACTTTCTTTAAACAGGTAGGTAGCAATAATCAAAATGGGAAATGGCGAAAGGCAGATGAGGGTGAGTTTTACGTCTACCCAAAACATATAACTCAGAATAGAAATAATCGAAAGGAGGTCGGCAATAATGGGAATCAACCCATTACTGAAAATATCGTTAACCGATTCAATATCATTTATCGTACGGGTGGTGAGGGTACCAATAGGGGTTTTATCAAACTGAGAAAGGTTCAGACCCAAAATTTTATTGTAGGTAGATACGCGCATATCCCGAACCACATTTTGTCCCAGAGAAGCCGTGATAAAACTGAAAAAAAAACGGGCCGTAGTTTCTACCAGGAGAAGGAAAATCTGGAAAATGGTTATTTCCAATAAAAATGCACCGGGATCCGAAAAGAAATAACCGGTAGTTGATTTATTTAGTCCTACGTTGATGGATACCTGAATTAAAAACGGCCTTACAGGAGAAAGCAGGGCAAGAAATACCGCCAAAAACAGAGATAAAAAAAACTGGCTCCTGTAAGGTGCGGCAAACCGGAAAACTCTTTTCAGCAGCGCCAGATCAAAAACCCTTTTTGCCTTCCGGGGTGAACTCATACCGCAAAGTTATGGCTTACTCCCCTTCGGTCTTTTTATTGTATGCTTTAATAAAAATAGCACCGAGGTTTTTATATGGTGGAATATAATCTTCCCAACTTTCCCGGATGGCGCGGCTGGGGTCGTTAGAAAATAATTTCCCCAGGGATGCCCACATGTTTTTCCAAATAATGGGCTGCCCCGATTCGATGGTTTGGTTCAGGTAATTCAGAATGGGGCGGTTAATTTCTCCGGCCCCAATTTCTTTGGTAGAAATGATGTGTGCATCCGGATTATTTTCAATGATGTCATTCAGGTTTTTGTATCCTCCACAGGAACCAAGCACTACTATTTTTGCATCGCCGGGCATGCGTTTAATGGTACGGGGAAGCCAATAGCTATGGCCCCGGTGAACCACTATGGATGGATGGAGGTTATTCTCTTCCAGGTATCGGTTTAGATGAATTTGAGCGCTGTCATCGAGGTTGGCATCATTATCGAGCGGGCGGTTGGCAAAAATCCAAACATTCCCTTTCAGGGAATTGATTTCGTACCATTCTTTCTTTGGGGTGATCTTCCATTCTTTGGGAGAAAAGGAAGCGATAAAAGCGGGGAAAAATGTTTTCCCATCTTCATCGCCATACCAGAAAACCTGCTGAACCACTTTTCCATTTTCATCCCTTAATTCTTTGTTGGTAACCTCAAAAATGGATGGTATGCCCAATACGCTGGTCAGATCAATGTGGTTACTGGTATCTGCAGAAAGAAAAATAGATTTCAGTAACCCATAAATAATTTGACCCCGGGAATTACCCTGGGCAATCGCCTGCTGTTCGTTTTCGATTACATACCCGAGAATAGAAGATTGCAACTTTTTATTATTAATGCTGCTATACGAGTCGGCTACATCTACCGCATCCTCCAGGTTTCCGGTTTCATCCAGCCGGGCTACAAAAGCTTTCATGACCAGTTCCGATTTTTCGGGCGGCATGGTTTTAAGGAAGGTATCCAGTTTATTGTAATTGGCCGCCATCTTCAAAAACTTCCTGAAAAAATCGAAATGTACGGATAGTAATAAAGAATCGCCACTGGGTTTACTCCCCATCAACTCGAGCAGCCTGCTAAAACTATGTTTATAACTGGATGTATAAATATCATTTTCACCCATCACCATCATATAATACAAGCCCTGAGCCGATAAAGGCTGAATAGCCCGCATCCGGACAGCGAGGTTGTTTTCTTCGTGCAGGTTATTGATGGGGGTGATGAAATGTTGAATTGCCTTATTCTTTAGGGTTTCTCTTAACCCATTGGGGCCAAACATCGCTACGGGCGTATCGCGCAAGGGGGGGGCCATCCTTTTAAAATATTCAATCTCCGTTTTTACCAATAGTTTATAATACCCCACACTATCGTAATTGGTATCGGAAGTGCCCACAAATCTTTTAATGCTATCGATGGTAAGTTTTCCGGAAAGCAGGTTATCTAAAAAAGGGAAATAAAACAAGGCATGGGGGGTCTGGCTCAAATCAGCCACTGCCTTTACCAGTTTATCTGCATTCCGGTGAATGAGTTTTCCTTCAGGAGAAGAAATAGATTGTGCATAGGTATAAAGCTGAACCGGATTTGTTTTTGCGGCAATTACAATCAGGCTGTCGGCAAAGGGTTTATCGGCAAAGGGCCGGATGGTCTGCAAAATTTTATCGGGGTTTTCCTCACAAAATTTGAGGTACACGATATCCCTCGCCTCATTAATTGCCGGATTATCTACAAAAACATCTGTAATTATTTTGGCGATTTCATAATTGGCGGAAGATATCAGCGGCACTATGCTTTCCTTTTTCGCCTGGGCCCGCATGCTCTCTTCAAATACATTTAGGAGGTCGGGGAAAACGACCGGGTTTAATTCATGCCTGCGCCATCTCAGCCTGAATTCGCGAAGCATATTTTCAATATAGTTGAGATACCTGATTTTTTCATTATTCGTTTTAATATCCGCATTAATCTCCACCCAATCCTGCAGGGCTTTCACCCTTCTGAAAAGCGCATCATTTAACTGCAGGTTAATGGTTTCATTTTTACCAATCCGCAATTGGCTGTCTAATTTCCCATCCGCCTTATCATATAATTTCAGTTCATTATTAATTTTATCGTGCCATAGCCTGCGTTGAATCGGTACCACAATAGTGGTATCGTCAAGTGCAAAAGCCGGCAAAGAGGCCAGAATAAATAAAATAAAAAGATAAAAAGGTTTCATGCAGGTGGACGGGACTTTCGCCCCCTTATTGCAAGATAATAATTTTAGTTGCTGAACCTCTCATTTATTAGGTCTAACAAGGATCCGGGATAACAATTTGATAATATTATAACGTCCGCTTAACGAATAACCGATGCGGGTTAAAGATTACATTTGCCCCGATATGAATGAATATAAAATTCTGATTGTCGATGACGAGCCGGATATCCTTGAGATTCTGGAATTTAACCTGGCCGCCCAGGGTTACCAGGTAACCCGGGCAAATAATGGAAACGAGGCACTCGAAAAAGCAAAAAAAATACAGCCTCACCTCATTATCCTGGATGTAATGATGCCGGGAAAAACGGGTATCGAAGTATGTCATATCCTGCGAAGCAACCCGGCATTTAATGAAACTTTAATTGTATTTCTAACGGCGCTTTCGGATGAGAATTCGGAAATCACCGGGTTGGAATCGGGATCGGATGATTACATCAGCAAACCGGTAAGCCCCCGGGTGCTGGTATCTAAAATAAATGCCCTTTTCCGCAGGGTGGTAAAAGAAGAAAAAGGATTGATTCAAACGGGGGATTTAACCATTAACCGCGAAACGTACTCGGTTCAATACCAGCAACAGGATATTACCCTGGTTCGCAAGGAATTTGAGTTACTTTCCCTTTTGGCCGGCGCGCCCGGCAGGGTCTTTTTGCGGGATGAAATACTGATCCAAATTTGGGGTACCGATGTAATTGTTGGCAATCGTACCATCGATGTTCATATCCGGAAAATCAGGCAAAAACTGGGTATCGATTGTATCACTACGGTAAAGGGAGTGGGGTATAAATTTGAAGTGCCCTAACCTTAACCTGTTTCGGGAATATTTATATTATTTGAACCATAAAAATTGCAATGAGGGGATTTCTATTTTTTGTTTTTTTGCCATTTCTCACATTTCCCATGCGCAGGATTATAGCGGAATTTGGAGAGGAAGTTTTACATACTACCCATCCAGCTTCGAGACTGCCATTGTATTAGAAATAGCATTAAATGCCGACAGTTCGCTTAAAATTAAAAGTTACACGCTTGTTAAAGATGTCTATGAGAAAGACTCCATTATGATTTGCAAGGTGAACGTGGTGCGAAAAAAAGGTAGAAAATTAGTAATTGAAGAAATTGGCGCCTCAGTCGCCGACACCCTTGGTCTTCAAACAATGATCCTTACTTACCAGGAAAAAGGGGGTTACGAATATTTAGAAGGCAGGTGGTACAGCAAATTAAACAGGAATTTAAGGAGTTCGGGCAGGATTTCATTTGTGAAGATAAAAAAATATAAAGAGGGGGATAATTAAAATAGATCTATTTCGGCCGGGTCTCCCTTTAAAATAATATGACAGGCTACCTTAATATTTGCAGGTTGGGTAACTGGTACATGAAGTCAGGATCAGGAATCCTTGATAAAAGTAACTTCAGTTTCCGATTATCGGATTTGAAATATATTCAGGCAGTTTGCGGTCCCCACCCCGGGGGTAAAAATAGCTCGAAAAAATATTGAAGCGAAAAAATTTGACTGTTGAATTTTCAGTTTGACAATGCTCCTGTTTAGTTTGAAGTAGAGGGGAGAATTTATCATGGCCACAAATGCACGAATGAAAGAACTATAGCCACAAATGCACGAATGAAAGAACAATAGCCACGAATGCACGAATGAAAAAACAATGGCCACGAATGCACGAAGGAAATATTAGTAGCCACGAATGCACGAATGAAATATTAGTAGCCACGAATACACGAATGAAAAACAATGGCTACGAATGCACGAATGAAAAATGGAGGAATCAAATACCTGTTACCGGTTTTTAACCTTTCCTGATTGAATAATCCACTCAGCACTGAGGCGGCTCTTCCAAAAAGCATCCATTTGGGAAAAGTAAAATTGAAATATTTACCTGATAACACGGTTAAATTATTGGGGGAGGAAAAATAAAATTAATTCCATGCCAATCTCTATTCGTACCAAACAAATTACTGAACTTTATAGTAATATGCCCCTGCAAAAAAATCTTTCTCCCCAGCAACTGGCCGCGCTTACTGCCTTTGGGCTGTCGGTACCCATCTCTCTTATTTTTTTATTCTTTAAACC
Organism: Bacteroidota bacterium; assembly: GCA_018266615.1. Classification (GTDB taxonomy): domain Bacteria; phylum Bacteroidota; class Bacteroidia; order Chitinophagales; family Chitinophagaceae; genus Ferruginibacter. Next base: position 129,731 of record JAFEAB010000096.1, read on the forward strand.
GGAATGGTGGGTGGTACTTATTTTGTTCGGACTGATTTTCGCTGGAAGTTATTTGTTGATCCTCATCACCCTGCAAACTTTTATTTACCGGAAAATAAAACTGATTTATAAATTAATTTATCAAACCAAGGCTACCAAACGCGAAGAATTTTATTTCAAAAATATCCTTCCTCAAAAAGGGATTGATGAGGTAAGAAAGGATGTGGAAGCCTGGGCCGAACAAAAAACGGCCGAAATAGAATTGCTTCGGCAAAACGAAAACTTCAGAAAGGAATTCTTACAAAATCTCAGCCACGAATTGAAGACTCCGATTTTTGCCATTCAGGGTTATGTAGACACACTTTTGAATGGGGCATTGCACAACAACGAAGTGAACACCCGCTTCCTTTCAAATACCTCAAAAAATGTGGACCGGCTGGTCACCCTGCTTAATAGCCTGGATGAAATATCCAAGCTCGAAACCGGAGAACTGCCCTTAACCAAAGAAAATTTTATCATCCAGGACCTGGTAAAAGAAATTTTTGAATCCTTACAACTAAAAGCAGAAGAAAAAGAAATAAAATGCATCATTAAAAAAGGGTGTGAACAACCCCTTACGGTTTTTGCAGATAAAGAAAAGATTCGGCAGGTATTGGTAAACCTGACGGATAATGCCATTAAATATGGCAGACCCAACAGCTCCGTGGAAGCCGGGTTCTATAATGTAGATGGGAAGCTGGTGTTGATTGAAATCAGTGATGAAGGAGATGGCATTTCCGAGGAACACCTACCCCGGCTATTTGAACGTTTTTACCGGCCCGATCATACCCGGAGCCGCAAAGTGGGAGGCAGCGGGCTCGGCCTGGCCATCTGTAAACACATTATTGAAGCCCATGGCCAGGCAATTCATGTGCGAAGTACCGTAAATGTGGGCTCCACATTTGGATTTTCACTTCCCGTTAAACAGGGATAATCCCTATTTTAACCTGCCTGATAGTACCCACCGGCTATCGGTTCGGATTCCATTTGAACAGCCCGGAGTTCAAACTTGCCGGCACCCCGATTATCCTGTGTTAAGAAATTATTACCAATTTCATTTCAGGGAATAAGGGCTGCCACTCACCCTATTTTTGCATCAAAATTGCACAACATGGTGATGAATTCCGTTTTAAAGTTTTTTCTGCCAAGAGATAAAGTATTCTTCCACTTATTTGAAGCGGTGGCAGAGGAACTGGTGAAAATGGGCAACAAACTGAAGGAAGTGGTAAATGAGCCCGATTTCGAAAACCGCGGAAAGCTGATTAAGGAAATTGAGGATATGGAGCACGTTAATGATGAACTCACCCATCAAATTTTTACGGAGCTGGGAAAAAACTTCATCACCCCCTTCGACCGGGAAGATATTCATTACCTGGCTTCCTCCCTTGATGATATTGCTGACTACATGTATGCAGCCGCAAAAAAAATCAATTTTTACCATGTAAACCCCAATGATATTGGGATACAAAAAATGGCCGACCTTATTGCACTTGGTTGTAAGCAGGTACACAAGGCCGTTACGGAATTACGGAACATGAAAAATATCCGGCAGATTACGGATGCACTGGTTGCCATTAACAGCATCGAAAATCAGGGTGATGATATTTTTGATATGAGTATTGAACGACTTTTTGCCACCGAACCGGATGCAAAGGAGGTAATTAAGAAAAGAGAAATTTATCAGGTACTCGAAATCGTTACAGATAAATGCGAAGACGTCGCTAACGTTATCGAATCCATCATCATTAAGTACGCCTAACTACCTGATCAAACCCGGAAATGACATTTTTAGTTATCATCATCATCCTTGCCTTAGTTTTCGATTACATCAATGGTTTTCACGATTCGGCCAATTCAATAGCCACGATCGTTTCAACCAAAGTGCTTACCCCGGCGCAGGCGGTAATGTGGGCTGCGGCCTTCAACTTTGCCGCATTCTTTATTTTTAAGGATCATGGAGTAGCTAATACCATCGCCAAAACCGTAAAAACGGAGGTGATAAGCGGACACGATATGATGGTTGTAATCCTGGCCGGGTTGCTGGCCGCCATTTTCTGGAACCTGGTAACCTGGTGGTATGGTATCCCTTCTTCCTCTTCTCACACGCTTATTGGTGCCTTTTCGGGAGCGGCAGTTGCCTTTGGAGGCCTCAATTCCATCAACCCGGATCCCATCATTAAAACCGCCCTGTTTATTTTTCTTGCACCGATTATCGGTATGTTGATTGCATTAATCATTTCCCTTTGGTTTATTCATGCATTCAGAAAAGGGTTTGTGCCGGTACTGCTTGCGATTGTCGTTTTTATTTTGATTGGGATATTCCTGTATCATAACCTGCAACTGGATGATACAAAATTCAAAACTCACTTTCATAATTATTACCTCCGTGTAATTTTTCACTCGGCCAATTTTAAATGGATTTTGCTGGCAATGATATTGGCCATAATGGCCTGTTTCACCCTTTTCCTTCATTTCCTGAATGCACACCGGGCCAATGTATGGTTCAAAAGGCTGCAATTGGTTTCCTCTGCCGTTTTCAGTATTGGCCATGGAGGAAACGATGCCCAAAAAGTAATGGGGATTATTATGGCTGCGTTGATTGCATACGACCCTTCACATTACCAACTAAGCCACATGGTATGGTGGGTGCCACTGGCCTGTTATACCGCCATGGGGCTGGGAACCATGAGTGGCGGTTGGAAAATTGTAAAAACGATGGGTACCAAAATTACCAAGGTTACCCCTTTTGAAGGGGTAGCAGCAGAAACAGCCGGCGCAATTACCTTGTTCCTTACCGAATCATTTAAAATCCCCGTAAGTACCACCCATACCATTACGGGTTCAATCATCGGGGTGGGAGCCACCCGCAGGATTTCGGCAGTTAGGTGGGGTGTTACCGTGAACCTGCTTTGGGCATGGATATTAACGATTCCAGTTAGCGCTGCCATCGCCGCCATTCTTTTTTATATCCTTCACTTTTTTCTTTAAGGGTTTATATCCGGGCTTACCCTCTTTTTTGTTTCTTTGCAATCATCTTTAGGGATTGAACTGATTTGAAGCATCTCATGAAAAAAATTCTGGTTACCGGAGGAAGCGGTTATATCGGGTCACACACCATCATCGACCTTTTACAAAATGGGTTTGAGGTTATTTCTGCCGATAATTTCAGCCGCAGTTCTCCTGATATTTTCATCGGTATAGAAAAAGCCACCGGCGTAAAGGTGAAAAATTATGCCATCGATCTTTGCAACTTCGATGATACCCATGCGGTATTCCAGGAAAACCCCGATCTTGCCGGGATCATTCACTTTGCCGCATTTAAAGCAGTGGGCGAATCGGTAGAAACCCCATTACTTTATTTTGAGAATAACCTGGTCAGCCTGCTTAATATTTTAAAATGCGCCGGCGAATTTAAAGTACCCCATTTTGTATTTTCTTCCTCCTGCACAGTTTATGGAAACCCAAAAGAAATTCCGGTAACGGAAAATTCTCCGTTTGAAGAAGCCGAATCAAGCTATGGCTATACCAAGCAAATGGGAGAAAACATAGTAACAGAGAGTTATAGAACGTTGGGATTAAAAGCCTCCTTATTACGATATTTCAACCCGGTTGGGGCACATCCTTCCAATGAAATTGGCGAAATACCAATAGGAAAACCGGCCAACCTGGTGCCTGCCATTACTCAAACTGCTATTGGTAAACTTCCCGAAATGAAAGTCCATGGTAATAATTACCCTACCCGGGATGGAAGTTGTATTCGTGATTATATTCATGTGTCGGATATTGCCCACGCCCATACCCTGGCCCTAAAACACCTCATGCAAATAAATAAGAAAGAGGTTTGTGAGGTTTTTAACCTGGGTAGTGGTACCGGTTATACTGTTTTAGAAGTAATTGCTGCTTTCGAAAAAGTTAGCGGACGGAAATTAAAATATTCTATTGGACCCCGCCGCCGTGGAGATGTAGTAGCAATATTTGCAAATAATGACAAAGCAAAAAACATTTTAGGTTGGAATCCTGTTTTCAACTTAGACCAAATGATGGCAACCGCCTGGAATTGGGAATTAAAACTGCAGGAATTGGAAATCAAAAACGGACCAAAAAACTTTAATTAATTATCATTCAACCATAAATAATGAATAAACTGGCAGATATTACCGTAACAGGAAACAAGGATACCCGGAGCGGGTTTGGAGACGGGATTCTGGAAGCCGCAAAAACAAACAATCAAATTGTGGCCCTTACCGCCGACCTGGCCGGATCGATGAAATTGAACGAATTCATGAAAGAATTCCCCGATAGATTTGTTCAATGCGGTATTGCCGAAGCTAATATGATGGGTATTGCAGCCGGCTTAACCATCGGCGGGAAGATTCCCTATACAGCTACTTTCGCCAATTTCAGTACAGGGCGGGTGTATGATCAAATTCGCCAAAGCATTGCTTACAGCGGAAAAAATGTAAAAATTTGTGCCTCCCACGCTGGTTTAACCCTGGGTGAAGATGGGGCTACTCACCAGATTTTAGAAGATATCGGTTTAATGAAAATGCTACCGGGTTTAACGGTGGTTGTTCCCTGCGATTATGCCCAAACCAAAGCAGCTACCAAAGCCATTGCAGAATTTGATGGGCCCGTTTACCTCCGCTTCGGCCGGCCGGTATGGCCAATTTTTACCAAGGAAGCAGATTTCGTTTTGGGGCAGGCACAGCACTTTTCCGAAGGAAAAGATGTTTCCATATTTGCGTGCGGGCACATGGTTTGGAAAGCCATTGGAGCCGGAAAAACCTTATTGGAAAAAGGAATTGAAGCGGAAATTATTAATATTCATACCATAAAACCACTCGACGAAAAAGCCGTTTTAGCCTCCATTAAAAAAACAGGTTGTGTTGTTACCGCCGAAGAACATAATTATATAGGCGGACTGGGCGATTCGATTGCCTCCGTTGCTTCCAGAGAATGGCCCGTACCCATCGAATACGTAGGGGTGAAGGATTCATTTGGCGAAAGCGGAAAACCCAACGATCTGCTTGTTAAATATGGATTGGATGCTGAGCATATTGTGGCCGCAGCCGTAAAAGTGATGGCCAGGAAAAAATAAGCCAGATCTTAACTTAAACTTTTGTGAACAAAACCAATCTTTTGCGATTGGTTTTATTATTTTAGAGCAACTCTATACCAACTGAGATGGCAATACAACTTGATGACAAGGAGCTGTTGGATCAGTTTCGTTCCGAACAAACCAAAGAACAGGCGTTTACCAAAATTATTCAGAAATACCAGGAACGTCTCTACTGGCATATCCGCAGGATGGTAATTGGACATGAGGATGCCAATGATGTTTTACAAAATATGTTTATCAAAGTTTGGAAAAACCTACACAATTTTAGGGAGGACAGCCAGTTGTTTACCTGGCTTTACCGAATAGCCACCAACGAAAGCCTCACCTACCTGCAACAACAGAAAAAAAGAATGGCCTACTCCTTGAGCGATGACGAAAGCCCATTGATAAATAAAATAAAGGCCGATGAGCATTTTGATAGCCAGCGACTCGAGTGGAAACTTCAACTTGCCATACAAAAGCTTCCCGAAAAGCAAAGAACCGTTTTTAACCTCCGATATTTTGAAGAAATGCCGTATGAGGAAATGAGCAGGGTACTGGAAACCAGTGAAGGCGCCTTAAAAGCCAGTTACCACCATGCGGTTAAAAAAATTGAGGAGTTTATTAAAAATCGTTAAACTATTTGGCCTTAAAATGGTCTGAAAGCCGCATTATGAAACAAAATCCGGAAATAGAACAGGAGTTACGGGAATTGGATTCATTCCTTGCGGGCTTGGGTGTAACCCACCCCTTCCGTGTTCCTTCCGGTTATTTCAACACAGTTGCCCACGATGTATTACTCTCCGTTTCTCCGCGGGAGTTGAAAACAGAAGGTTCAGTTCCGGCTGGTTATTTTGACGGATTGGCTTCTCAGATTCTCAATAGGATTCAGGAAGAAGAATTTTCTTCCCCCTCCGAAATCCTTTCGGATGTTTTAATGAGCCTTCCAAAAATTGCCCCCTTTTCAATTCCTCCGGGATATTTTGAATACCTGCCCGGAATTATCCAAAACAGGATTAAAGAAGAAGAAGGAATAGAATTTCTTTCCCCTGAACTTCTTTCCGTAAAATTCAATAACCCATATTCCTTACCTGCCAATTATTTCAATCAATTTTCTGATACGGTTATACGGGAAATAGAAAAGAAAAATACTCCGGTTGTTAGGATGGCCCCAGGCCGTTCCATTTTTAAATATGCGGCGGCGGCGGTGATTACGGGGTTATTGGGATTGGCTCTTTTCTCTAATTATGGCAACAAAAAATACAGCAACAACACAGCATCCATAAATGAGGCTACTATGAAAACCGCTCAATCCATTATTCAAAAAGGCGAATTTGATGCCGTTCTTTCTTCCTTAAGTGATCAGGATATTGTGGATTACCTCCAGCGAAGCGGTGAGGATGTAAATGCAGCGCTTGTGGCTTCTGTTGCGGCTTCCAATAAATTACCGGATCAGATGGAGTATATTTTGGATGACCATACCCTCAACAGGGTATTGGATGGAGTGATAAAAGATTATACTTATTCAAACTAATTTTGTTTTCATGAAATACTTATTCCTTGTTGCCTTTCTATTCACCGGCATTTCGTTTTCGCAAGCGCAGGATAATGAGAATCCGGCTAAAAAAGAACAACGCATCCAGGCACTATATGTGGCTTATATAACCGAACAATTAAATCTCACAGAATCGGAGGCACAAAAATTCTGGCCCCTGCAAAAGCAATACGATAATGAAATAAAGGCAGTAAATCCAAACCTGGGAGAGCTTGACAGGCAACAGGCAATTTTGGATGTAAAAAAAAGATATCAGGATCGATTTATTAAAATATTAGGCAATGCCCGAACTGATGATTTCTTTAAAAAAGATGTGGAGTTCAGAAAAAAATTAATTGAACAGTTAAGAAAAATCAGGCAGGAAAGGCAAAACGAACGAAGGCAAAACCGGAACCATTAAATCTGTTATTTAACCCCTGAAACCCCAGGGGTTTTTTCATATAAAATAACAAAACTTCCCCTATTTAAAATGCTGACCAGTTGAATCTAAAATACAATCGGGTATAAACATAAATTGTATAGCTTCCAGGGGATACCTCACCCGGATGACTGCATTTTTTGCACGGATGCGTTGGGTGTATTATGCATTCTTTATGCCTCAATTCTAAATCCATAATTTATTTCTGTCTTTCTATTCAGATTTCTGAAACGGTACCCGCCAACGAATACTTTTTGAAACGATTAAAAATGACATTTAAAAAAAATTTCCGGATATATTTTTTTTTAATATAACTTTGATGCAGGTGTTTTTCATAGGTTAGCAACGGCCAGCTCTTTTTAGGGCAGGCCTCATTTTTTTTGGGGATACCCGAAATATTTAGGAAGAAAAAATATGGGTTGGATACTTAATATCATGATAAAACAGAAAGGTCCAATTTCCGGCGATTCCCTGCTCCTTCCATTTCGTTCTAAGCTGCATACTTTTCCTTCCATCAAAATCATACTTTGCCACAAACCGGTTTTTCATTTGCTGTAACTGGGGAGCTACATCGCCTCCAAAGAAAAACACCTGGCCATCTTCAATAAGTTTATAAGCGATATGTTCGGGGCTATGCGCTCCGGTATGTTCAAAAAAAATTCCGCTTTTAATTTCTCCACTTTGCCCATTTAAATAATGGAGTTGCGGGTGGTTTTGGATGAGGGCATATTGCGCAGGAAAATAGGAGGTGCTTTTTCCACTAAGGGCCAGATCCATTTCTTTCTGGTAAATACAATATCTGGCATTCTTAAAAGTTGGTTGAACGATGCCGTCACTTCCTGCATATTCCAGTCCGCCAGCATGATCTTTATGCAGGTGGCTCAACAATACCAGGGTTACATCAGAAGGATTAAAACCCTGTTTCAAAATATTTTGATGCAGTTGCAAATTCCCGTTTTCTAATTTAAATCCCAGACCGGTATCCAGCAATACCAGTTCATTTTTCATCCGCACTAAAAAGGGTTGTACTTCAACCAGGATACTTCCGGTGGGCCTTTCAAGCAAATTATCGGTTTGCTTATTAAAAGGCACAAATTCTTTGGTTCTGTCTACCGTAAAACTTCCCTCACTGAGTGGAAAAATATCCATGGGTAAAAATGTTTAACGTAATACCATTTGCCTGTCGCTGTCCAATTTAATCAGAATAAAAATCAGGATGGTGAAAGTAAGCAGGGAAGATCCTCCATAACTCATTAACGGAAGCGTAATTCCGATAACAGGAGCCAGGCCAATCGTCATACAAATATTTATGGCTACGTGAAAAAAGATGATACCTACTACTGAATAAGCATATACTCTCGAGAAGGTGCTTCGTTGCCGTTCGGCGATGGTAACCATTCGAAGCATCATTCCAAAATAAAGCAGCATCAAAAATACAGATCCGGCAAATCCAAAATTTTCGCCTACGGAGGTAAAAATAAAATCGGTGTGCTGTTCCGGCACAAAGTCGCCCTGTGTTTGCGTGCCTTTTAAAAAGCCTTTTCCCAAAACGCCGCCAGAACCAATGGCAATCTTAGATTGCTTTACGTTATAATTTTCAAGTTTCTTTGATTTCTTGGATGGATCGGTGGCCGGGTTAAGATTGGCGGTGCTATCGCTTACAAAGGGGTTATCGCGGCCTACCAGACTGAAAATTCGATCGGCCTGGTACTTTTGAAACACATGCCTGAACATAAATGGAACCACAAAGCCCACAAAGGATACGGCCAGCAGCCACAAACCAACAATCAGCATCAACCAGCCTTTATCCCTTTTAATTTTTCTTCGGGAAAAATAAATAATCAACCCCGCCAGGATGCTCATCGCAATTATCAGACTGGAGGCCGGGAAAAGCAGGGTTACCACCAATAATACGCCAAGTGAGGCGCCGGCAATCAGGTACCCCGGTGGTAGGCCTTCGCGGTACATTGGAATTAAAAAAGAGAAATATACCAGCGCCAGCCCTGTTTCGTTTTGCAGGATGGAGAACACAGCCGGGAGAAAACAAATGCCTGCGGCGATTAGTTGAGATTTTGGTTTTGAAAAATCGGTTTCACTTCGGGAAAGATATTTTGCAAGGGCGAGGGCGGTGAAAATTTTACAAAGTTCAACCGGTTGCAGATTCATGAAACCTAATGGGATCCAGCTATGCGAACCATTTACATTTTTCCCGATGGCAAAAGTGGCCAGCATAAGGATGACCCCAAAAATGTATAATAGGTTTGGCGTGGCAGTAAAAAACTTACTGTCCATCAGCAAAATAAAAATCGCAAGGACAATACTAAGTCCAAAAAAAATCAATTGCTTGCTGTAATTCTTTTTAAACTCGAACAGGCTTTTTAAAACATCGTCATCGGTTTTAAACTCAACAGAAAAAATACAAATCAGGCCAAAGACCACCAGGATTACATAGAGCCAGATCAGGATCCAGTCTTTGCCTTTCGCGATGGTGGTATTTACCGGTTGGTTCATGGGTTTACTAAAGTATTAATTCCGTGGAATTGAGTCGTGTATGGCTACCCTCTTTCGGCTCTCCGGCAAAATGGCCTGCTGCTGTGAGGTCGCAGAATCTTTGGCAGGTTCTGGTGGGACCGGCTTAACAGGTTTCTTTTCTTCTTTCAGGTTATCGATGATTTCGGTCGGGTCTTCATTTTCGATACCTATCGAATCCCGCAATATTTTAATGTATCCTTTTGCCAGCAAATAGGCGGTATCTCTACGGTGCATCAACGAATCCTGTGTCTTCATCATAGCCAGAATCCGGGGGGGCATCAGGTTTAGATTTGAATAATATTCCAATCGCTCCAGCCTCTTTTTGTCGGTAATAGAGTCTTTTAAATATTTCTCCAGCATAAAGCCTACGATGGGGGCGGCATAAGTACCTCCAAACCGGCCACTATTTTCCACCACGCACATGATGGCGATTTTCGGGTTCTCCCGGGGTGCGAATCCGCAAAAGAAAGCGTGGTTAGGTTGTTTCACGCCCCGGTAATAATTTTCCACGGTTCCGGTTTTCCCGCAAATAGCAATGCCCGGCACTTTTGCCCCCATCCCTGTGCCCCGGTCAACTACCCCCTGCATACCATCGTGTACGGCTTCAAAAATACTGTCGGGTATATCGATGGTATTGATCCTTTCCTTAAACTTATCAAGCAGGTGAAATTTATCACCTCCTTCTATGGAATCCACAATATGAGGAATGTGGTACCATCCTTTATTGGCGATGTAGGCCATTTCGTTTGCCACCTGGATGGGAGTAACATCCACTTCTCCCTGGCCGATGCTCACCGACCGGAAACTACAGAAATTCCAATGGCCTTTTCCAAACACTTTATCGTAGGTAGCGGGGGTTGGTATATTTCCTTTTTTTTCGGAAGGCACATCCACTCCCAGACGATGTCCTAACCCGAACGCATACATGTATTTATCCCAGACCCGGAGGCTGCTGTCTACATTCGGGTAAATGGGATTATTAATTACCCGTTGCATTACATTGGCAAAATAGGTGTTATCGGAAACTGTAATGGCATGCCTCAAATCGAAAGTTCCGATATCCAAACAACGCATCGGTTTACCGCAGCCATAAAATGCGCCACCGCAACTAAAGCGGGTTTCAGTGGTAATAACCCCTTCGTGCAACCCAATAAGCGCCTGAAGCGTTTTAAATGTGGATCCCGGAGAATAGGTAGCACTTACAGAACGATTTAGCAAGGGCAATGAGGGATCCAGTAAGAGTTGTGAAATATGCCGTTTACGGTCGGAGCCGGTAAGAAAGCTGGGTTTATAGGTAGGGCTGCTTACCATGCACAAAATGCCTCCGGTGCGGGGGTCCACGGCTACGATGGAACCCAATTTATTTTGCATTAGTTTTTCACCCAACGCCTGCAGATCAATGTCAAGGGAGGTAAACATATTTTGCCCTGCGATGGCTGCCGTATCATAAATACCTCCTTCCAGCCTTGCGGTAAGTCTGTTTTTGTTATCCCTTTTCCAGTATTCAATACCCCGTTGGCCCATTAACACCCTTTCGTACGTTCTTTCAATGCCTGTTTTACCGGCATAATCGCCAATTAAATACCCCTCCCCCTCATGTTGTTTTAAGAAATTAGAATCCACTTCGGATAAATATCCCAGAATATTTCCTCCTGCATCGTAGGGATAATCCCGAATTGGGCGTTCCTGCAAGTAATAGCCTGGTGCAAAGCGGTACATGTTTTCATTGATCATGGCCATTTTCTCTTCCGAAAGCAAGGCCTCAAAAACGGAGGGCCGGTAGCTTCTGTTTTTAATAATGGCGGTAATAATGCGCTTATGAAATTCTGCAGAATCGATATTCAGGATTTTACACAACAAGGCCGTGTCTGAACCTTTGATTTTGCCGGGGACGACCATTAAATCGTAAATAGTAGTATTCTGCAAAATGGGTTTCTGGTTGCGATCGAAAACAATTCCTCTATCTGGATATATAACCTTTCTGAAAATACCCTGGTCTTCGGCAAGGATTTTATACTTACTGGTTACAACCTGAAGTGTAAAAAGCCGGACTACAATAATCAGGAACATCCCCACTAAAATGAGGCGAACCACGTTCTTCCTCGATTGATTAAATACAGGCACAGCATGGGGGTTTAGAAAAAAGAGGTTTCAGAATGCAAATTTACTTATCGTAATTACAAAATCCCAATTGTAGTTCTGTCAGGCTGTATTAGTACGAAATTTTTGTTTTCTGTTTACAACCAATTCAGCCAGTAAAATTAATGCAAGGGTGACCAGGGTAGACAGCACTGTTTTTGAAATAAAATACCAGGCATCGCCAAATTGCCAGGCTTCCAACAGAAATAACCAGGCATTGTGCAGGAGCGATAATATACCGGCATAAATGCTGTAAGGAAGAAGGCCACCCATACTTTTAACGGAGGGTTCATCGTAATTGGCCTCCCCATCCTCCTGCGAGATGAGTAAATTGATAATAAAGGGCCGGAGGTAGGCAATCAACACACAGGCGGCCATATGAAAACCGGGATGATGGCGAAAACTGTCGATTGCAAAACCCAGGCAGGCGGCCAAAATCATCAGGAGGGTCCGGTTAATCCGAAAGGGTAGCCATAGGATAAATAAGAAATATATATAGGGGGTTATCATCTGGTGCAACCGGATATTGTCCAGCACCAGGGTCTGTATTAGAACAAGCAGGACAAAGCGAATAATATTTTTTGGAATGGTGGCCATTATTATTAATGAGACTTTTTTAAACTATCGAGCAGCCGATCAACAGAAATCTGCTGGGCGTTATCAATAGCATACCCATAATTCAGGTTGTTGAAATCGGCAAAGGACCTTAATTTAATCAGAAAATTATTGGTGCTTTTTTCTGAGAAGATTTCTTCCACCCTTCCAATAAGAAGTCCGGCCGGGAAACTGGTACTGAACCCACTGGTAATCACGGTATCGCCCACCACCACTTTGGCACTCTTGGGGACGTTACTCATGTTGAGGATGTTGGGTGTTTGTCCGTTCCAGCTAATCGTGCCGGTTTCCCCCGTTCGTTTTAATTTTCCGCTCAGTCTGGTATCCTTATGAAGGAGCGACATGACCACCGCATAATCGTTGGATACGGACGTAATGATACCTATTACGGCATTTCCGGGGGTAATGATTCCCATTCCCACCCTTAGCCCTTTGCCAGTTCCGCTTGAGAGAATAATAAAATTATTAGGCTGTGCCACTGAGTTTGCCACCACCTTCACGGTGCGGTACGTAAACTTACGGTACTTCGTAAGCGAATCTATCCGAAGGGTATCAATAACCGCGTTGGGGATAGAATCGGGAATTTCAAAATCCTGCCTCAGTTTGTTGTACAGCATTTCATTTGCATTGGCAAGAGAATCGTTTATGCGTTTGAGTTTGAAATACCTTGAAAAATTATTGAATTGTTTATTTACCTGACCCGTAACCTGGTTTGCCGTTTCACCAAAAACCGCCTCATGATATTTACTGTAATGAACAATTAAATAGATGGCAAAGCCCTGTAATAACAAACAGAACAGCAGGTTAAAATGGCGGCTGATAAAAAGGAAAATATTTCGCACCGGCTGTAAAAATTTAGATACGTGGCCAGGGATGGCAACACCGAAATTACCGCATTACAAAAGGATAGCGGTCGTAATGTTTCAGGGCAATTCCGGTTCCGCGTACAACGGATTTAAGCGGATCGTCTGCCACATGAACGGGTAGTTTAATTTTTGCGGCAAACCGCTTATCCAGGCCTCGAAGCAGAGCTCCACCTCCGGTGATATATAACCCACGGCGATAGATATCCGAAGCCAGTTCGGGAGGGGTGGTTTCCAGCGCCCTCAGGATGGCTTCCTCAATTTTGAAAATACTTTTATCAAGGGCTTCTGCTACTTCCTGATAACTCACCATTACCTGTTTTGGAATACCCGTAACCAGGTCGCGGCCATTTACCGGAATATCTTCCGGAGGGGATTCCAGATCTTTCAAAGCTGCGCCAACCTGAATTTTTATTTGTTCAGCCGTACGTTCTCCTATCAACAAGCTGTGATAGCGGCGTAGTGCTTCCATTATATCAGCGGTGAATTCATCACCTGCTACCCGGATGCTTTGATCGCATACAATTCCCGCAAGGGCAATCACGGTGATCCCGGTGGTACCTCCGCCGATATCAATAATCATGTTTCCTACCGGCTCTTCCACATCAATTCCAATCCCAAGCGCAGCAGCCATCGGTTCATGAATCAGGTACACCTCTTTTGCTCCTGCCTGTTCGGCGCTATCTCGTACCGCCCTTTTTTCCACTTCAGTAATACTGCTGGGGATGCAAATCATCATCCGCCAGCTTGGTGCCCACAATGGCTTTTTGGGATAAATCATTTTAATCATCTCCCGAATCATTAATTCGGCAGCATTAAAATCGGCAATTACCCCATCGCGCAGGGGGCGAACAGTTCGAATACTTTCATGGGTTTTTTCATGCATCATTAACGCCCGTTTACCCACTGCAAGGAGGTTCTTCGGGTTATTCCTGTCGAGTGCCACAATGGATGGTTCATTTACCACCACCTCGTCATTATGGATGATAAGGGTGTTGGCAGTACCAAGATCTATGGCAATTTCCTGTGTGAAAAAATTAAATATTCCCATGTTAGATTATACCAAAACTGCTTTAATTGTAATGCTGGCAAAGTTGAATGAAAATATTGGATTAAACAACCTGCATATCTTGAAAATATAAACGATAAAAATCCGGAAAATGATTCCTGAAAAACAAAATCCGGCATGCTAATAAATTTAGCTATTGCCTGTTTAATTCTACAAATTCAAATCCTATATCATTTCGAAAATACATGTCTTCAAAAGAAATTTGTTCCAGGGCATACACCGACTGTTCAACCGCCTCCGTAACATTACTCCCAAAACTGGTAATGGCCAGCACCCGGCCTCCGGAAGTAACCGGAATATTATTCTCTAATCTTGTTCCCGCATGGAATACCAGGCTGTCTTCCAAATTAAACCGATCAAGTCCCTGGATGGGATATCCTTTTTCGTAAACGCCGGGATACCCGCCACTTACCGCTACTACGGTTCCGGTGCAGCGTGGATCAGTTTGGATAACCATACTTCCCAGCGTACCATTATGTACCGCGGCAAACAGATCGAACAGGTCATTTTGAATTCGGGGAATTACCGATTCTGTTTCCGGGTCGCCCATGCGGCAATTGTATTCAATTACATAAGGGCCTTTCCGGGTAATCATCAATCCAAAGAAAATAAATCCTTTGTAATCCAGTTTATCGGATGCTAACCCATTAATGGTGGGAACTATTATTTTTTCCTTTATTTTTTGTTCCAGGTTTTTATCAAAAAAGGGAACGGGGCTAATGGATCCCATGCCGCCCGTATTTAATCCGGTATCTCCGGCGCCTACCTGTTTATAATCTTTGGCTTCGGGAAGCAAAACAAAATCTTTTCCATCTGTTAATACAAATACACTTACCTCTATACCGGAAAGAAATTCTTCCACAACTACGGTTTTACCTGCTTCACCAAATTTTGCGCGTTGCAGAATGAGTTCAAATTCTGCCAGGGCTTCAATATGGCTATGGCAAATAATTACCCCCTTTCCGGCTGCCAGTCCATCTGCTTTTATCACTATGGGCAGAGGATGGTTACGGATGTATTCGCTTCCCTCTTTCAGGGTTTCCAGGGAAAAGTGGCGGTAGGAAGCAGTAGGGATACCATGCTTTTCCATAAAGGCTTTAGCAAAAGATTTACTGCCCTCCAGTTTAGAGGCAGCTAAGCCGGGACCAATCAATTTGACGTTTTTAAGTTTTGCATCAGCAGAAAAAAAGTCTACAATCCCTTTTACCAGGGGCTCTTCGGGCCCCACAATCACATAGCTGATATTTTCTTCCAGACAAACCTTGCCTATAGCCTCAAAATTGGTGGTGGAAATTGGAAGGTTGGTTCCCAGCGAGGCGGTTCCGGCATTCCCAGGCAGGATGAAAATCTGGTTTACCTTTTTACTCTGCTTTAATTTCCAGGTAAAGGTATGTTCGCGCCCTCCGCCGCCAATAATCAGGATATTCATTTTAATTAGCTAAGGTTTTTTGAGGTTATACAAAATTAACAATTAGCTTTAGTGTTACCTTAAAATTGTTATCAATGGAATTAAAAAAAGGGAAACTACCCATAGTACTTAAATTAAATTTCCTATTTTGAGCAACTCAAATAATCATAAATACCAAGTAAAATAACGCGTATGAATCAGCCGGTCAGGGCAGGGAAACATCCCAAGGCTCTTTTTGTATTGTTCCTTACCGAAATGTGGGAACGGTTTGCCTACTATTTAATGGTTGGTATCCTGTTACTATATTTAATTGACACAAACACGGGAGGGAAGGGATTAAACCAAAGAGTGGGTGCCGATATTGTAGGAAGTTTCATAGCATTGGTTTACCTCACTCCATTTATTGGTGGCCTTATTGCCGACCGCTACCTGGGGTATATTAAATCCATTTTTTTAGGCGGGGGATTGATGGCATTGGGATATTACTGCCTTGCGATTCCAGGAAATACAGCCATGGTAATTGCCCTCACCATGATCATCATTGGTAATGGATTTTTTAAACCGAATATTTCTACTATCCTGGGTAATATTTATAACCGGGAAGACCTGAAACCATTAAAAGACAATGCCTATAATATCTTTTATATGGGTATTAATATAGGCGCCTTTGTTTGCAATTTTGTTGCGGCATACCTGCGAAATAAATATGGCTGGGGATATGCATTCGCAGCAGCGGGTGTAGGGCTCACTATCGGCCTCATTGTTTTAGCAATGAACCTGAAACATGTGCGGGAAGGGGATGTAAAGAAACCACCACAACCCGAAGACATGCCCTTATCAAAAATTTTCGGCTATGTATTTCTGCCAGCTATCATCGCTGCCGTTATCGGATGGATTCTTCCCAAGATGATTTTTGGCACAACCCTCATGGGTAGCCAGGCAAATGATGCTTTTATTTTTGCCTGTCTCCCCATTATCGCATTTTACATTTCCTTATGGGTGAAAGCCCAGGGGCAGGATAAACGTGGAATCGGAGCCCTTCTTTTCATCTTTGGTATCAGCATTATTTTCTGGACGATATATAACCAAAACTCGACCGGGTTAACTATTTGGGCCGAAAAACATACAGACCGAACCGCTTCAGAAACCACGGCCCGAATAACCGGGAATATTTTCCCCCTGCAACAGGTTTCTGATACGCCCCGACTGGTAGAAAAAGTAGATGAACACTTTGTGAATGTGAAGGATAAGAGTACCATTGTTAGTTACGACAGCCTTGTTTCCATTACAAAAACAGGAGAACGGACAGATACCACAAAACAGGTTTATGGCATTACTGCCAATGGAAATAAGGTGGATCCTGGTTCGCATAACGTGTTGGTGATGGGGCCTGATCCGTATTTTAATAACGTTCCCAAAGATGAATGGCCGCAGGGTAAGACCATTAAATTGGTGAATACCGAATTATTCCAATCGATAAACCCCCTATTTATTGTAGTTCTTACCCTGATATTTGTTCCGCTATTTGCCTTCCTTCGAAAAAGAGGTAAAGAACCTACAACCGCATCCAAATTTGGAATGGCCTCCTTTATTGCTGGCCTGTCTGCCCTGGTGATGGTGTTTGCTATCATGTCAGTTCCTTCTATCTATGGTTATAAAACATCTCCGGCCTGGTTGTGGGGAACCTATTTTGTATTCACCATCAGTGAAATTTTCCTGAGCCCCATTGGCCTATCGCTGGTATCCAAATTATCTCCGTCGAGGCTTACCGCTTTAATGATGGGAGGGTGGTTTTTATCTACTTCCATAGGTGGAAAAATTGCAGGGGTAATGACGAGTTTCTGGGACGATTTTACAGATAAGAAAATATTCTTCCTGATATTGGTTATCGCCGCATTTATTGGCGGAATATTAATTTATTCGCGTTTAAAATCCTTAAATGCCATTGTGAAAGAAAAGACGGGAAGCGCATAATCGAATCCTATATTTATTTCAGGCGATACAAATTGTATCGCCTTTTTTATTTAATTTCCTTTTTCCAAAACCAACTGCTATGTCTGAAAAGAAGTCTTTCCAGCCTTTTGTACCTGCCAGCGAGAATATGCGCGAGCTTACCGTTAAATCCATTCTCCTGGGAAGCCTTTTCGGCGTAATCTTTGGCGCTGCCACCGTGTACCTCGCTTTAAAGGCAGGGCTTACCATTTCGGCCTCCATTCCTATTGCCGTAATAGCAATTACCCTGGGCCGTAAATTTTTTAAAACCACCATTCTCGAGAATAATATTATCCAAACAACCGGTAGCGCCGGCGAAAGTATTGCGGCGGGAGTAGCCTTTACCCTCCCGGGGTTTCTGTTTCTATCTTCGCCCGACAGTGCCAGTTATTTTAATTACCTCACTATATTAATCCTGGCCATTGTAGGAGGAATTCTTGGCACCCTGCTAATGATTCCTCTCCGAAAAGCGCTTATTGTAAATGAACACGACACCCTTCCCTACCCAGAAGGGACGGCCTGTGGCGACGTACTGAAAGCCGGCGAAAAAGGAGGCGACTTTGCAAAGACGGCTTTTTGGGGGCTTGGTGTTGCTTTTAGCTATGCCATACTACAAAAAATACTTCATGTAATTCATGAAACGCCCACTTTTATGACAAAGCAGGCGAATAAATTTTTCCCCTCAGCAAAAATCAGTGGCGAAATCACTCCCGAGTATCTGGGTGTTGGCTATATTATTGGCCCAAAAATTTCCGGTGTTTTAGTCGCAGGCGGTGTGTTGAGCTGGCTTGTATTCATCCCGCTGCTGGCATCCATTGTACCCGCAGATACGATTGCCACTCAATTGGTAAAATTGGGGTACCTGGCAGACATAACCAAAGATGGTGGCAAGGGAGGATGGAACGCCGCTACCCATACCTTCTCCGATTATTCGTCGGCGTTATATTACGCATTTATTCGGCAGATTGGAGCCGGCGCAGTGGCGGCAGGTGGTATAATTACATTGATCAAAACAATTCCAACTATTGTCTCTTCTATCAAAGGAAGTATCGGCTCCATAAAATCGGCAGGTGCAGAAGGAAGTAATATCAACCGTACCGAAAGAGACCTGAGTTTTAAAGTGGTAGGTTTTGGAAGTCTGGGTTTGATTATCCTGATTGCAGTGCTCCCTCAGATACCCGGAGAAAATATAATCGAAAAAATATTGATCGGGATCCTGGTCATTGTTTTTGGCGCCCTGTTTGTAACCGTTTCCTCCCGCATTGTGGGGCTAATCGGATCATCGAACAACCCCATCAGCGGGATGACGATTGCCACGGTAATGGGCACCAGCTTAATTTTTATGGCGGTTGGCTGGACAGGACAACTATATGAGCCGCTTGTGTTGGTAGTGGGTGGAATGATCTGCATTGCGGCAGCTAATGCGGGCGCCACCTCTCAGGATTTAAAAAGCGGTTATATTGTAGGTGCCACTCCACGCAATCAACAGATAGCGCTTTTTGTTGGCGCCATTGTCTCTTCCATCGTTATAGGCATCACCGTTAAATATTTAGATAACCCATCCAGCGAACTGGTGGCCCAGGGAATTCATCATTCCATTGGTTCAGAAAAATTTCCTGCACCACAGGCTACGTTAATGGCTACCCTCATAAAAGGCATCTTATCCTTCAACCTCGACTGGCAGTTTGTATTTGTTGGAATTTTTGTGGCGGTTGTAATGGAGCTCTGTGGTATTCGTTCTCTCAGCTTTGCCGTAGGCGCGTACCTGCCGCTCTCCACTACCCTGCCTATTGCCATAGGCGGTTTAATTAAAGGATTGGTTGATTACCGGAAGAAAAAACAAAATATTGTTACTACTCCCGAAGAAGATGAATTAGGAAAAGGAAGCCTTTTTGCCACCGGGTTGGTTGCGGGCGGAGCGGTGGCCGGTGTGGTTATTGCCATCATTGCCGGTAGTAACAGTGGAGAAAAATTCCTGGGGAAAATAAGTCTCGAACATGGTATTGTGGGCGCTACAAGCGAAGGGATTTATGCCTTGTTGGGTGTAGGCTTTTTTACAGCGCTTGGAATTTTGTTGTATAAGGTGGCCATGAAGAAATGATGATATCACTTAGCCACTTATAATCAAACCAACCATTATTTAAACTTTTTAAATTCAAAGACCAATATTATTTTCAAAATCCGGGAAGTTGTAACAATAGAATTCATTGTTACATATAAAATTGCCGGAAGCTTTCTTTAAGAAATTATCTATAACGCAGGTTTAATCGGGTAGAAAAACTTTCAACATAAAATTAATCATCCCAAATTACCGGCTGTTATAAATCCAACGGAAGCATTTACTTAAAAATTACAGCAATCCTTCCAACTCACTTAAATGAGTGATACAAAAGGTGGGTTGAACCTTCACTTCCGCATTGATGTGATTAACAAATACAGAATCCATCCCGGCATTGATGGCACCCTGGATATCCGCTGCCTGGTTATCGCCAATCATTATTGATTCCTTCAATTCAGCGCCGGTGGCACGTAACGCGTACTCAAAAATTTCTTTTTCGGGTTTCAGGCTATTGCTCGATTCGGATGTGATCAGTTGCGAAATATATTTATCCAGCCCGCTGTTCCGCACTTTACTCCATTGTGTTCTTTCAAATCCATTGGTGATGAGATGGATTTTATACCCTTTGGCCAGCAGGTACTCCAAAATTTCGTTGCTGTAAGGGAATAAATTTTTCTGTACCGGTAAAATTTCAAGATAACGGGCACTCAGATCTTTGGCTAATCCCTCATCCCCATTTTTAAAATCGAGAAGCGTACGCCACATTCGTTTCCATTTTAACTCATCGGCACGAATAAACCCTTTCTCATACCGCTCCCACAATACCTGATTATGATGGATGTACCGGGAATGAAAATCCTCAAAACCCAGGTTAAGCTTTTCATCCAAAGAAAACTCCTGAAATAATTCCGTCAGTGAAATTTTTGCATTGGTCTCGAAATCCCAAAGGGTATGATCGAGATCGAAAAACAGGTGCTTATATTCGGCCATTTGAAATATTAAAGCGTGTTGGTATGTACCTTTAAACTGCAAACATACAATAAAGCAAAGCGATGAATGTAGTAATTACCGGAGCCTCCCGGGGTATTGGCAAAGCGATTGCTGAAATATTCCTGGAAAATGGGCACTCCATTTATACCTGTAACCAATCTGAAAACCGGATACAGGAAGTATTAAAAGAGTGGAAAAGCAAATTTCCTGACACCATAATTGAACATTATACTGCCGATTTATCCATCGAAAAGGAGGTGAGAGAATTTGCAGCATGGGTAAATAAGCAAGGCCCTGTTCATATCCTGGTAAACAATGCCGGCATTTATTTACCCGGTAATTGTTTTAATGAACCGGAAGGAAGCCTCCAAAAAATGATGGCGGTGAACTTTTATAGTGCCTACCACCTTACCCGAGCCTTGTTGCCAAACATGATGGAAAGAAATAGCGGTCATGTTTTTAATTTATGCTCCATTGCGTCATTGCACGCTTATGAGGGGGGCGGAGGTTATAGTGTCAGTAAATATGCACTCAAGGGGTTCACCGATAACCTGCGGCACGAAATGAAAACACGAGGAATTAAAGTGACAGGCGTGTACCCGGGTGCTGTACATACCGATTCGTGGTCGGGATTTGATAACAGCAGCCACCGCATCATGGAGGCTTCTGATATAGCCCGGATGATTTATGCGGCATCCCGCCTTAGCCCCCAGGCCGTAGTGGAAGAAATTATCATCAGGCCACAACGGGGTGATTTATAATTAACAGTTTATTAGCCCTGTTACCCTGTTAAAGATCCCAACTGCCAGCCGGTCAGCCTAATTTTGTACCTGCTTTTCAATAATGAGGTTTATATTTTCAATCCTGATTTTTACTTTTTTCTCTACCAGTGGGTTCACACAACCGAAAGCCGTACTAAGCGCTTCACCGGATAAAATTGGTAAAAATGAAAATTTTACACTGCGGATAAGCGTTTCAGGAATGGATGCCATACTTGATATTTCAATTCCCGCCCTGGAAAAATTTTCTGTCATAAGTGGCCCCATGCACGAAAGCAGCAGCGCCAATATGAATGGAAAATTAACTCAATCCACCGGCATTTCCTTTGAAATTAAACCAAAAGCAACCGGGACATTCATTATTGGCCCCGCCAGGGTAAGGTTACGTTCGGGCGATATTCTTACAAATAAGGTAACCGTTACCGTTACTAACAGCACAACAAGTAGTTCTTCCCAATCTTCAATCCACAGCCTGTTCGGCACCGACTTTTTTGAAGAACCACAACCGCAAATTGCCTTTTCGGATATGGTGCTTAAAAAGGGAGAAGATATTACCCAAAAAATTAACCGGAATATGGAACTCCGGCTCCAAATCAATAAGGCATCCTGCTATGTGGGCGAACCGGTGCTGGCAGAATATAAATTATACTCCAGACTCCGGAGCGACAGCCGGCTTATCCGGACTCCTTCCTTTAATGGTTTCTCCGTTATAGACATACCGGATTCGAACCAGAGCGATTTCAAAATAGAAAAATTAAATGGGAAGGAATATAATGTGTATAGTTTACGAAAAGCGCAATTGTATCCCTTACAGGCTGGAACCTTCCCGCTCGATCCTATGGAGGTTGAAAACAATATTCAATTCATCAAAGAGGAATACCTCAGGCAGGCAAAGAAACAGGGAAACTTTTGGGGGGGGGACCCTTCCTTGTTTTTACCGGCAGATGCGTACGTAAATCAAAAAATGGTTTTGCGCAGTACTCCTGTAACCATCCTGGTAAAACCCCTTCCCGATAGCAATAAACCGGTTGATTTTGCAGGCGCTGTAGGAAATTATTCCATTACTGCCCGGTTAGAGAAAAATAATTTCGGAATCAACGAAACAGGTAAGCTAACCCTAACCATTTCCGGAGAAGGGAACCTTCCCTTATTGACTGCACCAAAAATTTCCTGGCCTAATGGAATAGAATCATTTGACCCGCAAGTGAAATCGAATTTTTCTACTACCACCGTCCCAATTAGTGGAAATAAAGATTTTGTTTATTATTTCTCCCCGAACCAGCAGGGGAAGTTTTTATTGCCCTCTGTTTCCTTTAGTTATTTCAATCCTAAAACTGGAAAATATCAATCTGCAAAAACCAATCCTATTCCATTTGAAGTGGGTAAGGCAGTAGCCAATCCGTTCACAAACCCTGTTTTTGTGAAGGCCAATAGGC
The DNA here is from genome assembly GCA_018266615.1 of Bacteroidota bacterium. Lineage (GTDB taxonomy): Bacteria > Bacteroidota > Bacteroidia > Chitinophagales > Chitinophagaceae > Ferruginibacter. The sequence goes on from JAFEAB010000096.1 coordinate 152,702, forward strand.
CAACCGGGATTAATCAAATTTTTTACCATCGCTGGTGGATTATTATCGGGTTTGCGTTGATCTCTTTAACAGGACTTCTTATCTGGGTAATAAAAACTGGAAATAAACAGCATAATGCCGTAGCCAACCATCCGGCAATTGAACCCGAACCCTTTGCCACACCGGTTTCAACAGAAAAAGACTTCCTTTCAGGCGTTCAATCCAGCATGAACTCAGATAATTCCAAAGATTTTTATAGGTTACTTTTATCCGCATACAAACAGTTCTTATCTGAAAATTTTCAATTACCCACTTCTGTCATTACTCCATCAAACATCAAAATGGCTTTAAAAGAAAAAGGAGTTCCCACGGATGAAATAGCGCCGGTGGAAGAGATCCTGAGAGAAATTGAAGCGTGCGTATATATGCCGTATGAAAAGGGAAATCAGATGGACCGGTTATTTTTACAAACTAAAAACAGTATCGAAAAGCTCACTCGCCATTAAAGGGTTATTCTGTGAACTTATATCCGATTCCCCTTACCGAATGAAAGTGTTTAGGATTTCTGCTGTCGGATTCAAAGTATTTACGAAAACTTAAAATAAAATTATCGATGGTCCGCGTAGTAGGGTAAACATTATATCCCCATACGGACTGTAAAATTTTTTCCCGGCTTACTACCTCGCCCTTATTTTCGATGAGGAGTTTGAGGAGCATAATTTCCTTTTTGCTCAACGAAAATTTTACCCCATTCCTGCCGGAGGCTTCCAGGGCTTTAAAGTCTATTCTGTTCTTTCCAAATTCAAAGGTATCGGCAACCGGTTGTGTTCGGGTAATTTGTTCGCTTTTCACCAGTAATTTTTGTACCCGAAGCAATAATTCTTCGAGGTTAAATGGCTTTGTGAGGTAATCGTCTGCCCCCTTCTTTAACCCCAAAACCCTGTCGGCGCTGCTGTTCTTAGCACTAAGGATCAAAATAGGAATTTCTTTGTTATTTAGCCGGATGGTTTCACAAACAGAGATACCATCAATTTCAGGGAGCATCACATCCAGGATAATCAAATCGAAATATTCCTGCTGTACAATTCGAAGTGCGCTTGCCCCATCAAACACGCCACTCACCTCATACCCTTCTAACTCTAAGTTCAGTTTAAGGGCATCGTGCAGGTTGTCCTCATCTTCCACTAACAGGATGGAATATTTTTTTTCAAGCATGATAAATCACAGGTTTTTAAATCGGGTTTCAAAGATAGTTCCCCGAGGTTGGTTCGCTTCAATGAAAATAGAAGCCCGGTGAACATTCAACAAGCGTTTTACGAGGTAAAGCCCGAGTCCCGTCCCTTTCGATTTCCGGGTAGCCTCATTGCCTATCCGGTAAAATTTTTTAAACACATTCACTCTTTCTTCGGCAGGTATCCCCGTTCCCTGATCGGCCACTCTTACAAAAATTTCTTCTTCAATTAAACCGGCTGATAGTTCAACGGATTTATCTTTTGGGCTGTACTTACAGGCATTGTCCATCAGGTTACTAAACAGCATTTGAAGCATAAATGAATCCCCAATCAGGGACAACCCGGGTTGTATTACTTCCTGGAATTTCCGTTCCGGGTACCGTGATTTATAATCCTGTACAACCTGGTTGAGCATCGCAGAGAAATCTATATTTTCCGGAGTAAACCGGTGCACTCTCCCTTCGAGTTGAGAAGAAATGAGCAGGTTATTACACAGCATATTGAGGCGGTTGGTTTCCTCCAACGAGCTTTGAATTAGCCGCTGTTGTTGTGTTTCATCCAGCTTTCGTTTTTGCATGGTTTCCAGGTTCAGTTTAGAAACTGAAATAGGGGTCTTTAGCTCGTGGGTAATGGCGATCATGAAATTTTGCTGCTCCCGGCTTTGTTTAAGTTCCCGGTTTACTGCCCTGTAAATATAAATGGCTGCTGCCACCACAAGCAGTAAGAATATGAGGCCTTCGCCTATATACTGTGTACTTTTTCTTTGTTTTTCTTTAATGATGAGATTATAGCCGGTTTCATACGCAGGTTGCTCTGTCCTCAATTCAGATATCCTCAGGAGCGCCATTTCATTATTCTGTCTTTCAAGGGCAATATACCACCATACCAGCGCTGCCAGGATGTAAAGGAGCATCATCCAGTAAATTACAAATATGAAATTGATCTTTAGTGAACGGGGCATAGCGAAGCCTGATCAGTTTCGTTTATCGAGTCCCCAGGAAAGTTTATTCCGGAGGGTTTGCAGGAAATTATTTTCGTTGAGCCGAACCAGATTAACGCCAAATGTTTCCTTTTTAATGGCAATTTGAATTTCTTTGGGAACCGCTTCCCGCCTGCTGTCGAGAGTAACCAAAAATCCATCCGTCCGGCCTTCAATTTCAAAAGAAACAATATTGTTATCGGGCACCACAATGGGCCGGATGTTCAGGTTATGCGGAGCAACGGGTGTAATCACAAAACTAGCACTATCAGGGAAAACCACGGGGCCGTTACAACTTAAGGAATACCCGGTAGAGCCGGTTGGTGTAGCAACAATCAATCCATCCGCCCAATAGGTATTTAAAAATTCTCCATTGAGGTAGGTGTGGATTTTAATCATGGGCGAATTATCCTTCTTGTGCAACGAAAATTCGTTCAATGCATAAGGCGTTTCGCCAAATAAGGGGCTATTTGCATCCAGATGAATCAGGGTACGTTTATCGAGTACATACTTCCGGTTCATAAGGGCGTCCAACGCCAGGTGAAGGTCTTCCTTACCGATATTTGCTAAAAAACCAAGCCTTCCATAATTCACACCCAGTATAGGAATACCCGAATCTTTAACCAGGGTAACTGTATCCAACATGGTTCCATCTCCTCCCAAACTGATGATGCACTCCACATCGGGATCCAGCCCTTCGGTTTCATTAAAGGTAGAATAAGTGCTTTCGAAATTTACGGAAGCATAAATTTTATTAAAGAAATCCTGGTAGAAAACGGGATGGGCTCCATAGCTTTTCAGTTCACCAAGCAACAGCTTAATGTCGGTTAACTGATTATTCTCTATGCCCCGGCTGTAAATAGCTATTTTCATGAAATTGAAGAAAATTAAAACCCTCCCTTCAGGTGTAAAAATAACCCGTTTTCCCCTAATTGGTTGAAACTATACTCGAAGCTTACGTTTACATCATAAAGTGATATCACATCCAAACCAAAACCATAACTGTAAAGAAACCGGTTATTTAACCGGGACTCCAGGGCGGGTTTAATATAACTATACCCGGCATCGGTATATGATTTAGCATAAAAATTAAATGGAATAAAGGGGACCTGGCGGATATTGAAGGGAACATTTATTTTAAACCCGAATAATTTTTTCCTAACCGTATAACTGGCAAGCGCTCCTGCCACTCCATCAATTACATAATACTCCAGCCCCCGGAGATTCACGTCGCCATACCCAAAGTTTCGAAGGTTTATATAAGATTGATCAAATGGCAATTTCAATCTTCCTGTTAATTGCAGTGAATGGAATATTCCGGCTTTTTTAAATAAGGGGGAATACAGGTTATATGTAGCTGCTATTCCCAGCATATTAGTGCTTCCGTTCCACTGGAATCCCCGTTTAACAACACTCACCCCATAAGTACGGCCTTTCAATGGATAATTTATATTGTCGGTTCGGGAGTATTGAAAGGCAAAAGAAAGATCCACCAACGATTGATACGGTTTGGGTTGGTTGAAATAACCGGGGTTGTACCGGGCACTAATGACACTATCACCCACATCAATATACTGATAGGTAATGGCATAGCTTGTGCGCTTGTAATACCCTCTTTTGCGGCTATACCCCAGGCCCAGGCGGATGTTATTTCGTACATACCCTCCCGGCTTATACCAAACAAGGGCATTTTTATACGTAGTACGGAATGGGGTTCCCTGGTTTTGTGTAAACCCGGCATTCACATGGAACCCTTCTGTAAGGCCCGGGTTACTGTACGGGGTACTATATGAAAAAGTAATACCCCGGGTAAACCCATTTATTAAATAGATCTTTAGCTGATCGCCCCTTCCCGAAACATTATAATGAACGAGTTTGGCGCCATAAACCACCCGGTCAAAATCGGCATGATACACTTTCACCCACTCATTAAAATTGCGATCGGTTAGTTGAAACTGGGGAATGGGATAAATAAACCACTTTTCTCTCACGTTAACGCTTAGCAGCATAGAGCTATCGTTAACTAAGACCGATTCAATATTAACCTCTGAAAAAAGGTTCAGGTTATAAACTAAAGATTTTGACTGGGATAATACATTAGATAGCCTGGCATACCGAATGGTATCCCCTTCTTTCAGCAACATCTCCCTTAATATGATATAGGTCTTCGTCTTTTTATTTCCACTCACTTTAATTTCCATTACCTTCAGTACGCTACCCGAATCGACCCGAATATTTTGGGTATTGGGAAAAAACACTTCCGGATCAGGAACTTCCTGTGCCAATACGGAACCGGAAAGGCCTAAAAGCACCATAAGGAAACGCAGCGCAAAAATCTGTTTTAATTGAATGGAAGGAGAGTAGGGCAAAATATTTTCCAAATCAGATTTCGAGATAGTGCATGAAGTTGCGGTAATTCCTGTCAATATCATTTTCAAACTGCTCCATTCCAAAATTATAAACTACCTGGTACTCGTATCTTTCAAAAGTGGAAATTACCGTGGATATTTCCCGGTTGTTTAGATGCAGGGTTACTGTGAGCAGGCCCGAATCGGGATTTGTGGTACTGTTGAGGTGAAGGATTGTGCAATCATTACTTTCCACAATCCGGCTGATTTCTGAAATGGCAAACTGGGAACGTTCCATTTCAAGCACAATGATTCCTCCAATTTCGTTTGCTCCCGAAAAATTACCCAACGCTTTCAGTAAATCGGCGGTAGTGATGGCTCCAAAATATTTATTATCGGCATCAATTACCGGCACTACATTCGTATCAAATTGAATGCTGCAATTGACAGCGATAAGAAAGTGAGCCGAACTGGGTACAGCGGCGGCAATCAGATGCTCCTGGAGGTGTTCCAGGTTCACCTGCCCTCCTTCTATATCCAGTAGGTCATCTTCTGAAATCAGCCCGATGAATTTATCTTCATTCACCATGGGCAGGTGGGTTACTTTAAAATCGCTGATAAGCTGGAGCGCCTTCTTCAGGGAATCGGAAGGTTTAAGTCGGGGAATATTTTGATTAATGAGATCTGCGGTTAACATGCCGGTGAATTTTTGTTCCGGTAAATTATTTAGCTGGCCGGTTATTCGACCGTAGCAGCCTTTTGGCTCAATTTAGCAAGAAAGGATTCAAGGATACTGTTAAATTCGCCAGGCACTTCCATCATGGGGGCATGGCCGCACTTATCAATAAAATGCAACTCACTGTTGGGAATCAGCCGATGAAATTCTTTTCCAACAAACGGGGGTGTAATGGTATCATTATTACCCCAAATCAGGCAGGTAGGCTGTGTGATATGATTTAATTCTTCGCCCAGGTTGTTTCGAATGGCACTTTTTGCCAGGGCAATAATTTTAATGACTTTTAGCCGGTTGTTTGTAATTTCAAATACTTCATTTACCAACTCATCGGTAGCCATCTTAGGATCGTAAAAAGTTAATTCGGTTTTTTTACGGATATATTCCTTATCGCCTCTTTTTGGGTATGTATCTCCCATCCCGTTTTCGAACAACCCCGAACTCCCCGTAAGAATCAGGGATTTAATCCGAACCGGGTGTTTCAACACATGCAGCAGGGCCACATGGCCTCCCAGCGAATTTCCCATCAGGTGAATATCCGTATAGTCCCGCTGTTCAATAAACCGGTGTACAAATTTCTGAAGGCCACCAACGGAGGTATGGAGCAGGTCGAGTTCAAGCAGCGGAAGCATGGGCACTACCACCCGGTTCGTTTTTCGGAAATGAGCTATCAAATCAGAAAAATTACTCAAAGCCCCAAAAAGGCCATGCAGGAGCATCAGGGTTTCACCATTCCCTTCCTCGATAAACTTGAATTTCCCGTCTTGTTTTATTTCGTAGCTCATTTATGCTAAACCTATGATAAAGAATATGCTCAGGCAACTCCTGAATCGTCTAAAATTACAGCAAATAAAACGAATGCTTTCATCATTAGTTTATTTTGTTTCCGGCATCTTCAAAAAACTTCCTCAGGTCCTCAAAAAGGTTCCCCAAAAACGGTATAAATTCCCCCAGTTTATCCAAAATTAGCGGAGCAAGTGACGCTATCGAAGGATAAAAAACTGATTTTTCACATGTATTTTCTGAAATTATTTGGAGGTTCCGCAGGTAAAATAGCAATACACTCCAAATGACAGAGACGACCAATACATAAATGCCGGCACCCGCAATCCGGTTTGCCCAACCCAGCATGGCCAAATCCATGGTACGCGAAATCATGCGGGCAAACAGGGACAGAAAAATTGTCACCGCCAGAAAGACAATGAAAAATGAAATGGCTGGCAGCCACCTGCCATTTATGTGACCGGATGTTGAAATATGTTGAGCAACTTTTGCCGACAGGGCCATAGCAGCGGCTATCCCAATAATAAACCCCACCAAAGAAAATACTGCAATGATGATCCCCTGGCGAAAACCTTTGATGATTGCCAGAATCCAGGAAACAACCAGGAGAAGGTCAATCAACATTCTTTATGCTAAAAGTTCCTTAACAATTCCGCTAATGGTTTTTCCATCCGCTTTCCCGGCTAATTGCTTCGATGCAATGCCCATTACTTTTCCCATATCAGTAGCGGTGGCAGCGCCTGTTTGTGAAATTATTTCTTTCAGGGCATTCCTGATTTCTTCCTCCGACAACTGCTTCGGAAGGAACCGTTCAATTACCAACATCTCCTCCCTTTCCTTTTTTGCCAGGTCTTCACGTCCCTGTTTTTCAAAAATATCCAAGGAATCGCGGCGTTGTTTCATCATCTTTTGCAAGAACTTTAATTCCGTCGCCTCATCAATCTCACCCCCGGCACCCGGTTCTGTTTTGGCTTTAATAATTTCAGCTTTTATAGCCCTTAACCCTCTCAGGCTGGCTTCATCTTTCGCTTTCATGGCCTCCTTCATGGAATCCATGATTTTCTTTTCAAGCGACATATTAGAAAATTTTAAAGGTTATTATTTCTGTTCTTTCAATTGCAAGGCATGAAACTTTTTAATGAAATTATTCGCAAACGTCTTCATGTCGGTACTCAGTTCCTGTTGTTGGGTTGCCCGTTGAAATGTCTGGGCCATAGCCATCATCATTTGGTGAAAAAAATCGGCCATTTCATCAACCATCATATTTTTTGTCCATAAATCGAGGGTAAGGGCCGACCTGTCCTGTTCATCCCAGAACCCGACACACATGGCTTTGGCCTTCTGCATCATTTCGGCGGTAGAATCGGTAGCATTCCAGGTGATGGATTCCGTGATATTTTCGGCATCCCGAAGTACTTCAATGGTGATTGTAGATTTTTGCATATGCTTCCTTTTTAGGGATGGCAAAGTTAAGCATATTCCTATGGAGTTAAGGAAAGGATGGCGCTCAGCCGGATGGCAGTGGCCGTAATTGACCTTTGGTTACAAATCGCTGACAGGTAAAGATCCCTTGCAATTTTCCGGGATTCATTTTTATACAAATTCATCATTTGGAGGCTGATCATTTCTTCATTATACGGAGAATAAACGGCACCCTCCAAATAAATATCCCTCCAAAAGGGGTGCTCTGTGCAAACCAGGGATTTCCTGGCCAGCAATAATTGTTCTGTCAACTCATCTGCCAGCAACGCCTCCGGGAAGTACAGGGAGGCATAGGCTTCATAAAAGTATGCAAGGCCTTCCCGCCAATGGTTTATGGGAATAACTGCCAGGTGGGTTTTTAATTTATAAGCCGAAAGCAGAGATTCCACCTTACCAATTAAATGAGAGGGAACTATCAGTTTCAAACTCATTGCCGAGCGCTGGCGCTTTTTAAAAAGCGTAAACGCCTTAATTAGAATGCGCAGCCGCTGCATATCGGCAGAGCATACCGGCGCGGTAAAATAAGCGGCATCATCCGCTTCAACCAATTCATTTTCTTTATTTCCTGTGTTTACGGGTGGAGGGAGTAATTGAGTTTGGATGCTTACCGAAAACTGCCGGGGTAAACCTACAGCCGAATCATTCCCTGGAACCAAAACGGATTTTGCCTGGTGAAAGCAGGACGATAGTTTCCTGCGGCTGATTCCAAAGGAGGAGTTATTCAACAGGTGAAGGTCGGTAAGCCAGACAAAATATGGAATTTCATTTAGGGAAGCATCAAACGGCTGGAGCGATAAAAACGCTGTTGCCTTTTCCTTTTTGAGAATCCCGGGCAGTTTAAATTGGTACCAATAATACTGTAATAGTCGGTTTTTAATAACCGGTTTGACCCATTTGATTTGAAGATTGGAGGGCATCATCCCGGCATTTTCCAGCGCAGAATCCATATAAAAAATAAACCGGGACTCCTTTTCCATTTTGGCCAATTCAATCAACACAGAAATTTGCGAACTGGTGTGGGAAGCAATATGGTAACTGCTTTGGGGGATATGGACAACCAATACCATATGCTTTATCGGAGCAGTTTAAACTTTACAAGTTCAATCCGGGTGTCCGTAACATCCATCACTTCAATTTCAAAATTATCAATAATGATCCTTTCTTTTTTCCGTGGGATGGAGCCGTTGCTTTGAATAATAAACCCCGAAAGCGTTTCTGCCCCCCCTTCGTTATGGAATGGTAAATGATATTTTTCGCTGAGGTAATCTAACTCTAAGCGTCCACTAAATAGAAATTCGCCATTTGAAACTTGCTGTTCCACCAGCTTGGCCGCCTCATCATACTCATCTTCAATTTCACCAAAGATTTCTTCCAGCAGGTCTTCCATGGTAACAATTCCGGCTGTTCCGCCAAACTCATCAATCACCCAGGCAATACTTTTCCGCTCTGTACCGAACCGGCTCATGAGGTCGGTTGCCAGCATACTTTCGGGAACAACCGGGATGGGCTTCATGATTTCCTTTATCGTTTGAGGATGACGAAAAAGGTCTAACTGATGTACATATCCCAGAATGCTATCAATATTATTTTCATAAACCACCAGTTTACTTAATTTGGTATCTATAAACTTCTTCCTTGCTTCTGAAATAGGAAGGTTGATATTTACACTTACAATTTCTTTCCGGGGTACAAGGCATTCGCGAAGGCGGACATCTTTCAATGAAAGTGCATTCTCGAATAACTCCTTATTAAGCTCCGAGCTTTCTTCTTCATCCGGGTTTTTGCTTTGCTGAAAATAATTTTCCAGATCTACCTTGCTAAAGGCCGGCCTGTTTTCGTACACCTTTACATTGAAAATATATTTCAATATCCATTCGCAAATACTGATAAACCCGGCAGACGTAGAAGAGAAAAGGTTATAAAACAACAAGGCAAAATTGGTAACCACGCCAGAGCGCAGCATTTGATTACTTTTCGCCCTAAACCAGGCTCTGCTTGCAAATTCAACAAATAAAAGGATGGAAAAAGAAATAACGGTTTCAACCAGGATTTTAAGAAACTTTACATAGCTGTTCAATGATAACGGCAATTGCGACTCGATCCACTTCCAAATAGGAAACAACAGGTTTCCCACCATTAACCCATATAGGATAATAACCAGGTTTGCTGCCACCAGGAGCATCCCTATAAACCGGGTTGGATTTTCTTTAAACGCATCCCAGGTTTTGCCACTGGCAATCCCCTGCTTTTTATTTAACTGAATGGATAGTTTGTTCACCGAAAGGAAGGCCGATTCGAGCCCCGAAAAAAAAGCTACCAGCAGAATTGAAACAAATATTGAAATAAGCACCGGCCAATCCATACCTTAAAAATAAGAAAAACAGGAAAGATGGCTAATTATTAAGGAATTCTCTAACCATTTGTTCGGCCTCGCGGCATGCCTTTTCCAGGGAGTCGTTCACCACTACCCGGTCGAAATGATCATGAAAAGACAATTCATAGGTGGCTTTATTAATGCGGGCATTCAACGATTCGGTGGTTTCGGTACCCCGCCCCATGAGTCTTTCCTTTAACGCCTCTACGGAGGGTGGCTGAACGAAAATACTAAGGACATTTTCGGGGTATTGCTGGCGGATATGAAGAGCCCCCTTTACGTCAATATCCAGAACCGGGACTTTATGTAAAGCCCAGATTCTTTTTAATTCCGATTTCAACGTGCCATAATATTTCCCTTCATAAACCATTTCCCATTCGGCAAATTCTTTTTGTTGAATTTTATGTTTGAATTCTTCCTCCGGGATAAAATGGTAATCTACCCCATCAGTTTCATTCTCTCTACGTTTACGCGTAGCTGCAGATACCGAGAACATCAGCACCGGAAATACCTTCATCAGGTAATGCGTGATGGAAGTTTTTCCGGCGCCGGAAGGTGCGGTAATAATGAGTATTTTCTGGTGAATCGAATCCATGATTAATCTTTGCGTACAATATCGGCGCCCAGTTTTCTTAATCGTTCATCAATAAACTGGTAGCCTCTGTCGATCTGTTCAATATTCTGAATGGTACTTTTTCCTTTTGCACTAAGAGCTGCAATTAGTAATGCCACGCCTGCCCTGATGTCTGGGCTGCTCATGGTTATCCCGCGGAGTTGTTGTTCCCGCTCCAACCCAATTACAACGGCCCGGTGCGGATCGCATAAGATGATTTGCGCCCCCATCTCTATCAGCTTATCAACAAAGAAAAGCCTGCTTTCAAACATTTTTTGATGGATGAGCACACTGCCATTTGCCTGGATGGCGGTTACCAGCACAATACTCAGCAGATCGGGGGTGAAACCCGGCCAGGGATGGTCGTAAACACTCAGGATGGCTCCATCAATATACTTGGAAACTGTATAGGAATCTTGCGCAGGGATATGGATATCATCTCCTGAAAATTCCATTTTAATACCCAGTTGCTGAAATTTTTCCGGAATAATACCGAGGTGTTCCACGCCCGCATTTTTAATGGTAATGGCGCTTTGAGTAAGAGCGGCAAGACCAATAAAACTACCCACTTCAATCATATCGGGTAGGATGGTATGCCGGGTGCCATTCAAATGAGCTACACCCTCTATTACCAACAGGTTACTTCCAATTCCAGAAATGCGTGCACCCATTTGCGTTAGCATCCTGCATAATTGCTGGATATATGGCTCGCAGGCGGCATTATATATACGGGTTTGTCCTTTTGCGAGCACAGCCGCCATTAAAATATTGGCCGTACCGGTTACGCTGGGCTCATCCAGTAACATATCGGCACCCTTCAATTCCTCCGTAAATATTTTGAAAAAGCCCGATTCACTTTCGTAATTAAACCCTGCACCCAGTTTTTGAAACCCGTTGATGTGGGTATCGAGTCTTCGGCGGCCAATCTTATCGCCTCCCGGTTTGGGAAGATAAGCCCGCTGGAACCGGGCGAGAAGCGGACCTGCAAGCATTACGGAGCCGCGCAGGCGCCCACTTTTTTTATGGTAATCGGTACTGTTCAGGTATTCCACGTTCACTTCGTCGGCCCTAAAAACGGCAGTATGCCGGTCAACCCGGGTCACCTTTACGTTCATTTCCTGCAAGAGTTCAATTAACAGATTTACATCAATTATATCAGGGATATTATGGATTGTAACTTCTCCTTCTGTTAGCAGGACGGCACTTATAACCTGCAGGGCTTCATTCTTTGCTCCCTGCGGGGTAATTTCACCCGATAATTTATTTCCGCCTCTTACCTCAAATACTGCCATGATTTTCCGCTCCTGTGTTATTCCGCAAACGTAAATAAAAAACCCTGATGCGATTATACATCAGGGGAATAAAATTTATTGCCGGAAAGAATTAATACCGTTTTTTAAAATTCCGGTTATTATTCCGGTTAGAGCCACCCCGGTTTCCTCCATTATTGCGGCTGAAGTTACGTTTGTACCGGTCTCTTCCCCCCGAACCATAATCATCCCGTTCGGGCATTTCGTTACGATGCTTCACAAAAGGGCGGTTGTTGAACTCCAGTTGCCCCTTGGTAATTGTACTGAGTTCATTTTGAATGGCATCATCGTGTACAAGTTCCTTGTGCCAGTTACTATAGGTGAGTTTCATATAATAGGCAATGATATTGGCAAATCCCTGGCGTTTTTCCGGATTTTCTTCTGCAAGCGCCTTCTCTATTACCGACTCCAGGTTTCTTCCCAAGTGGTTGTATTTGGGATATCTTTTGGGATAACTGAGGTGTTGTGGTTTTGCCCGGATGGTTTCTTTAGAAGGGATTGGGTATGGGCTGTCAACATCTAATTCAAAATCGCTGATTATAAAAAGATGGTCCCACAACTTATGCTTATAATCTTCCATATTTTTAAGCTGGGGGTTGAGGAAACTCATCAATTCAATAACAGCGTTTGCGCTTTTCTGTCTGAGTTCCCGGTCTTCAATTTTTACCAGCTTATCCACCATCTTCTGAATATGCCGGCCATATTCCCGCATCAGAAGGTCATTTCTCGTCGTATTATATTCCATTTATAACTTATAATTAATCAACAAATTTAATTAGAAAAGGGGCAATTAACAAGGATTAGCGCCGGTGGTACCGCCAGGTATAAAGCGTAGCCACAAGGATACCAAAACTATCCGCGGCCCAATCGAGCAGATCAAAACTCCTGGAAGGGATAAAGAATTTCTGGATAAACTCGGTTGTTATCCCCCAAATACACATGGACACGGCTATTCGGATAAAATAATGGCGTTTAAATTTTTTATAAAGGTCTGAATTGGCAATTGGCAATAATAAAAGAAAGGTAGTGATGCCAAAAATAAAGAAATGGGCGATCTTGTCGGCAAAACTGATCTGGAGCCATTCTTCATCCTGCGGAAAGCTGTCTTCGGGTAAAACCAGAAGAACCACTAAAATCACAAAGGAAATAATCCCCGGTAAAAATTTAGCAGCCGATAATTTGCGGTCCGTAAAATTCCTGTCTTTCGAAAATTTTCTAAGCATTTCGCCTTTTATCCCACAAGTTTCTGGTATCCGGCAGCATCCATCAATTGGGCCACATCGCCCGGGTTAGCCACTTTCATTTTCACCATCCAGCCATCGCCATAGGGGTCGCTGTTTACCAGTTCGGGATTGGATTCCAGTTTAGCATTAACTTCTGTAACCGTACCGGCAACCGGTAAAAATAGATCGCTTACCGTTTTAACCGCTTCTACGGTTCCAAAAATTTCTTCGGCATGAAGCGCTTTTCCAACGGCGTTAATATCAACAAAAACAATATCCCCCAATTCACTTTGGGCAAAATCCGTGATTCCAATGGTAGCGATATCGCCGTCCAGATTTAGCCATTCGTGGTCTTTGGTGTAACGAAGGTTTTCAGGAAAATTCATTTGGTATGATTTTTTATGCGTGCAAGATAAAAAAACCCTGCGGGCTTATTTGATAATTTCCATGTACATCCGGATATCAACCAGCGGCCGGTCGTATTGGTTTCGGGGGGCATGCGAAATTTTTGAAATCACATCGAGGCCAGATTCCACTTCGCCAAAAACTGTGTAGTTTCCGTCGAGAAAAGGAGTACCCCCAACCGTTTTATAAATTTCCCGTTGTTCGGGGCTGTATTTTATTCCGTTCCTGAGTTCTACATTGTTTAATTCCTGGTCGGTAAATGTGCGTCCTTCTACCAGATAAAACTGGCAGGCGCTGCTGGCTTTTGCCGGGTTATTATCCCGGGCACCGGCTAAGGCCCCCTTTTTATGAATAAGCTCCGGCCTGAATTCGGCAGGGATCCGCTCCATGTCTCCACCGCCATTACCCAACATTTCATTGGGCCCGGCGTTTTTGCTGCCAGGATCTCCACCCTGAATCATAAACGCAGGGATAACGCGGTGAAATAACAGGCTGTCGTAAAAATGTTCGTTTACCAATTTCACAAAATTGTCGCGATGCAATGGGGTAGAATCGTAAAGCTTCACGATGATAATTCCTGAATCGGTGGTAATTTTTATCCGGATGGAATTGTCCACAACCGGTGCTACCGGAAATTTCTTCTTGGGTTCCTTTTTTAAACCGGCCAAAGGTTCCGCCTGGGAGTTTTGGATTTTAGAGGATTTTGTTTCTACTTTCTTTTCCTGGGCCTGGGAGCTGAAGGCAATCAACAACCCGATGCAGGATAGCAAAATGTACGTGTGAATTTTTTTCATAAATTAAAATGCCGCCAAATCTACCAAGTAAAAGCTAACCGGGCAAGAGGAGGTAAAGTATGGGTACAATTTAACAATTTCAATTATTGGTGGTCTTGATTATTCCTTATTCAAACATAATCTTCCGGGAAACGGCAATCCAAGAAAAGGAACTTTGCTTTGGGAAAAAAATACACCCGCCTCTAAAATCCAATTTTTTGAAAATAATGGAGGACATGGTCCTTCAAAAAATTTTCCTGTTCAGCCAGGTTATACTCCGGCAGGGGTTTGAGTTGGGTAAAATGGGGCCATCCATCCGCATCCAACCCATCATTGCGGTAATACCCGCTTTCGGTTAACAGGGTACAAATGGCGATATGCATCAGATCCTGCTTCTGTTCTTTATCAAATTTCTGTGCGCCATGGCCTAATTCCTGAACGCCAATTAACAGCAGCACCCCATTCATATCCGGTTTAATATCAAACTTTTCCTTTAGTTTAATTCTGAGTTTCAACCACCTCACCTGTAAATCTTCTTCAACATGTTGCATACCCAAAATTACGGATTCAGTTTTTGACGATTATCTTTGCCCCACATTTTTAGTGCTATATGTTACAGATTACTACCCTTCGGCAGGATCCCGAGCGAGTAAAAGAAAGGCTTGGACTGAGGAATTTTCCCCAACCCGGGCTTGTGGATGAGTTACTACAGGATGATGAAAATATCCGGCTCCAAAAAGGGATAACCGAAAAATTGCAAGCTTCCCTGAACAGCATTTCGAAAGAAATCGGTATGCTGATGGGTAAGGGGGAAAAAGCCGCTGCGGAAGCCAAAAAGGAAGAGGTGGCCGGATTGAAAAAAGAACTGGCTGCTGAAGCAGACAAGCTTTCGTTATTAGAACATACTTTCAACAGCAGGTTGCTGCAACTTCCAAACCTGCCGCACCAGTCGGTACCGGCGGGAAAAACGCCCGCCGACAATCAGGTGGTGCGTGAAGGAGGAACAAAACCCGACCTGGCCTCAGATGCACTTCCTCATTGGGAACTGATAAAAAAATACAACCTGATTGATTTTGAAACCGGATCCAAACTTACAGGAAGTGGATTCCCCTTATATAAGGGCAAGGGCGCAAAACTTCAACGGTCGTTAATCCAGTTCTTTCTGGATTATAATACCTCTGCGGGTTATACCGAATACCTTCCCCCCTTGATGGTTAACGAAGCCACTGCCTACGGTACCGGTCAGTTGCCCGATAAGGAAGGTCAGATGTATCATATTACCGAGGATGGATTTTATATGATCCCTACGGCAGAAGTACCGGTAACTAATATTTTCAGGGATGAAATAGTGAAGGCCACCGACCTTCCGGTAAAAATGACAGCCTACACGCCGTGTTTTCGCAGGGAAGCGGGAAGTTTTGGAGCCGATGTAAGAGGCCTGAACCGTGTTCACCAATTCGATAAAGTAGAAATTATTCAACTTACAGAGCCATCTTTAAGTTATATCACCCTCGATGAAATGGTGCTGCATGTTGAACGTCTGTTGCAGTTCCTGGAATTACCCTACCGCATACTTCGTTTATGCGGTGGCGATATGGGTTTTACTTCTGCCCTTACCTACGATTTTGAAGTGTATAGTGCAGCACAACAAAAATGGCTGGAGGTAAGTTCGGTAAGTAATTTTGAAACCTTTCAAACCAACCGCATGAAGATCCGGTATAAAGAGGAGGGTGGAAAAACACAACTGCTTCACTCACTCAACGGATCCTCTTTGGCGCTGCCAAGAATTGTGGCTGCCCTGTTGGAAAACAATCAAACCGCAGAAGGAATCAACCTGCCACAGGCGTTGCACACTTATTTTGGCGAAGCCACCATTAAATAATCAGGAAAAGGTAGCCAGTACCGAAACCCCGCCCTGTACCACCTGGTTTAGCTGTACATTCACTTTAACATCCGGAGGAAGGAGCAGGTCTACCCTGCTGCCAAACTTAATAAAACCAAGCTCTTCACACTGGTTAACTTTTTGCCCAACTTCCAGGTAATTAACAATGCGCTTGGCCAATGCGCCGGCAATTTGTTTTACTAAAACCTGGTATTTTCCTTTTTGTATAACCGAACTGTGCCGTTCATTTTCGGTAGATGACTTGGGATGCCAGGCTACCAGGTATTTCCCTTTATGATACTGGTTGTATATAACCTCGCCAGCAACCGGGCAGCGGTTTACATGCACATTAAGCGGACTCATGAAGACAGAAATCTGCAGGCATTTTGCATTAAAATACTCCGTGTCAAAAACCTCTTCTATTACCACTACTTTACCATCGGCAGGAGCAATAATCTGGTCATCATTAATTGTAAGTTTCCTCGATGGGATCCTGAAAAACGAAATAATCAGCAGGAAAACAGCCAGGGTAATCATAAAGATTCCGGCGCTTATCCATACGGGTAGGGCTGGGAGAAACCAGAAGATAATGAGGTTAATCGCACCAAATAACAAGGTGGCTACCGCAATTGACTTATATCCTTCCCGGTGAATGGTCATGGCGCAAAATTGAAGAGCGAAAATACAACAATGGAAGCGATTCGGGGGGATCTCAAAGCATAAGATTCACATAGGCCCAAACAAAGGGTGTGGCCAAAATGAGCGAGTCGAACCGATCGAGAAACCCACCATGCCCTGGCATAAAACTCCCGCTGTCTTTCAATTCTGCAGTTCGTTTTAACCGGCTTTCCAACAAATCGCCAAAGGTACCTGCCACCGCGGCAATAGCCGAAATGGCTATCCAATGTGGCCATGCGATATGGGTAGCCACTGGGATGAAGTACCCGGCCAGTGATATGGTAATGATACAGAGGATAATTCCACCAATGGTTCCTTCCCAGGTTTTTTTGGGCGAGATGGCAGAAAGTTGAGTGCGGCCCAAAAAAGAGCCCACCAGGTAAGCCATCGTATCGTTAATCCAGATAGAAAAAATCATTCCGCAAACCACAATTTTTCCAATTGGCACATTCAGCAGGTTTCCGCTCACATCAAATAACCGAAGGTTCATAAGTAATGCAAACGGAACAGAGAGATACACAAATCCGGAAAGAAACAGGTATTTATGCCCATGTAAATTTTTATATCTGCCTGAAATAATAAATAGAGAAAGCAGGGGAAGAACCAACCACGATATAAGTATCATCCAGGATACCCAGCCAAACCCTCCCAGCCCAAAATGTTGCGAGAAATAATCAACAGCTCCCGTTAAAACTAATATAAGCCCGCAAATAACCAGGAAGGCAGCAACAATTTTTTTGGATGGGGCTTTAATAATTAATGAGATGATTTTTACAAACTCGTACCAGCATCCGCCGGCAATTATTCCAAACAACAAAAGAAATAAGGGAAATGTCCATAGCAATCCCGTAAGCATTACAGCTACAAATACCAGTGCCGTTAATGCCCTGGTTTGAAATACTGCCTTGTTAAATGCCAATGTAAAACGGGTTTAAATATTTAAAAAAGGGTGTTGAGATTTAGCCTGATCCAACAATTCGGATTCCCTTTGGGCAATCCGTTCCACATTGGTTCGCGAATATTTATCGAGAAGCAGGGTAAAAAATAAAATCAAAATAAATGCTAAGACCCCACCCCACCAGGTCACATCGGGATCCATCTTATGGACATCTACCGTTTTTCCTTCTTTGCCCAGATAAAACATTTGTGTTACGGCAATTAAATTATTCAAAAAATGAGCAATGATGTTTACCCAAAGGTTTTTCGTTTTATAAAACATCAATCCCAAAATAAAACCCAGGATAAGCCGGCTTACAAAGAGATAAACCGATAAATGAATCAGGCTAAAAAGAATGGCAGTTACCAAAATTCCCAAAAAGGCATTCTTCCACCATTTAACCAACAGGTTTTGCAATGCACCCCGAAAGAAAATTTCTTCAAACAGCGCAGGGAAAAATGCAATAATAAAAATGGCAACAATATATTCTCCCCACCCCTTCAGGTTGCTTAAAACTGCCACCTGCTTATTATACTCATCTTCCAGGCCGGCGGCATAGTGGTTGAGAGCAGGGTAATGGCTTATCACCGATTTGGTGAAATCGGTGATGGGCAAGGCCATGATATTGGCAAAAAATATCAACAAAAATCCAAAGAACACCTGCCTTGCATTCAGGTAATGATTGAAACCCATCCACCAAATTTTTGGCCCATTTACCAACAGGCTAAATAAAATGGCTGGGATAAACATTAAAGAAAAAGTACCAACAAGCTGGATTGCTCTGGTATAGTTCACATTCTCCGGTTTCGCCATTGCTTCAACCAACTGCTTGGGTACTTGTTGAAAGGAGGTGCCCTCCGGAACCATCATCATCCCAATAACCATTTGGATAACAGCCGTTAATACAAATCCTGACCCTAAAAAGACCATCAGGAAGGCCAGTTGTGTCCATCCGCTATATCCCTTAATGCTTCTGTATTCCATTGCCTTACAGCAAAAATTGTAAATTTGCTGCCGCAATATACAACGCATTGTTATGCCCTCGATAGGTTCCATTCAACTACCCGTTTTTCCCTTGTTACTTGCACCCATGGAGGATGTCAGCGATCCCCCGTTCCGAAGCTTGTGTAAAATAAATGGCGCCGATCTGATGTACAGCGAATTCATCAGTAGCGAAGGGCTTATCCGGGACGCTATTAAAAGCCGGAAGAAACTTGATTTTGAGGAAGAGGAAAGGCCCTTTGGTATTCAGATCTTTGGGGGGGATGAGGAAGCCATGCAAATGAGCGCCAGGATTTGCGAGACAGTTAACCCCGACCTGGTAGATATCAATTTTGGTTGCCCAGTAAAAAAAGTTGTGAGCAAAGGAGCAGGAGCCGGGGTATTGAAAGACATAGACCTGATGGTAAAACTCACCAAAGCGGTAATAGATGGAACCTCGCTTCCCGTAACGGTTAAAACCCGGCTCGGCTGGGACGACCAATCGAAAAATATTGAAGAAGTAGCGGAACGTCTGCAGGATATTGGGGTGAAGGCAATCACCATCCACGGCCGCACGAGGTGCCAGTTATATAAAGGAGTTGCCGATTGGAGTTTAATTGGAAAAGTAAAAAACAACCCCCGGATAAAAATACCGGTTTTTGGCAATGGCGATATTGACAGCCCACAGATGGCGCTTGATTATAAAAAACGATACGGAGTTGATGGGATCATGATTGGCCGGGCCGCTATCGGTTATCCCTGGATTTTCAGGGAGATAAAACATTTTTTACAAACCGGTGAAACCCTTCCCCCGCCCACTTTGGAAGAAAGAGTGGAGGTATGCAAAAAACATCTCGACAAATCAGTTGCATGGAAAGGACCGATTGTAGGGGTAAATGAAATGCGCAGGCATTATACTAACTATCTCAAGGGCCTGCCCGGCATTAAAGATTTCCGGTATAAATTAGTTACGCTTCATAACCCGCCAGATATTCATGCGGTGCTCGATGAAATGCTCTTGCATTATAACGGATACCAGTTCGAAAGAACCCCGATTGAAATTATTAACTACCACGAGAAATGCCCCTTGTAATTCAGGAAATCTTCATTGCCCGGATTCCATCCAGGTATTGTATTATCCGAAGGGAGGCAAGATAATCGGCAGAAAGTACAACAAGACTGGCAATTGCTATGCCGGTTCCCAATCCGAACAAAAAAGCAGATCCTGCCTTATAGTAATAAAGGAAAATGAAAACTGAACCTGTTACCAATAAAACCAATTCAATCACCAGGCGCCAGGAAAGGTTCTGTTTTAACTTTTCCAGCCGGGGCAATTCTTCATGCTGCAATCGGGGAGGATTCATATCATACGCATAAACCATTGCTTTCCGCTGGTTGTCTGACAGCCTGTACTTGGAATAGCCGGTTGAAAGCGCCACAACCAATAAAATAACAAAGGGGAAAAATGCCCCTTTTGAAAAATCATTCTTCTGCACAATCCAAAATACGAGGGCGCCTGCAAATAATACGGCAGCAATTATCATCAGCCACATAGCAGAAGATTTTTCTGCCATAAAATATTTTTCTATTTCTGCCTTGCCGAACATAATTGTTAATCAATTTAATGATTCCTGATCATTGCCATCAAAATTTTATTGCGGGGAGATATGCCCGAAGGGAAAGAGGCCATTAAATCTCCCTCTTCGCTAACCAGGTATTTCCAAAAATTCCATCCCGGAGCAACCCTGTTCCAACCATTCTTTTCCGGATGAGAAAGCCATTGGTACAGGCAAGACTGATTGGGGCCTTTAACTACATTGCTCTTTTGAAGAATCGGGAACGACACCCCATACTGCATCTGACAAAATTGTTCAATCTTTTCAGCTTCCAGCATTTCCTGGTTTTTAAAATCATTACTGGGGATAGCCACCATATTGAGGACATCCTTATGGATACTGTATAATTTCTGCAATTCACCCAGTTGGGCGGTAAACCCACAACCTGAAGCGGTGTTAATAATAAGTAATTTCTTACCTCTGAACCCATTGAAAGAAAATGGTTTACCATGAATATCTTTTTCACGAATTTCATACAATGAAACAGGAGCATGGATCTGATCTGAATTTACCTGTATCCCCTTTTCAGCAGAATTTTTTGAAGCCTGCATGATCAGCGGATAAACCCACTTTAAAATAGATTGCTTAATTCTCATCCGCCAATTATTTTTTTAAACCAGAACAATTTTCCTTTATACGTTGGGTAACGAATGGAGGGATCGGGCCAGGCAGGCATTTTCAGAACGGCTTTGAGATGCGAAAAGGTATCAAAACCATATTTACCGTGGTACTTTCCAATACCACTGTTTCCCCTCCCGCCAAAGGGGAGAGAGGGATTTGTGAGATGAAGGCTGACCGTATTTACACAGGCACCACCGGAATGGATATTTTGTAGCCAGAATTGCTGCCGCTTTGAGTTCGAAGAAAATACATAGGCAGCCAGCGGATGATCGTTCCTTCGGATAATGGCCAATGCCTCCTCATCTGTAGAATAACTGATTACCGGAAGCAGGGGTCCAAAAATTTCCTCCTGCATAAAGGCATCTTCCAAATTAACCGGATACAATATAGCGGGTTCTATATAAAGATCGGCCTCCCTGTATCCGCCTCCACTATAAACATTTCCATACTGCAAATATTGTAACAGCCGTTGGAAGTGGTTTTGATTAATGATCTTCCCATAATCATAACTCCGGGAAGGGTCGTTGCCAAAAAAAACAATTACAGTTTGCTTCAACGCATACAAAAATTTTTGAACTACAGATTGGTGAACCAGGACATAATCAGGCGCTACACACATTTGGCCTGCATTCGAATACTTGGCCATGGCAATGCGTTTTGCCGCCACCGTTATATTTGCGTCTGCATCAATCACCACCGGCGATTTTCCTCCCAGCTCAAGGGTTACTGGCACCAGTTCTTTTGCAGCCATTTGGTAAATTGTTTTGCCTACGCGGGTACTGCCGGTATAAAATACATGATCAAACCTGAAATGATTCATCATGTCTGGGATCACTTCTTTCCCATCGCCCGTAATAACCTGTATATAATCGGATGAAAAATTCTCTGCGATAATCGTTTGCACGAGTTTTTCTGATGCAGTGGCAAACTCAGAGGGTTTCAATACAACACAATTCCCGGCAGCTATGGCCGCTACCAGCGGGCAAAGGATTAACTGAAACGGATAATTCCAGGGGCCAATAATTAATACCACCCCCAGGGGTTCGGATACTGCATAACTTCTTCCTGGAAAATTGAGCCGATTGGTAGGCACCGGTTGCGGGGAAACCCACCCGCTAAGATGCTTAAGTGCGTGGTTTATTTCGGAAAGCAAAAAACCATTTTCAGTAACCCAGGTTTCTTCGGGACTCTTTTTTAAATCGAATTCTAACGCATCAAAAATTTGCGATTCATATTTTTTAATGGCTGCCTTCAGCTTCTTCAATTGTTCGATACGGAATGTTACCGGCAGGGTAACATTCGTTTGAAAGAAACTTCGCATTAAAACCAGGCTGTCAATATAACTCATGCGTACATTTGTATATAAAGTTACGCAGCCCAAATGACGGATGAGCAATATATGCAGTTGGCCCTTGCGGAGGCGAAATTGGCCTTTGAAAAAGAAGAAATACCAATTGGGGCCCTGGTGGTGCAAAACCATAAAATTATTGCCAGGGCACACAACCAGGTAGAGTTGCTGAACGACAGCACAGCACATGCAGAAATACTTGCCCTAACTACGGCCTTCAATCATTTGGGAAGTAAGTACCTAACCGATGCTACCTTGTATGTAACCATCGAGCCTTGCCTGATGTGCTGTGGGGCGCTTTACTGGAGTAAAATTGGAAGGATCGTTTATGGCGCCCCGGATGAAAAGAACAGTTACCGGAAATATACGGGGACTACCCATCCTTTCCACCCTAAAACAATTATTTCGGGTGGTGTACTGGCTGATGAGGCCGCCTGGTTGATGAAACAATTTTTTTTGGCCCGTAGATAGTCCGGATAACAATATTTTTCAGAAAATCCCGCTCCCGCTCAAACTTTATGGCTTTACATTTGTATATACAATACACCGATTTTTAAACCCGATAAAAAAAGAAACTATGGCATTTACATTAGCTCCATTACCCTATGCCTATGATGCATTGGAACCTCATATCGATAAAGAAACTATGCACATACATCATGATAAACATCACCAGGCCTATGTGGACAATCTGAATAAAGCGATTGCCGGTACCCCAAACGAAAATAAATCTTTGGATGAACTGGTTAAACAAGCCGGCACCATTAGCGCTGCCGTTCGCAACAACGGAGGCGGACACTGGAACCATGCTTTCTTTTGGGATAGTTTATCGCCAAAGGGAGGCGGGAAACCCGGTGGTAAGCTTGCCGATGCCATAAATAGCGCATTTGGTTCCCTCGAAGGACTGGTTGAAAAATTTAACCAGGCAGGTGCCACCCGATTCGGTAGCGGCTGGGCCTGGCTCCTCGTAAAAGACGGTAAACTGGAAATTAGCTCTACCCCTAACCAGGATAACCCGTTAATGGATGTGGCTGAAACAAAAGGCACTCCTGTTTTTGGAGTGGATGTATGGGAACATGCTTATTACCTGAAATACCAGAATAAAAGAGCCGATTACCTGAAGGCTGTTTGGAATGTGGTTAACTGGGATAAGGTAAGTGAAAGATTTGCTGCGGCAAAATAAGAATTTCTTACATTTTGAAAGAAGCTGTTTCGATAAATCGAAACAGCTTCTTTTTTCCTGCGAATAGAACATCCTGAAAGAAATTAAAAACAGGAACGCGAATATTTCAAATTTTTATAGCCCTCCAATTCAACTTTGAAAAAATTTAATAAGGGGAAAGAAAGGAGTTATGGAACGGGGTCATATCCATGTCCTCCCCAGGGATGGCAACGGCTGATGCGTTTGATGGAAAGCCAAAATCCTTTAATCAAACCATGCTTTCGAAATGCATCAAGGGCATAATTAGAGCAGGTGGGTGTAAACCTGCACTTCGGACCAATTACCGGCGAAATGACATACTGGTAAAATTTTATCAGTAACACAAATGGAGAGATTAATATCTGTCTAATGAGGTTCATTTATAAATCCGGAAATCTTTTCCAATAATGTTTTAACTGCTTTTTCAACCTGAGAAAAAACCGGCATCTCCGTGCCCGTATAAATAATCACAAAGGCAATCCCCCGAGAATCCTTCCTTTCGAAAAGGATTGATTTATGTTGGCGGTATGCCTCTCGCATCAGTCTTTTAATCCGGTTACGGTGTACTGCCTTTTTAAAATTCCGCGAGCTAACGGATACTGCTAATCGAACGCCTTCATCGGCTGGCACACGGAGCCAAAGGCACCGGAATGGGAATTGGTTTAACTTATTTCCGGAGGCAAAAAGCAGTTGGATACCTTTCCGGCTTTTCAGTTTCTCTTCCTTTCCAAACTTGTATTTATGCAACCCCTGCAAATGGAATGGCTTTATGTAAAAATAGCCCTTGCGTGGGCAAAGGCTAAATTATTATTCGCTTACGATCCGGTTTACTTCTTTGAACCGTGTTCGTCGGAAATTGTAAGTTTATAACGGCCCTTTGCACGGCGGCTGGCCAAAACCTTACGGCCATTTGCATCCTGCATACGTTTACGGAATCCATGTACGGTTTTCCGGCGGCGGGTATGGGGCTGATACGTTCTTTTTTTACCTGGCATGATTCTGCTTTTTTCCTTTTACAAATTTGATTTCATTTCTAGCCAACAGGTCACCATCCCTGCTGTTCCGTGAAAGGACGGCAAAGGTAAGGAGCAAAACTGAGAATTAATCGGTAATGGAATTATTTTTTGTCGTTTCTATTTCTGATTATCAGCTATTTATGGTAAATGAGCTTTTTTTGAACGGATAGGATGCCCAAAAAATGAGCTCCCGTGTGTGTCAAAATCATTTATATCCCCGGTGGTAAAAAATTCCCGCCCCCCCATTTTAGTGCAACGGCTTGCAATTTCGGGATGGCGTTCCAGATAATCTACCAGGCTTTGTGCAACAATTGCACCCTGCGATACTATTTTAACTGCGGTGGGAATATAGGCTCTTATTCTGGGTTCGAGGAGTGGATAATGAGTACAGGCTAATAGGAGGGTATCAATCTTTCCATCTGCCGCCAGGATATTATCCAGGTTTTCTTTGATAAAATATCCGGCACCTTCCGAATCAGCCTCCCCGTTTTCAACCAGCGGTACCCACATGGGACATGCCTCCTGGCTCACCACCAGATGGGGGAAGAACTTTTGAATTTCCAACAGGTAGGATTGCGATTGCACCGTGCCTGTGGTACCCAACACCCCTACATGGCCGGTGGAAGAATAATTACCGATTACTTCTGAAGTGGGCCGGATTACACCCAGTACTCTTTTAGAGGCGAATTTCCCTACCAGTTTTTTTTGTTGAATGGTTCGCAATGCTTTGGCAGAGGCCGTATTGCAGGCCAGGATAACTAACGGGCACCCTTGTTCGAAAAACCATTGCACTGCCTGCCAGGTGTATTCAAATACAGAATCAAAATCACGGGAACCGTAAGGGGCACGGGCATTATCTCCGAGGTAAATAAAATTGTATTCCGGTAATGATTTTACAATTTCTTTCATTACCGAAAGCCCGCCATAACCGCTATCAAAAATACCAATGGGTTGCATGCATCACAAAAATAACAAAGCCACCCGAGTAAGGTGGCTTTATAATAAAGTGCAAGAATATTAATTCTTCTTTGGCGTTGCAGCCGCCGGAGTATCTTTAATTCCTAATTTCTTTTTTACCAAAGGAAGCAGGTCATCGCCCGGAGGGCCCACAATTACAGCAGATGCTTCCAGTACATACTGGTAGCCGCTTTCCTTGGCCACGCCTTTAACTGTTTCCAGTGCTTTTTCGTGAATGGGAGCCACCAATTGTTGTGCTTTTGCCTGATACATATCCTGGGCTTGTTGGTTCCAGTTTTGCACTTTCTGGTATAAGCCAATTAATTCATTCCGTTTAATTTCCTTCATGCTGTTTGTAAGCTTCACCGAGTCTTTCACAAAGGCGCTGTCCCGGGCGGTTAAATCGGCCATCATATCCTGCCCTTGCTGCGCGAGAGAAGCCTGGTACTCTTTCAATTCTTTATCAGCTTTATCGGCCTCAGGCATACTGCCAATCAATTCATCCAGGTTGATGTAACCAACCTTTTGTTGTGCGGATACCGTAAAGGAAACAAATGCCAGCATACCCGCTACGATAAATTTTTTCATTTCTTTTTTTTCGTTTAATAATATAGTTCAGATAAAGTCTTTCAAAACCGGTTTAATGCTGCCTGCTAAAATCCTGTTATCAATTATTTAACACCCAGGATTCGCAGGATATCTTCACTCTTATCCAGTTTTGGGTCGGCAAAGATAACGGTAATTCCTTCACTTTTATCAAGAATGAAATCGTACTGTTTTTCCGTAGCCAGCCGCTGTACTGCATTGTAAACCAGGTCTTGAATGGGTTTGATGAGCTCCTGCCTTTTTTTAAAAAGGTCGCCTTCAAATCCAAACCTCCTGCGCTGGAGATCGCGAAGCTCCTTCTCCTTGTTATACAATTCATCCTCTCTCTTTTGCTTCAACTCATCGGTGAGCATAATCTTTTCCGCATCAAAATCCTTAAACATCTTATCCAGGGCCGCCTGTTTTTGGTCGATTTCCTGCTGCCAAAGGAGGCTAAACTGGTCCAGCCGTTTTTGCGCATCTTTATATTCCGGAATTTTTTCCAGGATAAATTTGGAATCTATCACCGCATAGCGTTGGGCATCTACTGCCATCACCATAAACAGCAACCCTAAGGTTAGTGAGATAATCTTTTTCATATTTTTTCAATTGAATATCGACAAGATAGGAAATTGTGGCTATTCAGGCTCCTGGCCCAGCATGAATGTAAATTTGGCGGCGCCTTTCAATCCCGTAGACTGGTTATACCGGTCGAAACCGATTCCATAATCAAATCCCAGTAATCCAAACATGGGCAGATAGAACCTGGCTCCCAAACCGGCAGCACGCCTAAGCCGGAACGGGTTATAATCTTTAAAACTATACCACCCGTTGGCTGCCTCAAAAAAGGCAAGGCCATAAATGGTGCTGCTGGCAGCCAGGCTAAACGGATATCTTAGCTCAACCGTATATTTATTAAAGATGGTAAAGTATTCGGATGGGGTAATTCCCTCCGGATTAACCTTCGGATTCGAACTCGAATAAATAGGATATCCTCTTTGTGCAATAATATCATATCCCAATAAGGCCTGGGTATTGCTCAACCCGGCATCTCCCAATTGGAATCTTTCAAACGGAGAAACATCCAGTTTCTGATTGTATTTTCCGATAAAACCAAACTTGGCTGCCGCTTTCAAAATAAACTGTTTATTCTTGTCCTCTCCACGCCCCCTTCCAATTGGCATATACCACTCTGCATTCACCCGCCATTTATGAAATTCCGGCAATTCGTATTGGGAGAAGTTGGCATTTGTGATTCCCAGGTAAGAATAAGGAAGGGTAAACTGACCGCTTGCCATCAGGGTGGAACCTGAAGTAGGGAATATAGGATTAGGCCCTGCTGAATTACGCAACAGGGTAATTTTCAAACTTACGTTGGTAGAGTTTACATTCTTTAACCCTTTGAAGCCGCTAACCGCATAATTCTTCAATTTATATTGCTGTAAGTTCAAAGAATAAATGAGGTTGAAGAAATCATCGGGTTTCTTCAATTGTTTACCCAAAGAAATGCCGAATCCTATGGTTTTAACATACGAAGTATCACCGCATGATTTACAATAGGCCCCAAAAGCATCGTAGGTATTGGCATACTTGGTATTATAATAGCTTAGGGAAAAAGAATTCCTCTTTTTACCACCCAGCCAGGGCTCGGTAAAGGAGAAACTATACGACCGGTATGCGCGTCCGTTAGACTGCACCCTGGCGCTCAGCTTTTGCCCATCGCCGGTAGGAAGCGGATCCCAGGTCGATTTTTTAAGGATGTTTTTAATGGAGAAATTATTGAAGGTAACACCCAGGGTTCCGGTAAGGCCGATGCCTCCGCCGAAACCAGCCGAGAGTTCGAGCTGGTCAGCAGATTTTTCTTCTACCTGCCAGTTAATATCTACTGTGCCATTATCTGAATTTGGTACAATTTGCGGGTTAATGGTTTCCGGGTTGAGGAAGCCGAGCTGCGACAATTCGCGTTGGGTTCGAATAACATCCGATCTGCTGAATTTTTCGCCGGGAATAGTACGCATTTCCCGGAGGATAACATAATCCTTAGTTTTATCGTTGCCTGAAACCGTTATTTTTCCATAGGTAGCCTGCGGACCCTCCGTCATGCGCATTTCATAATCGATGGTATCGTTATATACCGCAGTTTCCACGGGATCTACATGGAAAAACAGGTAGCCGTCGTCCTGATACAGACTCCCCACATCTCCACCTTCCATCGATAATTGTTTACCGAGGCGTTTATTGAGCAGATCGAGGTTATATGTATCACCTTTATGAATGCCGAGAATAACGTTTAGGAGGGAGTCGGAATATTTCGTGTTACCTGTCCAGGTAATATTACCAAAATAATATTTCTTCCCTTCGTGAACTTTGATGTCGATATTCAGGTTGCCCCTGGCGCTATCGTTGCTATAAAAGACAGTATCGGCCAATATTTCAGCATCCCGGAACCCTTCGGCATTATAAAAGGAAAGAACTTTCTCCTTGTCTTCCCGGTATTTTTTGACGTTAAATTTTGAACCGCTGAAAAATTTAATCCGAACATAGGGATCCATGAAATCGCGTGTAGTCGTTGGCGAAAGGTAACCGGTAGCTTTCATGTATTCAGAAAAACTCATGCTTTTGGATGAGTCGCCATAAGGGCTGATTACTTTTTCGGGGAACAGGGTAACCCGTGTCATTTCTTTGGTCCCCTTCATTTGCTTTTTAAGCTTCAGATCGCTGTATTTTTCATTGCCGGTGAAGTTGATGGAGTTCACCCGCACTTTGCTATTCTTCCTGATAAAAAAAGTGAGGCTAACGGCATTGGCCACCCCCGGAACTTTTTCCTCTACAACATTAACCGTTGCATTCCGGTATCCCTTATCATCATAAAATTTCCGGATTGCTTCAATGGCATTCAGTTTCATGTTTTCTGAAAGCACCCTGTCTTTCAATAAACCTACTTTTCCTTCGAGGTCTTCTTTTTCCCCTTTTCGAATACCTACAAATTTAAAATCAAGAAGCCGGGGCCTTTCGGTGATAGCTATCTCGAGGTTTATATGATTATCGTTGGTAAGTTGGGTAATATAAATTTCCACATCGGCCACAAGGCTTTGCTTCCAAAGTTTTTCTATGGCCTTGGAAAACATATCGGAACCGGGAAGGGTCACTTTATCGCCCACCGCCAGTCCCGAAATAGAAATAATGAGGTTGGGATCAAAGGATTTTGCTCCTGAAACTACAATGGACCCAATTGTGTAGGGCTTGGGATATTTTGCCGTTGTAATATTAAGCAGGGCCGGATCTACCGATTTGGCACTGGAATCAACCTGAGCACTACTCCATTGCGCTAAAAATGAAAAAAGTATGAAAAGCAATGCGCTTTGGCAGGTCCTGTGCATCAATTGGTTTTTAACGTGCGGCAAATTAAAGGCAATAATTAAAAGGAATTGTTAAAGGAAAGGGGAGAATAGGCGTTCCATAGCGGGTTGAGATAATTAGTTTTTCACCTGTTCGCCCGTTTTTCCAAACCTGCGTTCCCGGTGTTGATAATCGATGATGGCCTGGTACAGTTCTTCTTTCCGGAAATCGGGCCAGCGGGTCTCCGTAAAGTATAATTCGGCATAAGCAAGCTGGTAGAGAAGAAAATTACTGATCCGGTACTCACCCCCGGTTCGAATCATAAGTTCGGGGTCGGGAAAATTGCTGGTACTAAGGTATTTTTGAATCTGATCGGTATTAATATCCTCCGGCAACAGGTTCCCCTTTTTCACTTCCCTGGCAATTTGTTTAATGGCGTTTTCAATTTCCCACCGGGAGCTGTAGCTTATGGCCATAATAAGGTTGAGCCCTGTGTTTGCCGAAGTTTCTTTCAACGCTTCTTCCAACTCTGCCCGGGCTTCGGGCGGGAGCATACCTACGTCTCCGATTACATGCAGGCGAATATTATTCTTATTTAGTGTAGGCACCTCCTTACGGATGGTATCTACCAATAGTTCCATCAGGCCCGAAACTTCATAGGCAGGTCTGTCCCAATTTTCAGTACTGAACGCATACAGGGTAAGGTAACCAATTCCGATTTCTGCCGCTCCTTCCACAATATTTCGCACACTTTCTACCCCATGCAGGTGACCAAACAAGCGGTCCTCCCCTTTTTCTTGTGCCCAACGGCCATTCCCATCCATAATGATGGCAATATGTTGGGGGAGTTTGGAAGGATCGATACGCTCTCTTAATAACATGGGCTAACCTTTGCCTGAATGGCCGCAAAAGTACGTCATTTGAAATAAGATAAAAGAAATATGCTATCCTTATTAGTTACTGGGGCAACGATAGCTGATTATATTAAAGGAAACCCCAATTTCGGCCATCAGATATTGGTCCTTTTGTTTGCTCCAACCGCGTTGACGGCCTTCTCTTCCCAGGGGGTTAAGCGGATCAAGTTCATACGAACGATCCTGCATTAGCATAGCAATGGTTGGCTGGCCATTCGGCCCCGGAGGAAAATTATTGGCATCGGTTCCATATCCGGCACCGGCATAGGTGGTACTTACATCATCCAGGTAATCGGTAGTGGTAAACCGATGGCATACTTCGATATTGAGATTGAATCTTTCGGAGATATTGTATTTAATCCCCACTCCAAACGGGATACACATGGCCATGGTAGAATATTGTTTTCTACCCATATAACCGGTATTCTGCCCTTCGGTACCCAGGGGGCGCAGGTATTCTTTCTTTCCGTTGTATAAGGCATAGGGGTCGTATGAAAAAGCACCCACACCCAGGGTTACATAGGGAGTAAAACCATAATCGGGGTTGCCGGGTATGAACTTAAAGAAATTAAAATCGCCCTGAATGGCTATCTCCCAAATATTGGAATTGAAGCTAAGGTTACGCTGGCGCTGGTACTCATTCTTGCTGTACACATCGCTATATCCCAATTGGGCAAAGTGGGCGCCCACCCGAAGGCCTACATAATTTCCAAATTGTTTGCGGAAGAAAATACCGGCTGCCGGTTTGGGTCGGTTTAGCCTGGCCCTTGTATTTAGATCTCCAAAATAATGGGCAATACCGGCGGAAATGCCAAATTCGCCCTTTTGTACATACTCATATTCGTTGCGCTGGCTGGAGGCAGTGCCCCAAATACAAACAGCGAGAAGTGCCAACAGAAAATAACGATTCACTTAATAATAATTGTTGGTTATAAAATGCGGATCGAAAATAAGGTAAAAAAACTTGCTATACAGGAGGCTTTGAATGATTTTAGTTTATTAACGCTGCGGAAACTGAAAATTACATATCCTTCCTGAAAATTTTTGTTAACTATCGGAGCCATTTTTTTGTACCCTGATCCCGACACTCATAATACCAGGCAGGGGGTTATCTCTCATAATCTGGTTTATTTCGTACCGGTACTCACCCGGTTTCGAAAATTTGTGCATGAAAATCAGCTTTCGCATTTCCCAGATATCATTCATTCCGGATCCCTCCCACCCTCCCGCATCATCTGCAAGTGGAAGGTTTATTTTCCTTATTCGCATACTGTCTCCCGGATCCTGAAAGCCCAGGTTTAACCAAATATTACTATACCGGTAATTATCGGTATGCCGCAGGACTACATAAATATTATAAGAAGATACCGTATCCGAAATGATGAAACTGCCCTTCACCGTATAATTATGCTGCCATTTAAAACCCGGAATGCGTGTATTTTGCTCGTGGAGCTTTATTGGCGTACAACCGGAAAAAAGGGACCCTGTTCCCCAAAAAATAATACCTAATAAGATGCCGGAGCTGCGCTTCATAACTAAACCGCTAAAGTACATTAAGAACCTGTTCTTTTGCTTTTTCCAATTCATCTTTCATTTTCACCACGCATTTTTGAATAGACGCATCGTACGCTTTGCTGCCGGTTGTATTTATCTCCCTCCCCATTTCCTGCAAAATAAAGGACAGCTTCTTTCCCTTTCCGGGGTCATTGCCCTTTAAAACTTCAAAGAAATATTCGCAATGCTGCCGGAGGCGAATCTGTTCTTCATGGATATCGATCTTTTCTATATAATAAATCAGTTCCTGCTCGAGGCGGTTTCCATCGGTATGTTCTTTCCCCACATATTCGTTGAGCAGGGCAACAATTTCCTGCCGGATCTTTTCTTTTCGTTTGGGTTCCAGCTTTAGGATTTCCTCCTCCTGCTTTTCGATCCTACTAATACGGTTCACCAGATCTTTCTCAATGGAAGCGCCTTCTTCTTCTCGGTGTTTATTCAATTCTTCGAGGGCCTTTAGGAGCACCTGTTTAAATCCATTGAAACTCTTTTCATCCAACATGTCTGTGGAAGGAGTCACCACTTCAGGCAACCGGAGTAAGGCGGCCAGCACACTCTGGGTATCTATATTTAAATCATTTGCCAGCTCGGCAATTTGTTTATAGTACGAACGAATCAGTTCTGTATTCAGGTTAACCGGTTTAGCTGTTCCATTTTGTTTAAGGCTGATGTAACAATCAACGGTGCCGCGCAGCAATTGCTCCTGGAGTATAGAGCGGATATCAAACTCGTAAGGCTTAAGCAATGCCGGCAATTTCAACTGCAATTCAAGTTGTTTACCATTCAGGGTTTTAATCTCCACCAGAAAAGTGGTATCTCCAATTATTTGTTCCGCCCTTCCAAAACCGGTCATTGATTTTATCATACACGAAATGATTTATTGCAAGGTAATCTTTCTCGGCGGTGAAGAATCGTTTTCGTTGAGATGGAATATTTTTGAAAATAAAAAAGCCCGGTTTGCGACCGGACTTATTATATGGATGGGTTAGTAAGTACGGGGATATAAATTCCCCTACACAATATTAAAAAGATTTTTTGCTATCAAAAAAATTTTTTCAAACTATTTTATTAACATTTTAAAATTGCCTGTGGAAATCAAAATTGAAACAGGAGGTTTAAGACCCCACTTTGAATCATTAATGATTAGCTGGATATTTAATTTCCTTCTGGCGAATATTCGGCTAGCAATTGTAAAGGATATTACATTTGCTGAAATTTATCGCTATGCGTTTTCCTGCTCCTGTTTCCGTTGAATGGATTGCTTCATTGATTCATGCCGAACTTCATGGTAATAAAAAGGGCCTGGCAACTGGCATCAATGAAATACATAAAGTAGAACCGGGAGATTTGGTTTTTGTAGATCATCCTAAGTATTATGACAAGTGCATCCACAGTTCTGCCAGCTTTATCATCATCAATAAACCGGCCGATATACCCGAAGGGAAAGCGTTATTGATAGTTGAAAACCCCTTCGAAGCATATTGTAAAATTGTAAATCACTTCCGGCCTTTCGAAAAACCATCAGGAATGATCAGCCCCTCTGCAGAAATTGGTGAGGGTACCATCATCTTTCCCTCTGCCTTTATTGGCAACCAGGTGCAGATAGGAAAAAACTGCATCATCCATCCGCAGGTAACTATTTTAGATCATTGTATCCTTGGGGATAATGTTATCATTCAGGCATCCACCGTGATAGGAGGAGATGCTTTCTATTATAACAGTAAAAAGGACCGGGAAGTATGGTATAGGAAAATGCCCAGTTGCGGAAGAGTTATCATCGAAGACTTTGTAGAAATTGGTGCAAGCTGTACTATCGACCGGGGCGTAAGCCACGATACACTAATTGGCAGGGGAACCAAAATAGACAATATGGTACATATTGGGCACGACAGTATAATTGGAAAGAATTGTCTGATTGCGGCACAGGTAGGTATAGCGGGTGTAGTAAATATAGAAGACGGCGTTACGCTTTGGGGGCAGGTAGGCGTAAGTAAAACGCTAACCATTGGGGAAAATGCAACGGTATTTGCACAAAGCGGAATTCCAAAATCGATTGAAGGCAACCAACAATATTTTGGCTCTCCCGCCGAACCGGCCAAAGTGAAAATGAAAGAACTTGTCTTTATGAAGCGCCTCCCCGAAATGTGGGAGAAGCTAAACAAGCTGTCCTCAAAAGGTTAAAGAGATATAATTATACGGTAATTGATCGGCTACCTTCGACCATCCCCAGTAGGCACTCATGGTAATATCATCCTGATCGAAATAAAAACCATTTTGTTCTATAAATAAGGTTTCTCCAGGAGCAATATTCACCAGCGAATATTCAAAATCTCTATTCTCCTCCGGATTTTCCCGTAAATACGTTTCCTCCGGTTTTTCGTTTAAATACAGCACTACCAGGTTATGTTGGCTGGGATTAATGCTCACCACCTGGGTACTATCATCCTTAAAATAATTTAATGCCTGGTAAAGATTTTTTAAAGGCAACGCGGTATCCTTTCCCAAATAATTAAGTACATATTGAACTTGAAAACCTTCTTCCTCTACCCGTTTTTGATAAAGACTGCGCATAAAATGAAGAATAGATCCGCGGTATGCTTTTTCTCTTTTGCTTACCCATACCTGTCGTTGATCGTCATTTACCGGAATAAGTTCCTCAAATAAAGGATTGCCCGTATAATAAGCCACCTGTGTATTGTATGCATACGTAAAGGAATCCAGGGCATAATGTACCGTATATCCCAAGGCACGATTCTCAACCAGTATCGGTTCTTCAGAAGTTACCTTCAGGCGGTTGCGCTTTCGGGAAAAAAAGAAATGCAATTTTTCCGGATTTTTTATACTGCAATCTTTGCTGTTTTCCGATTTGCCAATAAAATTTTCAACAAAGAAATTTCCATACTTCTCCCAACCGTTCTTCACTTCGGTTGTGGCAATAACCGCAACGGCCTCCATTTCCTTTTCCTTTGGCTTCAAGGAGAAACTAAGGTTTTGGTTTTGAGTATCCGATGAAGTAATGCGCCTCCTCTCCGTTCCAAAACCCGTAAAACTTACAATTAAATCATATCCGCCGGGTGGGAGGTACAGGTTGAATTTTCCATCGGCTCCGGTGGTAGTCCCGATGGTGGTGTTTTCAGCAAAAACAGAAGCTCCCTGCATCGGCTGGTTATTATCGAGGTTCATTACCTGCCCCGATACAACAAAGTAATTTCCCTGCGAAAGCGCATTATTAGATGCAAAAAGGGAAGAAATGAAAAGTATAAGGAATATTCTCATCTTTTTGTAATTGATTTAACCCAGGCGAATGTAAATTATGGTTTGTTAAGTTTTTGTTGCATAGAAGCGGCTACTCTTTTTATGGTTTCGTCAATGGAGGTAAACGAAAATTCAGGAAAAGCATTTAAGATCTTTTGGTTGCAGTATTTACTTTCTCTTAATGCAGTAGTTGCGGTTTCGCGGGTAACCAGGGGCTTCTTTCCCGAAAAGCGATATTTTAAACGCTCCACCCTCCAGGCAAGTCCGGCAAGGAAGGGTGTAATCTTTTTATGCGGAGGCCTTTTATGAAATGCAGCAGCAATTTTTTCGAACAACTGTTGGTAGGAAAAATTTTCCGCAGAAATAATAAACCGTTCATTTGAAACATCCGATTCCATTAACATAATCATTAACCTGGCAACATCTTTCACATCTACAAATCCGTTCACTCCTTCCGAATACCAGGGAAACTCATTATATACATTCTTAAACAAGGCGGTTGATCCTTCATCCCAGTTTCCTTCACCTAAAATAATGGAAGGGTTCACAATTGCCATCTCCAGTCCTTCGGCGGCACCACGCCAAACTTCCAACTCGCCATCTTGTTTAGATTCTCCATAGGCCGATCGTTTGGCACTTCCCGACCATAGCATATCTTCTGTGATTAAATCTGTGCCCTGCCTTTTTTCCAGCACGGCCACCGAGCTAACATGAATTAATTTCCGAACCGATGCAAAAAGGCAGGCTTCTACTATATTGGCAGTACCTTCAACATTTACTTTATACAGGCTACGTTTTTCTGATGGAAGGAACGACACTTTGCCGGCACAATGGTACACTCCATCTACCTCCTGCATTAATTCAGTAAGTCCCATTATATCATTAATGGAGCAGGTTTCAACCCGCAGATTGGGATGGTTGATGGTGATGGTTGTGGCATGTTGTATGGCTAAAACAGACGCTCCCCGGTGGAGCAACTGAAGCATAAGTTCATTGCCAAGCAAACCGGCGCCACCGGTTACAAGAATGGGCTTTCCGGATCCGGTTTTGGATATAATCATGCAGGAGATTGAGTGGAATAATTATAAAACCCAATCCCGGTCTTCCTGCCCAGTTTTCCATCGGATACCAATTGTTGTTGAATGGGAGATGGTTTCAATCTCTCCGGTTTCCCTAACGCATCATACAAGGATTGGGATACGGCATAATTTATGTCCATTCCAATAAGATCCATTAAACGGAAGGGTCCCATTTTAAACCCGGCATTCTCTAAGGCATTGTCCACAACTTCCGGAGCGGCCTGGGTAGCCAGCATGATTCGCATGGCTTCGAGGTAATAATTTCGGGCAACCCGGTTTACGATAAACCCGGGAGAGTCTTTGCATACCACAGGTACTTTACCCAACCCCTTACAAAAAGTAACCAGTTGGGCGATCGTATCCGAATCCGAAAATTTGCCACTTACCACTTCTACCAATTTCATAATATGGGCCGGGTTAAAAAAGTGAAGCCCGGCAAACCGTTCCGGGTTGGGAATTTCTTTTTGAATATCGTTTATAGAAAGAGAGGACGTGTTAGAAGCAAGGATGCAATTCTCTCCATTTATTTGCGCCAGCTGTTGAAAGACGCGAATTTTGGCTTCCGGCTTTTCAATAATCGCCTCTATAATCAAATCAGCTTTGCAGGCAATGATCTCATCGCAAAATCGAATATTCACCAGGTAACCATTGGCTGTTACCTGAGAAATTTTCCCCTTATTCACCAGGTATTGAATATTCTTTTCAATGGCAGCCTTCCCTTTTTCCAATGCACCCGGAAAACTATCAAACAATATTACCGGAAAACCCGAAGAGGCACAAGCCAATGCAATTCCACTCCCCATAGTGCCCGCTCCAATAACTGCAATTTGATGAATCATAAGAAAAGAATAATAGAGTCAAAATTAACATTTACCAGCATCTTAAAAAACTATACAATGAAAGCGAAAATAGCGGCCAGGTGGTAAAATAGAAAAGTTGGATCGATTAACAGGTAAGAGAAATCATATAAAGTAATTATCCGAAATACTTACCTTTCCGGCCCTGCCAGCATTTCAGTTCCAGTATCCGAAAAATTCTTTCTTATTCCCCTTCCTAAATAATTCTACGCCTTCTTTTTTAGGCACAATCTTTTCATAAGCAGGGGGTACAGGAATGCTGCCATCTATCTTCAACATCCCGTATTTGCCGTTCTTCTTTATAATAAAAAACTTCCAGCTCCCGGACGACTTCATTTCGTCATATATAATCGGGATGATTAGCCCATTATTGGCATTCATCAATCCGTATTTTTCATCCTTTTTAATTATTTGAAAGAATTCTTCCGATGATGAATAATGCCTCTCCGTATAAATAAGTTTTATACTACTATCCAGTATAACCGGGCTATCCAGGTGATTTATATCTAATATTTGGGCTACATTATTTTTTTCTGCAAAAACCTTACTGCCATCTATGGTAAAAAATTTATACTCCATGGGAACAACCAGGTTTCCATGGAAGTCATAAACCCCGTTCAGTTTTTGTTTATTCATTACCACATAGTGTTCTCCATCCATTGAGGACATGAAATTATACTCTGGAGAAATGATCATGTTACCATTATTATCTGCCAAACCAAATAAAGATTCATGGGTTAAAAGGATAAACCGATCTTGAGGCCTCGGCAATATGAACTTATACCTGACCGGGAGCAATTCGTGATAATTAAGGGTATAAAGGCCATACCGGTCTTTTATCCTCACAACAAGCCTTTTATTCTGAAACTCAATTTTGTCAAATTCAAAAGGAACGATTATCCTATGCTGACTATCGGCTACCCCCACTTTATCGCCCTTCCAAACTAAAAACCGGTTCTCTGCAATTTTAGTTAACAGGGGCTGCGCCATACCAGAAACATATAAAAGGAAAGAAAGCAGGGCAGGGATCAGCTTCTTCATTACCAGAAATGAATTTGAAATTATTATTAACAACTCATCTTGAAAAAAGAATCATCGCTCAACCGTAATTATAATGCGGAAGAAAACTGCTGCAGGAAACGCAAATCATTTTCACTGAACAACCGAAGGTCTTTCACTTCATACAGTAACATCGTGAGTCTTTCAATGCCCATGCCGAAGGCAAAGCCGGTATATTTCCGGCTGTCGATACCACAGTTTTCGAGTACCTTTGGATGCACCATTCCACAACCCAGGATTTCTACCCAACCGGTTTTCTTGCATACATTGCAACCTTTGCCACCACAAATCAGACAGGAGATATCCATTTCGGCGCTGGGCTCGGTAAATGGAAAATAGGATGGACGGAAGCGGATCTGCACCCTTTCACCAAACATTTCCTTTACAAAAAAATAAAGGGTCTGTTTCAAATCAGCAAAAGAAACCTGCTCTGCAATGTAAAGCCCTTCAACCTGGTTAAAGAAACAGTGTGCCCTGGCACTGATGGTTTCATTTCTAAAAACGCGGCCGGGGCAAATAATCCGCAGCGGTAACCGGCCTTTTTCCATTTCCCGGATTTGCACACTGCTGGTATGTGTCCTCAGCATCCAATCGGGATTCCTGCTGATGAAGAACGTATCCTGCATATCCCGCGCCGGATGATCTTCGGGGAGGTTGAGGGCAGAAAAATTATGCCAGTCGTCCTCTATCTCCGGTCCCTCCGCTACGGCAAAACCCAATCGTTGAAAAATGTTGATGATCTTGTTCTGCACGATGCTGATAGGATGCCTCCCCCCTGATGGAAGTGGATCGCCGGGCAGGGTAACATCCAGCGTTGAATGCAATGCTGAACCGGAATTCAAGCTTATTGAATCCTGTGCTTTTTGGTAATACTGTTCTGTAAATTGTTTAACCTCATTGAGCAAGACACCCGCCTCCTTTTTATTTTCCGGAGCAACATTCTTCATCTCCCCCATGAGTTGTTTCAGCAATCCTTTAGTGCCCAGGTATTTAATGCGAAATGCTTCCAATGCGGGCGGATCCGTAACTTTTTCTTTCTCCATTTCCGATTTCAACAACTGTATTTTCTCAATGAGGCTATTCATGCAACAAAGATAAGCCGGTCCTGTTATTGAAGAGATGACCGGGTATATTAAGTTTTATTAATAAGTCCGCTTCGCAGGCGGGCTGCCTCCCTGGTTAGCATCGTTCCCCCCGCTTGTGGTTCCTGCAAAAGACCCCTTTAAAATTGAGCCAATAAAGGCCCCGTCCTACTCCGATTAGGATATTATTTGCTAATTTTATGTACTAAATTTTTATCAATGGCACTATTTGAATCGGGTAACCCTACCCTTTCGGAAAAAAGATTCAGAAGCACGGTTCTGGATGATGTAATGGTTCGGGAGAATTGCATGACGGTTAGGGGTACCCTGGGGAAATTTGGATTTCTTTTCCTGATGGTTTTGGGAACCTCTTTCTATGCATGGAAGGAAGTGGCTTTAGGCGGTAATGCAATGCCTCTCGTTTGGGTAGGAATTATTGGTGGCTTGATACTTTCTTTTGTCATTGTTTTTAAACAACAATGGTCGCCCTATTTAGCGCCTGCCTATGCCCTGCTGGAAGGATTAGCCATTGGCGGTATTTCGGCTATGGCAAATTTTGCTTTTGCGGATAAGGCACCCTATCTTGTAATCACCGCAGTGGGTTTAACCTTTGGGGTAGCCCTTGCGATGTACTTGCTTTATAGCTTCCGTATTATTAAAGCCACTGAAAAATTTAAATCGGTCGTTATCACCGCAACAGTAGGTATCGCCATTTTTTATCTCATCGTTTTGGTAATGCACGCATTTGGTTTTAATCAAATATCTTTTTTACATGAGGGTACAACTTTCGGAATTATCTTTTCGCTTTTTGTGGTAGGTATTGCCTCCCTTAACCTGATCCTCGATTTCGATATGGTAGAAAAAGGTGCCGAAATGGGCGCACCAAAATATATGGAATGGTATGGCGCATTCGGGTTGCTGGTAACAATGGTATGGCTATATTTCGAAATTCTTCGGTTGCTGATGAAACTCAACCGGAGATAATCAGGATATCTTTATTTTTATTCTCAGGTCCAGGTTCAATTCCGGCCCAGTATGGGCGTACTGCTGCTACATTATACAATGTTAAATCAGCCAATATATATTAAAGGGAATGTGCCCTTTGTCTTATCAAAAAATTAGCCTGGAACTACGATGAGTGCAGTGGTAATTTTCTCTTTTCTTTGTTATGATTTCCTTCCTAAAAAGTTTAATTGGTTGGCTTAAAGTCTTGATTTGAATAGGGTGGAGTA
Source organism: Bacteroidota bacterium (assembly GCA_018266615.1). GTDB lineage: Bacteria > Bacteroidota > Bacteroidia > Chitinophagales > Chitinophagaceae > Ferruginibacter. Next base: position 193,129 of record JAFEAB010000096.1, read on the forward strand.
ACCGGCTGGATAATAATATTATAATCGTGGTTTGTTGCCTGATGGCAACTATTGCAGGTACTCGTCAAAATAGCGTATGAACTTTTAAACTGGGATATATTTTTTGAAATTACTGCCCTACTTAAATTATTTATGGGTTCAATAATCATGGATAGCTTTTTGATTTCGGGTCTATCGCTGCAATACTTTTCAATACCAGATAAACTTTCTTTTATTTCATTGATTTCAAAGTCTGCCAGTTTCCAATTTTGTGCTTGTCCTGCAAACCAAAGCTTTGCATGGTGAACTTGTATTCCCGACATAAACTCTCCAAGTCCGGGTTTATACGAATTTGCAAGCGCCTGTTTCAAGTTGTCTATCTGGTTTTGTGTGGATTGCTGGCAGGAAAATAACCCAATGAATATAATTAACAGGAGAAGAATGAAGACTTTCATACATCAGGTTTATGGATTTTCAATTTATAGCGGGTATTCAATTATATAATGCTTTACGATATTGTTACCCCATACGAACCCCAAAATCAGAAATATTACCAACATGAGATCCTGTGGTACCTGAATCCTTATAATTTCACCACCATCCCCATTTGGCCCGGAGCGAAATATACACTCGATTTATCTAAGAACTTAAGCAATTTTTTCCCATGTTTATGATGTATGCTGTACATGGTTACATCAAAAATTAATAGGGCAGCACCCTGCATAATTATGCTGCCCCCATACCCCTTCAGCCGGGATGGGTTTTTGGTGACCGACTTCGAACGCTCATGTAAATACAGCCCTCCCCCAATATAAGCCAGGTCGAGCCCTGCATTAAACAAAAATGTTTTCTCGGAAGCATATTGTGCCCTTACCGACTGGCTTAAGGATAGTTCTTTGCTTTTTCGGGAACCGAGGTATCCCATAAAACCAATGGCTGCGTTTACTCCGCCCCACATGGCATTCATCTGGTGAAAATATTTTTCCGTTCCGGAGGTTTGGCTTTGGGCAATCAATCCGTAAATCAGGTTAGCGCCACCCCAGGATGTTAAAACCAGCATACCGGTTCGCCCTGATTTATTTCTTTGCTGATTAAATTCATGTAATGAAAATTCATCCTGACCAAATCCCTGCAGGAAAAAAATCAGCAGGAAAGACATTATTCCAATTCTTCTCATAAGGATTGTTTCTACAATCTACAAAATCAATAAGAAAAAGTTTACATGTAAGAGCGCAAAAAATGCAGGAAATAAAAAGGCCACCCCGAAAAGGGCAGCCTATAAATACAAGAGTGAAGTCCCCTACTTCTTTTTTAGGGGAGAATCTTTCGGTAAGCCATTCCATATCTTTTTCCCCTGAATTCTTCTCCACAGGTACATAAATCCAACAAAAATGAAGAAGAAGGGCCCGGAAAAACCAAGAAGGGCAATATACCGGGTGCCATAAAATTTTTCCATTGGCCTGCGCACCCTTTCTGCAATGATGTACATAGAAGGCACCATAATCAGGGTGAGGAAGAAGGAGAAAATAAGCCCGAATATAATCGTCCAGCTTAAAGGACCCCAAAACACTACACTATCGCCCCCAAAGAAAATTTTCGGGTTAAGGTGCTGGAACAGGGATACAAAATCGATATTAAATCCAACTGCCAGTGGAAGTAAACCTAAAGTGGTGGCTAATGCTGTAAGTAATACCGGGATGATACGGATTTTCCCGGCCTGAATGGCTGCTTCCCGGGTTCTGAGGCCACGGCTACGGAGTTCATCTGTAAATTCAAGAAGGAGAATCCCGTTTTTGATAACGATACCGGCAAGCCCAATAATCCCAACGAGAAACATAATGGTGGCAATAGTCATTCCGGTAAAAGCATAGCCCAGCAACACGCCAATTACCGAGAAGAAAATTTCGGTGAGTACGATAAAAGGTTTGCTCAGCGAATTAAACTGAAGAACCAGGATTAGGAAAATCAATCCCAATGCCAGAATAAAAGCGGTTCCCAGAAACTGGTTGGTTTCTGCTTCCTGCTCACCCTGGCCGGTCTGCTTAATGGTAACGTCGGAGGGTATCCGATTTTTAGATTTAAAGCTGGCAATTTTCCCTGCCAGTTCCTGATTCACTTTTGCCGTCATGGTTGGGTCCAGCACATTCGATTGCAACTGGATGGTCCGTTTTACATTTTTCCGGGCTATGGCGCCGGTGGTATTGGTATAATCGATACTGGCTACTGCACTAATGGGTATGGACTTAATCATCATGGTATTCATATCCATAAACGTGATGCGGGTATTCAATATGTCGGAAATATTATTCCGGATGAGGTCAGAATACCGGAGTTGGATTTTATACTCATCCTCTCCGTCTTTCAGTTTACTCACCTCTTTTCCAAAAATGGCTGTTCGGATTTCCATTCCAATTTGCCCGGTAGAAAGTCCTTCCATCATAGCTCTTTCCCGATCGATGTTGATGGTGATTTCGGGGTTGTTGAGATCCACATCCATTTTCAGGTTTTCAATACCATAAATCTGGTTGGTGTCGAGATAATTATGCAGGCTGGTTGCCACTTTGGCTATCTCTTCAAAATTATCGCCGGCAACTTCGATATTCACCGGAGGGTCGGTTGGTGGCCCGCCATCCTCTTTACCCACTTCAATTATGGCCCCGGGGATTCCGGTCATGTGCGCCCGTATAGAATCCAGGAAGGGCTGGGTATGTTTTCCGTGCCTTTTATCATATTCCACAAATGAAACCTGGATACGTCCCAGGTTAGGTTGAACACTTCGGTTTTGATCTCTCGGATTATTGGCGCTATTGGCCACATTGGAGATGATGCTCTCCACGATGCTTCCATCCGTTCCTGGTTTCTCTGCTGCGAGCACTTTATTAACCCGGGTTTCGAGGATACGGGTTACACTATCGGTTTTATTTATATCGGTACCTACCGGCATTTTTAAATATACATAAATGAAATTCGGGTCGCCATCCGGGAAGAAGGTCGATTTATTTCCACGCAAAAAGAGTAACCCGGCCGAAATAGGGAAAGCCAAAAAAAGGCTTACCAGCAACCAGGCAGGACGCTTCCCTTTTAATGCCCATTTCAACAGGCTTTCGTAATGATTCATCAGCCAGGGCAACAGCTTACCCTGGAACCAATAAATTACATCCCGGAAAACATACGTGTTAAGAATAGACAGGATCACCATCAACAGCATGAAATTCCCAAGTCCATGCCAGCCCGCTACATTAAGAATTACGCCAAAAGAAAGCATAACCCAAAAAAGGTTCGATTTAAACAGTGCGCTTTTGGGTTTATCAAAATTCCTTCCTTCGGGTTTCATAAAACTAACCGCAAATACGGGGTTAAAGATGAATGCCACGATAAGGGATGCAGCAAGAGTTAGGATAAGCATTACCGGTAGGTAGATCATAAACTTACCGATGATGCCCTTCCAAAACAACAAGGGGAAAAAGGGGGCAAGGGTGGTGGCTGTTCCTGCCAGCACCGGGATAAAAATTTCGCCGGCTGCCTCTTTAGCGCTTCGGATGATGGGCACTTTTCCGTTATGATAAATACGGTGTGTGTTCTCAATTACCACGATGGCATCATCTACGATGATCCCCAAGCCAAACAGCAGGGCAAACAGCACAATAAAGTTGAGGGTTACCGGGGTACCCACCACCCAATCTGCAACAGGCAGAAAAAGAAAGGCGATAAACACACTCAGGGGTACACTCAACGCCACAAAGAAGGCGTTGGTTACGCCCATAAAAAACATGAGTACCACCAGTACAAGTACAAATCCGATGATGATGGTATTTACCAATTCGTGAAAGGAGGTGGCAGTGGCTTTGCTTTGATCGCCCGTAAGCACTACTTTCAAATTCTTAGGCAGGGTTTCATCTTCCTGCATCTGGCTGATGATCTTTTTTACATTGGTGGCTGTACTAATCAGGTTTTCGCCGGCACGCTTTACGATGTTAATGGTGATAACATTCTTACCATCAAGGCGTGCATAACTTTCTGCATCTTTAACCGTATCTTTTATGGCTGCAATATCTTTTAAATAAACCGATGCTCCTCTGGCCGAGCTTCGCACCACGATGTCCTGCATATTTTTTGCAGTGGTAAACTGACCTTTGATTTTTACGGTTCGCTTCATGCCGCCCACCTTTATCAGTCCGCCGGTGATGTCGTGATTTTCCCGGCTGATGGCATTTTCAATATCCATAAAACTGATGCGCGCCGCCTGCATCTTGAAAGGGTCCACATTTACCTGAATTTCCCTTTCAGGAGCACCAATAATATCGGCACGGGTAATTTCGGGAAGTTCCTCAAACTTATCCTGCATTTTATCGGCATATTCTTTCAACTGCATCCCATCGTAATCGCCGCTGATATTTACATACATGATGGGCATTTCGCTAAAAGCGAACTCCTGCACATTCGGCTCCTGGGTAAGGTCGTTGGGTAAATCGGTACGGGCTTTATCGATCGCATCTTTAACCTTTGTTTTAGCAAGGTCTGTTTTCACATCGGTATCAAACTCTACTACAATCAGGCTGTAGTCGGTTTGCGATATACTGTTTATTTTTTTAACCTTCGCTCCGGTTATCCCTTTCAACTCCTTTTCAATGGGCCGGGTTACCAGGTTTTCAATGTCCTTTGCCGAATTACCTGCATATACCGTAGTTACGCTAATGGTTGGAACTACAATATCCGGGAACTGTTCTTTCGGTAAGGAGGTAAATTTCACCATCCCATAAATGGAAATAAGAATGGTTACGATATAGATCACCACCCGGTTATCGATCGACCAGCTGGTGGGCTTAAACTCTTTAAATTTTCTACTTATTCCTTCAATTATATGCTTCATAACAATATTCCTGAGTTGTGCAAATTATTGGTTGGCAGTGGCCACAGTTTGGCCATCATACACATTTTGGAAACCTTCTGTAATCAATTGGTCGCCGGCTTTTAAGCCTGCCTTTATCTCCATGTTATTTCCGTAAACTTCGCCAATGGTTACAGCTTGTTTCCTGGCAATCATTTTCCCACCCGGTTCCGTATTTACAAGAAAAACAAATTTTCCGGTTTCATCGCTTTGCACGCAATTAACCGGTACTACAATCGCATTGGCCGCTTTGTAATCATTTATCCGGATTACGGCCGTTTGGTTTGGCTTTAAAGCCGGATCGGATGGGATTTTTGCTTCTGCAATAAAACCCCGTTGGGTAGGATCTATCGACTGGCTGATTAGAGAAATGACGGAATTAAAATCCTTTTGTGCATCGGGTATGGAAACAATAACCGGAGAACCTTTTTGCACTTTTGTTAAATAATTTTCGGGGATGCTGGTTACCACTTTCAGGTTGCTCTTGTTTACAATTTTAATTTGCGGGCCAGCCTGTGTCATCCCGATAAATTGTTCGCCTACTCTGATGTTTACGATATCGGCAATGCCATCCACATCACTTAACACATTGGTTGTATTCATTTGCTCCACTGCCACTTTAACCTGCTCCTGCGCCGATTTCAACTGGTTCTCGAGGGTTTCGGCATTGGTACGGGCCGTAATGAGTTGAACTTCGGTTCCAATTCCCTGGTCCCATAAGTTCTTCTGTCGTTGGTATAAGTTTTTGGCAAAGGAAAGCTGGGTTTTGATGGTTTCCAGTTGTTGCTTAGCGGCAGCAACCTGTTGTTGCATGATCGCATCATCCAGTTTTAATAATAACTGGCCTTTCTTTACCGCCTGGCCTTCTTTTACAAACAGCGCTTTCACCTGGCCACCCATACCACGGGGAGCGATATACGAAATATTTTGGGCATCCACCGTGCCTTGCAAATCGATGTAATGAAGGAAATCTTTGGTTTCCACCGGACTAATGGCTACCAGCCTTACCTTCGAGTTGGCTGTTGAAGAAGGATCCAGGCTTTCCAGTTTGGTTTGGAGGGCTTGTATTTCCTCTTCAGTTTTATCTTTTTGAGCACGGAGCTTCTCCAGCCGGGCCTTCATATCGGCCACCACCTGGCCTTTTTCCTTTTTCGTTTCACTTCCACAGGAAGCCAGAAGGATTGCAACCAGGAGTACTGTAGCGAATTGAGTGATTTGTTTCATTGTTATAGTTAATCAGTTATAGTATTAAAATTTTCCGTTTGCCTTCAGGAAATCGGCTTTTGCCACAATGGCGTCATACAAAGCCGTGAGATAATTGGTTTGCGCATTTTTTAGTTCGAGGTGTGCATCATTAATTTCAGAAGTGGAGCCGGTGCCGATCTCATACTTCTTTTTCGTTTGTTCGTACACCTTTTCCGCCAACTCCATATTCTTCTTTTGAAAATCGAGTGTGGATATAGCCGCCGTAAAATTGTTTTTGGCTGCCAGAATCTCATTGTCGATCTGGATCTTTAATTGGTCCTGGTTGTTGATGGATTTTTGCAATTCCAGTTCGGCTTTCCGGATCCGGGCGCGGGCCTGCAATCCATGGAATATGGGCACCTGCACACTCAGCCCGATATAAGAAGAGGTAAACCAATTTCCTTTGTTAAAGAAATCAAAGCTGTTGCGCTGTGCATTTTTGTTGTAGTTACCCACGATAGAAAAAGTAGGGAGTTGCGAAAGTTTATAACGGCGCAGGTTGAGTCCGTTCAGCTTATTGGTTATTTCACCAATCTGGAATTCCCTCCGACTGCTGTAGGAAAACTGGCCGGCTTCCAATACTCCATCCAGGATGGTTGTGCTGTTGATGGAATCGGTGAGTTGCAGCGAATCTTGAATTGGCATCCCCATCAGCACTTTTAAACCCGAATATCCGTTTTGGATGAGGTTGTTTGCTTTCAGTTTTTCGGTTTGCAGGTTGGTAAGCTGTACCCCAATTTTATCAATGTCTAATTTTTCCGTAAATCCGTTCTCATACATAATGGTTACATCGTGTTGCAGTTTTTGCAGCCTTTCTATGTTATCATCGAGCAATTTGATCTGTACTTTACCGGCCGCCAATTGATAGTATATTTTATATACATTCCAGCGAATATTCTCTTCCGTTAGTTCGGCGATGCGTTGCGCAAGGTTCATGGTTCCGTTCCTGGCTTTCAGCGCAATGAACACCTGCCCGTCAAATATCAACTGGTTAAAAGAAACCCCGGTACCCATCGTCCATTTGGTGCCAAATTTTACAGGCAGAAAGGTTCCAGCCGGCTGGCCGGCAAATTCGCCGGGAACGAGCGTAGTGGGGATATCCAGGTAATCCAGTACATTTCCACTCAGGCTAATCTGCGGAAGGGCAATGGAGGTAACATCCCGGTTGGTTTGTTTTTGAATAAGGACATCCAGTAATGAATTTTTCACCTGTACCGCATTTTTTCCGGCATACTCCATTGCCTGGTCAATGGAAAAGGAATGAATCTTTTGTGCATGGAGGGGGAGTGATCCGGCAAAAATGGCTATAATAGCTACTAAATAATTTCTTGCAGATAGCATGTGTATTCTTATTTTTTTTCGGGATTGTCTTTTTTGTGTTGTTGCAGGTATTTAAGGGTGAGCGAATATCCTTTCTCGCTCACGATTCCAAATAAAAAATGAATGATGATTTCTTCGTGCAAATCGAAAATGCTTTCATTCAACCCCTTTCGGAAATCGGGGTTAAAAGGAAGAAATATATTTTCGATCCGCAATTTGGTGAGCACCTCGATATTAATATCCTCGCGGTAAAATCCTTCTTTGATGCCCCGGTGCAGGTTATGTTTTATGAGCTGCCCCAGGTATTCATTCCGGAAACCTACAAATTGGGCAAATACCTTGGGATGGTACTTTTGCATATCGAACAGGATGCCGGGGTTCATAGTCCGGAATAAATCAGCATGCATCCCCATGGCCAGGAAAATTTCATGGATGGCATTTTCTGCCCGGTGGCTGTCGGTCTCGCAGCAACTCCTGCTTTTTTTCAAAATATCCGTTACCAGCGAATTAATCAACTCCTCCTTATCCTTAAAATGCAGATAAATGGTTTTTTTACTCATACCCAAAGAGGCGGCAATATCATCCATACTCACCGACCGGATACTATATTGAAGCACCAGTTCCCGAGCAGCTTGTTGAATCCTCGTTTTGATGTCTGTTTCTTCCATATCGGGCGCAAAACTACAGAAACTTTTTGCGTTACCAAAGTTTCCATCCTCGTATATTTCCGTTCATCATATTTTTATAATAAGGATAAACCGCTAATAATCAGCCATTTTTAACCTGTTCTCCGTATATGCTTTTGGCCCCTCTATATTTGCAGAAATTCTTTATTATGGATTCGCCATTCAGCTACCGGAAGGTATTTCAATATTTTTTGCAGGGAATTTTGATTATTGCCCCGCTGGCCGTTACCATCTATGCCTTATATTTTGTGGTTACCACTATTGATAGCTGGCTACCCATTTTTACGTATAAAGACCAACTGGGCGTGGTGCATGTTCAGAATTATGGAATCGGATTACTGATTATAATTTCAGTTATTATCCTGATCGGGTATTTCAGTTCCTTTTTTATTACCGGAAGGATTCTAAGTTTCATGGATAAAATAATGGAACGGGCACCGGGGATTAAACACATTTACTCTACTACCAAGGATTTTTTTGAAGCCTTTGCCGGTGATAAGAAAAAATTCACTCAAAATGTGCTGGCCAATGTAGATGATAACGATGTGTGGCGCCTGGGCTTTGTAACCCGGGATGATATGGCGGATTTTGGATTGGACGGCTACGTTTCGGTTTATATTCCCATGGCTTACTCGGTAGCCGGCAATGTATATATCATTCCCCGCTCGAGAGTAAAACCCATAACCCACATCAGCAGTGCCCAAACCATGAAATTTGCAGTTAGTGGGGGAGTTACCGATATTGAAGAAGAAACCGAATCTCCAGCTAAATAAAAAACAATTGCTGCTGCGCAGATTTTTATCGATATTACCTACCATAATGTATAAAAGGATCATATTAACAATTGCGTTTTTAGGAATTGTACATACGTGCTTTTGCTGGGGATTTTTTGCACACCGGAAAATCAACCAACTGGCGGTTTACCTTTTGCCTCCTGAAATGCTGGTGCTGTTTAAACCCAACCAGGATTTTATCACAGAACATGCCACTGCGCCGGATCAACGGCGATATGCGATAGCCGAGGAAGGACCCCGGCACTATATAGATATAGACCATTATGGTAAATATCCATTTCCTGAACTACCCCGGAAATGGGATGATGCAGTGGCGAAATATGGCCGGGATACCTTAATGACCTATGGTATTGTTCCCTGGCATGTACAGGTGGTTTTGGGAAGGCTGACAAGCGCATTCCGGGAAAAGAATTTCAGCCGCATCCTTGTGTTGAGTGCAGAACTTGGCCATTATATTGCCGATGCACATGTTCCGCTCCACGCCAGCAGCAACCACAATGGCCAGTTAACCGATCAAAAGGGAATTCACGCTTTTTGGGAAAGCAGGATTCCGGAATTATCAGCAGAAAAAAACTACGATTTTTTTATTGGAAAAGCAGAATATATAAAAGACCCGGGCGCCTTTATTTGGGCAAGGGTATTAGAAAGCGCTGCAGAATCGGATTCGGTATTATTATTTGAAAGGGAACTCAATAAAAAATACAGCCCCGATCAAAAGTATTCTTTCGAACAACGGAACGATGAAATTATCCGGCAATATTCCTCCGCCTACACAAAAGACTATGAAAAAATGCTGAATGGTATGGTGGAACGCAGGATGCGACAGTCCATTTTTGCAGTTGCCTCCTTTTGGTACACAGCCTGGGTTAATGCCGGGCAACCCGATCTAAAGCCGCTTACTAAACAAAAATTTTCTGAAAAAGACCTGAAAGAGTTTGAAGAACTAAATCAGAAATGGAAGAATGGAAGTGGTAAAATTATTGGCCGGGAAGAATAGCTAACCGGAAAAGGAGGGGGAATTGATTAAATTTGCGCTTCAATTTTTTGAAATGAACCCAGGCCTTACCCATCCTCCCAAAATTCACAACTTTAATGCAGGGCCTTCCATTTTGCCTGCCTCGGTATTTGCAGAAGCCTCTGCGGCTATTTTAAATTTTAATAACAGCGGGTTATCGATTCTTGAAATTGGGCATCGCACCCCCGAGTTTACTTCCGTAATGGAAGAGGCCCGCAGCCTGGTAAAAGAAATAATGGAACTCGACAACGACCATGAGGTTTTATTTTTGCACGGAGGTGCAACCACTCAATTTATGCAGGTACCCATGAACCTGCTTGATGCGAAAGAAACTGCGGCCTATACGGATACGGGTGTTTGGGGCACCAAGGCTATCAGGGAAGCCAAATTATTCGGAAAAGTAGATGTAGTTTGTACCTCTAAAGACAAAAATTACAACTACATTCCCAAAGATTTTGCCGTACCCAACGATGCCAAATACCTTCACATCACAACCAATAATACTATATACGGAACCCAATGGCAATCTATACCGCATACCAGCAATATCCTGGTGGCCGATATGAGCTCGGATATATTTTCACGCCCGCTTAATTTCAATGAATTTGGATTGATTTACGCAGGCGCCCAAAAAAACCTGGGCCCTGCCGGCACCACGCTGGTTATAATTAATAAGAATATAACGGGGAAGATTAAACGTAATATTCCTCCAATCATGGATTACCAAAATCATATTCGGGAAAACAGCATGTTGAATACCCCTCCTGTTTTTGCCGTATTTGTGTGTATGCTCACTTTACGCTGGCTCAAAAAAGAAGGAGGGATACCGGAAATGGAGAAGCGGAACCTTGCAAAAGCGGAATTATTGTATAATGAAATCGACCGGAACCCCCTTTTCACCGGCACTGCTGCAACAGAAGACCGCAGCCGGATGAACGCCAGTTTTGTAATGCAGCATCCTGAAATGGAAAAATCTTTCCTTTCTTTTGCATCCGAAAGGGGCATTTACGGAATTAAAGGTCACCGGTCGGTGGGAGGTTTCAGAGCTTCTATGTACAACGCATTGCCCATGCAAAGTGTGGAAACACTGGTTCAATGTATGCAAGCGTTTGAAAATGAGGTTAGAAATAAATAAATCGAAATAATTAACCATTAGCCCGGCGGTAAAACTTATTTTCGCCACCGGAAATAACAAATGATAAACATAACACCGTTTAAGGCACTAAGGCCAGAGGCCCATTTAGCAAAAGCCGTTGCATCAAGGCCGTATGATGTATTAAATAGCCGCGAAGCCCGAATAGAAGCTCAGGGAAATCCCAATTCGTTTTTACATATCACTAAAAGCGAAATCGACCTGCCCGAAACCATCGATATTCATAGTAAAGAAGTTTACCAAAAAGCAAAAGAAAACCTGGATGCGTTTGTAAGCCGCAAAGTTTTGTTTCACGAAGACAAGCCCTGCTATTACATTTACCGTCTTATAATGAATGGCCGCAGCCAAACCGGACTTGTTTGCGGAAGCTCCATCCAGGATTACGAATCGGGGCTTATCAAAAAGCACGAATTCACAAGACCCGAAAAGGAACAAGATCGCATCAACCATATTAAAACCACCGGTGCCCAAACCGGAAATGTTTTCCTCGCATACCGTAACATTGATGAGATTGATCAGATCATCAACCATTGGACATCAAAAAAAAATCCGCAATACGATTTCATTGCCGATGATAATATTCAACATAGTATTTGGATTGTTAGCGATGATAAGATTATAGAAAAAATTACGGATAGTTTTCGCCACCTGGTCCCTTGCAGCTATATTGCCGATGGGCACCACCGCGCCGCATCTGCCGCCAAAGTGAAATCGTTATTTGATTCCGACAGCCCCACTTCCGATTATTTCCTGACCACCCTGTTCCCTTCCAACCAACTAGAGATAATGGATTACAACCGGGTCATCACGGATTTAAATGGTTTAACTGAAGAAGAGTTCCTGAAGAAACTTTCCGAAAAGTTTGAACTGAAAAAATCAATCCATGCAGTAAAACCAAAAGAAATGCACCAGTTTGGCATGTATCTTCATGGCAATTGGTATAGTTTGAAAAGCAAGACAGGCACCTTTAATGCGGAAGACCCAATCGGAATCCTGGATGTAAGCATTCTCCAGGAAAATATACTTGAACCTATATTGGGAATAAAAGATCAGCGGACCGATAAACGTATTGATTTCGTAGGTGGAATCAGAGGGCTCGAAGAATTAGAAAGACGGGTTAATGAGGGCGAAATGAAACTGGCATTCAGTATTTACCCGGTTAGCATTTCCCAACTTTTTAATGTGGCGGACAGCGGCCAGGTAATGCCCCCAAAGAGTACCTGGTTTGAACCCAAATTACGGGATGGCCTCCTAACCCATATAATCAGTTAAAACAGCCGTAAAAACTACCAGGCATTTCAACATGTTGGGGTTTGTTATATCTTTACCCTGCATGAAGAAATTTGTTTTTGTCATTGCGCTTGTATTCCAAGTATTTTTAGTACAGGCACAGCCTCCCGATGCCACCAAATTGCATGAAACTGCCCGCACTTTTATGCGGCAGGGTGATTTTGCCAACGCTATTCTCGTACTTAACCGGGCGGTTCAATTACAACCCGCCAATTCCGACCTCCTTAAAGACCTGGCCCTGAGCCATTATTTCTCGAACGATTACCCAAAAGCCATTGCAGTAATTAAACCTGTGTTGGACCAGGAAGATGCAGACGACCAGTGCTATCAAATTGCAGCAAGCATTTATAAGGCTATGGACCAGGTAAAAGACGCAGAGAAGACCATAAAGCGAGGATTAAAAAAATACCCCAAAAGCGGATTGCTATATAACGAAATGGGTGAACTCGCCAATTCGCAGGGAGGTTCAGAATCCATTAAGCAATGGGAAACGGGTATTGAACAAGATCCCAATTTTCCAAAAAATTACTACAATGCCGCTCGCTATTATTTTGTTACCGGCAACCTGGTATGGGGGTTAATTTATGGCGAGATCTATGTAAACATGGATCCGCTTGGGAGCAGGGCACCCCAAATGAAATTGATGTTACTCGATGGATACAAACGGATGTTCACCAACATCGATCTGGAACGAAATAACAACGATAAGAATAGCTTTACCCGGCAGTTTCTCCAATCGATGAACAAGCAAACTGCCGTAGCCACACAGGGGATTAACGCCGAGTCGCTCACCATGATCCGGACAAGGTTCATCCTCGACTGGTTTGCAGATCCTTCAAAACCCAGGTTCCGGCTTTTCGATTATCAACAGCAACTCTTGCGAAGCGGGCTTTTTGATGCATACAACCAATGGTTATTTGGCTCCGCAGAAAACCTGGCAGGATTTCAAAACTGGGTAAATATTCATTCTCTGGAGTACAACAACTTTATTTCTCTCCAACGGTCTTCCGTTTTTAAAATGCCGGCCGGACAATATTACCATTAACGATTATTGCCCGATTATTGGTAACTTCAATGCAGTATATTTCATTGCTAAAATTGATGTTATGAACGAACAACGGGACGAACAACTTTGGAAAATTGCCAAAAAAAGAGCTTCCTTTCAGCGTGGCCTTGCAGGCTTTTTTATTGTAAATGCCTTCTTATGGGGCGTATGGTGGTTTACCCAGGGAAGGCACGGTGCAGATGGCGTGCCCTGGCCGGTTTGGGTAATGCTGGGTTGGGGTATCGGACTCGGATTTAAATACCTTGATGCCTATGGAGGGAGCAAAGAAGACCTCCAAAGAAAGGAATATGATAAATTAAAGAATAAAGAAAATAAATAACGGACCGGAGAGATATCATGGATAATAATTCGAGAATTTTTGATTTCCTGTACCATGCTCTTGAACACTTTCCCAAGCCGGATATGTTTGCCGGTAAAGAGGCTGGAATTTGGAAGAAATTCAGCACCCGGGAAATAGCAGAAACGGTAAACAAGCTAAGTGCAGGCCTTTTAGAACTCGGCCTGAGCGGAAATAATATGGAGGTAGAACAACAGGATAAAGTGGCGATTATTTCCCGAAACCGCCCCGAATGGCTGATGCTGGACCTGGCCTGCCAGCAAATTGGCGTGGCCCTTTGTCCCATTTATCCCACCACTAACATCCATGAAATAGAATTCATTTTTAATGAATCGGAAATTAAACATGTATTCATTAGCGGGGAGGAAATACTTGAAAAAATAAACAAGGTAAAACCCCATGTGCCTTCCTTAAAAAATGTATACAGTTTTGATGCGCTGGCGCAGGTTGAACACTGGCAGGTCTTGTTAAAAGACTCCCTTTCCGGAACAAAGGAGAAACTGGAAAACTGGAAGAAGAAAATTTCTGCTACACACTGTGCCACTATCATTTACACCTCGGGTACAACCGGAACCCCAAAAGGAGTAATGCTCAGCCACCGAAACCTGGTATCGAATGTGCTCAATTCAAAAAAATCATTCCCATTCGAAGATCAAATCCACGGTCGGGCATTAAGCTTCCTTCCCCTGAACCACATTTTTGAAAGAATGGTTTCCTATATATATATCCATTCCGGAATTTCCGTTTATTATGCTGAGAGCCTGGATAAGATTGGAGATAACCTGAAAGAAGTACAGCCAACTTTATTTACTACCGTACCAAGATTATTGGAGAAAGTATATGAACGCATCATGCAAAAAGCCGCAGAACTTTCAGGTATTAAAAAGAAACTATTTTTTTGGGCGGTATCCCTGGGTGAAAAGTATGACAACCTTTCCTCCCCCGGTTTATGGTATAATTTTCAACTTGCAATAGCTAACAAAATCATTTTTAGTAAATGGAGAGAAGGCCTGGGCAACAAAGTGGAGACGATTATAACCGGTGGCGCTGCTTGTCAGATAAAACTCCTGCGGATTTTTAATGCCGCCCGTATCCCGATTTATGAAGGGTATGGTCCTACTGAGAACAGTCCCGTAATCAGCGTGAATTCAAAACGAAAAGGAGGAATGAAAATTGGAACGGTAGGAATTCCCATCCAGGGGCAGGAATTGAAACTGGAACCCGATGGAGAAATTTGTGTAAAGGGGCCCAGTGTAATGATGGGTTATTATAAACACCCCGAGCAAACCGCGGAGGTCCTTATTGATGGCTGGTTGCATACGGGCGATATTGGCCAGATGGAAGATCAAAAATTTCTTCGAATCACCGACAGGAAAAAAGAACTCTTCAAAACAAGTGGGGGAAAATATGTGGCGCCACAGGCCATCGAGAATAAATTAAAAGAATCGCCTTTCATTGAACAGATAATGGTACTGGGGGCTGATCAAAAATTTGTAGGCGCTCTGATTGTTCCTTCTATTCTTCATCTGAAAGAATGGATGAAACAAAAAAATATCCCTTTTACAACAAACATCGACGCCATCAATCAACCCCAGGTTTTGCAATTGTATAAAGACATTATTGAATCATTTAATGAATTTTTCAATCACGTAGAACAAATCAAAAAATTTGAACTATTGCCTGAAGAGTGGGGAATTGATACCGGGGAAATGACTCCAAAACTAAGCCTGAAACGAAAAGTGATCATGGAAAAATTCAGGCAGTCCATCGAACACATTTATGCATAAAAAGACCGGACGATTAATAGCACTTACCTGCTAATAACCATCCGGCTGAAATTTTGTTTTTGTAGGGCCTTTGGTGGATAATGGAAAAATGGGTGTTTTTCAAATCAGGATATTAGCAACACTCCAAGCTCAGGTTCGTCATAGTTTTCTATAAATTAGAGCAGGCCTTCAAAGGATTCTCCTTTAAAAGAACCAGCCGAATATTTTCTAATTATCTGATATTAAGAGCACTACTCAATAAAACGATCTGTAATATTTAGCTTTCCGTATTTCCTACTTTGGGCTAAATATGGTTGCAAATTTAATAGGACAATTGATCCTTTTTTGTAGTATGTCAAATCCATAGCTTGTAGGATTAATACTACATTTTAGTCATATCAGATCAGCTTGTTTTCGATGGCATATTTGGTCAGGTCGGAATTGGTTTTCAGGTTCATTTTTTGCATAACCCTGGCTCTGTATGTGCTGATGGTGGTAACGCTTAAGGATAGCATTTCTGCAATATCGGATACTGATTTTCCTTCCGCCAATAATTTCATCACATCAAACTCCCTGTCGGAAAGTGTTTCATGGGCCTGTATTTCCCCTTTGGAAATATTGGTTGCCAGTTTTTCGGCAACAGTTTCTGAGATATACTTTTTACCAAGAAGTACTGTTTGCACCGCTTTTACTAATTCTTCGGCAGCCGACCCTTTATTGAGATAACCGGAAGCACCGGCCTTTAAAACACGCAACGCGTATTGTTCTTCGGAATGAAAACTGAGGATGAGAACCGGGAGGCCCGGGGCTATTTGTTTAATCTGTTGAAGGGCATCCAATCCGCTTCTCCCCGGCATGGTCATATCACATACCACTACATCCCATTTCCCATTCATTATTTTTCGGACCAATTCCTCTGCATCCGGTACATCTTCAATTTCTGCATTGGGAAATTCTTCAAGTAAAATAAGTTTCAATCCTTTGCGAACTACCAAATGATCATCTGCAATTAGAATACGCATATTCGCCAAATTAAATTTTTTCCAGCAATGGAACGGAAACTATCACCCTGGTACCTTTTCCTGACCCGGATACAATACTGTACGTTCCGTGAATCAGATTAATCCTTTCTTTGATTCCTGTGAGCCCCAGTGTCCGTTTAACCTCCACCCTTTCCGGTTCAAAGCCAATGCCGTTATCGTCAACCTTCAAAAATAAATCACTCCCTTCAATATTTACCTCTACGTTCACTTCACTGGCTTCGGAATGTCTGCCCACATTGGTGAGGAGTTCCTGGAATACCCGGAACAAAGCCGTAGCCGTATCAGGCTGTATCCTGATATCTCCCACGGCGCTTCTAAAATTCACTTTCATTAGTGAGCGCTTTTCAAATTCCTCTGCCTGCCATTCGAGCGCCGCTAAGAGACCCAGGTCATCGAGGATACTTGGCCTTAATTCCATGGCAATCTTTCGGACCGAGCCCATGGTTTGATCGATGAGTTTCAGGATAGCCTGCAATTTATCCCGAACGCCACTATCATCTGCATTAATTCCACGGTAAATAGAATACATATCCATTTTAAGCCCGGTCAGTTGCTGTCCCAGTTCATCGTGAATTTCACGGGCAATATGTTTCCGTTCTTCTTCCCGTACATTCTGAAGGGCATTATACAGTTCCCGAAGTTTTTGCGAGGTGCTTTTTAATTCCCGTTCATATTTCTTCCTTTCTGATATATCCTGAATGCTTGCCCGGATCAAAACCCGGGGGCCGGGTAGCCGTACCAGCCAGGTTTCGCACGGTATAATTTTCCCATGGCTGTCTAAATAGTTCCATTCATAATTTACTTTATCTCCGGACAGAGCCATTTGTAATTTTTCTTCGAATATCGCTTCGGAGCTTGTCCCTTTTTGAAATTCCGGGCTGATTTCTTTAAAGCCGGAATTCAGCAACGCTTCGGCGGTAAGTTTAAAAAGGCGGCAGGCGCTTTCACTAACGTTAACAAATACCTGCGATTCAATATCATACAACAACAGGGCTTCCGTAGCATTTTCAACCAGCGAACGGTATCTTTCCTCACTCTCCCGAATTTGTTTGTCTGCCTTCTTCCGTTCCGACAGGTCGCGAACAAAAGCAATTAACCCACCCCCTGGCAGCCGCTTTGAATGGGTTTCTACCGGAACCAGCGTTCCGTCCTTCCTCCTCAATAAAACTTCATTGATAACTGATTCTCCAGTATCCCGGATATTCTCAATCTTATTTCGAAGTTCTGTAATATTCGTTACGGTTGTAACCACTTTACTGGCATTCATGGATAGAAATTCTTCCTTACTGTACCCAAGCAACTTACAGGCGCTTGAATTTACCTCTACATAATTTCCATCCACAGTGGTAATAATGATAGCATCAGAGGCCTGTTCTATCAGTTCCCGGTATCTTTTTTCACTCTCTACAATTTTTTGCTGGGAACTTTTCTGTTCCGACTGATCAAGGCCAATCCCCATTACACAATTTTGATTCTCGTAAAATATGGGCTGACCGTTAAAAAAATAGGGAATAAGCCTTCCGTCTTTACACAGCAATTCCACCTCAATTTGCTGGTACGCCCCCTTCATACTTTTGTCCATAATGTGCCGAACCCCCTCATGATATTTCTCAGGAACAAGGTTAATTGGTCTTAGGGAAGCCAACTCGGCGGCGGAATATCCGGTGATTGTTTCAAAATTTTTATTCCATCGGATAAACCGGTAATCGGAGCCCACGAGGTAAAAAATTCCAGGCAGGCTATTGATAATAGAGTCAGAAATTTCTTTTTCTTTTACCAGCAGGTTTTTGATATTTTCTTCATCGGTAATATCCTGCATCGACCCCATGATGCGAATGGCCCTCCCATTTTCATCATATTTTAGAATAGCCCGGTCATGAAACCTCCGGTAGCTTCCATCGGGCATACGGAAACGGAAAAACTCCGCAACATGACCTTCTTTAGCTTCAATGGACTCATACATCCGCTTAATTACGCCCATTTTATCATCCGGATGAAGGTGGCTGGTAAAAGACTCCAGGTTAATTTCAATTCCTGCCCCGGGGTCATACCCGTACATTTCATAAAGTTTGTTGTTGCCCCAGGTTTTGTTGCTAATGAAATCATGATCCCAAATCACCTCCTTGGTGGCCGCAGCAATCAGGCTAAACCGCTCGTTAAACGCTTCAATTTGTTCTTCTCTAAGTTTATCGCTGGTAACATCTACCGCCGACATAAACCAATGCCGTTTTCCACCGAGGCTTATCGGTTCCATTGATAAAAAGATTATCTTATTATTCTCATTGGAATCCTTCAAATGGAGTTCATACTTTTCTATCCGGCCATTCGTATCCAGCAGGTTTCGTATATTCTGAAAATGTGTCTGACGGATTTCGGAGCTGGTATGCCGGAGTAACCCAGCTTCCAGCGATGTTTTACCAATTACATCTTCTTTCAGTTCAAGCAGTTTCCTATACGCATCATTTGCATCAATAATTCTCCCTTCATCATCAACAATAGAAAAAATCATGGCGCTGGAATGAAAGGCGGTAGCGAATTTTTCTTCAGAAGCTTTAAGTTGGGAAAGCATTTCTTCCCGTTCAGTAATATCTCGTATGATGGCCAGGATTTTTCCATCATCCAACAACCGGGCATTCAATTCAACGATCAATTCGGCGCCGTCTTTGCGTTTCAACCACCGGTAGATAGTGGTTCCTCTACCCTTTTCTAAGGGGTGGTCTTCGCCTTTCTCCGGAACCGGTTTATTCCCAATAAATAATTGATGCAGGTTTATCCTGGAGAACTCCTCCTCCGAATAACCCGACAGTTCACACGCAGCGTAATTAAAACTTTGGATGCGACCATCAAAACTGTATAAAATTATCCCATCAGATGCCTGGTTAATCAACATCCGGTACTTTTCTTCACTCCGTTTTAATTCCTGTTCTACCTTCACCTTCTCTGAAACATCGAGTAATAGCACCAGCTTGGCCTCTCCTCCTCTATATTGAATATTTCGGGAAAAAATAAATACCCGAACCTGTTCTCGATTCTTCTTAAAATGGGTCCAAATCCCGGCTTCGCGAAGGTCGGTGCCGGAATTTCGATTAACCTGCGCCCTAAATTTATCAGCATCTTCCGGGGCCCGGATATCAAGGAGTGTCATCACCTTAAACTCGCCCTCCGAATATCCGTAAAATTCGCGGGCCGCCTCATTAACCTCCAGGAAGCGCAGGCTTTCTTTATCATAGATCCAAAGGGGAAGCGGGTTCTTCTCAAATAGCGTTTTATAGTTTTCTTCGTTCTCAATGAGTTGTTTAGTCCGTTGTTTCACCAGGAAGTTGAGCCATTGCGGCCTTTGAACAATATTATAGATCAAAATTCCACCCAGGGCAGATAATATGGCGGCAAGTCCAAAAAGAATCCATAAATCGGCAGCGCCCATATACCGGCTGCCTGGCACCACGGAAATGTGCCAGTGCCCGTTGGGCACATCGAGATTAACTTCCTGGGCATAAGAAAGAGGCCCGTCTGTATGCATGATAACAGACTCCATTCCAGTGCGTTTATTCGTAACTGTTATATTAAAAAAGTATCCACTGCGGCCACCTGAATCAATTCCCGAATTAAAAAGAACGGTATTCAAATTAGAAACCACTCCCACATATCCCCAAAAGCCCGTATCCTTAAATACCGGGTGGTAGCTTGCCATTCCCTTTACCCCATCTGCCAGAATCAGGGGGAAAACAAAAAAGCTCCGGTTTAGCTTTCTTGCATTGAGTGCAGAAATTCTACTGGCAGGAGAAAGAGTATTGATATTCTGGGACGGCAACTCCGCCACCGCATGTGGGAATTCATATTTTAAAATACTATCCCTAAAAATCTGCGCCGATTCAAAAAAATTAGTAGAATCCACAAATTGCCCCACAATAGAATCAAACCTTTCTATGTCGTTATTAAATGCAAGAAAGGATGCGAGCATTTTGGCAGCAGCCAGGCTATTTGTAACCGATTCGTTGAGGTTTGTTTTTACTTTATTGGCAAACTCCAGCGCATCTTCTTTTTGTTCAGCCTTGACCAGTAAATAACGTTGGTAAATAAATGCAGATGTAAGGGTGAATAACAGGAGAAACGTAGCTACTCCGGCAAACACACTTTTCCTCCGGGGCAACGAAGGCCTTTTTCCGGTAGAATCAGATGCCCAACTATAGGATTCAAAATTGGCCATACAGTCCCGGAAGTTAATCGAATCTGGGAGGATTGAGGAAAAATGAGGATGATTTTTTTATAAAATGAGGATGCCCGCTGCCCTCCGATCCCTTTCAACAGAGCAGTTGAATTTTCATGAACCAGGCGTGAATAGAATTACCCTTTTGAAGCATCCGAATTAACCGGCTTCCATATAACCATCTACAAATAATAAAACAGGATAAGATTTAAAATTTTTACAGCTTGAAAACTCCCCTCAATTCACTTCCAGCCATTAATAAGAGAATTGCCTGGTTAATCGAATACTTACTTTGCTTTTAGCACCTACCTGAAAATTAGGGTTTTACGGATCAGGATACGACTGCCGTCATCTTTCTTTATTACACAATCCGCAAAAGAAACCCGGGATCCGGAAATGCATTTTTCAAAATTATCCCCAGTCCCGATGCCTTTACCCTGGAGGGGGTATTGAATCACATTTTTAAAATTAGCTCCGGAAAAAAAGACAGTACCAGAAATAAAATACAATCCTTCCAGTTGGGATAATATGCTATCCTTCTCCTGTACATTAACCGAATCAACCCGTGAATAGGGGTAACGAAGAAATTCATAGCCACTCCGCTTAAGCGAATTGGATTGGGAAGGAACAGCATTCTTATGCTGAGAAAATGCAGGTAGGGAATAAAAGGCAAGCAGCAGGAATAACTTGAATACTTTCATAACAGACGCTTAAAAAATAAATGATTTACGGCTAAGGCTATTTAAAGATCGTCAAAATTAAAATTGGAAGCAAATGGTGACACTGCGATTTCCACCTGGCAAGAGATCAAAATATCCAACTATTACTCCCCACAAAGGCAAACCGATTTTAATCACCCTTTCATTTCTCCACGAAATTCCTGTTGCAATCCAGGGTATCTGTTCTCTTGAAACAAAAAAAAACGGACGCCTGATTTCCCGGTAAAATAGCAAGGTCAAATTCCTACATCGTTAGCCCAGGCATGCCGTCCACACCTTGTTTCGCTTGGGCCAGATGGTGAGAGGGATGGTAGCTAATCAGGTAAAACATTTCCCTTATGGACAGGATTCCTAACAACGGGTGTGGTAATGAAAGAGTATCCAAATCCTCTTCGGTATATTGTTCCAATAGTTTCTCAATAACCAATAATACCGCCTTCATTTCCTCTGCAATTATCTGTTTTTGTTCAGGCCTCACCTCCCCCGGCAGGAACTTTTCCGGGGATTGCAGGCTTGTTTTAAAATAATTGGCAATAACGGTTTCGTAACTCCATGCCGGGCGGTTTATTTTCCCAAACTTCTCTAAAATAAATTCTTTCGAAGGCAATACCTTAGGGAAGGGTAATAAGGTTAAATGGACATGCGATAACTGTTGACCTGCCGTCCATTTTCCATTTTTCCTAAAAGTAAATTGTGCATCCGATAATAGGATTATATAATTTATAAATTCCAAATGACGCTGGCGAAACGCATCAATCAATTCTGGTTTGGTCATACACTAAAGTTTCAAATTTTTCTGCTCCCGGTTAATCAATCCCGAATTTATACACAAAAATTTTGGTTTCAATGGCTCAGGATGAAGAGGCAGTAATATGCAGCCTTCTCGTAAATCATCGACCCTAACCAGAATGGAAATTTTAAACCCAACCTGTTTAACGCGAAATTACCTGACTGTATCTACAATGAAAATTAGCCCGGATCGGCGGGTAGTGTTATAAATCAGGCTGCGGCATCAGCGTGGATGGGATGACACGAAAATTGAATAAGATGGTGGCCTCGCCAGGAATCGAACCTGGATCTGGAGCTTCGGAAACTCTTATACTATCCATTGTACTACGAGGCCGGATATTAGTGGGGAATAGAGAATTTTACAATATTACTACCAAACATCTTTACGGCAATGGCCAGCAAAATTACGCCGAAAAACTTTCTAATCACCAACATTCCACTGGGTCCCAAAATTCTTTCTATCCATTTTAAGGATGCCAGTACCAGGTAAATCACTACACAATTAATGAGGATAGCAAAAAATATATTGATATCGCGGTAATCGGCCTTTAAACTCATGATGGTGGTAAGGGTTCCGGAACCTGCAATCAACGGGAATGCGATGGGTACTACTGCCCCACTTTGCGGATTGCTGTCTGCTTTAAAAAACTCCACCCCCAGAATCATTTCCAGTCCGATGATGAATATCACAATACTCCCTGCTACTGCGAACGATTTCACATCAAGACCCAGGAATTCCAAAAAAGTACTTCCCAGGAATAAAAACAAGATCATTAACCCTCCCGAAACCAATGTGGCTTGCAGGGAGCGGATTTCTCCGCCCATTTTTGACCGCAGGCTGGCTAACACAGGGATGGACCCCAGGATATCAATTACTGCAAATAGGGTAAACGTAACCGTTAATAGCTCCTTAAATGCGAAGTTGCCAAAATTCATACTGCGGATTTTATACAAAGATAATACGGGTTACCGCTTTCACCCCGATTTCAGGCCCCTATACCTTATCGAAGGAACAAGGTCTTTTTAGGGTTGATGCCTGGCGCTACCGAAAAACTGAATTTTTTTATGCCTTCCGAACTGAAGCAGGTTACTTTCCCGGGGTCGCTGAAGTTGCCCGCATCGCAGATATACACATCTCCATTATCTGCATCAAAATCCACTCCATACACAACCGATACCGTGGTACCATCGGTAATAAACTCACTCCGCACCACCGAACCGGTATGGGTATCGTAGGTTTTTACCCGGGTGCCGGTAGTAGCATAACTGTTGTAGAAATAGGCGATATCATTATAGATACGTACATGGTCGAACTGATAATTGGGGCCAAGCTGCTGTTTTACCGTATTATTGTTTCCATTAATCACGGTAACACTGGGAGGAATGGAAGTAAAATTTCCAAAGGAGGTTACATATACATCCCCGGTCGAATTAACGGCCAGTTGCTGAGGGTTTACGCCTACCACCAACCTGGCCACTTCCGTATTGGAGTTAAGATCCACCACCGAAACGGTGGAGTCGGGAACCGCATTAAAACCGCCGGAATTGGCAACAAATAATTTGTTATTATACACCAGGATTCCTTCGGGGTTAGGGCCTACCGGTATCACCTGGCTTACGGAAAGTGAAGTGGTATCAATGGCGGAAACAGTTCCATCATAAGCCGTAATATAAACTTTGCCATTAGCAGAGGCTGCATATCGGGGTTGCCTGCCGGTTCCTAAACTCTGAATGGGGATTCTCGAGATAAAGGTTCCCGTTTGCGCATCCAATACGGTTACATTACTGGAAACATTCACAACAATATAAATTTTACTGCCATAAATCAGCATGTCGTTGGCCACATCACCCAAACCTGCCGTTTGAGAAGGATTCTGCTGTGTAAAAAAATCTCCCGAAACAACGCCGGTAGCCGCATCCCGATAAGCCAGTTTTGAATTATTGGCATTAAAGTTCCCTTCCGATAATACATATACGCCTTTGGCAGGCTTGATGGGATCATAGGGAGCATCGCTCTTTTTGCAGGCGGAAAATAATACGATGGCAAGGATTGCCAGGAAATAGAAATGTTTGTTCATTTTCTTGATTTATTGTTTTTATATGTAACAGTTAAGGATAAACGAAAATTGAAGCCGGGCATCGGATAATACCGGATTATTTCATATTGCCGGTTAAAAATATTATTGGCTTCGGCCTTGAATTCCATAGCCATCGATTTTTTCATTTTTACCTGATACGCCACATTCACATCATGCGTAGTAAAGGCCGAAAGCCTGTCACCCGGCAACTCCCCGCCGGCACGATACCTTTCTCCGGTAAATAAAAGGTTGTATCCGGTGCGAAGCCTTCCCCACTCAGCTACGGCCCGCAGGGTACCTGCATGGATGGCAGCATACGGCAATTGCTTCCTATAAGAAACGGAAGAAGGATCAGAAAGATCGAGGGCCTGCTGAAAACTATAGTTAATTCCGGTGTTGAGAATTACCTTCCTCTTAAGAACCGAAACAAAAACCCCTGCATCCATACCGGTTATGGCGGCCTTACCCACATTCATCATCGACCATTGAAAAAGGTTTTGCCTGGGTATGGCCAGAATTTTATTCGTGACAAACTGGTAGTACCCATCCACCGACCAGCTTGCTTTCACCCTCCCGGCCCGAAATGAATTTTCTCCCAGCATGCCTACATTGTATAACCGGGCTATTTCGGGTCGAAGCGCTGTATTGCCAATATTGGTAAAATACAATTCATCGAAAGTGGGAAAGCGGTAGATGTATTTGAAGGAGGCTCTCAGGTATAACGGGATCAACCCGGGCTTCACATTGATAGAGGCTGAAGGAGAAAGCCTGCTTTCATTATTTCTGTCAACGCCGGTTTTTACGGTTTCATTGATCAGATTGTGAAGCAGGTCGGCCTGCAACCGCATATTCTTAACCGCCCAATTTACCCCGGCATTCTGTATGAGGCTTTTCCGCTGTGGATTGGGATAGTTCACTGCAAAACTATCAATCCGCTTTAATGCATCCCAAATAAAATCGGCGGCATAATGAATACCCCATCGATGTGATATTTTCCATTCAAAAGCAGCAGAACCATTCAACGATTGTTGCCTGAAAAAGTTTTCCAGCTTTCGGGCGCTATTGGGATAATCGGGGTCGGAATAATCCTTATCTTCTTTGCTGTATTTCGCACTCAACAGGGCAGTAAGCTTTTTGCTCAACGGAGTTTTCCATTGCACCTGCGAAAAAATAGAGGTGCTCTTCAACCTATCACCAGCCGGAGATGCATAAAGGATAACCGCACCGGGGAGGCCTCTGTTTGAATGATAGGCAACATTTTGCCATAGAAGAAAACTGCTGTCTGAAATTTTGTGATATAAGGATGCCTCGGCCCGAAATTCAGAAATTGCAGCGCCAGTCCGTACTTTGTACTTCCCACCATTTTCATAATCCCTGTACCGGTATTTACCATTGGCCTCTTCCCAATCGCCGGACAGGTGTAAGGAAGTTTTTGAAGACACCCCTAGTTGGAGGTTTGCAAAAGGGTTGATAAGCCCAAATGACCCTGTGTGAATTCCGGCTTTCAGGCCCACTCCGCCGTTGGGCACCTCATAATCGGGGATGATGTTGATGATTGCAGCGTTTGCAAAAGCGCGGGCAGGAGCCAGGGTAACGGCGGGTGAATTTATCGTATATTCAATAGCGTTAGTATTGATCAGGTTAAACCGTCCCAGATCAATTTGACCTCCCTGGGCATCGGAAACAATCATCCCGTTGTATAAGACGGTCGTATAATTTGCGCCCAGGCTCCTTAGCGATACCGTTTTCAATCCTCCAATCCCCCCATAATCCTTTACCTGAATTCCGGGGAGGAACCGGGCTGCTTCTGCCACCGTGGAACTGTTCAATCCGGCCAGGGATTTCCTGCTCAGGGTAATGGAAATATTGGAACTCCGGAGGGGTTGTGCAGGGCGAACAGAAAGAAGGGTTACACCCGATAGTGTATCGGCACGTTGCGCCCTTAACCCGGTAGCAGGCAGGACAAATAAAATATGAAATAAAAAAATTGCCCGGTGATGCATAAAAATAATCGGGCAAAAACAGGAGGAGATTTTCTGGACCTGCTCAAGCCTTTCACCCGAAAGCTTTCGTTAATAAATTTGAATCGGCAGGTCTTCTGACTTTACCCTCATTGGATACCTTCCCGTTTTACACAGTGGTAATAAATCCAACAATTGCTTTTTAAAGCGGGTTTTACAGCTACGGGGATAGTGCCGGAATGCCTGATATCAAAAGTCAGGGTCACCGTGCTTCCCTTTTAACTCCGGTTTTACCCGGAGACCAATTCGGGGCAAAGATAGGGAAATGGATTTGGGTGAAACAAAAAGGCCATCCTTTCAGATGGCCTATAATTATTTGAATGTAAGATTAATGCTTCCCGTCCTTCTTTTTGCATTCGCCAACAACCCGGTGATAACTGTCGTGTGCGGAAGTAATGAGCGTCAACAACTGGGCATTTCCTGCGTTTCCATGAACCGCATCAGCAACTGCATTTACAAGTTTTACCAACGTATGTAATTCAGCCTTGGTTTTATCGGAATCGTAATTGGAAGGTATATCAGACAATTCCCATCTTTTTGCAGCCAAAAGCATATTATCCGCTTTCTCTTTCAGGGGTTGAAAATTGCCTTCTTCTGCCGGATGAAAAGTGGACGACATGAAGGAATGAAATTTTTCCTGTTCAGTCCAGGTTTGTTGTTTATCCTGTGCAAAACTGATGGCAGGGATCATTGCCAGGAAAAATACCAATGCATGTACAAATGATTTCATGATCTAATTTTTTTCAAAAATAAAAGAATTATACGATTCAAATTATGTTGAAAACTGGTTTCTTTTAGATTTACAACACATTTAAATGACCCTGAAACTAAGGCTATGCGAGGAAGCCATAACAACATATTAATCAATCCATTATAAATAATCAAAAGGGCCATTCAAGGGGAGAATCTCGCTTTGAATTGGTTAGCATTGCTGAAAAATTGGGTGAATCCCCATTTGGGTATTTCACAAATGGCGGCTTTAGATTAGCCTGGAGTCGGCATCCTACCCTGGATTATACAAGGAATAGATTAAAAAATTTTCCTCCATAAAATGCCCAAATCATAAATACAGGGCCCTTTCTTAAGGAAACGCGTCGAAATTTTGAATATACTTAACAACCCGGATTTGAACCGCTTAAATAATTGAACCCTTTCAAATAGCAGGAAATAATATTTTTGCGCATGCGAAAAATTATTGCCGCAATCATTTTTATTTGTGCCTGTTTTACCTCCCGGGCTCAGGAAAAATGGAATCTGCGTACAATTATTGATTATGCCATGCAGCATAATATTTCGGTGAAAATGAGTGAGGTACAGGAAAAGGTAGCTTCCATTAACCTGAAACAGAGCCGTTTATCACAAATCCCGAATGGGAATATTTCGGGAAACCTCGGTTTTAATAGCGGGAATAACCAGGATCCCATTACTTTCCAACGGGTTACTCAAACCTATTTATCTTCGGGAGTTCAATTGCAAAGTAGTGCCGAAATCTTTAATTTTTTCAGTAAGCGCAATCAAATTGCCGCAAACATTTGGGAACATGAAGCAGCCAGGGCTTATGTAACAAAATTGAAAAATGATATTGCCCTTACGGCTGCCAACGGTTATTTGCAGGTATTGTTGGCCATGGAGCAGGAGAAGATAATGCAGGTTCAGGTTTCTCAAACCGCAGCCCAGCTTACCAATACCCAAAAAATGGTTGATGCAGGCACGCTACCCGAACTGAATGCCATTCAACTTGTGGCGCAATTAGCTACGGATAGCGGAAATTATATTTCAGCCAAAGGGAATACCCAAATGGCAATTCTTACCCTGAAATCGTACCTGAGCCTGGATGCATCGGCCCCCTTTGAGGTAGATACTCCGCCCGTGGATTTAATTCCAATAGAACCCATCTCGGATCTGCAGCCAGATTACGTTTATTCCTTAGCGGTAGCTAACCAGCCTCAGCAGAAATATAATGAGATGAAGTTAAAAGCCGCCATTAAATCAAAAGATGCCGCTCATGGGGCTATGTTTCCTTCCCTTTCCCTTTATGGAAGTTTGGGAAGTAATTTTATCTCGGCAAAGGTTCCGAACTATGTACCCGTAATTGGCGCACCGGTTGCCACGGGCGCTTTTGTAATGGTGAACGGCAACAGCTATATGGTGCAATCTCCATCGGTAACCTATGTAAAAGATGGCAACAAACCCATCGATCCTTACTTTAAACAACTCTCCAATAACTTTAGTCAGGGGGTTGGCTTAAGCCTGAGTATCCCTCTATTTAACGGATATAATTACCGCTCAAATTATGAAAGGGCAAAGCTAAACATCCAAACTTCCAGGCTACAACAAGACCAGGATAACCAAACCCTGAAACAGAATATTTACCAGGCTTATATTTCGGCCCTTACCGCTTTAGATAAATTTAATGCTTCAAAAAAGGCGGTATCGGCTGCAGAACAAACCTATATGTTTGCGCAAAAAAGATACGAAGTGGGTATGTTGGGTACCTTCGACCTTATCACATCCCAGAACAACCTGTTGCGAGCCAGGCTCGACTATAGCTCCAGCCGGTTCGATTATGTGTTTAAGATGAAAGTGCTGGAATTTTACAAAGGGCTTGGCCTGAAATTATAACTAACGGTTAGAAATAAACGAAAAATGAGTAAAAGTACAAAATGGATCCTGATAAGCGCCGGTGTTTTGGTGGTGGCATTAATCGTTTTATCAAAAATGGGTGTATTTGGAAAACAGGAAGGAACAAAAGCTACTGCTGAAAAAGCCGCCAGGCGAACCATCATAGAAGTGGTGAATGCAAGCGGCAAAGTTTATCCGGAAGTGGAAGTGAAAATTAGTCCGGACATTAGCGGGGAAGTAACTGAATTGACGGTGGCAGAAGGCGATACGGTAAAAAAAGGCCAGTTGCTGGCCAGGATTTATGCCGACATATACAGCCTTCAACGGAACCAGGCTGCCAGTGGGTTAAAACAAAGTGAATCGCAGGTGGCTACCTCCGAAGCCCAGTTGGCCAATGCGGCCGCATCCCTGGATGCCTTAAAAGCCACCCTAGACCAGGCGCAGAAAAATTTTGATATGCAGAAAAAACTTTTTTACGATAAAGTGATTAGCCAAAGCGAATACAATGTGGCAGAAGCCAGCTTAAAAACGGCGAAGGCTAATTACAATGCCGCATTGGAAGGCTTAAAAAGCTCCAGGGCTAATATTACCGGCGCCCAGGCAAATGCCCAAAGTGCCCTGGCTAACCTCGAAAAAGCAAATAAGGACCTGAGCCGTACCGAAATTACGGCACCCATGGATGGGGTCGTGAGTCTCTTGAGCATTAAAAAGGGAGAGAAAGTTGCCGGAAACAGTTTTAATGTTGGTACCGAAATGTTGCGAATCGCAGATATGTCGAAGATTGAAGTAAGAGTTGATGTAGGCGAAAATGATGTTCCCAAAGTAAGGCTGGGAGATAGCGCCCTGGTTAGCATTGATGCATACCCCGACAGGAAATTCAAAGGAACAGTTACTCAAATAGCCAGCAGCAACAATGGAGCCGCCACCAATGCATTGGGCTCAACTACTTCAAATGACGTAACGCAGTACAAAGTATTTATCCGGCTTGTTCCCAGCACCTACACCGATCTGGTGCACAAAGGGTTCTTCCCTTTTAAACCGGGAATGAGCGCCAGCGCCGATATTCAAACCCAAACCCGGGTAAATGTAATCAGCGTTCCAATAAATGCAGTTACAACCCGCGAAAAAGATGACAGCACTAAGAAAGGAAATTTCAAGAAAGAAAACGAAGAAGACAATAATAGCAATACTACTTCACTGGACGACCTGGAAGTGCTGGTATTCGTAAAGCAACCGGATAACCGGGTAAAAAAGAGAATTGTAAAAACAGGAATACAGGACCTCAATTATATTGAAATCACGAGTGGTTTAAAAGAGGGTGAAGAGGTAATTACCGGGCCGTATGGTTTAGTAAGTAAAACCTTAAAAGATAATGATGAGGTAAAAATTGTAGACAAAAAGGAATTATTTGAAAAGAATTAAGGGTTGTTTTTTACTGACACCACCTTGATTTATTACAGGAGGCTCCATGGAGAGCCTCTTTTTCTTTGCTAAAAAAATAGTTTTTCCGCTTCAAGCACCGATTCTGGCCGGCCAACATCTACCACCTTATCTCCACTGTGATCGTATAACTTTATTTTATGGTCCCTGGCGAGATCAAGATAGGATTCAATTATCGAAAACTTCCCTTTTTGTTTTACCAATTTAAAAAAGCCGGGCTCAAAAGCTGCGACACAACTATACGCCCATTCTGCATACCGGCCGGCCGGTAGGGAAATTCGTTCTTCCCCGGTGGATTTATTCTTCCAGCCGCGTAACCTTCCCTCTTCATCAGAAAGTAATACGCGGGAAGATGGGCGGCGTGTAACCGCCAGCGTTATTAATGCTTCCTGGTTTTTATGAAAATCCAGGAACACATCCAGTTTCAGGTTAGTAAGAAAATCTGCATTGAGGGTCAGAAAAGGCTCATCCTGCAAAAGCAACCTGGCATTCAGCAGCCCACCGCCAGTTTCAAGAAGTTCCTCTTCTTCATGGCTGATTACGATATTACTACCCCACCCATCATTATCCTGAATAGCTGCAATTACCTGGGGGGCAAAATGGTGCACATTCACCACCACATCCTGTATCCCGTAAATTTTAAGGTACTCGATATTCCGCTGCAACAGGGACTTTCCATTCACCGGCGCCAGCGCCTTTGGGTGGGTATCTGTCCAGGGTTTAAACCGGGTACCTAATCCGGCGGCAAAAATCATGGCTTTCATCGTACCCAGTTTTCTTTGTTTAAATGATGGAGTTGAACCCGAACTTTAAATTTATTCCGAAGGTGGCGGGCCAGCGCTTCTGCGGCATATACGCTACGGTGTTGCCCCCCGGTGCAACCAAAATTAACCATCAGGGATTCAAAATCCCTTTC
Source organism: Bacteroidota bacterium (assembly GCA_018266615.1). GTDB lineage: Bacteria > Bacteroidota > Bacteroidia > Chitinophagales > Chitinophagaceae > Ferruginibacter. The sequence continues at coordinate 224,503 of JAFEAB010000096.1, forward strand.
CAGGTAGTTTGCCACATTCACATCCACCAGCGAATACACTCCATTCATAAAATCCGGCATTTCTGTTCGCTGTTCCAGAAAATCAATTACCGGTTTATCCATTCCCGACAATTTCTTATACTCCTCTACCCTTCCCGGATTTAATATCCCCCGCATATCAAAAACAAAACCACCTCCATTCGCAGAATTATCGGGAGGGATGCCCTTCTTAAAAGAGAAGCTGTTTACCGTAACCGTTAGCGGAGTTTGTGCATTGGCCTGTATCGGCGTGAATTTTTTAATCACCTCTTCCCGAAGGCAAAAACCAAGCACTTTATTAAACTCACTGAAGTTTTCCTGGACCGGGTTTTGGTTAAGGAAACTTTTAAGGTTAGATAGCGCAAGGGGTATGCTTGTGAGAAAATGCGCTTTCCGTTCGAACAAACCTCTAAAGCCATAGGCGCCCAAAACCTGTAATAACCGAATGAGGACGTACCCATTATAATGCCGCCTGAATAAACCGGCATCGATTCCCCCTCCAATTTCGGAAAACAGGGACTCCATGTAATGAGTTAGCAGCCCTTCTTTCCATTCATCGGGCAGGTTGGCTTTCGCCTGCCAAAGGAGGGAGGCGGCATCATACTGGGGCGCTCCCATCATCCCTCCCTGGAAATCGATGAACCGGGGCCCGTCTGGCGTAACCATTATATTCCGGCTTTGAAAATCGCGGAACATGAAATAGCGTAACCCCTGCTCGGCAAGCAATGTTGCGAAATGTTCAAACTCATCAATCAGTTTTTGTTTGTCGTAGGCTTTGCCAAGGGTATCTAAAAAATAATATTTAAAATATAGCAGATCGGCCAAAATTGCCTGCCTGCCAAATTCTCTGTTGGTAAGGCATTGCGAATAGTCGAGACCAGTATGCCCTTGAACCTGTAGCCGGGCAAGACGGGAGAGGGATTGTTTGTAAAGTTCAAATACATGTGGGCTGAGTCCTTCATTTTCCAGGACATCAAGAAGGGACGTATTACCAAGAAATTCCTGAAAGTACACCTCATCCCCAATCCAATATAATTCCGGTACAGCCAGGCCTTTTTTAAAAAAATGTTGGCAGAAATAGGCAAAGGTCTGGTTCTCCTTCCTATTCTCGCCATACGTAGCTACCTGGGTGCCTTTGTTGCTCTGAACTTTAAAATAAAGCCTGTCGCTGCCGGCAGGGGCAAGCTTCTCCATTTGGGCATCTTCCCCAAAATAAAACAGGTACGCATCGGAAATTTTTTTTCTTATTTCTTCAATTGGCAGCGACATGGGGTAAAATTAACTAAATAAAAAGGGATCCTAACTTTAGCGAAAGCTAACTTTGCCTTATTCAAAATAAAAATACATGAGATTCATTCCGGCCCTTGCAATTATCCTTTTTTGGGGATGTAATTCATCTAAACAGACCATGCAAAACAACGAAACCCTGCTAACTTCCAATACCTGGATTCTAAAAACCATTTACCAGGGAAATGATTCCATTCCGGTTTCCAAACCCATTGCCTTCATTCATTTCGATCCGGAAAAGAATAGTGCCGGAGGAAAAGGAGGTTGCAATTCGTATGGCGCTCAATTTAAACTTTCCCAAAACAATATCAGTTTCTCCAATTCCTTTTCCACCAAAATGTTTTGTCAGGAATACCAGCATATTGAGGACAGATATTTTGAAGCGCTGGCCAAAGTGAACCGGTATATTATCAGCGAAAACGGACTGGTATTTTATGAGGGAAACCTGCCCTTACTTGCCTATACAAAAAAATAATCTTTTTCATTTGAATGAAGGGAATAACAGGTGAGGAGAAACAGGTGTTCCGGCCTCTAAAACCGAATAGGGAATTTAATTCTTTGCCTTTTCTTCTTCTTTAGACAGTTGGGAGTTGGTAAACAGGTGTTCGGCCATTTCCTTATCGTGGTCATAAATATCATCTCTGAAATTCAACATTCCATTGGGACCTACCCAGGATGTATAGTAAGAAATATACACCGGCACCGGCGTTTTTAGCGTCACCCACTTTTCCTTTCCCAGCATCATAGCCTCTTTAATTTTCTGCGGGGTCCATTCGGGGTTATCCCGCAACAGGTAGTTGGCGAGTTCTTCCGGTTCGGAGAGGCGGATGCACCCATGGCTGAATGCCCTGTTATCCCGTGAGAAGAGGCTTTTTGCAGGCGTATCATGGAAATAAATATTAAAATTATTGGGGAAGAGGAATTTCACCCGCCCCAGAGAATTCCATGGGCCAGGCAATTGCCGCACTATCGGCAATCCTCCGGAGTTACCCGTTATTTCCATGTGGTTTCTCGACAAATAATTTTTGTTCCGCTTAAGGGCTGGAGCAATTTCATTTCGCACAATACTGCGAGGCACATTCCAATAGGGGCTGAAGACAATATATTTAAGGTTATCGTTGAAAATAACGGTGCTGGTTCCTTCTTTGCCCACTACTATTTTCATTTGAATCACCTGCTTATTGTTTTCAAACACATGCAGAACAAATTCGGGAATATTAACTACAATGCGGTTGGAATCAGATTTTTCAGGCAGCCAGCGCATCCGCTCGAGGTTAATCAGCATTTGTTCAATGCGCGCTTTAATGGGGACATTTAACTTACTTACCAGCTCCCTATCAATTACCCCATTATCACGTAGCCCAAACGAGCGCTGCGATTCCTTAACCACAGCCACCAGGCTTGAATCATAACGGTATGATGTATCCGAAATATGAAAAATACCCGTAATGGCGAGCCGGGCTTTAACCTGTTTAATTACCGGAGAACTGTCGCCCGGGCTATACTTTTTTTTGGGATCCATACGAATGGAATCCCATCCACCCCTATCTGAAATGCTATCATACTGAACCAGCTTTTTCCGTAAGGCCTGGTACATGGGGTTTACCGGTTCCCACATTTCAATATTATCTCCTTTTCGGGCAATCAGGCTATCCAGCAGAGCCAGGGCATCAATTTTCTTCCGGGGGATAAACCATTGGAGGTCGGCCGGTTCCAGCTTTCCGGCATAAGCCGTTTGGGCATATACAAAAAACTGGCGGGTAAGGGCAAGGTCGGTTTGCGCCAGGCGTTGTGGACTTATTTTCGAAAGGCTGTCGTCCAAAATTTCGGACATGGTCGCATTAAGGCTCCGGTTAAAAAGAGAACTATCTTTTGAAATGTGAATATAATTGCTTACCAAATTCCAAAATGTAAGCCCCTGTTCGTTTAGGGATTTATCATCAAACCAGGCGAACTGATAATTACGGCTATTGTAAAAAGCACGCAGGTTATTGGCGGTAACAGAATCTAACTGCCCGGTTTTAATAAACGATTCTACCTGGGCACTGTCAAGGAATCGTTTATTGAAAGCGGTGGTAGAATCGATAGTTATATCCCTTTGAGGAAATTGCCTGGCCTGTTGCTCTTGTTTATGCCGGTTGCAGGATGCCATACCAAACAGGGTAATGACGAATACAACCAAAAATATATGCCGGGCCGGAGTATTGGGTAAACTAAAATCTTTCATTAGAAAATTTATCCCTGTTTCTAAGGTTAAAAACAGGATTGAAGGCAATAAAATTGAGGTAGCAAGGCTGCTAACCTGCAAATTTATTATACCCTTTGGAACTAAAAATCATTTTAAGGAAACATTGATAATTTAATCCTCCTTATATACGAAGCAAAATCTCCGTACAAATGTATTATCCCCTTAATCCCTTTTCAATTTTGTAATTTCGAAGAATTGAAATTCCAGGTATGATGAAAAAAATATTGACGCTAATATTCCTGGCTCCCGCACTGGCAGCCGTTGCACAGAAACCATTTTATAGTTCCCCGGATTTTAGTATTTATCCCAATAAAGTGGTTCAGGGTAAATTTACAGCCAGTGCGATTTCATCCACCGAAATGAAAAGCAATTATCAAAGCCCAAAAAACCTGTATCCTTCGGCAGACATTCGTTTTAAATTTTCAATCAATGGCCGCGATAATGAATTACCACCAGGGGTGATGCATCATTTTACCATTACTTCAGGTACCGACGCCAGCACCCCGATTATCCAATTTGGAAAAGCCCTTCATGATACTTCCTCCAGGAAATTCAGGCTGGCACCTGGTACCCGCCTCCTATTAAGAGTGGATATGCGGGAGGTGATGAAATCGCTGGAAGAAAAGGGATATTATGAGGCATTGAATGGCGACCGTATTTACCGATCCGATTATAAAGGCGTTTTTGTAGCAGGCTCCACCGCTCCTATGAGTTGGGATTTCGACAACCTCGCCACGCACAAAGAACTTGAACTTACCGATGATAACGGCGATGGTATCTATGAAATCCTGCTTACCCTCAATACCAAAAAAGACGAAAAGGTTACAGATACGCTTTGGAAGCTATCCAGAAATATTTCGGCCTATCCGCAATACAGTTCCCCCTTTCCTATTAGTGATGCCATCTATAATATGTCGCTGGAGGAAATGTTGAAAGCCATTGAGCCAGACAGCACGTTCCGTACTGGAAAAGAATGGGGCGGTGTTTGGACCCGCGATATCAGTTACAGTATTATCCTCTCGATGGCGTTTATGCAGCCACAGGTGGCAAAATACAGCCTGCTCCGCAAAGTAAATGCTAAGAAAAAAATTATCCAGGATACAGGTACCGGGGGTGCATGGCCGGTAAGTACCGACAGATTAATTTGGGCAACAGCCGCATGGGATATTTACCTCGCTACTGGCGATAAAGACTGGCTGCAACAAGCTTACCTTATTGTAAAAACAAGTTTAGAAGATGACCATGAAGTGATTTTTGATCCACAAACCGGGTTGGTGAAGGGTGAATCTTCCTTCCTCGACTGGCGTGATCAAACATACCCAAAGTGGATGCAACCTGCTGATATTTTTGAAAGTGAATGCCTTGGTACCAATGCCGTACATTTTCGCGCAAACCAGGTGTTATCCCAAATGGCAGCATCCCTGGGTAAGCCATCTGAAGCAAAAAAGTATGGAGAGATTGCGGACGGAATTAAAAAAGCCATCAACCAATATCTGTGGGTGCCAACTCAGGGATATTATGCACAATACCTATATGGAAGGAATTATAAAATGCAATCTCCCAGGGCGGAAGCGTTGGGTGAAGCCCTTTGCGTAATTTTTGGTATCGCCGATAAGCAACGGGCAAAAACTCTTGTGCAGCGTACTCCCGTAACTCCATTTGGTATCACCTGCATTTATCCGCAAATCCCCAATATCCCTCCCTATCATAATAATGCCATTTGGCCCTTTGTTCAATCTTACTGGATGTGGGCCGGAGCCGAAACAGGAAATGATAAATCGGTATTAGAAAGTATGGCAGATATATATCGCCCCGCTGCTTTGTTTTTAACGAATAAGGAAAACTTTGAAGCGGATAATGGCGATTTTAATGGAACCGTGATCAACTCAAGCATCATGCTGTGGAGTTTGTCGGGCAACATCAGCCTGGTACAACGAATCCTGTTCGGGCTGAGGCCGGAAGAGACCCAATTAAGATTTGAACCCGTTGTTCCAAAAGCCATGGCTGGCAATCGCAGCTTGAAAAATCTGAAATACCGAAATGCTGAATTGGATATTGATTTAACCGGTTACGGTAATAAAATAAAATCTTTCCTCCTTGATGGAAAGCCTCACCAGGCTTTTATTCCGGCAACCTTAACAGGGAAGCATAAAATAAAAATAATCCTTGTACCCAATGCTACGGATATGGAGCAGCCCATAAATAAAGTGGCCAATAGCACCAGCCTGAATCAGCCCTATGTTACCCTGGTGGAAAATGAACTCCGATGGGCACCTGTTAAAGGCGCTGCAAAATATGCTATTTGGAAAAATGGCAAACTGGTAGAAACCATTACGAATACTTCTTTCTCAATAAATGAAAATTCGTATGCGAGTTATAGCGTGGTTGCCCTCAAAGCAGAAAATGATCCGATCGGTTCTTTTGCCAGTGAACCCATCGAAATAAATGGTATCAGCAGCAAGAGAGTCTATCAACTGGAATTGTTTGCAGCTCCCGCTCCTTATAATTACCAGGGTGCAAACGGAACCGGGTTTGTAGAAATCAGTACAACCGAAAACAGCGTAATAAATATTCCGGTACGTGTGGTGGAACCGGGAACTTACGCCATTAACTTCCGGTATTCAAATGGCAATGGACCAGGAAATACTGAAAATAAATGTGCCGTGCGCACCCTGTTTGTGGATGATCAGAAGGCAGGAACTATTGTCTTTCCGCAAAGGGGGGTGAATGAATGGGCAAATTGGGGCAAAAGTAATTCGGTATTGGTAAAAATAAACGAAGGGCAGCATACCTTCTCCTTACGATATGAACCCTATGATGAAAATATGAATGGAAAAGTGAATCAGGCCATGCTCGACCAGATAACCCTTACCTGGATCGGGAATTAAATGACCCCGGATTTTTCACTGAGTTCCAACCAACGTAATTCCTTTTGATTTAGCGATTCGATAATCTCACTGATCCGGTTAGATGCTTTTTGCAATTCTTCATAGGGGAGGTTTTGTCCCAATTTCGTTTCTAACTCCTTTCTTTCCTCTTCCAAAAGGGGGAGCTCCTTTTCAATTGCCTCCATTTCGAACTTCTCCTTAAAAGAAAGCTTTTTTATTGCAACCGGCTTTTCGGCCACCATGGCCCTTGAATCAACAACTGTCTTTTCAACTTCAGTTGCCTCTTCTGTGCTTTGCAATAATCCCAGGTTTACTGCCTCCCGGTAACGGGTATAGTTTCCGGGGAAGTCACGGATTACCCCATGGCCCTCAAACACAAAAAGATGATCTACCAGCCTGTCCATAAAATACCGGTCGTGGCTTACAATCAGCAGGCATCCGGGAAAATCAAGTAAAAACTCTTCCAGGGTTCGCAAGGTTTGTAGATCCAGATCGTTCGTAGGTTCATCCAGCACCAAAAAGTTGGGATTCTTAAATAAAATACCAAGAAGATGTAATCTTCTTTTCTCACCTCCACTGAGTTTACTGAGTAAGGTAAATTGTTGTTCCGGACTAAAACCGAACTTTTCCATAAACTGGCTGGAAGAAATTTTGGAGCCATCAGCCAACGGAAAAAATTCAGCTAACGATTTTACATATTCGATGGCTCTCTTATCTTCTTTATATTGCAATCCTTCCTGATTAAAATTTCCAAACACCACCGTTTCTCCCAGGTTAACTTTTCCGCTATCCGGCTTTTCAAGGTGGAGGGCAATTTTTAAAAAGGTTGATTTGCCCACGCCGTTTCGCCCTACAATGCCAATCCGTTCGCCCCGTTTAAAGCTGTAATCAAATCCTTTTAAAAGGATATTGTTACCATATTGTTTATATATTTTCTTAAGTTCCAAAATTTTTCCTCCGAGCCTGGTCATCTTTACCTGGAGGTTAACTTCCGACACCTCGCGTTGCTGTTTTACCTTTTGTTCAAGGTCAGCAAACGCATCTTCTCTGCTTCTGCTTTTGGTTGTTCGGGCCTTAGGTTGTTTGCGCATCCATTCCAACTCGCGCCGGTAGATGTTCTGATCTTTGGCGAGTTCGCTTTGCTGCACTTCCTGGCGGTGTGCTTTTTGATCGAGAAAATAATCATAGTTCCCTCGATAGGTATAAATCTGCTGATCGTCGAGTTCCACGATTTCGTTACATACATTGTCTAAAAAATAACGGTCGTGGGTTACCAGCAGGATGGTCATTTTTTGTGCTGATAAATAATCTTCCAGCCATTCTATCATCGATACATCGAGGTGATTGGTAGGTTCGTCCAGAATAAGCAGGCACCTGCCTTCATACAAAGTAGCTTCGGCTAAGGCTTGCGCCAGGGCTACCCGCTTTTTCTGGCCGCCGCTTAGGTTGCCTGTTTTTTCGCTAAGGTGATGGATATTCAGTTTTCCGAGGATTTGTTTGAGATTTGCCTCAAAATTCCATCCATTTAGCTCATCAATTTTAGCAACGAGAAAACTTATCCTTTCGTGATCAGACGACCCGGTTTCCAAAAGAAGTTCATATTCCTTTACCATTTTAGCAACCGGCAAATCGAGCTTTAATACATTGTCCCATATTGATTCTTCCGGATCAAAATTCTGTTCCTGCTGAAGCATTACCGGCCTGATATCCTTGTGCATCCATACAGATCCCTCATCCGGCGAATCTATACCGGCAATAATTTTCATCAGGGTGGTCTTTCCACTTCCGTTTCTCGCAACCAGTGCAATTTTATCCCCTTCTTCGATGTGCAGGCTGATATTGCTGAATAGTACCCTTACACCAAAGGATTTAGAAATATTATTTACCGTAACATAATGCATACTGCAAATATAACCTCCCCCTTGCCAGCTTTCAGAAACGGATCCATTAAACGACCTGGTTTTGTTTCTTTTTGAGGGCTAAATAGTAAATTTAATGCCATAGGAAAACTCGGTAGTAACATCCGTCTTCTCCAACAACGGAAGAAGAATCAAACTATGCAAAAGCAGTTTACATTATTTTTTTTGTTATTCGTATCAGGCAGTTTGCTAATTCCCCAAAAAACGGGTGCCCAACACGTGGGAACAATAAAAGTAACGGAAAGCAATGCCCGGGCCTATCGCGACTCGGTAAAATTGAAAATTTTTGGGAATATCAACTTTCCTTACAATTGGATGCCGGACGCCGTGTTTACCAACGTAACAACACTTACAAATTATAGTGGCTTCCCTTATAACGCTATATTATACCCCCTGGGAAACCTGGCTTCTATTGACCAGATAGATGTATTTGCATCCAGCAATAACACCGATTTCCCGGTGCCCGTACATGCCTTTGTTTTCCATCCGCACAACAACAATGGGAAATTATTCATTTACCATTCGGGGCACTGTGCAGCTACACCCATGATAGAAGATATTTGGGTGAACGCCTCCAATACAGAACCAGGACTGGTTATACCGCGGCTCATTGCGGAAGGATACACGGTGCTGGCAGTGCCTATGATTAATTATAGAACCTCCCCGCCCAATTACTACTATTGTGGCTACAACAATCATAATGCCCTGTTTACAGAAGGGCACTACAGCAATCCCTTATCACTATTTTTCAGGCCATTAATTGCATCATTAAACTACCTTGGCCGTTCCAATTATGATTCCATATATATGTGCGGGCTTTCAGGGGGCGGCTGGATAACATCAGTATATCCTGCTATGGATACCAGCATCGTTTATTCATTTCCGATAGCAGGGGCCTGGCCTAAAGTAGTTAGAAGCCTTTTCTATCCAAATGGCGATAAGGAACAAACCTACCCTCCTTTATATAACCTTTTGGATACGCACGAATTGTTTGCTTTGAGCTGCCTGGCTCCGGCAAGGAAAATGCTCCAGGTAAATAACCGGTACGACAATTGTTGCTTTGGCGGAACGGAAGGTCACCTGTATTATGTTGATTCCGTAAAAAAGGCTTTACAGGGCACAGGTGGAATTTTCGATTTTTATCTGGATGAAACGGTAGCCAACCACCAGGTTGCACCGCACGCATTACAGGTAATTCTTGAGTACATTCAACAAGGGAGCTCCTACTTAACTTCCCCACCCGGTGATACGGTTACTGCAGGAAAACCCTATACTTATAATATTGGCGCTCATTTCCCTATGGTAAACGGGATTCCTGAAATCCTTCAATACGCTTTACTAAAGGCACCCACATGGATAACGTTGAATGAAGAAACCGGTACACTAAGTGGCACTCCTCCCGAAATCCCCTTAACCGGAAGGCAGGATACCATCAGCTTTAAAGTAGATACCCCGGAAGGCCGTTTTGTATTGTATAATTATATTTTAACAGAGAAAAGATCAATGCCCACCTTGTTTACACTGGGACAGGATTTACAAACGGTGTATATGCTTCCTGCATTTTCGCACTCCATTCATTCCATCGATGAAGAAGCCAAACAATATTTTCAATCGGGATCGGGATTGGTTGTTGATTCCATTTCCCTGCAGCATAACTCGGTGTTGATCCTGCACCTTAATCAACCGGTCAGTTTCCCGGGGGTGATCAAATACTCGGGAGAAAATTTGCCCCATGGCATCCTATATTCAAATAATGTTAGCATGGAAAACTTCCCTTATGTAAGAGTAGAGCAATGGCAGGCACAAACAAACTATGCTTTAAAAGGTATGATCCGGTTTAATACCGATACCCGAAAGTTTGAATACTTTAATGGGAAATCCTGGATTAATATGAATTAATAATCAGAAGTTATGAAATGGATATTTTTTTCTTTTTTGATGATGGCTGCCTCTTACTTACAGGCACAGGTAAAAATTGGAGATAACCCATTGAGTATTTCGCCCGGCTCGATACTTGAACTGGAGAGCACTTCCAAAGCATTTACGCTTCCCCGTATGTCTACTGCGCAAATGGAGGCCATACCCACTCCCCTTGCGGGAATGATGCTGTTCAATACCGACAGCAATTGCATTTATTTCTATAAAGGCAACAACCATTGGGCGGGATTAAATATTAATGAGCCATCCGAAATAAAGCCCTGGCCCTACCATACAAACAACCTTACCGTTGATACAACGGGTAATCGTAAAGGCATCATTTCCCTAACCGGAATTAACCTGGAAGCCAGTGGCGATTTCAGCCATGCGGAAGGAAGAGATGCGGTGGCATCCGGAGATTTCTCCTGGGCTATTGGCGATGCTGATACCGCCATCAATTACGGTTCTTTCTCGCTGGGCGTAGGTAATAAATCAACCGGGGCCTATGCCATAGCAGGGGGATTAAAAAATATTGCAGCTTATCAGTCGGCAGTGGCCCTTGGGCAGGAAAACAAAGACAGTGGCTGGGCCTCCCTGGCAGTGGGGTTACGAAATGTTATTCATAATGGGGTGCAATACAGCAGTTCCGTAGGGCTTGAAAACCTGGCAACCAGAAATCTCGCCCTCCAGTTTACTACACCGGGTTCAGCTACATTTTCTGCAGGCCTGAAAAATTTTAATAGTGGATACGGTTCCATCGCATTGGGCGGAAATTGTTTTTCCACCAGCACCTATTCATTTGCCGGAAACTTCAACACAATCGCGAATACCAGTGCCATGGCAGCCTTTGGGCATTACAATGATACCATACCCGCATTTCAGGGAGAAAGCTACGTTCCGGGTGAAACCCTTTTTGTAATTGGAAACGGGACATCTAACGCCCTGCGAAGAAACAGTTTTACTATGCTTCGTAATGGATTTACCAGTATAAATACAACCTCCCTCCCCGGGCCAGCCATCCCTCGCGCCGAATTGGATGTTCGTGGTACGGGAGCTATGATTGTTCCAGTAGGTACAACGGCCCAAAGACCTGCTGCACCCGTGGAAGGAATGATTAGGCTTTGCACCGATTGTGGAACAAACGGTTCTTCTGTTTTACAAGGTTATGATGGCACCGAGTGGGTAAACCTTTAAATGAAGCAGTTTATAAATATATTTTTAATGCAACAGGAAGGATATCACATTTTTAAATTGCAATAAAAAAATAACAAAAAATCTTAGTAGGGATAACTTCCTATTTTTAACCTCCGAATGACAGAAACCCGAAACCGACTGGCAGGAAATTTCATCTCCCTTTCTGTAGTGCAGGGGCTGTCAATTCTATTCCCTTTACTAATTTTCCCATACCTTCTAAGGGTATTGGGGGTGGAAGGGTTTGGTATCTTCACCCTGATCCAAACCTTCATCATGTATTTCGACCTCCTGGTTTCCTTTGGATTTGGCCTCACGGCCACCCAACAAATTGCATCGAAGAAGGCCGACCCATTAGCCTTAAACCGCATCATAACCGGCGTATATATTATTAAACTGGGACTGTTTACCGCCTCCCTTTTCGTTTTTATCCTTGCCTCCCTGTTTATTCCCTATGCCAGGGAGAATTTGATGCTGTTGATGGTAGCTTCACTTTACCTTTTGGGTAACCTCCTTTTGCCCGACTGGTTTTTCCAGGGGATCCAAAAAATGAAAATCCTGACCATTGCCGCACTCCTGGCAAGAGGGGTATCGCTAATCCTAATTATCCTTTTGGTAAAGGAGAAATCAGATATTGTTTTTGCGATCCTTGCCATGGGAATTGGAAATATTTTAGCTGGGGCAACCGGTTTGGTTGCCTTGTTTAAATTCCATCCATACCAATGGACATTTCCGGGAAAAGAATTCCTCAGGCAGCAATTCAGAGAAAGTGGTTATGTGTTTTCCAGCATTATCCTGGCGCCTTTTTATTCTTCCGTAAATGTTTTTATACTCCAGTTTTTTACTAACCCTTTAATAGTGGGGTATTACGCAGTGGCCGAAAAAATATTTACCGCCGTAAGTATGTTTACCGCTATTGTTAACCGGACCTTTTACCCTCACCTTTCCCAATTATGGGAAACCGCCTTCGGGGTTTATAAATACACAGTCCGTAAGATAATCCTTGGTTTTGCCGGAGCCTTTCTTTTGATTGCCTTTATCCTCTTTTTTGGTGCAGATATAATTTTGAAGTTTGTTGCGGGGAGTAAAAGCGTTGCCGACATAAGTCAAATGGCAACACTCCTGCGCATTCTCTGTTTTGGTTTGCTTTATTCGCCCTTTGTATCTTTCTTTTTCCAGTTGATGGTATTGCAGGGGCAAAAAAAAGAAACCATCCCCAATATTGTGATTACGGTGCTGGTAAACCTGATTACCGCATGCTTGGCTGCCTACTATTTTGGAGCCACAGGAATGGCTGTGAACCTATGTTTCATCATGCTGCTCATTGCCTTCTTCAATTTCAAAGGATTCAGAAAGGGGTTGCAACAAAGAGAGACAGTAAATTTGTAGCCCTTGCTTAATACAGAAAAAATAAAAATCCTGGTTGCCGTGCCATCGCTGGAATGTGGCGGGTTAGAAAAAAATGTGGCTTTCCTCATAAACAATCTCAATCTGGATAAATTTGACGTATTCCTTGTAATTATTAACAACAAGAATCCTTATTTTCCGATAAAGATTGATAAAGAAAAAGTAATTGACTTTGCCGCAGCAGGGGCCAGAAAAGCAATGCCTGCATTAATAAAAATTACGAAAGAAATAAATCCGGACATTCTTCTCACTGCCTCAAACCACCTCAACCTGCTTTGTGCCATCTATAAACACAAATTTCCAAAGCGCATGAAATTGCTGGCGCGGGAATCGAGTATTGTAAGCCAAAATGTGAAGTTTGGAAAATTCCCCTGGATGTACAACCAAATGCTGAAGCATTTTTATAAAAAGACCGACGTCCTTGTTTGCCAATCGGAGTATATGAAAAGGGATCTCCATGATAATTACGGAATCCCGGATAAGAAAATAAGAGTAATCAGCAATGCGGTGATTGCTCCTGATCCACCCAAAGGAAATGTACATTCCATCCCCGTATTTATCAGCGTGGGCAGATTAAGGCCCGAAAAAGGGATGACAGAAATGCTGAAAGCGGTTTCAAAACTGGACTTCCCTTTTATGCTTCATATTGTAGGAGATGGTCCTGAAAGGAATCGCCTTGAATACCTGGCGGTACAATTGGGAATAAGCGAAAAAATCTCTTTTCATGGGAATAGGGAGGCCCCATTTGCAATAGAGGAAAAACCCAGCCTGTTTTTGATTACCTCTCAGTATGAGGGTTTCCCCAATGCCGTTTTGGAAGCAGGGGCGTTGGGCATCCCAACAATCGCCTACCGGGCACCAGGCGGCCTTGTTGAAATAATAAGGGATGGAGAAAACGGATTTTTGGTGAACCCCGGAGATCCGATTGAATTTGCACAAAAAATAAAGCAGGCGCTTCATTATCCCTTTAACGCCGGAAATATCAGCCAAAGAACGCTGGCAAATTATTCACCGGCTTCTATAATAAAAAAATGGGAAAATCTATTTGAAGATATATTAATACAACGGTGATGGATACCCTTAAATTTCTTTTCGCCCTGCTCATCATTTCCTGCTCTGCCCACCCATCCGCAGGCCAGCAGGATGGATACATGGTAAAAAGTATAAAATCTTTTGGCGCTAAAGGAGATGGAAAAACAAACGACCATGCCGCCTTTCAAAAAGCGGCTGCGTTCTTTAACGCAAGAAAAGGAAATGGGAAATTGGTCATTGAAAAGGGGACCTACCTGGTGGGAAAGCAAACCTTCATCAAAGATAATCCCGACAAATACGCAGGCGCATATACCGGTGATGCCGTGCTGGATATCCACGGATGTAGCAACTTCACCGTAGAGGGCAAAAAAGGAAGTATCCTCAAATTCAATGCGGGCCTACGACAAGGCACCTTTTCTCCCGAAACCGGAAAACCTTTTTTTCATGATTTCAAAGATATTTATAACCGGAAAGAATACCGGGGCTACCGGTCCACCGCGGGTATTGCCATCAAAATTTCAAATTGCGATGATATTACCATAAAAGGCCTTAGCCTGGATGGAAACATGGATGGGTTAGTCCTGGGAGGTACCTGGGGTATTGGGTCGAATGCATATGAATTGGAACATTACGGTATTTACATTCTTGACGCTTCCCACATCAACCTTAATAATTTATACATCCATCATTTTGCTGTTGATGGCATTTGTATCATTAATAAAGGGCAGGAGCGCAAAACCACAGGTATTACCCTATCCGACAGCCAGGTAAACTATCCAGGGCGTAACGGACTGAGCTGGGTAGGAGGCGATTCTGTTTCTGTTTATAGGTGTTCGTTCGAAAACAGTGCAAGAGGAAAAATAAGCGAATCGCCGGCAGCGGGGATGGATATTGAAGTGGAAAATAACAGTTTTTGTACGAACGGATATTTCGAAGATTGCCGGTTTATTGGTTCAAAAGGGTCGGCCCTCACCTCCGGCAGCAAGGAAAAATCGAAAAATATGCGTTTTAAAAATTGCACGTTTGCTTCACCGTTATATTACACTATTGTGGTAGATGCACCTTTTCATGTTTTTGAAGATTGTAAATTTTATGGCAGTGTGCTGGTTTGGCAACGTGCAACAACCAAAGAAGACGCCACATATTTCAAACAATGCAGCTTCGAAGAAACCTATAAGGGAATAAAAATGTACGATGCCCGGTATCTCTTTGGAGCAGAAGCTACCGGAATATATTTCGATTCCTGCCAATTTAATGCCCAAACAACAGCCTGTTTTTACCTGGCCTCCCATGCAGATAATTGCGATGAAGGAAATCCACAAAAATTCTTTCTGAAAAATTGCCTCTTTAAAAATACGGCTACCACCCAACTTGCCCTTGCCCCTACCGTAGCAGGAATTGCCCATCATTCCGAATTTACCAACTGTAGATTTTACGCCCATAAAGGATATACCTGGGAGATAAACTACAAGGGCAACTGCTTTGCCAATAGGGGTGGAAACCAGTTTTATCAAATTCCCTAATCCCATCCGCTTTTACGGATATTTGCAGCCAATGCCACAAAAAGAAGCCCTCCTTATTACAATCAATTCATTACGCTCAGGCGGTGCAGAGCGGGTGGTTTCCCAATTATTGTGGTTCCTCAGTAAAGAATTTGAAGTGCACCTGGCTCTCTATAGCCCAATAATTGAATTCAATATACCGGAAGAAGTGAAGATTTTCGATATGAATCAGTCGGAGGAAGAAGGCGCAGCCAAAATGTTGTTTAAACTACCGGCTATGGCTAAAAAGCTGGCAGCATATTGTAAAACCAATAATATCCGGTATAGCATTGCCTTCCTTAACCGCCCCTGTTACCTCAATACATTGATGCGGAAATGGTATGGTTATAAAGGCCGGATAGTGATGTGTGAACGCACCCACCAAACCGCGATGCTTTCCACCAAATCGTGGCTCACTCGTTTTATGACAAGGCTATTGATACCCATTGCCTACAATACCGCTGACCTGGTCCTGGCCAATGCAGAAGCCATGAAGCAGGACCTTATCAAAACCATGCATGTACGAAAACCCATCGCTGTAATTTATAACCCCATCAACATTCCCATCATAGAACAAAAAGCGAAAGAGCCGGTCAACTTTACAAAAGAGCCCGGGGTCTTTTATTTTATTGCCGTCGGGAATTTTAGAAAAGAAAAAAACTTCCCCTTACTGATTGAAGCTTTCAACGGAATGAAAAATAAAACCTGTACCCTTATCCTGGTGGGTAATGGACCAGACATGGGAAGGATAGAAGCGCTGCTGGCCGGAGCCGGAACTACACAAAGGGTAATTTTTACCGGCATGCAACGAAACCCCTATAAATGGATGGGCCTGGCAGATGCTTTTGTTTTGCCATCCGATGTGGAAGGATTTCCTAATGTTTTGCTCGAGGCACTGGCGTTGGGTTTACCTGCTATTGCTACGGATTGCTATTGTGGCCCCAGGGAAATGATTGCTCCACAAAATGGAGAAACAGGATCACTTAAGGGTCATTACCAGGAAGTTGAATACGGCATCCTGACCCCGGTGGGATCTCCTGAAACACTGGCCGTTGCAATGGACAGGATGGTATCGGATATAAAGTTACGGGAACGGTTAATCGAAAGAAGCCGCAACAGGGCTATTGCGTTTGCCCTTCCGGAAGTTGCCCTGCTGTATGAAGAGGCGTTTTCGGGACGCGGTTCCTTTCAAAATAAAGAATGCTGAATAAACCGGCCACATAAAACGGAATTATTGGAATCCTGTACCTGGCAAGGGTGCCGAAATTAAATGTAGATAGCCCGATCATGGCCGCAAAAAGCAACGAAAAGCTTATACACAAAAAGGTAAAGGGATTGGAAATGATGGCCGAAAAAAAATACCGGGGCCTCGCTTTAAAAAAGACATAAAGAGTTAAACAAAGTAAACTCAGGCTTTCCAGAGAAAACAACAGCATGATAATATTTTTTGATTCCCAGGGAAAAGGCCGGTAAAGCGTAGCCACAATTCCATCGGGCATCTTTTTAAAGAAACCACTCAGGGTGGGTTCAAATGCACCCAGATCGAACATGCCCCCGGCATCCCCCGATTCATTGATATAGTTGTACTGCTGTTCCTTCATATTATCGAATAACTTATCTACTGCATAATACCCCAGCGACTCATCAATATACTTTGCATTCAGTATGTATATGATTACAAGTCCACCCAGCAGGACTGGCAAAACCGCCCTCCGGATAAACTTGCTCGGAATTTTCCGCAGCATGTTCACCATCAGGTAAAATATATACGGAATAATAAAGGCGGCCAGGATGTAAACCTTAATGATAACAAGCACCGTTGCTCCGGCAAACAGGATCATTAAAAATTTTAGGCTGAACTGCTTTTTAAAAAATATCTTATGACCCGCATAAAACATCCAACCCAGGCCTGCCATACAAAGGCTGTCTTTTAATATGCCTGATCCAAAAACACTCATGGTTGGGAAAAAGAGGATGAAGATAGCCAGCCGCTTATGCCATTCGGGCATGATGTCACAAATTGCCTGAAAGAGCTTAAATACACCGGAATAAGCTATGATAGCAAAGAATACCGTAACCACCAGGTACCGGTTAAACCCTATATAACTCAGCAACAGCGCAACTTTCTCTACCGCCAGCCCCTGCGAACTTCCACCACCTATTACATTATGCGTTTCCCGGATTGATTTATAATCATCCCCCATCAAATGCCAAAAGGTATCGGCGCCGGTACGGATGAGGTGTTTAAAATAAATGGCATCCTTAAAATACGTAAGGCTATCGCCAAACCCATAATAGTAATATAATAGGAAAGCATAGAAGACGGCGCAAACCATCTTAAAGAGGAACCCTTTAATCAGGTAGCGCTGGTAAAGTTCATTCTGGGGGTGCCTTCGTTTAATAAACCAAAGAATGGCAACAAAAAACAAAACATAGGCTGGAACCAGGAACAAATCAATCCAGTCTATCATTTCTTTATACATCTCTGAAATTAGCGTGCTTAAGCCCTTAGGGGAAGGCTGGTTAGCAAATTTGGGTTATTTTTGCGCTCTTTCAAAAAACCCATCCCGGATGAAGCTTCGGCTGGTAAGAATGACGGCGGCATCGATGGCATTAAAGGTATCAACCCGGGGGCAACCCCGGTATATGAGCCAGCACGGTTTTGATGTTACCATGATTAGTTCCGATGGATGGGAATTACCCGCAGTTATCGCCCTCGAAAAAGTGCCACACATTACGGTTAACCTTCCCCGTAAACTGACTCCCATTGCCGATGCCAGGGCGATTTGGAAATTGTACCGGCTTTTCAAGCAATTAAAGCCCCATATCATTCACACCGAAAACTTAAAAGCCAACCTTTGCGGACTCATTGCCGGATGGATGGCAGGGGTACCCGTGCGCATTCAAACGATGGCAGGATTGGTATCTCCCACCAAAAAAGGAATAAAGGGATGGATGGTAAGGCAGGCTGAAATCATCTCCTGCTGGTTTGCAACCGATGTTTGGCCCAATAGCTATTCCTCGCTTGAGTTTATGCTAAAAACACGGATGGTAAACCCTAAAAAGGCAAGAGTGATTGGCAAAGGTTCCACCAATGGGATTGATCTGGAAAGATTTAACCCGGATGCTATTCTTCCCCAAAGACTGGAAGAAATAAAAAAATCAATTCATTGGCAACCCGAAGACAAGATTTTATTATTCGTGGGGCGCATGGTGAGAGAGAAGGGGGTGGAAGAGCTGGTGGCTGCTTTTGAAAAAATTCAAACCCAGTACCCGAATTTAAAATTAGTATTACTTGGCCCCGAAGAAGCAGACCTGGACCCGCTTTCATCGGCCACCATTCAGGCCATTCAATTCAATCCCCGCATCATCCATATTGAATGGACGGATGAGGTGGAATATTACCTGGCACTATCCGGGTTATTTGTGTTTCCCAGTTACCGGGAAGGTTTTCCCAATGTTATCATGCAGGCCGGCGCTATGAAGTGCCCTGTGGTTTGTGCGCGTGTTTTTGGCAACGTGGATATTATCCGGGATAAAGAAAACGGGATTCTTCATGAAGCCCAGGATACGGATGCTTTGGTTGATGCCCTTCATTTTGCACTGAAAAATCCCGGTCTGGTCCAAAAATTTTCAGCACAACTTTATGAGGAGATGGTTAAAGATTTTGACCGCTATTCGATATATAAACTATATATTAAGGAATACCACTCCCTGGTTGAAAGCAGGAGTAATCACAAATCGTAGTGTTGTATTGTATTAATTTTATTTTATTTGCATCGCTTTCAGCAATTAATTTGACAAAAAGGCAATAAACCACCCATTTTTGCCGTATGTGCAATGCATTATTTCTGGAAAAATTGAATAATTAAATGGATATGAAAAAAACAATTCTCCTTACAGGCGGTGCGGGCTTTATTGGATCTCACCTCACGCGGCTGTTTGTAAATAAATACCCTCAATATAAAATCGTAAACCTCGATAAACTCACCTATGCCGGAAACCTGGAGAATCTGAAAGACATAGAGCATGCTCCCAATTACAGTTTTGTAATGGGGGATATCGCAGACCTGGCCCTGGTTCGTCGTTTATTTGAGGAGTATAAGTTTGATAGTGTTTTGCACTGCGCCGCTGAAAGCCACGTAGACCGTTCCATTGCCGACCCGCTTTCTTTTGTGCAAACCAATGTGATAGGTACGGTTACGCTGCTGCAGGTAGCCAAAGATGCCTGGAAGGGAAATATGGATGGAAAGTTGTTCTATCATATTTCCACCGATGAAGTGTACGGCTCGTTGGGTGCGGAAGGGTTCTTCACCGAAGAAACTTCCTACGACCCCCGCAGCCCTTACTCTGCTTCCAAAGCCTCTTCCGATCATTTTGTGAGAGCCTATTACCATACTTACCAGCTTCCCGTAAAAATTTCGAATTGCTCAAATAATTACGGCCCCTATCATTTCCCGGAAAAACTAATTCCTCTTTGTATCAACAACATCATTCACAAAAAGCCCCTGCCCATTTATGGGAAAGGAGAAAATGTGCGCGACTGGTTGTTTGTAGAAGATCATGCCCGGGCCATCGACCTTATCTTTCATGAAGGAAAAATTGGGGAGACCTATAATATTGGAGGCCACAACGAATGGACCAACATAGCTCTAATCCGGGAATTGTGCCGGCAAATGGATGAAAAATTAAACCGCGAACCGGGAGAAAACGAAAAATTAATCAGCTTTGTAAAAGACCGGGCCGGGCACGACTTACGTTACGCAATAGACGCAACCAAATTAAAAGAAGAACTCGGCTGGATGCCCTCCCTTCAGTTTGAGGAAGGTTTATCGCGTACCATCAACTGGTACCTCAATAACCAGCAATGGTTAAATGATGTGACCAGCGGAAATTACCAGAATTATTATCAACAACAATATTTAAGCAGATAATGAAAGGCATTATACTTGCCGGCGGATCCGGCACCCGGTTGTATCCCATCACAATGGGAATTAGCAAGCAACTCATGCCCATTTATGATAAACCCATGATCTATTACCCGCTAAGCACCCTCATGCTGGCTGGTATCCGGGATATTCTGGTGATTACAACCCCCGATGATCAATCGCAGTTTATCCGCCTGCTGGGCGATGGCAGCCAATGGGGTTGCCATATTTCCTATGCCATCCAGGAGAAACCCAACGGATTGGCTCAGGCATTTGTAATTGGCGAAACATTTATCGGGAACGACAGTGCCGCCCTGGTTCTTGGTGATAATATTTTTTATGGCAGCCGGTTCAGCAAATTACTGTTGGATTCTGCCAACCCCGAGGGTGCTATTATATTTGCATATGCCGTTAGCGATCCCGAACGATATGGCGTGGTTGAATTTGATGCACAATTCAATGCATTGAGCATCGAGGAAAAACCAAAACAGCCCAAAAGCCATTATGCTGTTCCGGGTTTATATTTTTATAACAATGAAGTGGTGGAAATTGCTAGGAATATTAAACCAGGGCCAAGAGGTGAATTCGAGATAACAGATGTAAATCGCATCTACCTCGAAAACAAAAAATTAAAAGTAGGTGTGCTCGACCGGGGTTTTGCCTGGCTTGATACCGGAACCTTCGATTCCCTGCACGATGCCAGCGAATACGTGCGTGTGATAGAAAAAAGGCAGGGATTAAAAATTGGATGCCCGGAAGAAATTGCATACAGGATGGGTTTTATTAATAAAGAACAATTAGAGAAACTGGCAACCGTGCTTTTAAAAAGCGGATATGGAGAATACCTGACCCGGATTAAATAAACCCCGCCGGAGGAAATCCGGCAACAACGGGAAACTTAATGGCAAAAATTTCAGGAAGGCTTGTTAGGCTTGGAAGGAATCCCGTACTTCAATCGATTGGAAAATATTCCTTCACCAATTTCTTTGCAAAGGGAGCCTCCTTCCTTTTGCTGTTTATATTCACCAATCCCATTTACATTACTCCGTCCGAAAACGGGCTACTGAGCCTGTTTAGCAACAGCCTGGTATTTTTAATGCCCTTCCTTTCATTGGGCATTGTTCATTCCAGTTCCACTGATTTCTTCAGGTACGACAAGGAGAAGTTCAGCTCTGCCTTTACTTCGGGGTTTATTCCTCCTATTTTTGTCCTGGTTTTATCGATAGTCCTTTTTTATATTTTCAGAGACGAATTGAACTCCGCTTACGGTTTTCCCTTTATGTTTGTCTGGATTATCCCGGTTATTACCTTTCTCAGTTTTTGCAACGAGCAATTGATGAGCCTTATCCGGAACAATAACCAGCCCAACCGGTATATGGCGGTAAACATGAGCCGCACCGTGCTTGAACTTGGGATTTCGGCCATCCTGATTGTTTTTTTTGCCTGGCGCTGGAAGGGAAGAGTGGCTGGTATCTTTATTGCTTACCTGTTAATAAGTCTTTACGGTTTGTACTATTTCATCCGCAATGGATACCTCTTTGGAAAAGTAAGCCGCAAATCCATCCTGCAGGATATTTATTATGGAGGACCTGTAATCCTGCTGCAGATCAGTATCTTCTCAATGAGTGCTTCGGACAAATTTTTCCTGGCTCATGTTGATGATGCCCAAAACACACAGGTGGGTATTTACAGCATTGCCTGCATTTATTCATCAGTTATAACGGTGATGTCTACAGCCATTTTACAATATATTTTCCCTAAAGTATATTCCCTGCTTTCAGAAAAAAACATCAACTATAAATCTATTAAAAGGAACTTCCTGTTATACGGTGGGCTGGCGGCGGCGGGAACATTATTGGTTATCTCGCTGAGCCCATTCATGTTTAAACACTTCATAAACCCCCGGTACAACGAGGCACTCCGCTATCTTTTCCTGATTTGCATGGGGTACTTCCTTTGGTGCGTGAGTTATTTCTTTTATTCCTTTCTTTTATTTTATAAAGACAAGAAGAAAATATTCTGGCTTTCCCTTAGCAGTATGATTGTAAGCCTGACCATGAACTACCTGTTGATTAACCGGTGGGGGGCAGATGGGGCCGCCATGAGCATTCTATGCAGTTATGCCGTTGTATTGGTGCTTACCATGATATTCACCCGAAAGTTTTGGTCAAAATTTTTATTCGTCTAAATCAAGACATTGAAAGAACTGATTTATAAAATAGCTGATTTCTTAACGGGAGGCCGTGGACTCTCCAAAACCATCAACGGATTTAGGATAACCTTCCCATTTCGGTATGCCAATTACTTTCCGGAGAATTATGAAGAATTAAATTTTCGTTTTTTAAAAGAGCAGGTTTCGGAAGGCGATGTTGTATTAGATATTGGAGCCCATATCGGCCTATTCTCGGTGGCTGCCTCCACACAGGTAAAACCAAAAGGGAAAGTATATGCATTTGAACCTGCAGAAGAAACCATCCCCTTATTAGCCAAAACCGTTTTCTTAAATCAGGCAGCTGATACAATTTCCATCATTCAGG
Source organism: Bacteroidota bacterium (assembly GCA_018266615.1). Taxonomy (GTDB): domain Bacteria; phylum Bacteroidota; class Bacteroidia; order Chitinophagales; family Chitinophagaceae; genus Ferruginibacter. The sequence goes on from JAFEAB010000096.1 coordinate 247,416, forward strand.
CTGCCGTGGGTGAAAAAAGTGGAACCACTACATTCTATGTTTCCGACATCAAAGGCGATAACAGCAACAGTTTGATTTCGTATAAGGACGACCGCAAGCTGTTTGCAAAAGAAGTAAAACTTTATTCGATTGATGAATTTATAAAATTGAACAAGCTGAAGAACCTCCGGTTTATTAAACTGGATGTGGAAGGCGCCGAACTGGATGCTTTAAGGGGCGCTTCCGAAACGCTAAAGAATATGCGCCCTGCATGTATTGTGGCCATACACCCGGAACCTATACTGGCAAAGGGAGATACGCTGGAAGATATTTATGACCTGATCATTGAACACAGATACCAAATATCGTTAGATGGAAAATCCATTGGCCGCGAAGCCTTTTGCAGCAACCGAAACCTGATTGACTTACACATCCTTCCTCTAACCTGATATGCCAAAAACCATCCTTCATTTTATTTTCGACCTGGGGCGTGGAGGGGCAGAAACCATGCTGGTCAGGGTGTTGAAGGAGTTAAAAGAATACCGCAATATAGTAGTAACCCTTTATGGCAACAATCATTTTGGGGAAGAACTGGAATGTGATGAATACATCAACCTGCAACAGCCCTTTTTACTTTCTTTCCCATCTACTGCCAAAAGGTTGAAACATATTGTGGAAACCAGAAAGGTGGATCTGGTACACTCTCATTTATTCTGGCCAACCATAATTGCCCGGCTGGGTGTTCCAAAACATATCCCGCTCCTTACCACCATTCATGCATTTATTAAAAGTTCACTCGAATACAAACACGGGTGGGTGCGGTGGTTAGATAGA
>JAFEAB010000097.1 GCA_018266615.1 Bacteroidota bacterium
GCACTTAAATATATAAAATGCTGCTTTACAGCTCCCGGGACCCTTACTTTTTTTGCCCCCGGAAAAAATCCGGAAATAACAACAAAACTTCCTGGGTCAAATTGATCTAATAAATGTTTATGCACCACCGCAGAAGCAGTAGGATTGGGCGGATAAGCAATGGTTAGAAACAATATCTTTCCTTTTTCAGATAGCGGCGGTAACATTTTCTGAATACCCATTTTTCAATAAAAAAAACCATAACAAACTGGATTCCTCCAAAATTTGAAAAATCCTCCAACGCAAAATCTATCCTATTTTCTTACTCCTCAATCTCACTCCTGATTTCGGTACAATAAATAATTAATTTTTGCTTCCCACCTCCCAGGTGGCAGGAGCCTTGTTAACCGGAACCTTTGACAGAAACAATGCCCGTAGGTTAATAAACCCCCGTAACAGTTCTTTAATGTCTTTGAAATAGTACACCGATAAAATATAACTGGCAAAATAGGAAAGTGAACTTGAAATGGCTGCTCCAATCAAACCAAAACGACCAATAAAAATAAAGGCAGTGATAATTCCGATTATGGCGGAGAAAAGTTGAATATAGGAAGTGTAAATTATTTTTTTTGTTCCAACGAAATACTTCGTTAAAACCATAGTGCCAATATAAATACCGGAGCCTATTAAATAAATCTGCAGCGGTTTAACAGCAGGCAAAAAATCCCTACCGAATAGAAAGGGCACAATGAATGGAGAAAGCAGAATGGCAGCGATGGTTAAAATAAATCCAAGAATCATAAAAAATGCATGATACCGGGCAGTAATTGTTTTCCTTTCAGCATCAGATTCGATAGCCGCATTTTTATTAAATAAAATTTGCCGGATGGAACCTGGAATCAACCAAAGTAATTGAGAAATATTACCACAAATTGAATAAAGCCCCAGATTAACCGGGGCCAGGAAATAACTCAGGATTAACTGATCGGCCCTGTTATTGGTTGTTACAGCAATATCACCTATCCACCCTTTGATTCCATAACCGAACACATCTTTTACAAACCCCTTTTCATACTGCGGATTGGAACTTAGGCTGCCGTAAACCTTCTTGAAAAAATATAAGGTGAAAAGTAAATTCGCAATATTGGAAATTACAATGCCAATTAATACGCCTGTAAATTCCAACCTTAACACAACCACAAAAAGAAAAATAATTAGAGGAGAGGTTACGGAGAATATTACATTTAACTTATTCCCCTCCATATACTTTGAATCTGACAGAAGGATCCGATGAAACGATTCCTTTATCAGATTTAGGGGAAAAGTAATGAGTACAGGCAATAATTCCCAAATGGTTAATTTATTTCCGGTTTCACCAAGCCAACCCAGGTAATGCAGGATAATCACCACCAATACAATTACACTCCCCCTTGCTACTGAAATCCACATGACAGATTTAGTAATATACAGCGGCAAATATTTTTTGGACGAAACAAAATATCCTAGTCCTGCAATAAACCCAAAAGAAAAAATGGGAACCAGAAAAAATCCAATAATGGAAAGAAAAGAATAATAACCCCTTAACTCCGGACCCAGGGTACGAATAACAAAAATGGCGGAAATAAAAACCACAAACTGAGAAATGAGGCTTGCGCCCAGAAAGCCTAAACTGTCTTTTGCGCTTTTCGAATTCTTCAGATGATTAATAAAATGCTTTGTCATTTCAAACCCTGTATAATACGCCTGGCTACCATGGCTGCTGAATACCTAATACCTGAATTTAATTTAATAAAGGAGAATTTGCCATCTTCTGAAGTACCTCCACCACCCTTTCTGTAGCTCTCCCATCGTCTATTCCTACTTCATCAAACAGGATGGATTTCATTTTTTCCATACGGGCTTTGGGATTGTTTATGGCTTCTGAAATGGCATCCTGTAATTCCTGGTAGTTGTTTGTTTTGGCAACTCCTCCGGAATCGATAATATTTCTAAAATGTTCGTATTCCATGGCCCGTTTTATGGATAGGTGCCAGGGAAGTTCCTCCTCATTATCAAAAGCTGTAACGATTACCGGTTTCAGGTAACATAAGGCATCAATCGACATGGTAGATCCCGAATTGATTACGGCCGCAGCATTTGCAATCAATAAACTCATTTCAGGCATATCCGATTGCTTCATACTCCAGTGGATCCCGGATTCATTATTTATTTGGGGGTAATCCACTTTAACTTTTGCCGATTCAATATGCTTTAATCTTCCAAGCCAGGTAAGGTCGGCCATATTCCCAATCACATTCTGCGGGTGCGGCCTTACTACGAATTTTAACCCGGGCCATTTATCTTCCTCAATCCATTTCGCAATGCTCTCCACAATATCAATTTCCCTTGGCGCAAAATATGGAGAGCTCATGGCAAATAAAAGGTAATCCCCTTTTGCCTTCCCCTTCAATTCTTCCCGATTTTTGAAATGCAGATCAAAATGAGGAACCCCGCATTCATAAATATTCCTGGGTTTAATGCCATAATACCGTTGCAATTCCTCTTTCATAATTCGCCCCCAAACAATAAAATCGGCAGACAACATTCTAAAATGTCCTTTGCAGGTAATATTATCCCAACTAAGGATTTGAGTCACCGTTCTCACATTTTTCTTCGCCGCAGCATATAAAATGGTTGCTTCCATAACCGAAACCGGAACGGTGCTGATCACTATGGAGGGGTTATATTTCCTGATAAGTAAATCCGCTTCATCATTATGAAGTTGCTTCTTTTCAATTTTTTGGTACACGATTCTTCCAAATGGTAAATACCGGGAAATACCCGAAGCAATATTGGCAAGGCGCAACCGGTTACGCATCGATCTGCTCGTCCGGGCCTGATCTACCAAACGCAGGTGCTTTTCGTACAATGCCGGATTTTGCTTTACTTTCTCCAACATGTACCTCCGAAACAACTCTTTATAAGGCATCCATTTATCAGCTTTTACATTAAATCCGATATTCTTAATGCCGTTGTTCAAACAATACTCTGCTACGGAAGGATCGGATGCATCCATAGTAACCAACCCCACCCGGAGCCCATTTTGCTGTAATTTGGTGAGCAGGTCGGTTTGCAACAACATTCTGACTGCAAACCCGTGGGATGCGATATATAGGATATTCAAATTTTCAGAACCGGGCATCATATGAAGCAAACAACAGGATTAGAAAACAACTTTTCCTTTTCCCTTTAGGTTTTCACTTTTTGGAAAAACAATGCAGTTGAACCAACGCTTTAGAAAAGGGAACAACAGTACAACTTTGGATATTCGAAAAAGCAGACGGCGTAATCTACACGTAAAGGAAGGAATACCATGCTTCGGGTAAAGATTGTGAAACGCTCCCCGCAAATTAAATAACCGAAACCATGTATTCTTCGCATGCCCACATGGCATCGAAGGTAGCACCTCCCAAATGAGGGGTAATAATAATATTTTCTCCTTCCTGCTGTGCCTGCCACAAGGCGCTGGTACGAATATCAATAAGTTCTCCCGACAACACATCAGCAGCAACACCGGCAATTCGCTTTGCCTTCAAGGCATCCACAATAGCCCGCTCATCCCACACGCCCCCCCTTGATGTATTCAACAAAAAACACCCTGGCTTTATTTCCGCAATATTTTCCTGGTTTATCAGGCGGGTGGTGGACGCTTCGAGGTGAACATGCAAACTAACGACATCGCACACCCTAAGTAGAGAATTAAGTTCAGAGAATTTCTCAAAATGACCATCCTCAACATGCGGATCAAAAAAGGCGATCTTCATCCCAAAACCAGAGGCAAACCGGGCCATCATGTGGCCGGTTCGGCCCAGGCCGATTATTCCCAATGTCTTATCCTTAAGCTGGTACCCCCGGAAGGCATCCCGGTTCCAAACCCCCTGTTTAACGGATTCGTTTGCAGCCGGAATATGGCGTACCAAAGCAAGCAGCAGTCCAAAACAAAGTTCGGGTGTTGAAGGGATGGTCTTTAAAAATGCATCATGCCCCCGCAGGCTTACCAACCTGATTTTCCGGTCGGCTATGGCCTTCAGGCTAAGGTGGTCGTGACCGGTGGTAGCAGAAACGAGGGTGGTTAAATCAGGAAACCTGCCCAGCACCTGGTCGTCTATTTTCCGTTGTAATCTTACAATTAGAACTGAAACCCCGGGGAAACTATGGGTCGAATCTATTTCCTGCCAGGAGGAAGGGCGATAGGTATATCCCCTTTCCTGCCAGGCTTTAACAGCCTTTGAAGAATACCCTGTTGTTTCAGCATTTAAAACAATCATCCCAGTAATCCTTTTTTCCAAGCCGGGATCAAGGCTTCAGCCATCAGGATATCCCGGGGTTCATCAATATTCAGCAACCAGTTAAATGGCATAATATAGGGTAGCATCGGTTTGGGCATCAGGCTGTTAAATTCGCGTATATCCTTTACCGTTACCAGATAAATAGATCCGTTCCGGTAATAGGCAGGTGGAATATCCTGCCTTCTGACGGTTTCATAATCCCCTAATACAGGGGCCAGAAAGTTCCCATTTTTCCAATACATACGTGCGGGGTGGATATCGGTCATTTCCACCACAGAAACTACTGACCCGGCATCCGGATTTGATTCCAGGAGCTTCACCGCATCTAAAATATTTTCCTTCGTGCGGATAGGGGCGGTAGGTTGCAATAACATGACAGCCTCCGCATCGCTTTCTTTAATTATATCCAATACGGTATCAATAACCGGGCTTTGGTCTGTTGCCATCTGGCTGGGACGATGGTGCAATTCGATCCCCGGGTAGCTCTTCGCAATTTGGAGTATGGCTTCCTCATCCGAACTAACCACGATGCGATCGAATACCATACTCTGCATGGCAGCCTCCAGGGTATAGGCAATGAGCGGTTTACCATCTATGATTTTCTTGTTCTTGCCCGGCACTCCTTTGGAACCGCCCCTGGCAGGTATGATGGCAATTACCTTCACTAATAGGAAATGGTTTTATGAAATTGAAGTGGGAGTTCGGCTAACAGATCGGCTATTTTCCGCCCAGCATCTCCACCACCATACACATCTGATGTTTTAGGCCGGGATTGCTGAAGCCATTTTTCAATTGCGTTGCGAATTTCCTCATGGTCGTATTTTACATCCAGGATATTATGGCCCCGATCCCGCCGGTTTTGCCGGGTGCCAATATTCACAACCGGTACACCCAGGAAGGCGCATTCCCTGATTCCGACACTAGAATTTCCAATCAGGCATTTCGAATTATATAATAATCGAAGAAAATCTTCTCCTTCCATATTTTTGAAAAAGTGGATTTGCGCATCCGGATTTTTTTCCCGGAAACTTCGGATACCGGCAGATGTGCCATCTGCCCCCGCATCTACATTCGGCCAAAACCACAACACGGGTAATGCTAATTCTTTAATGGCAAGCAGGGTTTCCTCAATATGTTTGCGGCTGTCGGCATACTCCGTAGTAACCGGATGTTGCATTACCACCACATATCCATTTGAAAGATTTGGCACGGCACCCACTCCGCCATATTTTTTATACGGATCAAAATTAAGCTGGTGGTTAGCCTTTACCTGAGCCGCAATATCAATAGAGGGGCAGCCGGTATTATAAACGGCATTGGGTTGTTCTCCTAATTTCAACACCCTTTGTTTTGCCGATTCAGAGGCCACAAAATGATAATCAGCAAGTTTTGTAATGCTGTGCCGTACCTTTTCATCTATATTTCCGGTAACTTCTCCTCCCTGGATGTGGGCCAGCGGGATATTCATAAAACTGGCCGCTACTGCTGTGGCCATGGTTTCGAAACGGTCTGCAATAGTTACAATAATATCGGGTTTGATATTATCAAAAACCGTAGATAATTCAAGGATGCCAATTCCGGTAGTTTTTGCAGCAGCCGTCAGGTTTTCACCTTCCAATACATTAAACACCTTGGCTTCTATTTGAAACCCGTCTTTCTCAATATAATTCACGGCGCTGCCGTACCGGTCGAGAAGAGCCGAAGCGGCTACCACCAGTTGAAGTTCAAGCGTTGGATGGTCTTTAATAGCCTGGAGGGCTGTTTTAACCCGGCTATAACTGGGCCTGGCGGTTACTACAACACAAATTTTTCTTTTGCTCATCAGTATATTTCAATCGAGATCGGATGCATTCAGAAAATCGTTTGCCTCCATATCCTTATTTAATTTCCTGCCAATAACCCGTTTATAATCCCGGGCATCAATGCCATATCCGGCAGGCTTCTTCGCATCCAGGTCGCTGGCAGATAAGGTATGACCTGCAGGCAGGAATTGATTTACAGAGAGTGATTTTTCAAAAATCTTTTTGAGTGATGAAAAGGCTTCGCTGCTTTCTTTACTTTGAACCGTATTCAGGTCGTTGAAAATTTCGCGGCAGGATTTCACCAGGGAAACTACCTGGTTTATTTCAAGAGACGCCCTGGCATCGGGCCCAAACATCCGTTTATCAAAAACCACATGGAATTCCAAAATCTCTGCACCCAGCGCGGTTGCGGCAATGCATGGATGTATTTCGCCACTGTGATCGGAAAACCCAACCGGTAATTTATATCTTTCCTTCAATTGAGGAATAAGGGATAGCCCCCACTGCCCGCTAACAGTGGGATAAGCCGTGGTGCATTGCAATAATGATACCTTGTTCCCAAAGGGGGCAATGGAATTAATGGCCATATCCAGTTCGGCATAAGAACTCATCCCAGAAGAAAGAATAATATCCTTTCCGGTGGAGGCAATTTTTTCCAACATCAGCAAATTACTCACTTCCCCACTACCTAATTTATACTTTTTAACTTCCAGCTTTTCCAATAAATCAACTGCTGCCAGGCTAAACGGAGAAGAAATAAATTCCATTCCTTTCTCTTCGCAATGCGTTTTTAACCCGGCCCATTCTTCCAACGTAAATTCCATCCTTTTCCAATAATCAAAACGGGTTTTATCTTCGTAACTAAACTTTACCCGAAAGGGTTCAAAGGAACTGCTTTCAGCCTCTGCTATATGGGTTTGAAACTTTACGGCATCCACTCCGGTTCCGACCAACGCATCAATATAGGAATGAGCAATTCCCAAACTACCTTCATGGGCTTGTGCTATTTCCGCAATAATAAACAAGGAAGTAATTATTTTTTACCCAGGAGTTTTCTCCACCAGGGGATATGTTTTGGAGTTTCCGTATACCCGTAACCGTAACCATAACCGTAACCATAGCCATAACCATATCCATATCCATACCCATAGCCATAGCCATAGCCCCGGCCATATCCCAGCATCCGCTTATTGTTAATCCCGTTGAAAACTAAGTTAAGATGCGGGAAGTTCCCTTTCTGATAATTTTCATTTATCAGTTGGAGGAAACTTACATCAGTATAATTATGGCGAATTATATATAAAGTCAGATGTGCCATGGTGGCCAATATTTTGGCATCGGTTACCGAAGCAATGGGTGGGGAGTCAATAATTATATAATCGAATTTTTGTTTTAAGTAATTTATCAATTCTTCCAACCTGGGAGTGCTCATTAGTTCGGCGGGGTTAGGAGGTACCGGACCCGATGAAATAATATGAAACCCATCCACATCCCCATAAGGCTTAACAATTTCATCAACTCCAACTTTGCCAATTAGATAATTACTTAACCCCGGCTCCTTGGGAATCCCCAACACAGCACTGATTTTCGGCTTTCTTAAATCAAATTCAAGCAGCACCACCTTACTACCGGTGAGGCATAAACTAATTGAGGTGTTGATAGCTACAAAACTTTTCCCTTCTCCGGGAACGGAAGAGGTAACTAAAATTACCTTACTGGTATCCGGAATATTCACAGTAATATACCCCAGGTTAGTCCTTAATTCTCTGAATTGCTCTGCAATAAGAGTACGTTTACCGGAGCCAACCACCATGGGCGATTTACCATTATCCGGCTGGAAAATTAACTCTCCAACGATGGGTGCCGAAATTTTATCTTCAATCTCCGACCGGAACAGGATCCTGCTATTGGCAAATTCCGAAAGGTAAATGATGACGGATGAAATGAGTAGCCCAATGACCAATGCAAGGATATATACTTTTCTAGGGATGGGCATTACCACACCCGATGATTCGGGATGTTCAATAATACGGTAATTAGGAACAATGGAAGCCGCATTGATAGCAGCTTCTTCCCTTTTTTGAAGGAGGAAGGTATAGATGGTATTCTTCACTCCCTGCTGGCGCGAAATATCTATTAGCTGCCGTTCCTTTTTTGGGAGTTTAGACAAATTTGCAGAAAGTGCGTCATTCTCTGATTGCAATTTCCTGCGGCTGGCATCAACTCCCATTTTAAGGTTGTTAAGGCTCGCAAGGATACTCGGTTTGAGTTTTGCGATATCACTTTCTATAACCTGGATTTGCGGGTTTTTGGGCCCGGTGCTTTCCTTCGTCCGGGCCAGATCGAATTCCGATTTATACAACTGGCTCAACAGATCTGTAAGTACCGGATCAGTTAAGCCCAGGGTAGCAGGAACTTTTGCATTGCTGTTGTTTCTCCGGGTTACATAGTTTTCAATTTCGCGGATAACTTCAAGTTGAACATCCAATTCGCTTATTTTAGAATCCGTTTCTTTTAACTGATCCAGGAATAATGATCCCTCCGTGCCGAGGTCGGTAATCCCCTGGGAGGATTTAAAATTCTCCAGGTTCTTTTCTACTCCATCCAGTTCGTTAGATACAATCCGCAATCGTTCATCCAGAAACTTAAGTGTATTCTCAGAAATCCGGCTTTTATAATCCACGGTTGACAAACCATAGGAGACAAAAAGATTCTCCAAAATTTCTACCCCGCGGGTTGGGATATGATCCTGATAAGTTACTTCAAGGATAGATGATTGTTTACTGATGGGACTAACATTCAGTTTTCTTTTTACATTATTTACCGTTGTAGAAACCGGTTGAATATTCAGGTAGGTTTTATCTAAGGTCTGGCTGTATGCCTCCCAATCGATGTGCCAGCTTACCATCCCCATTTGGCTGCTTTGCGGTACATCTACCTTGAAATTTTGTCCTATGAAATTTACATGGTTGCTGTCCACGATCCGGATTTCGCCAGAAAAGGGAACTTTTACAGAATCAGGTTGCAACAATTTAACCGTAATGGGTACTCTTTTATTAAACTCACCAGTACGTACAAACCCCTTTTGGGAATATTGCACATTGAGTTGCAATTTCAAAACCAGTTGGCGAAGCAGGTCCTTCGAACTCAAAACTTCCATCTCGCGTTCTGTTTCGTTGCTGATATTCCGGGCATCAATTTTAAAGGCCTCTAATAGGTTGGTGCTCTTTTCCTGCGAGTCGTCATTTACGATCACCCTTGCTTGCGCTTCATATATAGGGGTAGAATACCTTAAATACAGAAAGGCACAGCCCAGGCAAAAAATAAGGATAAACAATATTAATGGCCAAAACGGAAGGATCCGGAAAAACAACCGCTTTACGTGAATTTGCTGGGCTATTTTATCCTGTGGCGACTCAACCGGTTCTGTATATGAAGCATTCATCAGGTGGGGCGTGTTTAAAAAACTATCGGGTTACATTGATGATGGTGATGAGCAGGGATAATCCAATGGCAGCTATTCCTACATATTGGGGAACACCGGTACGGGCAATGAATTTTGTTCTTACCGGTTCCACATATATCACATCATTCGTTTTCAAATAAAAATAAGGAGAAGTAAAAATATTTTTCGATAATAAATTAAGCCTGCCAAAACTTCGCTGGCCATCTACTTCACGAATAACTAATATATCATTTCGTTTTGCCATATCGGTAAGGTCGCCGGCCAGGCTTAAAGCATCCAGCACCGTCATTCTTTCGGTTTGAATGGGAAATCTGCCAGGCTTTGCCACCTCACCCATAACAGAAAAATAATAATTCAGGAACCTGACGTTCACTACGGGGTCTTTTGTAAAATCTTTTAGCTTTTCTGTCAGAAAACTTTCGAGTTGACGCCGGGTAAGCCCTTCGGCCTGCACGGCTCCTAAAAAGGGAAGCTTTATTTTACCGTCTCCTTCCACCAAATAACCGAGCATGCTCGTGTTGGTCATAGCAGTACCTGGAGCACCGGCAGAAGGAAGCCCATCCGCAGAATTTATAACCAGTAAATCCTGCAGGTTCACTCCACCCACGGATATCCATAACTGGTCATTTTTTTGAATAGGGGATTCGAAATCACTCCTTCCGTTATAAAGAAATTTACCTATACTATCCTTCCCCGAACCGGTAATCAGGGAAGTATCTTTTAAGTTATTAAAATACACCACCTTACTGGGAGCGGTACAGGAAAATAAAAAGGCAACCAAAAAGAAAGAGGCAACCCCGGAGAGAAAACGGGAAAATGAAAACAACATGGGCAAATGTAAATCTATTTTTATTTTAATTTAAACTTAGATTAGCTTCCTGCAAGGCTTCGCCTGCCTCAGTCCCATCCGGAACTGAAAGTAGGAGCAACCCTTAATCCTGAATAAAAAAGGCATAATTTGAAGCCAATCTCCATAGGGATTTCCAAACCGGCCTTTAATATTTTCAAATGAAGTGCGCAAAATTATCGCTTTCTTTCCGATAAGGGGGGTAAAATCTGGAACTTCAAATGGGATTCATTTCACATTTGGGGAAATCTTTCCATGGCTAAAATCCGTGTAAGTTCAATATGAAACCAGCTATTTTTCCCAAAAAAAACCTCTTTTTTTAGGAATATCCTATATTTACCGCATTATTCATGATATCTAACCTAACTGTTATGTTGCATTTTTTCAAAAAGCAAGGGATATCCCTATTGATTTTGCTTGCTTTTAGCTTACCCGGTATCTCGCAAAACAAAGATGAGGCTATTAAGCCCTTCTCGGGGAAAACTCCATTCAGGAAGTTTACTGTTGGCGTAAATGCTGGGATGCTGAAATCATCAGTTGCCGCTGGTGGATCCAATGATTTTACCAAAAATAAAATCAATTTTGGTTTTGGATTAAGTGCCCGTTACCAGATGACGCATTGGTTAGGATTCCAGGCTGATTTTATTCATGGAAAACTCAGTGGCGACCAAAGTAAGAAGCAGGGTAATGACAGTTTGAATTTAACCAAACCCATAACCAGTTTCCGCACCAAACTTCATATTGCAGGCTCATTATCTGCGCAATTAACTTTCGGCAACATCAACTGGCTCAATATGAAGAACTTTATGGTTCCTTATATTGGCGTGGGTGGCGGACTTGCCCTTTGGGATACCTGGATGACTCCCAAAAATTCTACAGAGAGAAAATATTCTAAATCAAGTGTAAGCGAATTGTATATTCCTGTAACCTTTGGCTCAAAGTTTAAAATTAACAACCGGATCAACCTCGACCTGTCGTATCACATGAATTATGTTGATGGAGATAACCTGGATGGATTCGTTTATTGGCAGGTTCCGCAGGGAGAAAGCAGCACCACAAAAAAGGATAAATTTTCATACACTACTTTAGGTGTTGAATTTGCCCTCGGAAAGGCTTCTAAACCCCAACTGATTTTCGATAACCCGGCCAGCCGAACCAGTAACTTCTTGCAAAAACAAGTAGATAACCTGAGTAACAGAGTGGACAGCCTGGTGGCTAAACAAAAGGGCTTAGACGATACGGATGGCGATGGCGTTCCAGACCTGTATGATAAAGAACCCAATACACCTGCCGGATGTGCAGTTGACTCCCATGGTGTAATGCGCGATACCGACGGCGATGGCGTACCGGATTGCCGTGATAAACAGTTAATCACCCCTACTGAGTGTCAGCCGGTGGATGCAGATGGCGTAGGCCAGTGTCCTGAACCGGAATGCTGCAAAACCCTGGGAGCCGGTAAAGGGGAAGGCGGGGTAAATGCGAATTGCCCTACCGACCTACCAAGCATTTCGTTCTCTGGAAATACCAGCCGGATGAATGCGGAAATGAAAGCAACGCTTGCCGTGGTTGCTACCAAACTTAAATCAAACCCGGGTTGTAACATCCTTATTAAAGGCTACCCCGAAACCAGCAAATCATCGCAGGCAACCTGCCAAAAGAGAGTGGATGCCATTAAGAATTACCTGATCGAAAGAGAAGGAATCAGCTCCGATCGCATTTCAACCAATTGCGAAGTGGGCGGTGGTGATAAGAATACGGTAGATATTCAGGCTAACTAATTAGAAAAATAAAGATTAAAAAAGACCCTCCTTTAGTGGAGGGTTTTTTATTTTATTTGCTACTTCTTTTTAGGCGGAAATAATTTTCTTAGCCACCTTGCCATAAAATTATCGTAATAGGGGGTTTTAAGCGTCTTTAACCCCTTCAGGTATTCCTCATTTCCCGTATCGTGCGATACATTGCCTGCCATTTGACAGGAAATATTCCCTTTGGAAACACAAACCACCTGCACCTCGCTCCAAATATGATTTAACTCTCCCGAAATAAGGGCTTTTTCTGCGGCTTCCTGTAATACAGGCGGACCGGCAAGCCCCATTACCTCATGGTAAACTTCGTACGGTTCCACCTTGTCGCAAAGAACCAACCGGTTCCCCTGCAACTTAAAACCCACATATTTGGCAGAATACTTTTTTAATCGAATATTTTCAAGGGCCTGTTCAGCTGCTCTTAGAAAAATAGGATTTCCGGGTTCACTCATAATCAGCCACTGGCAAATATCTCTGTTAATACCAATTTGAGTAGTAAATGCTGCTTGGGGGTCAACCCAATTGTTCATAGGCTGATGGCATTTACAATCAATATCAGCATACACCCCGCCATACTTATACAAAACAAGATATCGCCACAAATCAGCTTTGGAGGCTCCGTATTTTATATTATTATAACCTTCCAGGAAGTGAGGAAATTCTTCCTGAATAAATGCAACTACATCTCCATCTGCAAAAAAACGATACTCATATTCCGGATTAAGGTTGATCCAGCTATCTGCATACGCTTTCATGATGGGTGGAACCATGTTTGATTTCATGGTCTGCCAGATAATACGGGGAATTCGTTGTGGCGTAGTGGCAGGATTCCTCGGAGTTATTCTTTTTGAAATTTCAACCAGTTCTGGCATTAATTGGCAATTGGAGAAAAAATATTGTTAGATTGAAACGAAAACAGATTTTAAAAATAATTCAAAACAAAATAGCCTGCAACCTTTATACCAAATTTTAATTATCAGCGATTTAAATATTACAAGAAATTGTCCATTTCATAAAAGGCTGTAACTCAAAACAAACAAAATTATACCCCATAAAAAAAGAACGCCTCATCCGGAGGGAAAAGGCGTTTTCGGTATTGGCCAATTGCTGGCTTTTTATTGTACCGGAGAGCAGACTTGAACTGCCGACCTTCGGGTTATGAATCCGATGCTCTAACCAGCTGAGCTACCCCGGCAAAGGGTTGCAAAAATAGATAAAAAAAGATCTCTCTGCAAAATATCTCCAATTCATCTATTTAAATTCAAAATTGAGGCTGGGTAAGGAGAAAATTCAGATAAAAAACCTGTTGGTCAGGTTCTTGCCCTCCATGGAATTTCATCCACTCCTTCCATTTTTGCAACGTAGCGGCTAAGCATAAATAAATAATCGCTGAGTCTGTTCAGGTAAACCAACACATGGTTTGGTAGTTCGTGTATGGTGGAAAGGGCCACCACGCATCTTTCGGCACGCCGGCAAACACAGCGTCCAATATGAATGGTTGCCACCGAAGGGCTGCCTCCCGGCAAAATAAATGATTTCATCCGGGGAAGATGCGATTCCATTTCATCAATCCATTTTTCCAATAGTAAGATGTCCGATTCAAACAACCCCGGCAACTTCATACGGATTTCCTTGTCGGGATCGCAGGCTAATAAAGAGCCAATGGTAAACAACCGGTCCTGGATTTCCTGTAAAGCCTCCTTACATTCCGGTTGCTTTATCATAGAAATAATTAAACCCACAAAAGAATTCAATTCATCTACCGTACCATAGGCATCAATGCGTGCATCATCCTTCGGAACCTTGGTTCCTCCAATCAGGCTGGTGCTTCCTTTATCACCGGTTTTAGTATAAATTTTTAAGCTCATGGGGTGAGTTTTTGCAACTGTTTATCGGTAGGCGCTTCGTTTATCCGGTCGGTTTCTACCACCCCGTCTTTGAGGCGGATAATCCGATGAGCAAACAGGGAAATATCCTCTTCATGAGTTACCAGCATAACCGTATTTCCATCTGTGTGAATTTGACAAAGGATATCCATAATTTCATAAGAAGTTTTAGAATCCAGGTTTCCGGTGGGTTCATCCGCCAGAATAATGGCCGGATCGTTAACCAATGCCCGGGCGATTGCCACACGTTGACATTGCCCTCCCGAAAGTTCGTTTGGTTTATGGTGCATCCGGTCGAGCAATTTAACCTTTTCCAACACAGAGGCAGCCTTTTCCAATCTCTCCTTTTTGGGTGTGCCATTATAAATTAAAGGAAGAGCCACATTCTCCAATGCATTAAGGCGGGGTAACAAATTAAATTGTTGAAAAACAAAGCCTATTTCCTTATTTCTCACCCCCGCCAAATCGTCGTCCGGCATCCGGCTAACATCTTGTCCATTTAAAACATATTTCCCCCGGGTAGGCGAATCAAGGCAACCCAGGATGTTCATTAAGGTAGATTTACCCGATCCACTGGGCCCCATCAACGCTACAAAATCATTTTTATATACATCCAGGGATATCCCTTTCAATACCGGTAATTCCTGTTTCCCCAAAAAATAACTCTTATAAATACCTTCGAGGTGGATGATACCCTGTTGGCTAATATTTTCCATCAAATCACTCATTTTGAAATCACTTTTGGTACTTTAAAGTAAGATGCATCCGGAAATCTGGAATTTTTCATGCTATCCGAAACAGATAAACAGGGACCTGGTTCATCCTTCCTAAGGACATTTACATTACTGGAAATATGAAGAAGTGGCTCAGTCCCGGAGCTGTCCAATTCGTTCAATTTATTCACAAAACCGATCATTTCCTTTAACCCAACCTGTAGTTCCTGTTTTTCTTCCGCTGAGAATTCGAGACGGGCCAGGTGAGCGAGTCTGTTTATCAATTCGTCGTTTACTTCCATGCAGCAAAATTAACTGATTCGGGAAAAGATGGGAGTGGTTTTACAGGAACGGGTATTGAGAGCCTCCTCCGATGGTTGTATCTTCGCAGCCTCAATTTTTATAAATGGGTGAAGTAATACAAGAAAATAGCAGCCAGGTAAACCCGGGGAATATTGTGATGAGTGGGATCCGCCCTACCGGTTTCCTTCATCTGGGAAACTATTTTGGGGCCATGCAGAATTATGTGAAGATGCAAACTGAGTTTACCTGTTATTTCATGGTTGCCGATTTGCATTCGCTCACCACCCACCCTGATACCTCCGAATTAAAAGCCAATGTGCAGCGGGTTTTAGCCGAAAACATTGCCTGTGGTCTTGATCCCGAAAAAGCTGCCATCTATTGCCAGAGCCAGGTATTTGAAACCTCCGAATTGTACCTATACCTGAATATGCTGGCCTATGTTGGGGAATTGGAGAAAACAGTAACCTTTAAGGAAAAAGTAAGGTTAAATCCCCAAAATGTAAATGCAGGCCTGTTAACCTACCCGGTTCTCATGTCGGCCGATATTTTATTGCATCGGGCAAAATTTGTTCCGGTAGGAAAAGACCAGGAGCAACACCTCGAAATGGCCCGCAATTATGCACAACGGTTTAACCACCGGTATGGTGAGGTTTTTCCCGAACCAGAGGCTTTCAATTTTAACAGCAAACTGGTGAAAGTACCTGCATTGGATGGCAGTGGAAAAATGAGCAAGAGCGAAAACCAAAATGCCACGATATATCTGTCTGATGACAATGATACCATTCGAAAAAAGCTGATGAAGGCCAAGACGGATTCCGGCCCGGTTGAAAAAAACAGCCAGATGCCGGATTATATCGAAAACCTGTTTCAATTAATGGAACTGGTGAGCGAACCATCCTTCATTCAGGAACAAAAAGAAGCCTTTAATAATTGCACGATCCGGTATGGCGATATGAAAAAACAATTAGGTGAAGACATGGTACGGTTTATTGAGCCCATTCGGACCAGGGCAGAAGAAATTTTAAAAGACGGCCCATACCTGGAGCAGGTGATGAAATCGGGGGCCGAAAAAGCCCGAAATAGTGCAATAAAAACCATGAGCCGGGTGAGAGAAGCCATGGGCTTATCTTATTTCTAAAAATCTTTAAAAAAGGAAAGTTCTGCTCCGTATTTATTCAATACATTCGCAGGAAAGCCAAATTCAGCAAGGCCAATGGCAAAATCAAGAAAAATTAAACATATAGCGGTAGCAGGAAATATTGGGGCAGGGAAAACCACCCTCACTGAAATGCTTAGCAAACATTACAAATGGATCCCCCAGTTTGAAGATGTGGACCATAATCCCTACCTAAACGATTTTTATGAGGATATGCCCCGCTGGAGTTTTAACCTCCAGATTTTCTTCCTCAATAGTCGCCTAAATCAGTTGCTGGAAATTGAACGGGGAACCGAAACGGTTATCCAGGATCGAACGATTTATGAAGATGCGAATATATTCGCACCCAACCTCCACGATATGGGGCTGATGGGAAAGCGCGATTTCGATAATTATTATCGTTTTTTTGAAACCCTCAAATCGATGGTGAAGCCTCCCGATCTGCTGATCTATTTGAAAGCCTCGGTACCCACCCTGGTAGGGCAAATTCAAAAAAGAGGAAGAGAATATGAGGAAAATATACGGCTCGATTATTTAAAGAAACTCAACGAATTGTATAGTAACTGGATAGACAGTTACAAGGAAGGCCCCCTGTTGATTGTGGATGCAGACAGCAATAAATTTGCAGATAATGAGGAGGACCTGGGTAAGATCATCAACTCCATCGACTCTACCCTGTTTGGGCTTTTTTGATTAATCGATCAATTGGTTTTTCATGGCATAAAATACAAGTCCAACCGAATTTTTCACCCCAAACCTTTCCATTAGCCTGTCTTTTATGGCTTCCACCGTGCGGGCGCTGATATCCATTTTCTGGGCAATTTCAGTGGCTGTAAATTCCATGCAAACCAGGGTGAGAACTTCCTTCTCCCGCTCACTCAAAACGATTTCAGAATTAAGGTTGTGGTTGAACTTTTGTTTAGAATAATTCTTTTTAATGAGGACTCTGTTTACAAAAGGGTTGAGGTAGAAACCCGTCCTTTTCACATCCATGATGGCTTTCTTAATTTCGGCAGGCTCTGTATTTTTTAAAAGGTAGCCCGCAGCTCCGCAATCCATCAGGTGCCCAACAAACCGGTCATCTTCGTACATGGTAAGAATGATTACCCGAATTTGGGGGAATTGTTTGGTAATGATCTTGGTAGTATCAATTCCATCCTTTACCGGCATACGCAGGTCGCAAAGGATTACGTCCGGCATAAATTCAGGAATTTTTTCGATGAGTTCTTCGCCATTATCGGCCTCCATTACAAACTTGATGTTCATATAGGGGCGCATCGATAGCACTACACCTTTTCGAAAGATTTTGTGATCATCGGCAATGGCAACGGTTATTTGATTGGCTTCCATAGCGTGGGGTAAGCAAATTTAAAAAAAAGCATCTGCATTTCTAAACGAAAAATTACGACGCATTATTACGCAAGCAATAATCATGCTATAGGTTCCCTTGGTATTTCCAGGGTAATTTTATAGTAGGTTTGGCTGGGGTCTATTTCAAAAAATATCCTTCCTTTCAGTACCTTAATCCGGCTGGCAATATTCTTTAATCCCAACCCGTTTGCATTGTGGTTTAGTTTATCGAATTCGGCCTGAACGATCCCTTTACCATCGTGGTGTATGCGAAGGTAGATTTTATTATTTGCCGCATTTTGGGTAAGGTGGATGAAACCGGCATTGCTGTGTTTCATGATGTTATTGATCAATTCCTGGATCACCCGAAAGATGAGCAGTTCCTGATCTACCTTTAGCCTATCCCGGTAATCGTGAAACCGGGCGCTTGCATTCAGGGTTCCGCTTCCACTAATTTTCTGAAACATATCGGTGGTGGCGCTTTCCAATCCAAAATTTTTGAGCGTTGGAGGCATCAGGCTATGGCTGATATTCCGAATTAGCAGGATGGCATCATCAATAATTTGTTTGGCGCTGTAAATACTCTGGAGCTGCTGGGCCTTTTCCTGATTTACCAGGTTTTCGTTGAGGTAAAGCCTGGCAGTTGCCAACAGCGGCCCGGCATCGTCGTGCAGATCGGCGGCTATCCGTTGCCGTTCTTCTTCCTGGAAACGGATTGAGGCATTTAGGAGAATTTGCTGCTTTTCCTCTTCCAGTTTTTTCATCTGAAGCTGGTAGCGGATTACTTTTCGTTGGTGGAAGATAACAAACACAATAATCCCTATGGCCAGGGTAAGCATACCCAGGGTACCTAAAAACATTAACCTGGAGATCCCGGTTGTATCTGCCTCAAGTAAAAACATACAGGAATTAATTGTTTGAAATATCTAATTTTTGAAACCCTTCATCGTTCGGAAAAGGGATGTTCTCATCTGTTATTTCGTTTTTTTCTGAACCTAGTAACGCTAAACAAAGCAAAATATTCTTAGAAATGGTAACAATCATATATATCATTCCACTCTGTGCCCGAATTTTTGGATCTAGGGATAGCTTTGTAAGAAGGATATTAAAAAAATTACCGGAAAAGTATATTAGGAGTCCAACCGCAATCCAAAAGCTAATGGTAGATGAAATGGGAATGGAAACAATGTCATTCATTCTTTGAAAAAGGAAAAAGACAATAACTACTATAAAAAATAGGAATTCAAAAATTAAGGTATTCGTCGGAACTTTCTTTATTTGGAATAAGTCAAAAACGAAAAAGGCAAGAAAAACCATTGAAGCAAAATAGATAATTGTTCGTAATACCTTTCTATGTATGAATTTTAAAAAAAAGAAAGTCAATACAAGGAATTCGAGAAGAGAGAAAAGTTTTATAATTTGAAGATTCAGTAATGGAGACTTAAAAGTTAATAGGTAAGTCACTATACTAAATACCGCCAATATTAATGTATAATAAAAAAAAACCTTTAGTGCCTTATTCGTCAATTTTTTATAAAAGATCGAATAAAATACTAAAGGTAAAAATTCACTAAAAATTATTAGTTGAAACAAAGGCTAAACAAATAGGTTAATACCCAAATGTAAATAAAATATACCCTTTATTACCAACCAAATAACAAGAAGATAATTGAACTAAGCATAAAAAATTTTTAGTGGTTTACAATTGATTGATGCTGCTAACTTCCCCAATCGTAGTTTTACGAACAACCGATAAAACCGGAATCGTATGTTTACGATAACACAAATTCATCAGAGACAATTAGTTAGATCAATATTTAGAGGTATTTGTAAATAATAATGAGGTAAAGTTACGATTGTTATTCCGTATTTTTACTATTCATTTTTTTCTATTTTTTTAAGAAATTTTCGATTTCTGGAAGTTTATCCACATATCCACATTTTCAATTAACGCGTAGGTTTACTATGCGGGGTTATCGTAAATTTACGTTTCCATAATTTTAGAATTGACTGATATTCAACTTACTGTGACTTTGGAGGACTTCAAATTCCAGGGGCGAATTCAAAATTTTTCTGAAAATATTGGTACCTTGAAACCCTAATCCAATAATTGCTTACATGTCCACTGAGAATCAAATTAAAATTGCCATCGCCGATGACCACAAGATTTTCCGGGATGGCATCAAGATGGCCCTGTCGGGTAAGGAAAATCTCAAAATGCTTTGGGAGGCGGAAGATGGAAAAGATATGCTGCATAAAATCTCCATTAAAAAACCCGAAGTATTGCTGATGGATATCCGGATGCCCGAAATTGACGGAATCAATGCTATTCAGCTCATCCGAAAGGAATTTGAAGATATCAAGATAATCGTCCTAACCATGTACGACGATCAGCAAATGATCAGCAAAATGATGGAAATGGGCGCCAACGCATACCTAACCAAAACCACCGATCCCGAAGAGATTTATGAAGCCATCCTCACCTGCATGAACGATGATTTTTACTTTAACGAACTGGTGAATAAGGCGGTGATGGGAAAACTGCTTCAAAAAAAGAATGTGCGGCACCATTATGGAGCAAATACTCCGGTTCAGTTCAGCGAAAAAGAGATTAAAATCCTTCAGTTGCTGGCGGAAGATAAAACCACCGAGGAGATATCCAAAGTAATTTTCCTCAGTCCGCGCACTATCGAAACCATCCGGCAGAATATGAAAACCAAGGTAAATGCCAAAACCATTGGCGGCCTTATTATGTACGGCATGCGCAATAAACTGATTGAGTGATCAGGCAGAAATCAATCCGTTTTTTAAAGCAAAAATAGCCAGCCCTACCCTGCTTTTCACCTCCAAGCGGTCGAAGAGGGAGTCGCGGTATCCATCCACCGATCGCACCGAAATATTTAATTTACCGGCAATTTCTTTATAGGTCAAATCGGTACTCACCAGGCGTAGGAATTGGATATCCATATCGGAAAGCATTACCCTTTCAACCGGCAGGTTTTCCTGATAGCTTTTTTGAAACAGGGTAGCCAGCTTCCCGGTGGTGCGATGGGAGTAATAATATCCATCTTTCATCACAGCCGAAATAGCCGCCCGCAGTTCAAATGGATGAATATCCTTCCGAAGAAAACCCCTTACGCCGTATTGAAGGAGCCGGATGAGGGCCACTTCGGAATCGTACATGGTAAGAATGAGTACCCGCACCTCCGGATGATGGGTGAACAACCATTCCGCCGTATCGTACCCGTCCATCTCCGGCATATTCAGGTCAAGTAAAACAAGGTTTGGAATAACCCCTCTCTCCACTATTTGCTGCAATTCTTTCCCGTGTGCAGCAACACCGGTTACTTTACATTCGTCGAAGCTCTCAATTGTTTCCGCCAGGGCATCCCGCAATAATACATGGTCATCAACCAGGCAAACTTGTATCATTTGTGTTTCTTTTAATTTGTAATTCAATCAGGGTACCTTTTCCGGGAGCAGAAAATACATGGCAGGCGCCATTAACCAGTTTCGCCCGTCGTTGAATATTGGTAATGCCAATACCCTTCGAAGTAATTTTCCCCGGATCAAAGCCCACACCATCGTCTGATATGGCGAAAGAAAGTTCATCTTCTTTTTCTTTCAGGGATATATTAACTTTCGTTGCCTTTGCGTGTTTAAGGATATTGCTTTCAGCTTCCTGGAAAATGCGATAAAGGATAATGCTGTGGAATTCATCCACCGGACCGGAAGGCAGGGTGGCATCAAATGAAAAATGGATACCGGATACCTCCTTCAGAAAATCAATATCTTCTTCGATAGCCATTACCAGGCCAATTTTCCGGATCCTGCTCGAGCTCAGGTTCCGGCTGAAATTCCGCAATTCATCCAATAACTGGTTTACCAGAGTGAGAGATCCTGTCACTTTTTGCGATTCCATTACCTGTAATTGAAATTTCACCAGGGTGAGGCGCTGGCCCCAGTTATCGTGTACTTCCCGGGCAATCTGCTCAAAGGTTTGCTCCTGCACGGCAAGTTCAGAATGTAGTTCCCGGTTATAATTCAGCATCTTGATATTAACAATTTCCTGCTCGTGGCGGCTCTTGTTGTTAAACAGGGTTATTGAATAAGACACAATCAGCAGCAGGCTTATCCCCACAATGATGATGGCAATAATCAGGGTTATAATTAACCAGCTTGTATTATCTGGGTGCATCGGATGGCTTTTATAAAGGCTAAATACATAGCAGAATAAGAAATAAAAAATAAATCAAAAAATAAATTCAAATAATTACTCTCCAAAACTCTAGAAAGATGATCAATGCTAGCAAACAGAGGTAAACTTACCCCACCACCACACAAAGTTCCTACCACTATCCAAAACCCGGGATCCTTTTTAAGGTCTCGAACGGAAACATTGTTTAGTAAGGATCGGAAATATAATAATGATAAAATAACTAAAAATAAATTGGCTGCGAATTGCGCTTTATAATTAACAGAAAACCATCCCTCAGAAAATAACATATACAATAAATAGCCCCAACCACAAATAATTAAAAGAATTTGAAAAACTGAAAGAAACTTTGGATTTTGAATTTTATAAATTAATATGCTAAGAATAAAATAATGAAAAATTTTTGAAGCATTGGTAAATCCGTTAATCATTCTGGGTGAAGAATAGTGGGATAAATAAAATATCAATAGTATTACTAAACCAGAAAAAACTATTATCGGGTAAAGGCTAAAAAACTTCATATAGGAAGGGCTTATCTTATTTTTTATCAGCTTTAATGAATAAATAAAACAGATAAAAATTATTATCAACTGAATAAAGAATAATATATAATGTGCAATCATATATGCAATTTTAGATCAATAAAACAGCCTTAGACGGGGTAAACCCTCAATAAATTCCGCTTTTTTTCCCAATAAAAAAACTCCCGGGAGGCCCGGGAGTTAAATTATTGAGTATAAATCAATTACTGTTCTGTTACTACAAAGGTTATCGGCTGGCGGCGGTAGGCGTTCACATGCCTGCCGTTTTGTAAGGCGGGAGTCCATTTGGGACCCTTTTTAATAATCTTCACCGCTTCCTGCTCCATCCCATATCCCCATTTGGTTTCGGGTACCACATCGCTAATCGTACCATCTTTACTTACAATAAACCGTACAATGACCTGGTAGGTACCGGGAGGAGCTCCATTATCAATGGGGGTATTGGCATCCAGGTTGTTTTGAAGGTATCGCCTCCAGGCAGCCTCTCCACCCGGAAATGCCGCTTCAATTTCCACCTTATTGAAAATGGTATTCTCATAATCAATTTTGGGCTGCTCTACTACCTGCGAGCCTTTTTCTTCTACCGGAGCCTGAACAATCTGTACCTTATTGTCACTTTCAATAGTCTTGGTGCTGATCGCCTGGTCTTCCTTAATTTCCTGTATTTTTTCTTCCGGCTTTACTTCCTCATCCTTTACAATTTTGGGAGGAGTAAATTTCACCTGGTTAATTTCAGGTGGGGGTGGCGGTGTGGGCGGCGGCGGGGGTGGCGGTGGCGGTGGCGGCGGAGGCGGTTCATTCTTAATTTCTGCCAGTTGGGTATCCACCGTATTTAGCGTCTGCTTCCCCATATTGGAGCTCAGCTTATTAGCCAGCAAACTTCCCAAAAATATAAGCAAAAGGGCAAGGCCGGTAACGATGAGGGCCCTGGTTAGTCTTTTGTTATAATCTTTACGCAACTGGTACGCACCGTATGCTTTATTCTTTCCTTCAAAAACGATATCCAGAATATCAGCACTCAAAATCTTGTTAACGTCCATTTTAATTGCTTTTGTTAGTTGATGCAATTATGGAAAAAATCCATAACTACTTAATTCCGTTTGCTATCTCTGTTTGTTTTATTAATTCCTGTTCCGTTGGGGTCATATCGGCCTCGGCATAGTGCCCCGGCGGAACCGCACAAATTGTCATCTCATCCAGGATATCAATAGCATTCTTAAAGGTTGATGCCGTATCCGACTTAATAATATACATCAGGTCGTCCATATTCGTTGCATCCTTCTTGGCCACAATCAATCCACGGATATCTTTAAAGGTGGTTGACTTAAACTGCTCACTCAATTTATCGGGTTCAAGTTGACCATAATAATAATAAACCTGGTTGGCTTTCCCGAGTAAAATGGTCATGGCGCCCGAGTTTTTCACCTTCATAATATTAGCCGTATCATTCTTCGGCTCATTCATGTTCATCGCCGTTTGTTGCGACATGGTGGTGGTGAACACGAAGAAGGTAATAAGAAGGAAACCCAAATCCACCATGGGAGTCAGATCAACGCGGGTAGATTGCTTTTTCTGTTTTTTGACGCCGGGGCCCTTTTTATGTCCGCCCCCCGACGAGGTATCCATTTCTGCCATCGCAAAAAATAATTTAGGTTCTTAATGTTTCATTTCGGATTTATACAATTCGGACCCTACCGGAGGTGTTTCCCCCTCTGTAATAATCCGGAATTTATAAATCTCATTGTCTTTAAAAGCATCTTTAACTGATTTAAATATGGGGTAATGGGCATTAATATCGCCCTTCACCAACAACATTTGCTCCAGTTTGCTTTGGTCGGTGCCTGCATAGGCATTGCTGATACTCTTTAGCCAGTATGCCAATTCGTTATTGGCAGAATCAATGGGTATCCCGGGCATTTTTTCTGCCGGGATAGTCCCCGTGATATTTAAAGAGGCTTTCAATTGATTAAGCGGAAAACCAATAAATTCTGCCTTTTCGAGTTTAGTTAACTCGGCAGGGCTAAGGTTTAATCCGCGGGTATCGTTTAAATTTTTAATAACCGCATCCTTCTTGGTATCATCTCCCAACGACAAAAAAACTTTTCCATCGGCAGTGAAAGTGATGATAATCGACTTATCTGGAACAGCCTTAGAGGAAACCGAAGTGGGCGTTTTAACCGCCAGTGCCTCCGGTGGTTTTTGTTTGGTTGCCAGGATAAAGAAAGAAAGAAGCAGGAAAGCCACATCGCACATGGCTGTCATATCGATGTTGGTACTTTTCCGTGGTATTTTAATTCTTGGCATGAATAATTATTTAGGATTCTTCGTTCCGGTTTACAAGATGCACCTGTCTTCCAAATTCCACAATTCTATTTGTAGAGGGAAGCAAAGGTTTGGGTAAGTGTAAAACCAGACTCGTCTATACCGTAAGTAATGGAATCAATTTTGGTGGTGAAAATGTTATAGAAAACAATTGCGAACGCAGATGTACCAATACCTAATGCGGTATTATATAACGCTTCTGCAATACCCACCGACAATTGAGCGGCCGCTCCGCTTCCTCCTGCATCGGCACCCAGGTTATAAAACGCACGAATCATACCCACTACCGTACCCAGCAAACCAAGCAGGGTAGCAATAGAAGCAATTGTAGAAAGGAACACCAGGTTCTTCTCCAACATGGGCAGTTCAAGGGAGGTTGCCTCTTCTACTTCCTTTTGAATGGCCAGCACCTTTTGTTCTGTTGTCAGTTCGGTATTGTTGATCATATCTCTGTAGCGGAAAAGACCGGATTTCATCACATTGCCCACAGACCCTTTTTGCTTATCGCATTCTGCAAGAGCGGCGTCAATATTTTTGTTGGCCAAATGATATTGCACTTTGCGGATAAAATCTGCGTTATTACCGGTACCCCTTGCTTTGGAAATGGTAAGAAATCGTTCTACCACAAAGGTCAGCATGGTAAGGAACGTACCTAAAAGTATAGGTACAATAATTCCGCCGAGGTACATTTTACTAAGGGCTGATTTCGGTTCATCCCGGTCGGGCCAAAAGCCGCCATTTTCTTTACCTACGCCGAAGTTATCGGGATTACCAAGGAGGAATCGCCAAATCACATATCCCGCTACCAAACATAATACCGGTGCAATCAGGGAAATAATGTTACTTGACTTCTTGGCATGCACCGTAGTTGCTGGTTTTACCATTTCAGTTGGTCGTGTTTCTGCCATGTGAATTTGATTTTAAAAAGTGAAAATTGATTTAAGTAATTGAATTTTAAAAATGAGTAGCAATGCTATGAAAAAAAGGATTGAATCACAAATAAATTTAAGTGCCGGCCAATTTATTTGCCCAAGTTAAAAATAATTTCAAAGGGAATAGTAATATCCCTTAGTTTTTCTCTAATAAAAATAGGAAAGAATAAGATTTATTCGTACCGGAGGGCTACAATAGGGTCCAGTTTGGACGCCTTAATTGCCGGGTACAATCCGGCCAGCAACCCTACCAGCGTACAAACCAGGATCCCCCCCCCTACCCAAATCCAGGGAACCACAAATCCGGTTTTTAATAGCAGGGCTACTAAATTCCCCACCAATACCCCCGAGATGATTCCCACAGCGGCACCCAAAATACTGATCAATATAGATTCGTAGAGGAACTGGCGCCGGATATCTGATCCTTTTGCGCCAAGGGCCTTCTCTAAGCCAATCTCTTTGGTTCGTTCATTTACAGCTACCAACATGATATTCATTAGCCCAATGGCCGCCCCAATCAGGGTTACTAAAGCAATGCCAATAGTGCCTGTTTGAAGGAACCCCAGGCTGGTGAGCATCGATTCGGCAATACTATCGCTCTTGTCAATAAAGAAATTATTTTCGTCCTTGACATTCAATTTCCGGATGGGCCTGAACTCAGCTATGGCTTCTCCTGTTGCCACATCCATTAAATTTAAATCGGGAACCTGAACCGCAATGGTATAGGACGGATTTTGTCCGGAGAGCAGCCTTCGGACTGTATTTACGGGGGTAACCACAATCTTACTGGTATTAAAAAATGCACTGGACCCTTTATCTTCCAAAACTCCGATTACCCGATACGGCTTATGATCCAAACTCACAATGGCATCTATCGCCTTCAGAGGATTATCTCCAAAAAGCCGGGTGGCCACCCCGCTTCCCAAAAAACAAACATTCCTGCCTGTTTGCACTTCATTCTGGGTAAAGTTTCTGCCTGCCTGTAAATTGTATCCATTCAGCTCGAGGTAATTATCATCCCCTCCAAACATATTAATATCGGGATTGGTCTTTTTAGAATTGGTATTGGCCACAATACTGAATGGCCCTCTTAACCCAATGCTCACTTTGGCATTGGGGAAGGTATACCGCTGTTTAAATTCCATGGCTTCGGCATACGTAATGGGGATCCCCATGTTCGACTTTCGTTCCCTTTTTCCCTTTTTCGATTTACTGGTGGAGGGTTCGGGTCCTCCGAACCGGATATTCCGGTCTTTATACCGTATACTAAAAGCATTCGCTCCGAGAGTGGAAAAACTGGATGTTAATGAATTACTGGCAGCCGTGATGGCGGTAATAATAAGTATCAGAGCAAAGATTCCCAGCGCAATTATTACAATGGTGATGGCAGACCTCAATTTATTAGATCTGATATTATTCCATGATAAAGAAAGGGTTTCCCTGTATTTCATTTTTTCTTCCGGATAAAGTTAATTATCCCGTGTTTCATTTGGGGAAGAAATGTGAGCAATGGTATTACCAGTAATACAACCAGCCAAGAATCCATTCAGGATAAATGCCAATAATGATCGTCAGTATGGCTAACAGAATAAGTACAGATTTAAACCAGCCATTTATATTCCATAGTTCTACCGGGTCCTCCGTATTGGGTTCTTTAAAATACATGGCCTGAATCACCCGGAAATAATAATAAGCACTAATGGCAGAAAAAATGACCGCCACAATTACCAGCCAAACCTGGTTGCTATTTTCCACTACGGATGTAAGCATATATAACTTGCTTTGAAAACCTGCGGTAAGCGGAATCCCTGTTAGCGAAAGTAAAAATATAGTTGCGGTAAACGCCACCACCGGATGGGTTTTACCCAGTCCGTTAAAATCGCTGATGGTAAACTCGTTCATCCGGGAAACAATACCAAATAGGCCAATGGCCGCAATGCTGTATGCAGCAGCATATAAAACCATCCCTTCTTTAGCGCGGTCGTTAAGCGCAAACAAGGCTAGCATCATAAACCCTGCCTGGGCTATGGAGGAATAAGCCAGCATCCTTTTTACACTCTGCTGGAAGATGGCAGTAATATTCCCGATAAACAAGGTGGCAATCGTAATAACTACAAT
Source organism: Bacteroidota bacterium (assembly GCA_018266615.1). GTDB lineage: Bacteria > Bacteroidota > Bacteroidia > Chitinophagales > Chitinophagaceae > Ferruginibacter. Next base: position 27,766 of record JAFEAB010000097.1, read on the forward strand.
CAGTTTTTGCCAATCTTTATGAATCGCACCGAACGAGTTTTCGAATAACCGGATAAATGCCAGAAACCCGGCCACCTTTACGATCGTACTCATAAAGGAAGTAAATACCGTTGGCGCCCCGTCGTACACATCGGGAGCCCAAAAATGAAATGGAGCAGCCGACACTTTAAAAGATATAGCCACCAGCATGAGAATCAGACCGATTATAATGAAGGGGGATGTAGCTGTATTTCCCACATCAATGCTGGCAATATAAAAAGACGCATTGGGCGTTCCGCCATATACCATGGCAATCCCCATCAGTAATAACCCGGTGGAAAAGGAGCCCATTAAAAAATATTTCAATGCAGCTTCAATACTCAGCAAATTTCGTTTATTGCTCCCTGTTAGGATATACAAAGGGATCGAAAGAATTTCAATTCCCAGGAAAAGGAAAAGCAGGGTATTAAACGTAGCGCAAATAGCCACCCCGCACATCACAAAAAATATCAGTGCAAAATACTCTCCCACATCATGACCAACCCTTTCAATATCTTCCCCGCTCAGGAGGAACAACAGGATGAGGCACCCAATCATTACCGCCAGGAAGCCCAGGCTGTAACTGCTGGTTTTCAACATGTCGTATATATTGATATGAAACAAAGGCTGTCCCTGTTTCAATTCAATGGCATTTGCAAGGAACAACAGGATGGCCCCTGCAATAGCCAGGTACCTGGGCACTGCCCGGTTCTTCACGAAGGCGCCCGTGAACATCATCAATATCCCCATAAAAGCCGAAACAACTATTGCATTCATGTCAATTCCAAATATTTATCAGTTCACATACCCAGTTTCCCCAGAATTACGGGAACGGATTCTTTAGCCAGGTTTAATATAGGTTGTGGATATATCCCGATCGCAAAAATCACTACAACAATGATGGCCAGACTGAGTTTTTGGGAAAATCCGATATCGTTTATTGCTGCGGTAAGGGTATTCGTCTCACCATAAAATACCTTTTGAACCAGGTTGAGGATATAGATTGCCACGAAAACAATTCCTAAACCCGATATCGCTGCGAACCAGGGATTTGCTTCAAATAACCCGGTAAACATCAATAATTCTCCGGGGAATGCATTGGTTAGCGGAAGTGCAATATTTGCCATGGCAATTACAAAAAGGAAGATCGTGAGTACCGGGGCTTTATGAGCAATACCGGTAAGATCGGATATCTTTTTTGCACCGGTTTTCTTCTCAATAATATCAAGTACGATCCACAACCCAATTACATTGACCCCATGATTAAACATTTGCAACATCATTCCTTCCATGCTGGTGATGTTCAGGGCAAATATGGAGGCACACATTAAACCGATATGTGCAATGGAAGAATAGGCCACCAGCCTTTTCAAATTATCCTGCCGGATGGCAATCAGGCTGGCGTATAAAATGCCGATAATGGCAATTACGATAACCAGATGATTATACTTTCCTACTGCTTCGGGAAATAAGGGCAGCAGCCAGCGCAACACCCCAAACAGGCCCATCTTCACCATCACGCCGCTAAGTACCATAGTAGCCGGTCCATTGGCCTGGTCGTACACATCAGGCTGCCAGGTATGCAATGGAAAAACCGGCATCTTTATGGCAAAAGCCACAAAGAATAACCAGAATAACCAGCTTTGATCTCCGGCTGATAAACCTGCATTAGAAAATGCCGCATAAGAAAATGAATGGAGGGTTTGTGTACCGTTTTCGAAAACTTTGGGTGGGGTATGTAAGTAAACATAAATAATCCCAACCAACATTAATAAAGACCCGGCAAATGTGTAAACAAAGAATTTAAAGGTAGCCTGAACGCGGCGTTCGCCTCCCCACTTGCTGCAAAGAAAATAAATAGGGATTAAAGCCACTTCCCAGAAAATATAAAACAACAATGCATCCAACGCAACAAATACCCCCATTATGCCACATTGCGAAAGCATCAGGAGACCATAAAATGAAGAGGCATTTTTATACTCATCTTTCTTAATCGACAAAAAGATCAATGGGTACACCAGCGCGGTTAGGAAAGTTAAAATCCGGCTGGTACCATCGAGGCCTACAAAAAACGTATTCCCGATATTGTTGGGATAATAATAATTTACATTATTGTAAGCCAGGAATTTGGGATCGGTATAAAACAGGGAGGCTGCCGATACCGCTAAAATGGCCAACGAAAAAACAAAGGAGACCGTCCAGGCGGCTCCCTCCTTTTTCAACATAAAACTCAACAGCCCTGCTATCAGTGGCAGCCAAATTAACAACTCAGGAAACGTAATAAATTCACCCATGACCTTACAGGAACAATTGAATAATAAATAATCCCAGGATACCCAGAACCATCAATAAAATATAAGCCCCTACCTGTCCGCTTTGCAACCAGCGTACCTGGCGGCTTCCGTAATTCACAAATTTTCCGATTCCATTCACAATGCCATCAATCCCCTTCTTGTCAACCACATTGCCCAGGAAATCCCCAAACGCATGCATTGGCCGGGTGATTACGGCATTATATAACTCATCCACATACCATTTATTTGCCAGTATCTTACCCAGGCCGGTTTCGGGTGCTGTTGATATTTGGTAAGCGGAAAATTTCCTCCAGGCAACCCACAAGCCAATGAGTGCACCCACAACGGATACGGCCATCAGCGTATATTCAGTAGTATGAGAAAGAGGATGAACGGCTAATATTTTATTGCTCTCGCGAAATACCGGTTCCAGGAAATTATTAAGTTGGTGGCCATTGGCGGTAAACACTTCCGGGATACCTACAAATCCACCTACCACCGAAAGGATAGCCAGAATAATGAGCGGAACCGTCATGGCGGAAGGACTTTCATGCAGATGATGTTCCTGTTCCGTCGTACCCCGGAAATTTCCACGAAAGGTCATGGCATATAAACGGAACATATAGAAAGCGGTCATTACAGCGGTAAGTACTCCCACTACCCAGAGTATCGGGCTGCGGGAAAAGGCTGCTGCTAAAATTTCATCTTTTGAGAAAAATCCGGAGAACGGGGGTATCCCTGCAATAGCAAAACAGGCCAGTAAAAAGGTAATATGAGTGATTGGCATATTCTTTTTTAATCCACCCATGTATCGCATGTCCTGTTGCCCGCTCATGGCATGTATTACACTACCGGCGCCAAGGAATAACAGGGCTTTAAAGAAAGCGTGGGTCATTACATGAAATATGGCACCGGTGTAAGCTCCCACCCCAAGCGCAAGGAACATATAACCCAACTGACTAACGGTAGAGTATGCCAGCACTTTTTTAATATCATTTTGTTTCAATGCAATGGTGGCAGCAAGTACTGCGGTTACCAGCCCCACGATGGCAACCACCGACTGGCTGATGGGGGAAAGGCTATACAATAAGTTTGTACGGGCAATCATGTACACCCCGGCGGTAACCATGGTAGCAGCATGAATTAAGGCGCTAACCGGGGTTGGCCCGGCCATGGCATCAGGAAGCCAGGTAAATAAGGGAATCTGTGCACTCTTACCGGTGGCGCCCACCAGCAGTAAAAGGGTGATGGCAGTAATATCAAAATTGGATAACAACTTAACCGCTTCGGGGGTTAGCACTTTATCGAAACTAACGGAGCCGGTCTTTGCAATAAACCAAAATGCAGCCAGCAGGAATCCAAGATCGCCGATGCGGTTCATGATAAAGGCTTTTTTCCCTGCATCGGTATAATCCTTATTCTTAAACCAGTAGCCTATAAGAAAATAGGAGCAAATACCAACGCCTTCCCAACCGATATACATCACTACATAATTTTCGGCCATCACCAAAAGGAGCATCGAGAACACAAAGAGGTTCATGAACGAAAAATACTTGGCAAAGTCGGCCGATGATTCTTCGTGCATATAGGAAATGGAATACACGTGAATAAGGAATCCAATTCCGGTAATAATGAGGAGGAATAAAGCTGAAAGCTGATCTATTTTAAACCCGAAGGGAATATTCAATTTCCCCACATGGATAAAATCGAAATATTGTACGGTGCCCGTATTTCCGGAAAGCACCTGGAAAAACACCCAAAGGCTCAGGCAAAATGATGCCAGCACAACGGCACTTCCTAAAAAACCAGAGGCCGATTTTGAAAGTTGTTTTCTTCCCAGCCCATTAATCAAAAACCCGATCAGGGGAAGAATGGGAATTAGCCAGGATATCTGCAAAGCGTTGTTCATAATTCAATTGAGCTGAAATCAGTTTTTCAGCCTGTTCAAAAAATTAATATCGATAGAATGTGTATTCCGGTACAACATTACAATAATGGCAAGCCCTACACTCACTTCTGCTGCTGCTACCACCATAATAAAGAAAACGAAAATTTGTGCATCAGCCGCAAAAGTGGACGAGGCTTTGGCTGCCGCGGAAACCGCATGCATTTTTGAAAATGCCACCAACAACAGGTTAACCGAATTCAACATCAACTCAATACACATGAAAATGATGATGGCATTCCGGCGAACCAAAACCCCTACTATTCCCGTACAAAAAAGGATTAGCGATAGGGCTATATAGGCTTTTATATCCATGTTATTTAATCCTTTTTACTGATTACCACAGCGCCCACCATGGCACTTAGGAACAAAATGCTGCTAAGCTCGAAGGGAACTACGTAATAAGTGAACAATGTTTTACCCAGATTTTGGATCAACCCCTCTTCTCCCACTACCATTTGAACCGGCAGGTTGGCTTTGGTTTTCATTACTGCCGACAGCAGTACCAACAGGAGCAATCCGCCCGATACAACACCAATTAATTGCAACCGGTGATTTTTTACCGGTTCTGTTTCTGCATTCAGGTTCATCAGCATCACTACAAATAGAAATAATACCATGATGGCGCCTGCATACACAATGATATTGACGATGGCCAAAAACTGGGCATTCATTAATACATAATGCCCCGAAATGGCGAAGAAAATAACGATCAGCCAAAGAATACTATGAATGGGGTTTTTGCTGATAAGCATCATGATGGCACTTCCCACAGCAAGGAACGAAAGAAAATAAAACAGGATGGATATAATGCTCATACGTTGGTTAACTTTTATCTTCCGGCTTGGCCCTGTTACCTAATGCTTTTTTGTATTCCTCCGGTTCATTGATTGGGTGAGGTATCAATAAATCCTGTTTGGAATATATAAATTGTTTTCTTTCGTAATCGGAAGGGGCGAACGTTTCGCTCAGGTAGATGGCATCTTTGGGGCATGCCTCCTCGCAAAGGCCACAAAATATGCAGCGCAACATATTGATCTCGTAGCGGGCGGCATATTTTTCTTCCCGGTAAAGGTGCTCTTCGCCGGGTTGCCTTTCGGCCGCTTCCATAGAGATGGCTTCTGCTGGGCATGCCACCGCACATAAACCACAGGCGGTGCAGTTTTCCCGACCTTCGGCATCCCGGTTTAATATATGTAAACCGCGGAATACCGGGCTAAATGAACGTTGCTGCTCCGGAAAATTATATGTAACCTTTCTTTTAAAAAAATGACGCAGGGTAATGGACATCCCCTGGAAAATAGCAGGCAAATAAAGCCTCTCCCAAAAATTCATCGGGCTTCTGTTTACCTGTTTTGCTCTATGTGTAAGTGCCTGCATTTTAAATAGGATTTGCAAAAGTAATGTTTATCGCACAGCTTATTTGTGGAAATAAAGGACGGCTGCTCCGGTAGCAAGCATATTAAACAATGCCAGCGGAATCAGTATCCGCCATCCCAGATACATCAACTGATCGTACCGGAATCGCGGAATTGTCCAGCGAACCCACATAAAGAGAAAAATAAATCCGATGATCTTTCCCATCAATGCCACAATACCAAGTAATGCTGCAAAGTTTGGTGAAAGCGTCGATTCATCTACAAATGGAAAATCATAGCCGCCAAAAAACAAAGTGGCCATAACCGCACTGCTGATGAACATATTGATATACTCTGCAAATAAATAAAATCCCAGTTTCATGGATGAGTACTCTGTATGGTACCCGCCAATCAATTCATTTTCCGCTTCGGGAAGATCGAAGGGCGTGCGGTTACATTCCGCAAAGGCGCAAATAAGGAAGATTAAAAATCCGAGCGGCTGGTACACCACGTTCCACCAATGGCCGGTTTGTTGTTGAAGCACCATATCCTTCAGGCTAAGGGAACCGGTTACCATTAACAGGGCAATGAACGAAATACCCATTGCCAGTTCGTAGCTTATAATTTGGGAAGCCGCACGCAGCCCGCCAAAAAGTGAAAATTTGTTATTGCTTGCCCAGGCGCCAATCATAATACCATAAACTCCCAAACTTAATACGCCAAAAATGTAGAGCATACCGATGTTTACATCGGCTATCTGTAAACTAACCGACCTGCCAAAAATTTCGATATGATTGCCCCAGGGAATAACGGCGCTGGTCATGATGGCGGTAAGCATGGCCAGGCAGGGCCCCATTACAAATAAAATTTTATTGGAGAAATTGGGAATGATTTCCTCTTTAAAGAAAAGTTTAAGTCCGTCGGCCATCGGTTGCAGTATCCCAAAAGGGCCTGCCCGGTTAGGGCCCCGGCGATCCTGCATAAACGCAGCTACTTTTCTTTCCCCGTAAGTGGCATACATCGCAATCCCCAGGGAGGCGAAAACCACCACTACTATTAAAACTAATTTCTCTAAAATCAGGGCCATATCAATGGCCAGCAAACTATTGTCCAAAGCTTTCGGCTTTTAATGTGTTACTCTTCTACTTCTTTATCAGACCGGGTTCCAAACTGAATGGTTTCATCGTAGGGAACTTCATGTTGTCCTGCCTTCTTAAAGTCGTTTGAATTCGATGGTCCCATAATGGTACTCAGGTCAATGGCCGGGTTATTCACTTCACTAATGCTATGAATATCCATTAGTAATTTAGGTTGAACTCCCTTCATCACTTCCTGCAACGGATCATTGGGAACCACCAGTTTTTTATACTTATTGGCCCCAATTACAGAGTGCCTGGGGATGGTAGTTAACCCTTCAACCACCCAATCGGAGGTTTTCTTTTTTTCGAAGCGGCAGGTATTACAAATCCATCCGGGTTTGCCATCGAAGCTTTGCACTTCGCCCCATTTATCTCTACGGGAGGTTACCCTGTACACTTCTTCGCCTCGCAACCAAAGGGTGGCTTTACCGCAACATTTCGGGTTTTCGCAATTACGATGAGCATCTACGGGTTTGGTAAACCAAACGCGGTTCTTAAACCGGAACGTTTTATCGGTAAGAGCACCTACCGGGCACACATCAATCATATTCCCACTGAAGTCGTTGTCGATAGCCCTTGAAATATAGGTTGATATGGCGGCGCGGTCGCCCCGGTCCAGGATCCCATGAACCCTTTTTTCGGTAATCTGATCGGCTACAAAAACGCACCGGTAACACATGATACAACGAGTCATGTGCAATTGTATATAAGGGCCAATGTCTTCTTTAATGAAGGTACGTTTTACAAATTTGTAGCGCGAGTATTCCTTACCGTGATTATAGGTAAAATCCTGCAGGTAGCATTCTCCTGCCTGGTCGCAAACGGGGCAATCGAGCGGGTGGTTAATCAGCAGAAATTCCACCACGCCGTTGCGGGCATCAATAACCCGTTCGCTGCTGAAATTTTTCACCACCATCCCATCCATTACCCCGGTGCGGCAACTGGCCACCAGTTTGGGCATAGGACGCGGGTCGGCGGTTGAACCGGCCGCTACCTCCACCAGGCAACTGCGGCATTTACCGCCGGTATCCTCCAGCTTGCTGTAATAACACATGGCGGGAGGAGCCACTTCTTCGCCAATCATACGGGCCGCATCCATAATAGTGGTACCCGGGTTTACCTCAATGGTAATTCCATCGATGGTAACCTTTACTTTGGCAGGCGCTTCCTTTTTTATTTCTTCACTCATAACCTCAGCCCTCGGGCAATTAAAGTTTATTAATTAGCAACTGGAATATGAAGCGGGTCGGCATAATGTGCCAAACCGTAGTTTTCGCGCAGGCATTTTTCAGGGTTCAATACATGCCATTCAAATTCATCCCTGAAATGCCTGATTGCCGCTGCTACAGGCCATGCAGCCGCATCGCCGAGCGGGCAAATTGTATTTCCTTCAATCCTCCGCTGCACATCCCAAAGCAGATCGATATCACTCATCTCTCCCCTTCCTTCTTCAATCTTCCGTAATAATTTATCAAGCCAGGCGGTGCCTTCCCGGCAGGGCGAGCACTGTCCGCAACTTTCATGTCGGTAAAAATGAGCCAGGGTGTAGGTATGTTTAACCACACACTGATCTTCATCCAAAACAATAAAACCACCCGAACCCATCATGGTACCTGTGGCAAATCCACCATCACTCAGGCTTTCATAATTCATCAGTCTTTTATCGCCCTTTGCGGTAGTTAATAACAAATTCGCCGGAAGGATAGGTACAGAGGATCCGCCGGGGATGCAGGCTTTCAACCTTTTTCCATTGGGGATACCGCCACAATATTCATCACTGAAAATAAACTCCTCTACCGAGATGGTCATATCAATTTCGTATACTCCCGGTTTATTGATGTTACCGCAGGCACTGATCAATTTAGTGCCGGTACTTTTTCCAATTCCAATTTTAGAATAAGCATCGGCGCCATCATTTATAATGGGAACAACCGCTGCAATGGTTTCCACATTATTTACAACCGTTGGGCAGTTCCATAATCCCTTTACGGCAGGAAACGGAGGTTTGATACGGGGGTTTCCCCTTTTCCCTTCGAGGCTTTCGAGCAATGCCGTTTCTTCTCCGCATATATATGCTCCTGCACCACGATGCACAACGATCTCGCAATCGAACCCTTTACCCAGTATATTCTTTCCGAGGAACCCTTTTTTCCGGGCCTCAGCAATGGCTTCTTCCAGAATATCCGCAATCCAGGCATATTCGCCGCGTATATAAATATAACTCGTGTTACTTCCCAGGGCGTACGAAGAAACAATCATTCCTTCAATGAGGAGGTGAGGGATAAACTCCATTAGGTACCGATCTTTAAAAGTACCAGGTTCGCTTTCATCCGCATTACAAACGAGGTACCTGGGAACTCCTTCCGGTTTAGCGAGGAAACTCCATTTTAACCCGGTGGGGAAACCTGCCCCTCCACGGCCCCTGAGGCCACTTTTCTTCACTTCATCGGTGATTTCGGCGGGGCTCATTTCAAAAGCCTTTTCCACACTGTGGTATCCTCCTTCCCTTCGGTACACATCAAAATACCGGATACCATCTATATGCGCCTTATCTAATAAAAGTTTCTTACTCATGTATTTATCTCCCTTAATCTTTATGTAAGATATAGGCTTCTGCCAACTCCCCTTTTATTTTATTTCCAGCTTGGTCTAATTGAATCAACTGACCATTTTCTACCTGGAATAACTGGGGTTGGCCATTGCCTGCATTCAGTTCAATAATATCTTTCGTTTTCCAATTTATTTTTCCCTTTTCGCTAAACGCAGTTCCATCCTTTCCTTCGTAGGTCATTTTTCTGGAAAAATTTCCATTGCGGTGAAGGTTTATTTCGGTTTGAATTCCTCCACAATCGGCACAGGGTAATTCGCCCCGATAAACACCAGGCCAGCTAAGTGCTTTGGCATCAATGCTTAGGGTATCACTAGCGCTATTATTGCTGTTCGATGGCACATCGTTGCCTAAAAGTGAAAGGTTTCCTTTTGATGCTTTAGAATTGCCGGCTTCCTTGCAGGAAACAAAATACAGGGAGCACAAAAGGAATAAAACTCCAAAACAAAAATAATATGTGGTGCTTTTTCCTTTCATTAATTGGCTTTTGCCCTGCATTCTTCAATAATAGCATCCACGCGCTCGGGGGTAAGGTGTTCGCGGTAATTCTTTCCCAACTGCATCATGGGTGCATAGCCGCAAGCGCCGAGGCACTCCACGGTTTTGAGGGTAAACATACCATCAGCGGTAGTTTCTCCAACATTAATATTCAGTTTTTCCTTAATGTAGGCAATTATATCATCTGAACCGTTCAGCATGCAGGGGCCGGTTTGGCATACTTCAAAAATAAATTTCCCAACCGGCTTAAGATTGTACATCGAGTAAAAAGTGGCAACCTCATATACTTCGATGGGCTCCAGTTTAAGCAGGGTGGCCACATAATCCATAACCGGCACATCCAGCCATCCGCCAAAACTATCCTGGGCGAGGTGCAGCACCGGAAGCAGAGCGCTTTTATGCTTTCCTTCCGGATACCGCGCAATGATTTCCTGCACCTGTTTTAATTGATCCTCAGAAAAAGATAGGTTGTTCATCATGCTAATATTCTATTCATAAAATCAGGCATCTAATTCGCCGGCAATCAGGTTGAGGCTGCTCATGGTGATAATCGCATCACTGAGCATTCCATTTTTGATCAGTTCGGGGTATGCCTGGTAATAAATAAAGCAGGGCCTTCTGAAATGGAGGCGGTACGGTGTACGGCTTCCATCGCTTATCAGGTAAAACCCCAATTCTCCATTGGCTCCTTCCACCGGGCTGTACACTTCCCCCACCGGCATATCAATTTCGCCCATTACGATTTTGAAATGATAAATCATTTCTTCCATTTTCGTGTACACGTCTTGTTTAGGAGGAAGGTAATAGGCGGGTGTATCGGCATGAAACACTTCTGCCTCGGCTCCTTTGAATTCCTGAACTTTCTGGTATGCCTGTTTGATCAGGCTCAGGCTTTGCCACATTTCTTCGTTACGAACCAGGAAACGGTCGTAACAATCGCCGGTGGTACCCACTGGGATGGTAAAATCAAAATCCTGGTAACTGCTGTACGGCGTGTGAACGCGCACATCATAATCCACACCGGCAGCCCTTAGGTTGGGCCCTGTGAATCCATAATTGAGGGCCCTTTCGGCAGAAATAGGCCCGCAGCCAATAGTGCGTTCCATAAATATCCGATTGCGCGTAAACAGATTTTCAAATTCTTTCAGTTGTTTGGGATATTCTTCGAGGAATTTCTCCAGTTTCTGAAAAGCCGTGTCGGTAAAATTTCTTTCAAAGCCTCCGATCCGGCCAATATTGGTGGTGAGGCGTGCACCACACACTTCTTCATAAATTTCGTATATCAGTTCCCGGTACTGCATGAGGTAAAGGAACCCGGAATAAGCACCGCTATCCACCCCCACAATTGAATTACAAATGAGATGATCGGAAATTCGGGCCAGTTCCATGATGATGACCCGGAGGTAATCAACCCTTTTCGGGAGGGTTATTTTAAGCAGTCTTTCGCAAGCTATATGCCAACCCATATTATTAATGGGGGAAGAGCAATAATTTAACCGGTCGGTAAGTGGGGTAATCTGGTAAAGGGGCCTCCTTTCTGCAATTTTTTCAAATGCTCTGTGAATATACCCTACTGTGGAAGTAGCCTTTAATATTTTTTCGCCATCGAGTTCCAGGATATTTTGAAAAACACCATGGGTGGCAGGGTGTGTAGGCCCGAGGTTCAGGGTGGTAGTTTGTTTCTCCAGGCTACCCTTGGGCAATAGGATATGGTTATTCATTGTTCTTTACATTTTTAGCATGAACCCGCCCAAACATTTCATCGTCTTTATCAACCCGGCTTTGTTCTTCCACCGGATATTCTTTTCTCAAGGGGAAATAATCCATTTCATCTACATTCAAAATGCGGATAAGATTTGGATGTCCTACAAACTGCACCCCAAAAAAATCATAGGTTTCGCGTTCCATCCAATTGGCCGACTGATATAAAGCGGTAGCGCTGAATACTTCCGGATTATTTACTGAGGTAAACACTTTAAACCGCAGCCGGATATTATCCTGCAAATTGTGAAGGTGGTAAACCACCGCCAACTCAGCGCCGGGGTTATTCGGAAAATGGACTGCCTGCAAATCAGTAAGGAACCTGAATTTTAGCGATTCGTCATCAAATAAAAACTGGAGCACTTTCAGGTTCATTTCCTTTGGAGCGGCAAATGTGAGCATACCATAAGGCTCATCCCAGCCGGTGAGTGCCTCTCCAAATTTTTCGACGAGGGCCTGTTTTACCGTTTCATTCGTTAATGCCATGAAAAGAAAATATTTAAACGGATTAGTTGATTCCGTAACTGTTCATCAATTCTTTATACTGTTCGCTATGCCTTCTCCGCAACCCTTCCTTATTTACCAGGTCCTGAATGCGCATCAGCCCATCAAGAATGGCTTCGGGCCTTGGAGCGCAACCTGGAACATAAACATCCACCGGTATAACCTGATCGATTCCCTGAAGCACAGAGTAAGAGTCGAAAATTCCGCCGCTGCTGGCACAGGCCCCTACTGCAATTACCCAACGGGGCTCGGCCATCTGGGTGTAAACCTGTTTCAACACCGGACCCATTTTTTTTGCGATGGTGCCCATCACCATTAACAGGTCGCACTGGCGGGGTGAAAACCCAACCCGTTCCGAACCAAAACGGGCAATATCATAATGGCTGGCCATGGTTGCCATGAATTCAATTCCGCAGCAACTCGTGGCAAATGGCAGGGGCCAGATCGAGTTTTTCCGGGCCAGGCTAATCACTTTTTCGAGGTTGGTGGCCATAAACCCTTCCCCCATATATCCTTCGGGGATCCCTTCAAATTTTACTTTGCTGTTATATTGTACCGGACGAGGCATAGCGTTTAATTTTTTGGTTTGCTATAGTAATAACAAACCTTCCAGTCAAAAGATCAATAACCTTAGTCTTCCCATTTCAACGCCTTCTTCTTAAAGATATAGATAAAGCCGGCGAGAAATAAGCTAACAAACAGAATAACTGCTACAAATCCCTCCCATCCCAGGTTTCGGAAATTAACCGCATAGGGATAGAAGAAAATCACTTCCACATCAAACAAAACGAAGAGGATAGCCACAAGGAAATACTTGATAGCTACGGGCTGCCGCGCATTACCACGAATTTCAATCCCGCTTTCAAAATTTTGAAGTTTCTCCTTGGTATTTCTTCTTGGGCCCAGAAAATTAGACCCAATTACGATGGCCACAACCAATCCGATTGCAAAAAGAGCCTGCATTGCAATGGGGAAATAATTAACGGCATTGTTTACCGTAGCCTGAAGGAGGTAAAAAGGCATATCTGTTATTAAACTTGCTGCAAAAATAGGTTAGCAGGTTTAATAATCAAGGAATCCTCTTTGAATTGAGAAATAAAAAACCCGTTGCGTTGGCAGCGGGTTCTGATTTTGATATTATCTTTTTGGTGAATTTGCCGGAGAGGATGTTTTATTTGCCGGTTGTTTTTTGGGTGTAGGTGCTGATGGATCATATTTAGAGATAATCTCCTTAAAATTCAGCAACTGTGCATCGGCCGGATCTATTTCGAGAGCTTTGTTTACATAATACAGCGCGCTGTCTTTATTTTTCTTCACGTTGTATTGATGTCCTATAAAAAACTTATAAGCGGTGAGCACCCTGGTTTTGGCGTTCCCTTTGGTTAGATCCTGGGATCCTATTTCAATTACTTTATTGTAAAATGGTTCGGCAAGCCCCAATTCCCCGGTGGAATCTATCATGGCACTGGTATTGGCTTCCATGTAATACCCCAGGATATCATCCGGATATTTTTGTATATACATGGTAAAGTACTTGCTGGAGGAATCATATTGATTACCCAGGTAATAGTTATACCCTGCATTAAACAAATCAACATTAGAAAAATTCTTTTTCAGAGAAACAACTTCACCAAACCATTTACCGGCACTTCCATAATTTTTCAGGTTATCATAAATACCGGCCAGGGTTTTAGCATAGGCCACTTTATTAGCAACCAGGGTATCGGTAGCAATAGCTTTCACAATTAAATCCGTGGCTTTTCCCTCATTGCCCGGAAATTTAAACAGGATGGTGGCATAGGTCGCATAATCTCCGGCACCGATATTATCCGGGTTTGCCCGGCGGAGATATTCCTCAAAGTTTAATTTGGCATTGAGGGAGTCGTTTAACCGGTTGTAGGCATACGCTTTTAAACCAAAAAGCTTGGGATAAGGATTCGCACCTTCCTGAGCAATACACTTATCTGCTTCCGTAATGGTTTCATTAAAAAGCCCCGAAGCAAATTTTACGGAGGCCTGGTAATAACAGGCTTTGGGGTCGTTATCGGAATTGGCAAGCCATTTATCTAAATACTGTGCCGCAACGGGTACGTTTGTTTCATAATAATAGCTGAAGAGGTTGTAGTAAACCGGTGCATATTTAGGATCCACAGCAATGGCATCATTAAAATACTTCATATAAATGGATTCCTGCCCCGGGCCCTGGGTTTGATAAACTTTTCCAATACGATACAATGCCCTTGCATATTTGGGATCAATTTTCAACGCCTCATTATAGGCCTGAATGGCACTTCCTCCATCGGCATTCAGTTTCCGGTAAGCATCACCCAGGTTCACCCAAACATCCGGGTCTTTAAATTTTTTCACCTCAGTAGCCTGTTTCAGTTTTTCGATGGCATAGGCGGCATCCCCATTTTTTGAATTCGGGTTTCCATTGGCATAGCCTATGGCATTGAGGACATCAATATCTTTTCCTTTTGAAAGAGAAATTGCCGTTTCAAACCGGTTACGGGCTTCCTGGCGTTGATTTTCGATAAGGGCTATCTGTCCCATACCTGCAATTAAAAGAGCCTGGTTGGGATTTGCCTGGAGTTTTTGCTGATATAGTGCTTTTGCTTTGGCTACATCCTGGTTGCTGCGATCGTCGTTACGCAAATAGGCCTGCCCCAGCCAAAAAGCAGCCGCTTCATTATTGGGATCGGAATTCAAAATTTTCTGAAATACATTTATAGCACTTTCGAATCTTTCATAATACAGGAATGATTTCCCTTCATCGATGGTTTGTGCCGAAGCAGACCCTACAAAAAACAGCAGCATCATAAAAGTCATTCCGATTTGAAATTTTTTCATTTTTTCAGATTTAAACATTTTATTGGTGACTATATATGGTTATAAAAATTTTATAATGGTTCGTTAAAAGGTCTATTGAGGCAATTTGGTATTCAGTTGCACCGGCCTGATATCAAAATCCATTTCCGGCCCAAGATAAGCCCTCCTGAAGATTAATTGCCCTCTTTCCATCTGCAAAAAGCCGGCAAATCCTGTTCCAAGTCCGATTCTGTTTTCGCGCAGCAAAAAGTATAATCCCCGCACCAAAGGGTAACTGCGCGATAAAATGCTTTGCTGGCTTGGCTTTATAAAAGGTTTCCCATCGCAAATTTTACATTGCACATATCCCAACTTCACTTTCTTCAAGTCGTTTACCTGGTTGCTGTCCTCCGGGTTGCCTATCCAGCTAATTCCCACAAAACCAATGGCATTCTCATTATTCTTTACATAATCAATAACCTCATCTGAATTTTCGGCGGCTTTCACCACCGAAGTATCAAAATTAGCCCCCTTCAGGATGGAATCGCGGATGAAACGGACGGCACCGGTTTCCCTTAGGCCATCAAAAACCATTACCTGATTCCGGTTACCTTTACCCTGCAATTGCATAGCCAGCCTTTCCTGTGTAAACAGCGTATCCGTTGATTTCATGTTTACAATAATACAAACAGCATCGGTAGCCACTCGCTGCCATTTAGGTCGGTATCCTAATGAATCGCTAAGATATTGCGATTCCTTAAAATTAAGACCGTGTGTTATTATTGCCATCCGGGTAGCCGAATCCTTTAAAAAATCCTGGAAGCACGCTGATTCGGGTTTGTAGCTGGCCACAATTTTAGCACCGGGATAAGTTGACTCATACAGTTTAATTTCTTCTTCTATTACCGGCCGGAAAGACTCATCCACACTGATATGAATTGTACCGGAAGCAGGAGTATCCACTTCTTCCTTTCCCTTTTTTTCTTTACAGGAAAAACCCAACGCTAAAAAGAAAATCAAAAAAAAATACAACAGGCGGTTCCTCATCTTTCCTTCAGGTAATTTTTCTTTATCCCCCGGTAAATTCTAAATAGGCCATAAGCGGCACAAACAGCTCCAAAAACTTTGAGGGTTCCATCGTCGTACCTCAACTCCAGTCCGGATTTAAACTGTTTAGAGAAAAACAGGAATACCCCCATACCGGTCCAAAGAGTGCCCATCCCAAAATCCATCATGCTTCGCATCCGGATATAATTTTTATCCCGCTGGTTGGGCTGCTCCTTTTCAAACTCTTCTAATGCCATAATGGTTAATTGTATTTTGCAATTTACAAGTTTATGTTTCAATCCCCGAAATTGTGGAATATAACCGGAAGCCTGAAATAACAGGATACATTTCTGCCATTGGATTTTCCCGGCACCCATCCTGGCATATTACGTAGCACCCGTTTCAGCTCCCTGTCAAATTCATCTCCCCTCCCATCAGTACTAATGGAAGTAACCTTTCCATCCATGCCCACTATGAACCTTGCAATTATTCGCACTTCAGTTCCGGGCTCAGAATCAGAAGGCATTACCAGGTTTCTTTTAAGGTACCGGGCAAGCGCTTCCTCCCCACCGGGGAAGGAAGGTGCAACCTCCGGACTTTCCACCGGGTTGGGATTTATAGAATCTGCTTTGGAAACGGGAGTTGAAAAATGATTCCCCGGAACTTCATTGCTTTTATCAGCAGCAGCCAAAGACCCGGCAGGGCTGGTATCCCTCCCGGTTTCCAACCCTTCAAAAACCTTTCCAGGAAGGAACTGGTGGGGTAAATGAAGATCCTTTTCTATTTGAATTTTACTTCCTAAACTGGCAGAAGAATATGTCTTTTGCTTAGATTCGACAGCATAAGAATTGGGATATGAAGCGGGTTGGAAGGATGCAGAAAGGGGCAGTTTAGGCTGAAGAACATGCACCAATCTGGGATCTTCAACACTAAAATCCCTCCCAATCATCTGGTTTGAGGAATGCCAGCCACATAAAAAATAAACCAGGGGAATTGAAAACCCAAGACTAAGTGCCAGGGAAATAAGCATCCTTTTTGAATAGCCTTTCCTTAACCGGTAGGCACCATAACCTTTATTTCTTCCTTCAAAAATAATGTCGAGGATACCCGCACCTAAAATTTGTTCTGCAACCATGGTAAACTCATTTTAATTTATAAATGATCTGTGGAAACTGAGATGCACGGGCAGCCGCATTCCACAAATGCCGAAGCAGTATCTTTGCCCTATGAAAATTTTGATGGTTTGCCTCGGAAATATTTGCCGTAGCCCGCTGGCAGAAGGAATACTAAAACATAAGGCTGAATTGGCCGGACTGAATTGGGAAGTGGAGAGTGCAGGAACCAATGGATTTCATGTTGGGGAAGCTCCTCATTTATTAAGTCAAAAAGTTGCAAGGCAACACCAAATTGATATCAGCAGGCAGGTAGCGAGGCAGTTCACTAAAAGCGATATAGAAAAGTTTGATCTTATTTATGCCATGGCATCAAATGTTTTGGATGACATACGGGAAATAGCCGGTCCTGATTTTGATCCGGAAAAAGTGGTGCTTTTTCTGAATGAGCTTTACCCGGGCAAGAATCTGGATGTGCCCGATCCCTGGTATGGTCCTGAGCCGGGTTATCATGAAGTGTTTGATCTTATTAATCATACCTCGGAAAAAATAATTAAAAAATATGCTCTCCGTTTGAGCAGCCAGGATTAATTATGTCGAAATTATCTATTCCACAAGGCATGCGGGATTTCCCGGCAGGCATGGTTCGCAAACGTGAATATATATTTTCACGAATCCGAAAGGTTTTTGAACTATACGGGTTTCATCCACTGGAGACTCCTGCTATGGAAAATCTCGAAACCCTGATGGGCAAATATGGGGAAGAGGGAGATAAATTAATATTTAGGGTATTGAACAACGGCCTCAACGACCCCAGAAATATCGAAAAATCGAAACAGGGATTTGAAAAATTACTGGAAGGGAAAAACAGCCCTGATGTAACGGAGAGGGCGTTGAAGTACGACCTTACGATTCCATTTGCCCGATACGTTGCCATGAATCATGGGCAAATAACGTTTCCGCATAAACGATATCAAATTCAGCCGGTATGGCGTGCCGACCGGCCCCAGAAGGGGCGATACCGCGAATTTACCCAGTGTGATGCAGATGTAGTGGGAAGCCGTTCGATGTTAAACGAAATTGAATTAACTGCCATTTACCATGATGTATTTTTCGCTCTGGGTATTACCCAATATAATTTATCGGTTAACAGCAGAAAAATCCTCGCAGCCCTTGCAGATTTATGTGGAGGGAAAGAGAAGCTAATCGATATTACCATTGCTATAGATAAACTGGATAAGATTGGCCTTGAAAAAGTAAATGTCGAATTATTTTCCCGTGGCCTCAATGAAAAGCAGGTAACGGTAATCAATACCTTCCTTTCCATATCCGGAACGAACCAGGAACGAATCCAGGCTGTTAAAAATTTATTTTCCAAGAATGAATTAGCGGAAGAAGGAATTGCCGAAATAGAATACCTAATAAAAAATTCGAAGGGTATAAATATTCAATTTGACCTTACCCTTGCCAGAGGATTGAATTATTATACGGGGATTATTTTTGAAGCAAAGGCACCCGAATCCGTAAAAATAGGCAGCATTGGCGGGGGTGGCCGGTATGATGACCTGACGGGGCTTTTTGGAGTTCCCGGTATTCCCGGAGTAGGAATAAGTTTTGGGGTGGACCGGATTTATGATGTAATGGAAGAACTTAATCTATTTCCCGAGGGGTTACAAAAAGGTACCCCTGTATTATTCACCAACCTGGGCGAGGAGGAAGTTACTTATTGCATGCCTCTGATGCATCAATTAAGAAAGGCAAATATTGGCTGCGAATTGTATCATGAAAAAGCCAAATTAGATAAACAATTTAAATATGCGCACAAATCGGGTACGGGTTATTGTATTGTAATTGGCAGTAATGAGCTGGCAGGGAAATTAGCCACGGTAAAAGATTTAACAACCGGCCATCAGGAAACCATGAGCAGCGATACACTTATTTCCTATCTTTCCACACGAATAAAAAATACGAATGAATAAAAAAATTTTCTTTTCAATTCTTGTTTCTTTAGGCTTGTTAACCACTTTTTCGTCCTGTTCCAAAAAGACCAATAAGGAGGGCCGGTATATTCCGCAGAAAGCGATTGCGGTTCTTCATATTAACGGCGCTTCTATTAACCAGAAATTGCCCTGGGATGAAATTAAAAATACCAGCCTGTTTAAACGGATGATGGAAGACAGTACCCTTCCTGCAAAAATAAAACCGTTATTGGAGAACCCAGACTCGAGCGGGATTAGTATCAAAAATAATGTGCTGTTGTTTTTCATGAACGACTCCTTAGGGCAATACGCAGGGGCAGAGGGAGCCCTGGTTAATTCCGATGCTTTTGAAAAATTAGTAAAAGAGGACACAAATGGAAAGCTCAACTTTTCAGAATCGGAAGGAATGCATATTGGCACTGGGAACGGTATGGCGCTGGCATGGAATAAAGAAAGATTCCTGTTTGTAATTGGTATCCCAAAACAAGGGAACCAATGGGGAGCTAATAATAATTCTTTCTCATCAAAGGATTCTATGCAAGAGCCGGAAGAATCCGTAAATAATAATAGAAATTATGGCAGCCTGGCAAAGCAGGTATTTAATATCAAAGAATCGGAAAGCCTCGGTTCTGATGAAAAATTCACTGAACTTGTTTCCGATAATGCCGATTTGCATGTTTGGATAAACAACGAAGAATTAAGCAGCAGTCAAATGAGTGAAATTCCTTCCGTGGGGCCGCTCAACATGCTCAACTTCACCAAAATGACGAAGGAAGCAAGGGCCACCGCCTCCGTCCATTTCGAAAATGGAAAGATTGTTGTTGATTTTAAAAATTTCATGAATAAGGAGGTGGCTGATTTATTGGCAAAAAATCTGAAAAGCCAGGGTGATGCAGATATGTTAAAACGAATCCCAACGGATAACCTGGCATTGCTATTGCAATTTTCCGTAAATCCTGAAATCATAAAGGGATACCTGAAATTGCTTGGGGCAGACGGCTTTGCCAATATGGGAGCCGGAATGATGGGATTCTCCATCGATGATCTAATTGCTGCAAATGCAGGTGATTTTATTTTTTCGGTTTCGAATATAAAGGCAGATTCCACTTTCCCCAAAGCTGATTACCTTTTTGCTTCTGCTATTGGCAGCAAATCGGAATTTGAAAAAGTAATGGCGGGGGTTACGAAAATGATGAAAGTTTATAACTCTTCTCCCACGGCCGATAGTACAAAGGAAAAACCAAAGGCCCCCTTTACATACAATAAGAGTGAAAAATATTTTGCATTGGGATCTGAACAACCCGTGGTAGATGCATTTTTAAATGGAGGGAAATCATTCAGCTCACCCATTTATGATAAAATTAATTCGGGGCCGGGTGGCACGTATATAAACTTCAGCTACATCATGGGGGCCATGTCGCCCTTAGCATCAGACAGTTTCTCCCATGAAATTTTGGATGCATCCAAACTGGTATGGCAGGATATGATTGCTTATACCGAAAAATTTAACGGACGCAGTTTAAAAGGGCATATTGATATTAACCTGGTGGATAAGAATACCAACAGTTTAAAACAGCTTAACCGCTATTTTGATAAATTGGGAATGATTTACATTCAAAAAGAAATGGAACCTAAGCCAGTCCAGGGTATTGCCACGCCGGCGGCAACCTCCCAATATTAATTCTTAATTTCCCCAAAGGCCGCCTTTTACCTGGCGGCCTCTTTAATTATGCAAATACAACTCCAACAACTTCAACCGGTGTATTTAGAGAAGGAAAAACTTGTGGGATCGGAGATTTGGAATAACCAGCAGATTTTTGAAAGTGGTTCCCTTGTTGAGATTGTGGCAGCCAGTGGAAGAGGGAAATCTTCGTTTATACATTTCCTTTATGGTTTAAGAAATGACTACCAGGGAAAGATTTCCCTTGAGGGTGTTGCCCCTGATGCATTCAACTACAAACAAACTGCCTTATTAAGAAGCAAAAAGCTTTCTATTGTTTTCCAGGATTTGAAGTTATTTGAATCTGCTACCTGTTTGCAAAATATCCTGGTAAAAAATGCACTCACCGGGTTTTCCAGTACCGATGCGATTGAGGCTATGGCAGAAAGATTAGGTGTAAGAAACAAACTCGCCGCCATGGCAGGAAATTGTAGTTACGGTGAACGCCAGCGTATCGCCATCATCCGGGCTTTGCAGCAACCCTTTGAATTTCTGTTATTGGATGAACCGTTTAGCCATTTGGATGAGATGAATCGAGAAAAGGCGTTGGACCTAATCCTGGAAGAAACAAAAAAACAAAATGCAGGAATAGTTCTTGCAGACCTGGAAACTAATCCGTCCTTCCCTGCAACTAAAAGATTGAAATTATAATGGCTTCCTATAAAGATATCGCCCCCTTTATTGATACCGGAAGAAACCGGGGTAGCCGAATTTTTGGTTATACCGGTTTAGGAATTGGCACCCTATTACTTTTAAGCTGCTTACAATTCTACCTGGACATTAACCAGTTAATAAAGGAAAAAAGTCTGCGAAAGGATGGCTTTGATTTTATATCTGTAACGCGGGAAATCACCAATGAGAATATGGGTAAGGACAACCGGCTCACGCTGGCAAACCTGCAGGAAATAAAATCGGCACCCGGCGTTGAGGATGCCGCACCGCTCATCAGCAACCAGTTTAGAGCCAAGGTTAGTGCAGGGAATGTAATCCCATTCTCGACTGACATTTTCCTGGAAGCAATAAACAACAACTTTTTAGATACACTTCCCCCAGGGTTTATTTGGCAGGAAGGGCAAAACAATATTCCAATTATCCTATCCTCCGAATTCCTGGAGATGTACAACATTTTTGCGCCTACCCAGGGGCTGCCTCAGATTTCGGGCGAAAGTGCAGCCAGCCTGAATGTTCAATTGGAATGTTTTACCATTACCGGTGTTGAAGGATTTCGAGCCCATATTGTAGGTTTGAGCGATCGGATTAATTCGGTGCTGGTTCCGGAGAACTTCCTTATTTGGGCGAATAAAAAATTTGGCCAAAGTGAAAACGCTCCCTTTTCACGTATCTATATAAAAACCCGGGATGCAAATAACCCCAACCTGCTTCAATTCCTGGATAAAAAAGATTACCATGTAAATAAAGAGCGGACGCGATTTGGCCGAATTAAACAGGTATTGCAGGGAATCATTGCCGGACTGGGCTTGTTTGCTATTTTGGTGATAGCCCTTGCCATCCTGCTATTTGCATTTTATTTACAACTCCTGATTTCGAGAAGCAGAGATAATCTGAGGCTGATCGTAACGTTGGGTTATGAGCCCGGGTGGCTGGGGAAGCAGGTTAGCAAAAGATGGGTTCCGGCTTATGGTATCATTGTTCTCATCGCCTTATCCGGCGCCCAAATATTGCATTCCATTTTTAGAACATCCGTACATAGCGGAATGGACCGGATGAGCTTCCCTATCAGCATCTATACCTTTGCGTTAGGATTGATAATTTTCTGCGTGTGTGCCGTCATAAATTCATATCTCCTACGGAAAGAATTACGGAGGTTATAAACCTTCATAAATTGCTGCAATGCCCTGTCCCACCCCAATACACATGGTTGCCAGCCCGTACTTCACTTTTCTGCGCCTCATTTCATGCAATAAGGTAGTGGAGATTCTGGCGCCACTGCACCCCAGGGGATGTCCAATTGCAATAGATCCTCCGTTTACATTCACTTTCTCCAGGTCGAGGCCCAATTCGTGAATACATGCAATACTTTGCGAGGCAAAAGCTTCATTTAATTCTATCAACCCCAAATCGCCAATAGAAAGGCCCGCCCGTTTCAGCGCTTTTTGCGATGCGGGAACAGGACCAATACCCATTATCGCCGGATCCACGCCGGCAACCGCCATAGACACAATCCGTGCCAAGGGCTTTATGTTATATTTTTTAAGCGCCGATTCAGTGGCTAAAAGTAAGGCAGCGGCTCCATCATTAATCCCGCTGCTATTGCCGGCGGTTACCGTACCGTCTTTAATAAAGGCCGGTTTCAACTGGGCCAGTTTTTCCATGGAGCTAAGCCGGGGATGTTCATCCTTTTCAAACTCATAATTCATCTTACCAGAAGTAACGGTAACAGATACCAGCTCATCACTCCACTTCCCCGCAACCTGTGCATTTTGATATTTTTGCTGGCTTTCCA
Source organism: Bacteroidota bacterium (assembly GCA_018266615.1). Classification (GTDB taxonomy): domain Bacteria; phylum Bacteroidota; class Bacteroidia; order Chitinophagales; family Chitinophagaceae; genus Ferruginibacter. The sequence continues at coordinate 51,021 of JAFEAB010000097.1, forward strand.
AGGCGAACTCATCCTGCGCATGGCGGCTGATATTCCAGCGTTTGGCTACATTTTCTGCCGTTTCCCCCATACCGTAAGGATAATATTTTTCCGAAAGCGCCGGGTTGATGAAACGCCAGCCCATGGTCGTGTCGAAAATTTCGGGTTTACGTTGAAACGCAGTACTGGCTTTGGGCATTACAAAGGGGGCCCGCGACATACTCTCTACCCCACCAGCAATCATCAATTCTCCATCACCAACCATAAGGGATCTGGCTCCATCCATGATGGCCTGCAAACCACTGCCACAGAGTCTGTTTACGGTATTTCCGGGAACAGAGACCGGCAATCCCGCCAACAAAAGAGCCATGCGCGCTACATTTCTATTATCTTCCCCACTTTGGTTAGCAGCACCCGCTATTACATCCTCAATTTCTGCCGGATTGGCATTGGGGTTGCGATGTAGTATAGCCCTGATCACATGGGCCAAAAGGTCATCGGGCCGGCTATTGGCCAAAGCCCCGCCATACTTTCCTACCGGCGTACGTACCGCATCTACTACATAAACAGTTTGCATAAAATCTGGGTTAAAATATAGCCGGGAATGAGCCGGCTCCAAGTTGCCAAAGTTAGTATGATTATCTTTGCAGAATGGCAGACCACAGGAATATTAGAGAATTAGACCTCACCGAATTAAAAGCCTATTTTGAAGCGATTGGAGATAAAAAGTTCAGGGCCATGCAGGCTTACGAATGGCTTTGGAAAAAGAATGCACGCAGTTTTGATGAAATGAGCAACCTCTCCCTTGATTTGCGGAAAAGGCTGGCCGAAGATTTCTCATTCAATTCTATAAAAGTTGACATTACCCAACAAAGTGCCGATGGAACCCTTAAATCAAGGTTCATCACCCACGATGGTCATCTAATGGAGGGGGTCGTCATCCCTACCGAAAAAAGGAATACGGCCTGCGTATCTTCCCAGATAGGCTGTAGCCTTAGTTGTAAATTTTGTGCTACCGGGCAAATGGACAGAAAAAGAAACCTGCATTTTGATGAAATTTACGACCAGGTTGCCATTCTGAATGAGCAAAGCCTTGCCCATTACGGAACACCGCTCAGCAATATTGTGTTTATGGGGATGGGCGAGCCCCTTTTAAATTATAAAAATGTAAACCGTGCAATTGAACGGATTACCTCGCCCGATGCCATGGGCATGAGCCCAAAAAGGATTACGGTTTCCACTGCCGGAGTTGCCAAAATGATCCGGCAATTAGGGGATGATGAAGTTCGATTTAACCTGGCTCTTTCCCTTCATGCAGCAACAGATGAAAAACGTAACCGTATCATGGGAATTAATGAAACGAATAATATTGATGCACTCGTAGATGCCTTGAATCATTTCTACCAGAAAACCAAGAACGATATTACGCTGGAATACGTATTACTAAGAGGTGAAAACGATAGCCTGGAAGATGCTGAAGAACTGGTGAAAGTGTACCGGAAAATTCCAACCCACCTGGTAAATGTGATCGAATATAACCAGGTAGAAGGAATCCATTTCACCAAATCGGATGAGGATAGCACCCAGGCGTTTACAGATTACCTCGCCGGCAAAAGAGTAAATGTAAGAGTGCGGAGAAGCAGGGGCAAGGACATAGATGCCGCATGTGGCCAACTCGCTAATAAATAAATTTTCTTAATAAACGGATGCATTCTTTCTCCAAATATGATAGGGGCATTGGGGTATGAGTTACGAATTATGAATTACGAGGTACGAATTACGAGTTACGAATTACGAGGTACGAATTACGAGGTACGAATTACGAGTTACGAATTACGAGGTACGAATTACGAGGTACGAATTACGAGGTACGAATTACGAGTTAGGAATTACGAGTTAGGAGTTTGTGGGATGAAAATTTAAAAAAATGCGTTGCAAATCATTAAGCAAGTCAAATAGTACAAAGATTTATATCCCGAAGTAAAGGGGGAGTTTAAAAGGCAGGGTAACCCAAAGAAGTCCAAACCCAAAAATTAAACATAACAGCCAGATTTACACCTTAATAGAAAAAAAGAGTGCTCGAATTGGGGATATTTTAGTTTGAAAACATAATAAATCAATCAATTTTAAGTTATTATGAAGCAAACCCCTGTTAACCTGGGAAAAACTACATGAAGCACCTTCCTTTCATTCTATTTCTCATAGCAATATTCTCATTTTCCAAATTATCGGTGGGGCAGGATGTGATTCGTCAACAGCCTTGTGAAGATTCCTATATTAAACATGAAGTGGACAGTATTAAAGAATTAATGTCAACTAAAGGATTTGTTGTTGTGAAGGAAGCTTCTATGGAAATGGTAAGCGAGTATGAAATGCCTATTGTTGTTCCGCTTACGGCAGGTTCCTGGTATCAGTTTGTATTTATTGGAGATATCGGTTCCCGCCTTTATGAAGTAAGAATGTACGACTATGAAGAAAGGCAGGTTGCTTATGAAAAGAAGATGTGGGGCGATGTGGATGGAAATGTAATCAGCTTCGACTATATCCCCAAGGTTTCGGAATATCATATGATAAAACCCGTCCAAATTAATAAAAAAAAGAAAAAGGTATGCGGGTATGTGATGTTGTTGAAACGAGTTGCATAAAATACATCGTTTATAGCTTCCCTGTTTCCACCTGCGGGTGGATTTTTTGTTTTCCGTATTAAAAAAACCGAATGCCGGATGTTCAGGTCCAGGAAGTATTGATCCGAGGGTGAATTGGCGGATTTTGCATGAAGGTTACGGGTGGCTATCAAAAATAGCAGAGATAGACATCAATTCTCATTAAGAATTCACCCAAATTTCAGTTATCCAATTGCATTGGATGGGGCACTAAATAATAATATTCCATTTCTAAAGTTTCTTTAGTTCATTCTCCTGGCTAAAATTAAAACAAGTTATATTTTCGCCCCCGGGGTGGGGGCAGCAAACCGTCAGAAAAATCTGCGTTTTCCGGCTAAACCGAAGGCTTCAATGGGTAACCCTAACACTTAATTCGGGGACCCCTGAACCCCAACTAATAATCAGGGGCTATTGAATACAACAAAAGGCAATAAAGATTAAATGAAAAATATTAGCATGCAGGAACTCCACCAGTTATGAAAAAAAATTATTCCAGTGAACTATATTACTTTCCTGGCAACTTATTTAGAAATTTAATTTCTTTGATTCAGCGTCTATCCTGCCCGGAGAATGGTTGGGAATAGTAAACGCATGGCCCCAACCAATGACCTAAAATTCAACTTCTTTCTTTCGCCACATAGATTTACTTCGCCCGGCATATTTTCAACTTCTTTTTTCTGGGTTTGGGTATTGCCGAATTTGTAAATCCTTGTTGTTGTTGAATAAATTGCTATTGTCCGTGTCGTGTTGACCTGTGCGGTTGGGTATTTATTATTTTCAGAAAGGAAGCCAACTTATTTAATTACTCACTTCATAATTGATTTTAATGGAACCCACGGATCGCTTTGCTTAATTGAATTAAAAAAAAGTGTAGTGGGGAAAAATAAAAAATTCAGAAGGGGCGGCAATGAGTGCCTGCTTACATGTTCACCGTTTGAAACTTAGTCTGAATGTTGCTCACCTGACCAGGTAGTTTACTACCTGTTTAAGGTTTGGTTATCTGAGCTTGTGCAGCGTTTCATTTTATCATTGACAATAACATACCTCTTTTTGCAAACCCTAGAACTGACGAGGTATATCGTACTCAATTTTTTCCACTTTGAATTTTGCGTAATTATAATCTCCCTTCTCAAGTTTCCAGGTAGCCTCTATAGTTGTGGGAATAACTATGCCATTAATTTCTTTATATTCCGATAATTTCCCAACCCAGGTTTCCAAATTTTCATTTCCCATATACCGCTTCGTCTCAATCTGGGTAATCTCTCCCAAATCATTAAAGGTTACAATGTAAGAAACCGTAAGATTGGTGCTGGTGAAATTAAGTTTCGAAGATAAATTATCAATCGATATCCATTGTAAATTCTTACTTGGCAAAAGATTTGTAGGAAACCAAACACTTTCACCGAGCCAACGCAGTAATTCGCCTTGATTATATTTATCGCCTTTCCCGTCCACTAAATTAAAAACCGACAATAGGGATACGACCAGCCTTCCCTTTCCGGAAATATACATATCCCTTGCTGTAAACAGGGCGGTACTGCCCTTCCAAATAAAACCCGGATTTTCAGTTGTAAAATATTGCTCGCCTTTAATGCTAACAAAATCCTTGTTTGGATCTGTTTTGAATTGCCCAATATGGGTAAGCCTGACGTAGCTAATGTAGGGCTGCCCGTTTTTTAAAGCATATTTAAAATAACGTTGTACCGGTTCAGGTAAATCCGGGAGCATTTTATTGTCAAAAGTCTTGTTTGGAATATACTTTGATTGAGCAAACAGTTCCCTTACCTCATTCCTGAATTGATTTAGAAGTAAGATTTTTCCTGAAATTAAAATAATCGCAATTAGTCCAATGATCGATAGAATAATTATCATGTATCGTTTCAGTTTCATGAAAGAGGTATATTGATTTGCAAATGCTGCTACCCAAAAATATCTCCCGCATTATAAACCATGAACCCCCGGCGGAAAAGCTACAGGCCATACTGTAAAAGACCGGAAATCACGCAGAAATAAAACAATAAAGCATAAACACTAAAAAATAGCAGGCCATCAGAAGGAGACAATTCACAAGAGGGGAACAAGTTTAACCTCTTCTTCCATTTAAAGACAAATTTAATGGGGGCAAATGAATAGGGCTCCCGTAAAAAATAATCCCAGACTCAAACCTAAACTACTGCGGTTTCATCTCCAAATTGTCTAAAATCTTTCTACCAGAATTAATCCCTAACCAATCAATAATCTCCCCTTCTTTAATCCAATTTCCTACGGCGCCAGTGAAATCCTCAATTGTATCCCGGCGCGGGTATTGGTGGTGGGTGCACTGGATGAAATATAAGGAACCACCTTCCTCCTGTCGTAATAGAATTTGATATTTATCCGGTTATTCAGGAAATAATCGATCGTGGGGCTGATGGTAATTTCGCGGCTGCCGCCGGTTGCAAAATTATTATCCTGATCGAGCCGGCTATTGGCAGTAACGTTATCGCGTATCCTGAAATCTAACCGGAAATTAATCTCATTCTCCAATTTATTGGATGATTGATTTTTTGAACTGAGGAACTTAGGCCATTTCAACCCAAATGGCATTGGCAATCCGCGCTTACGGTACCCGGCACCCACAATAAACTCAGTACTCCGTACTTCGCTCAGTTGGAAATCGTAAAGGCTCAAACTTAATTGTCTGGTTTTGGTATATTCAAACTTCGCCTGCAACTGGTTTACAAATTGCATATCCACGCCAATCAATGGAGAGAACTGTTCCTGGATTGTTACATTCGGAACCAGGAAATAAGGTATAAAATTTTTGGATATAGTGTCGTAGAATGAGGGGTAGCCATAATGCGATACATCCTGGTACAACAAAGCAGAAGTAAAGCCATTCATGCTCAAATTTCCATTATAGCCATGCGAAAGCGTAAAATTGGTAAATATTTTCTGCAGCCCTTTAATCCGGGTAAGCCCTGTAAAATCAATCTTCCAATTGGGTTTTGGCATAATGGCCCGGAACGGATTGGAGCGAATATTCGGGTTATTTTGCTTAATTAAAGCCACTTTCTCCGGATCCTGGCCGGTATAAGCTGCAATAAAGGAAGGAATCAACACATCCACCGCATATTTTCCATACCCGTAATAATAGCCATCAGCACCCTGGGTTTGGCTATACGGATTGGATGTGCCCAATCGTTTTGACAGGATCTGCCTGTAATTCTGGAACGTTTTAAATGTTTCGGAAACTCGGTTGGGATCGTATTTTCCAAACAATGTTTTAAACGCAATATAGGTTACATCAAAACCACCTCCCGTATAGGGATTAAGATGCAGGAATTTCTTAAGGTTATTTCCTGCTGCGGAAGTATCAATATACCGGAAGGTTTCAGAATAATTCTTGCTGAATGTTTTACTTAGGTTAACCGTAATGTTAAGGTCGCGTACCGGTTCCAGGGTAGCCGAAAGCGTTATCCGCTGATCGAAGTTTTGCTGGAATAATGAATTAAAGGTGGAATCCCGCGTGATCACACCCGATGCCGCCTTTCTATTTAGCCAGGTAGTATCCGGCTGCCGGCCAAAGATGAAATCCCATCCAGGTTCCGAACTTCTCCAGTTCTGCCCAAAAAATTGTGTGCTGTCTATATATCCGGGCAAGCGGGTATTTCCCGTTTCTGAAATGGAGAAGTTCACCTGTTTAAGGCTGGTCAGTAATTTTCCAAAAACTTTTGGAACCGGCGACCAGTAAGGCGTTGCAGTTTGATCTACAATCCTGCGCTTTTTCAGTTTCTTTTTGCCCGATTTGGTGGTTACTGAATCCTTCACAATCTTCACCCGGTTTCTCCATTTTTCACGGTCTTCAATTTTTGAAGGTTGATCGAGTGCTTTCAGCCATTTACTTTTTTGGTACAACCGGGTAAAATCAAGTTGTACGGTTCCTTCCTTCTGCTGGCCATTTTCAATAAAATTACCAAGGTCCACGGCAAGCCTCGAAGCTCCAATCCAGCGGTACACCGCCTGGTATTTTACATTCACTGTGGTCCAGTCTAAAAGTGGAAATTTAGCCGTAGGAAGGGTATAATTCAGGTTCGCTGTTTGGTAGAAGATCGTATTTCTTCCTCCTTTCAACAGGTTATCCCAAATGGTATCCTTCTTCTGCTTTGTGTTTAACCTGCCAGCCGGTTCATCAACACGCGAATTATTGGTGGCAGTATAATCCAAAATGATGGACCGGGTAAAGTTCCAGCGAAGAATATAATCCCGTTGGAAGGTGAAGTACTTATCGTATGTTTCCGGTACTTTGTATTTATCATCACCCACACTTCGGGGCCTGATAGCGCCGAACTGGCGGTTAAGGTCGGCCCGGAAACTTAACTGGGAAGGAACATAATTAAAATTAAAATCCTTTATCAGGTCGAACCAGTGCTTTTTATCCTTCTTGAAGAAATTCTTAAACGGTTCAACATACTTAGGTTGCGGGGCAAAGTTATACCCCAGCGCACCCCGGTGTCTTGTTACCTCATTATTTTCAATAAGTGGGTTATGGCTCTTGGTTTGAATATAGGAATAGCTTACATCAAAATTTGAGATATCATAAATCCGGTTCTTTGATCCGTTGGTTTTATTTTTCTTTACGTTGGTGAAGTTGATGGTTTTAGTGGACGTGAAATCAACTGCTACATCCTTGATAGAGTCCCTTTCCGCTTTTGTTGCCGCACCGTTTAATTTATCCTTCAAATGAATATCCTGATCGTATGGATCGTATTGGGGCATGGAAACAGACTGGTTGTAACTGGCATAAACCGGGATCGACATACCCCAGCTTTTGGGAAGCAGTTTACCCATTTCCAGGTTGGTGGCTACATCAAACTGGAAGAAATTATCGCGATACCGTTCATTCACTTTTTGCTCCAATGTTCCAAATCCCTGGGTATGCATATTGGCGGAAACGGATAGGGTTCCCAAATCGGCCAGGTTAACATCTACCCTTCCTAAAGCAGCATAACCGCCTTTTTCATCCATCGACGACATCCGCAGTTCGTTCACCCATATTTCCCCGCAGGCTACGGGTTTCTTTGTATTTTCCACCCCAAGTAAAATACCCCGTATTTCACCCAGGTTTGGATTCCCCATTACCGAGTATTCCTGCCCGTTAGCCATCAATTCCCGGTATATCTGGGTAATAGGAGTGGATGAAAGGTTTCGATGTTGCTTTAACCGCGTGAGATCCTGCAGATCGAGATCAAGAGAATTTCGTGGGTTCCACAACGAATCGTTATAAGCATCGCTATCAGGATTAAGCCCTAAATCGGTGGGAGTCAGAATCAATGGGATCCGGATTTCATAATAGTTGTTTACAAAATCGGTACCCATTCTAATAACCGCTGTCAGGTCCCCATCTTCCACATTTGTAATCTGCGACACGGATTTTTCTGCATGGATGTACATGAGCAGTTTTTTAAACTGCCTGAGGTCGCGATTTCCAAAGGTTTGAAAAACAGCTTTTGCATCCCCCTGGCGGAGCGAACAAAATTGAAGGCTCATCGACTGTTCGTTCTGCAACAAATTAACCCCGTTATTGCTTAAGGTTTGCACTCGTTGAATTTCGCGTGGGGTGCGGTATGGCAAGGGGGTACGCTTATCGTTCTCTTCAATATTCACAGCGCCTACATTAAAGGTAGTGCTGGATGCATCGGAATATAGCCCGGTCGAATCAACCTTATATTGGAATTTGCGCCAGATATTCCGGGTGAGTTGAAGTTCTCCAAAACGAAGTACTACACTATCCTCAAAATCGGTGAGGAACATCCGCATAAACCGGATGGATTTAAAATCGGGGATATTTCCCACTTTCCGGTTGTATTGCGAAATAGGAATCCGGAACTGATACCAGATTTCATCGCGGGTCTGGCCATTTACCAGGTTAACAGAAACACTTTTCTTGTCAACAATGTAATTCTGTCCAATTTCCATTTCCGGGTTTCCATTGGGCTTAATATTTACGATATACTGGAAATATTCTTCTGTTTCGCCCAGGGTATTGTCTTTATTCATATCCTCGGCATCCGGATAAAGGGTGGCAGCCGTTGAAAATTCGGACCCCGAATTAATGGGTGAGTTTCCATCCGTATTATTGAAATCTCTATAACGTTCAAGGATACCCGAATTCCCATTAAACCGACTATCCCTGTAATTTACATAGTCATCAGAAGAAGGATCTGCAAGGGCTTCCTGGTAAACCCGGGATCCTGTGCCAAAGTTTGCAGCCAGTTGTGCCAGGTAGGCCTGCCTCCGTTGTCCTTCCTCCACATCTGTTAACCCATCGAGGCCCACATCCTGAAATATGCGATCTTCGGCAATATTGCTGAAGGCATTGGTAACCTGAATGGGGTTGCGTGGAACTTTACCCCAAATAGTAGAATCCTCCGGTGCCGGGGCATTCGGGGTGCTCAACCCATTTTCATAAAACCGCCTGCCGTCTTTCAGCACATCTTCCGAAATATTTCCCAGGTTAAAGTATAACTTACCTCCGGTGGAACTGGTAGCATTGGGGTTCCTTGGAGTATTAATAAACGGATCCTGCACCCAGAATTCAATAAACTCGATATTACTGGTTTCAAAATCGGTTTGATCAAGGCTTCGCATTAAACCGCCAAACCTCGATTTGGGATTGAGCAGTTTCCCATCCGCAGTTACACTCCCTACTGCATCATCGTAGTTATAAGGTCCGCGATACATAGGATAATAGGCCAGATCGAAAGTTACAAGTTGGCTTTCTCCAAATCCGGTGGTGCGTTGAGGGAAGATTTCTTTCTGATAAACCTGTCGTACCCGCGGATCGCTAAGTTCCTCTGCATTATTTCCCAGCGGATTGTTTGGGCCTTTATATTGCTGGAGGGTTTGTTCAATTTGATACCATGCCAATTTAGCGCGGTTCTTTCCATAATCCAGATTATTACTCAGTGCACCTTCGGGAAATAAGGGGCTACCCGAAACGGTAGTAGCGCCTACAGGTACAGAGGAAGTCATCCAGCTTATTAGGGGAAAACGCAAATCAATTCCCGATTTACTGCCTTCAAAATCATCGATATAAATCAACCCGTTGGATCCCCTGCCAATTTGGGGTGCGTGACCCGGTTTTAAATAAGCTCCCTCGAGGTAAACGCTAACATTCGATGGCGTGGTGGTAGAATAAAAAGGAAGTTTATCCAATAATTTAGTAAGCCTTGGGGTTTCTTTCCGGTAATTCAGATCCAATCCATACATGGTATTGCGGATGGGATCTTCATTATAATTAACCTTGGTAAAGAAGGGCCGTTCGCCAAGGCGAACGATGGTTCCTCCAATACTGAATTGTTCTTTGGCTGTATTTCTAAGAAGGTAATCCAGGCGGAGGCCAAGATAGTTTCGTTGTTGAAGGCCGAAACTGGCGTTGTTTTCGAAGTTCACTTCTACGGGTAATCCGGCATTCAAAATCGCCTGGTTGGTAACCTTAATGGTTCCAAGATCATAATTGATATCATAATCCACCCCTTCCTGCAATAATCTGCCCCCAGCCCTAACGGTTACAGAACCTTTAGGAATATTGTAGCCAATACTTATATCCGACGACCCCGATGTTTTTGCCATTCCTTTTAAAACAAACCGGTTCAGATTAGGGTATTGTTGGGCTACGGCCTTAATTGAATCGTATAGCGCATAATACAGCGTGTCTTTTATATTCGGCACCGTGCTGGTATCGGTATAGATTCCTGTGGCAAGGTCTCTTCCGAATGGTTCCAGAACCGGGAAAATAATCCGGCTGTATTGGGAGTTAACCGTGTATCCTTCCACATAATCAAATACACCATCCGGTTGGGGATCGAGTTGACTATTTAACCGGTCGAGGTTGATGAGGGAAATTATGGGCGAACCCTGGTTTTTATTTCCAAAGGGAACATAGCGTTTGGCTCCAAGTCCGGGTTGTTGGTAAACTACATCCAATTTAAAATCTGCCGGCGATAAAGTACCGTAACCAATGCTGTACACATTTTTCATCATCAGTTTCCAAATGGGCAGATTGGTGCGTTGTGAGGTTGCTTTCAACAATTTCAGGAACAATACCTTTTGGGTGGCGGTGGTACTATCCGGCGGAACATCCTGAGAAAATTCACCTACCTGGAAAATTTTACCCCGGTACGAATATTGGTAAGCCACTGCCAGCACTTCATCTGTTTGTAAAGGCTGGCTAAGAGAAAGCATACCAATATCGCGGTTATAGAAATACTGCGTTGAATCGAGTTTTCGGGCAAAGGTCTTTTCAAAATCCTGTACCGGTTGCAAACCCAGGGCAGTCAGATTATTGAAAATCAGGGCTGGATTACGGGCATCCGGGCGGTTTATCACGGATTGGTATAAATCATTGGTGCTGTTTTTAGGAACCGGGGAAGGGTCTGTAACAGTGATACCCGGGTTATATGGTTCGTTTTCTCCCAGGTCCATAAGCCCAACCACATCCCGGGTTTCGGTGGTGGTTCCATTCCGGTTTGTAATCCAGACTTCCATCCGCAGGATCTGAACATCGCTGGTTACAGCAGGCAGGTTAGATAATAACCGGTTGTAATTTTTCCTAAAATACTGGCCTACCAGGAAGTGGCGGTTCTCTTCATATTCATCGGCCTTTATTTCAAAAGGCTGAGAGGCTGCGCCACCCTGCAGGTTCATACTCTGTCTTTGCGATTTTTGATTTGCCAAAACTGCGGAAATAAACAACTTTCCAAATTGAAGTTGTGTTTTCAGCCCAAAGAGTTGTTGGGCGCCGGGTATCAGTGTTCCGCGGGAAGGGAAACTTACATTTCCTGCCTCAAACCGTTTAATAATTTCGTCGTCCTTGCCAGTATAATCCAGCTTTAGCTGGTTATCCAGGTCGAAGTTGGCAAGTGTATTATAATTGATGGGAAACTTGAGTTTATCTCCGATATTGGCATTTACATTCAGCTGGGCATTCATGTTAAAATCGAGCCCTCCATTTTTTCTTGCCCTTTCGGGAAGGGTGGGGTTATCAATTTTTTGGCCCTGATAGCCGGCAATAATATCTACATTCCCCTGCGGGCTGATTTCAATTTTCCCGTTCCCAAAGAGGCGGTTGAAGAGGTTATCGGTTAAGGATAGCTTGGGTTTTAAAAATTTTCCTCTGTTTAAAAGGTTGGTGGTATTAGCGCGTTGCTGAAAATATTCCAATTCGGCCTGCTGGTTACGCATAGCCCAATAATCATTAAAAGAATAGGTGGTGGGGTTACGAAAATACCGGTCGCCTATTTTTTCGTAAATAATATATTGTTTAGAGATGGGGTCATAAACTACGGAATCGGAAATGTTGGATGGTGTTTTAAAATCGTAGGGGTTTGAAATGCCGGAAGAAATAAAATCGCCGCGGCGGTCTTCGAGAGGGAAGTGGAGGCTGTCGTTTATATTACGCAAATGATTGGAATCTGCTACCTGTTGTGCAGATACCCTATTAACCCCCATCAGTGTTGGAGCCAGGAAACACCAAGTTATCAACAAAGCCTTAAGACAACGTGGTGCCTTACTGACAGTCAATTTTCTAAACAGCATTCGGCAAAATCAGTTAGGTAGAATTATCTCAAATGGCTTTTAGCGCTTTTTTTATTATTTCCTCCAAATGTTTTGTTTCGGGTTCCAATTTAAGAACCTTATTTATTGCCTGCTCAGCCTGCACTTTGGATATACCAAGTGCCATCAATGCATAAAACGCATCCTGGGCAAGGGTATTGTTTAGGGGAACAGGGGAAATGGAGGCAACGGATTGTTTGCCAACTTTGTCCCTGAGTTCCAGGATAAGCCTTTCTGCGGTTTTCTTGCCAATACCTTTTACACTTTCAATCAACCGGGTATTTCCTTGAGATATCGCCGAAATTACCTCATCGGGCTTCATGGAGGACAACATCATTCGTGCGGTTGCTGCACCCACTCCCGAAACACTGGTTAACTGAAGGAAAACTTCTTTCTCCTCCCGCTCAAAAAAACCAAACAAAGTATGGCTGTCTTCCTTCACCTGAAGGTGGGTAAACAGCCTGCCCTCTGTCAAATCCTGAATAGCAGAATAGGTATGAAGACTGATATTCACTTCGTATCCAATACCATGCACATCTACAAATACCTGGGCCGGACTTTTATATGAAAATTTTCCTTCTATGTATGCGATCATGGTGTTTGGATACCCTAAGTTTCAAAACTACGATTTTTTGATTGCCAAGAACCAAATCATTGAAAAAGCTTTTTCCATTAATTTTACCTGTCTTTCAAAGAGGCAGGTATTTAAAATTTCGTACATGCAAAAAAAACAGGTAGCCATTACCGCAGTTGGAGGCTATGTTCCGGATTACGTGCTTAGCAATCAGATCCTTGAAACCATGATTGATACCAATGATGAATGGATTACTACCCGCACGGGGGTAAAAGAAAGAAGGATATTGAAGGGTGAAGGATTGGGCAGTAGCGATATGGGGGTAGAGACGGTAAAGCAAATCCTCCAAAAAAGAAATATAGATCCATTAGAAATTGATTGTTTGATTTGCACCACCGTAACACCAGATATGGTGTTTCCTGCCACCGCCAATATTATTGCCTACAAAACAGGACTCAAAAACGCTTTTGGGTTTGACCTGGGAGCGGCCTGTTCCGGTTTTTTATTTGGATTGACCACCGCCGCTTCCCTGATTGAAAGTGGCAGGTACAAAAAAGTAATCGTAGTTGGGGTTGATAAGATGAGTGCCATTGTAGATTACAGCGACCGTACCACCTGCATCTTATTTGGTGATGCCGCCGGAGCCGTGTTATTGGAAGAAAATACAGAAGGCCATGGCATCTTAGATAGTTTGCTCCGGGTGGATGGGGTAGGATGCCAGCACCTGCACATGAAAGCGGGGGGGTCGGTAAAACCGGCAAGCATTGAAACCGTTATGGCTAAAGAACATTTTGTGTACCAGGAAGGCCAGTCGGTTTTTAAATATGCCGTAAAAGGTATGGCGGATATCAGTTACGAACTGATGCAGAAAAACAACCTCACTGCCGATGACATAGCCTGGCTGGTTCCTCACCAGGCAAACCTTCGAATTATCGACGCCACTGCCAACCGAATGGGTTTGCCCGCAGAAAAAGTAATGATTAACATCCAGAAATACGGAAATACTACTTCGGCTACCATCCCCCTTTGTTTATGGGAATGGGAAAAACAACTGAAGAAGGGCGATAACCTGATCCTCGCAGCATTTGGAGGTGGGTTTACCTGGGGAGCAACCTGGGTAAAATGGGCCTACAATACGCCGGCTTAATCTTATTTTTAGCATTCTGTACTACATGATTAATTGAACTATTTATGCGCCTATTTTGCTTCCTGGCTTTATTTGCCGTGTTTTTTTCTGAAACAGCAACCGCGCAACTTAGTACGTATATTGTAAAACTTCGGAATAAAGACAACTCCCCTTTCAGCCTCAGCACACCCGGGCAATACCTCTCCCAACGCGCCATCGACAGGCGCACCCGGTACGGGATTCCCATCGACAGTTTCGATTTGCCCGTAAACCCGGCTTATATCGACAGTTTGCGTTTATCCGGAAACGTTAGTATTCTGAATAACTCCAAATGGTTGAACCAGGTAGCTATCCGAACTACGGATGCCGTTGCATTGGATCATATTAACAGCCTGCCGTTCGTTGTTTCTGTGGATGCGATTGCCCCCCGTATCGCTCCTCCTGAACCGGTGCATAAAGAATCCGATTTAGTGATGGATATTCCTCCGGATGAGGCGAGGGAAGAAAACGAAAACGGATTTTACCAGTACGGCAAATCGAATGGCCAGATTAAATTAAATAACACCGATTTTTTGCACAACCATGGCTTTCGGGGAAAGGGGATGCAGTTATGTGTGCTGGATGGTGGATTTTACCACTATCTTAGCCTGCCCACCTTCGATAGCATCCGGCAAAACAACCAAATACTCGGCACCTGGGATTTTGTAAATAATGAAGCCGCTGTTAACGAGGATAACCCGCATGGGATGCAATGCCTCAGTGCCATAGCCGCTAACCTCCCCGGGGTTTTTGTGGGCACCGCACCCGAAGCCAATTTCTATTTGTTCAGAACGGAAAATACAGGATCTGAATACCCCATCGAAGAACAAAACCTGGCAGCAGGTTGGGAAAGAGCCGACAGCCTGGGAGTGGATGTTTGTTCCATTTCGCTTGGGTACAATCAGTTTGATGACCCTTCGCTCAATTATACTTATGCCGACATGAATGGCAACAGCACCATTAGTGCGCGGGCCGCTAATTTAGCTTCCGCCAAAGGAATGATGTTGGTAGTAGCAATGGGAAATGAAGGAACCAGCGCCTGGCATTATCTTACCACCCCGGCAGATGCATCCAGTGTAATGAGTGTAGGCGCCGTGGATACCCTGGGTGTAATTGGTTCTTTCAGCAGTTTTGGACCGAATGCTTCCGGCCAGGTGAAGCCGGATGTTTGCGCCACCGGCGTGTACGCAGTTGTGGCCAACACGTCCACCGGAATGCCTTCTTACGGTTTTGGAACTTCCTTTGCCTGCCCCAATATGGCGGGTATTACTACCTGTTTATGGCAGGCCTTCCCCGAGTTTTCGAATACTATCATCCTCGAAACATTACGCAAATCCTCCAATCAATTTAACCATCCCGACGGGCACAAAGGTTTTGGTGTACCCGATGCAAAACAGGCGTTCGTCCGGTTGCAGCGAATGGGATATAATTATGAAGCGGCGATCTCGAATTGTAAATGGAATCTGGGAATAAATATTAAGGCAGACCCCGGTATGGAATTAATAATAGAAAGAAAACTTAGTACCGATGTAAATTTTATCCCTGTTAGCAGCCTTCAAAACCCGGCTTCCTGGGGGAACCATCATTACGATTTTTCGGATGAGGTGAGTGCATGGCAGGGAACCACGGTTTTATACCGAATACAAATGAAAATTGGGGTTGATACAACCTATATTTTGGACACAATTCAGGCAGTGATTCCGGAAAATGGTTGCGAAGGGAGTACCCCGGGCCCCGTAACCATCCATCCTAACCCGGTGAAAGGAAACCCGGTGTTACAATTTCAGGTAACGGAGGCAGGAAATGTACTCGTTGTTTTATATAATGCCGCAGGACAAAGGGTTTACAGCAGGAATGCCAGCCTTGCTGCGGGCACTTACAACTGGGTAATCCCAATGGAAAAACTGGCCGCAGGTATGTATGTGCTCCGGTTAGAAGCAAACCACAAAAAATTTTCCCGAAAAGTGGTAAAAAATTAATCCCGGACCCGGGATGAATATCGATTGAAAAATAAAATAAACGCCAAAGAAAATCCCATCTTGCAACTAATGGGCACTCCTACTCCTTTGTCAACACCGCGCTAAACATCGTATCTGCCTTACCGTTATATCCACAGATATAAGACATATCCAGCAACTTTAACCCGTTTTGGCAAAGCCAATCCACAACCGATTCATTTTCCTCCTTAAATACAGAACAGGTAATGTAAAACAACAGGCCATGTGGGGAAAGATTCCTGGTCACCGCTTTTGAAATAGCCCGCTGGCTCGCACTGTAATCAATCAACATATCCTTTTTAAATCCTGCCATTTGTTCCGGAGTACGCGCCCAGGTACCGCTGCCGGAGCAGGGCACATCCGCCAAAATAATATCAAAGTTTTCATCCGGCAGGATCGCTTCACCGCTGGTAAGGTCGGCCACAAGAGCCCTGTGAAGCGGGATTCCGGCCCTTCCCAGGCGTTCCTTTAAATTATGAATCGATTGTTTACGTATATCCGATACCGTTATCTTAGGCTTTTGGCGGAGGAGGTCGTACAATAAAATCGACTTCCCGCCACTGGCCGAGCAGCAATCCCACACATGTAATTCTTTCCCTTCCACTTTTTCGGGATGTTGTTGCAGCCAGAAAAAAACCTGCTGCGACGAAAAATCCTGGATCACCGCATCCCGGTCCAGGGCGATGGCCTTATCCACCGGCTGTCCTGCCGGGAAACGAATAACCCCTTCCGAAATTTCCGAAAAATTAATTCCTGCTTCCTTTAAGGCATTCGTTACTTCCGGTTTCCGACCCTTTCGGATCCGCAAAAAAGAATCTGGCTGCAGCAACAGCGATTTAATGAATGGAAACAACTCCACCGGGTGGCCTACCTGGCTCGCGAAAGGGAAAAAATCTGTGATCTTAATCCCCAGCATGGCGCATTTTTCATCGATCGGGAAAGCAACACAGGGATTGAGGTGGGGCGCATGAAAAGCAAGGAAATCACTCACGGTGGAGGAACAAATAAATTGCGATTTTATTATCGATTCGGGAAGGATTTGATTTTGAAATGCAAAAAAGCAACGGTAGTAATTATAACAAAGGGTAGCCACCGTCTTCCGGTCGCGCGAGCCCATCTGAGGATGGGCAGAGAAATAAGCCTTTAGGCTAAAAGCAAGGGGTTTTCCTGCTGTTGCCGATGCAACAAGGGTACAAGCTGCATGGAGATATGAATGAAAACGGCTCATGGCCTGCTAAAGTTCGAGCAGGATAGAAACAGGATCTTTCCCTGCCAATAACAAGGAAGGATTTTCGAGCATCTCTTTTACGGCCACGAGAAAGCTAACGGACTCCCTCCCATCAATGATTCGGTGATCGTAACTCAAAGCCACATACATCATGGGTTTAATAACCACCTGCCCGTTAACAGCCATCGGCCTTTCCACAATATTGTGCATGCCCAAAATGGCGCTTTGCGGTATATTAATGATTGGGGTACTCATCATCGAACCAAATACCCCTCCATTGGTAATGGTGAAGGTTCCTCCGCTCATTTCTTCGATGCTGAGTTTGTTGTTGCGGGCCTTGGTGGCCAGGTCGAGGACCGTATTCTCAATTTCTGCCATGCCCAGGCTTTCGGCATTCCGGATTACCGGCACTACCAACCCTTTGGGGGCACTAACGGCTATGGATATGTCGCAATAATCGTGGTAAATAATCTGATCGCCGTCTATATAGGCATTCACCGCAGGAAATTTTTGGAGGGCAAAGCAACAGGCTTTGGCAAAAAAACTCATGAACCCAAGACCCACGCCATGGGTTTCTTTGAATTTATCCTTAAATTTTTTACGGATATCCATTATGGGCCCCATATCCACCTCATTAAACGTAGTGAGCATGGCGGTTGCATTCTTCGCCTCTACCAGCCTTCGGCTGATGGTTTTCCGGAGGTTGCTCATTTTTTCAACCCGTTCGTTCCGGTTGAAAGCAACAACTCCCTGAGGGCGGCCCGGATTTTCCAATGCATTGAGCACATCCTGTTTCATTATTCTGCCCAGGCTTCCGGAGGGGGTAATCTTCTGGCTGTCGATTTTTTTATCCGAAATAATTGCGGCCGCTACGGGAGATGCCTTTACTTCCGGCACAGGAACGATGGCTTTTTTCTCCCGGGCCGGTTCTTTTGCAGCAACCGGTTCAGGTGATTTTTCGGATGGTTTGGGAGGTTCGGCCGGTTTTTCCGGTGCCTTTGCAGCCGTGTCAATACTTCCCACCACATCCCCAATTGCCAATGTATCTCCCTCATTAACAGCATGATGTAGCAGACCTGCCTGTTCGGCATTGATCTCGAAAGTAGCTTTTTCGCTTTCCAGTTCTGCAATAACCTCATCTCGTTCAACCCATTCTCCTTCCGCTTTCAGCCATTTAACCAGGGAAACTTCATTAATGCTTTCGCCAACCGGGGGAACCTTTATCTCTATCGCCATAAGAATGTAATAGTAAGGTTACAAAAGTCGGGAAAAAACCATTGTAAAAAAAAGCAGATACGCTGGTAAATGATAAAAAAACAGCCCCTTTCGGAATTATTAATATGGTTCAGATTTTTTATCTTTACTTTAGATATTGGGATTTTAGGCTTAGTTGATAATAATCATTTTTTGGCCAATCCCCTTCATTTCCAAAACCGGATTTATGAATAAATTCTTACACAGGTTCTTATTACTGTCACTTTCCATTTCTACCATTTCTGTTGCCCGGGCGCAACTTTTCATTAATAACGGACAATTGACGATTGAATCCGGGGCTTCGGTGGTTGTACAGGGCAACATCACCAGCAATACGAATATATTAGGTGATGGGAAAATTGTATTGAAAGGTTCTTCCGCCCAACAGGTGGATATGAGCAATTTCATTATTCCCCGGCTCGAAATCGATAATGTTTCCAATGCCAGTCTGGTTTCCGGACTTAAAATCGGTTCCGAACTAATTTTTACAAATGGAAACCTCAGTATAGGTAATAACGATATGACCCTGCTGGCTCCCGCCACCGTTACCAATCCGGCCAACAACAAATTTGTAGTTACCGATGGAACCGGGAAGATGATTAAATCTTCGCTGGGTTCTACGGCCTTTACTTTTCCTGTTGGGAACGCTGCAGTAGCTTACAACCCGGTATCCATTTCCAATGCGGGAACGGTTGATGATATTGGGGTAAGGGCAAACGCCAATGTACTGGTTAATGGCAATTCAGGGGCTTCTATCACCAAAGAAGTAGTAGATGCAAGTTGGGATATTAGTGAAGCCATCAACGGTGGAAGTAACCTGAGTATAACGGCAAGTTGGGCGGGAGCAGATGAATTACCCGGTTTCAACCGCAACAAAACTGGAATTTCCTATTATATTACGGCTCCGGCAGCCAATTTAGGCTGGGATTTATTGAATAACCAGACATCGGCAGCCACAGGTGGCAACCCGTATAGTGTAACCCGTACCGGTATCTCCAACCTGGGCACTTTTGCCGTGGGCAACCGCCCGGTGTTATCTCCTTTGCTGGTTTCTCCCAAAGTGTTCCTCCAGGGAGCCTATTCGGGAACGAATATGACCGATTTGCTTCGTACCAAAAACCTGATTCCCACTACCGAACCCTATTCTTCCATTACCGGATTTACCCAATCGGGAAGTGGGGGCGGCGAAACAACCACTGCTGCTATTGTTGGTTCGGGCGCTCCGGCTTCCAATGATGCCATTGTGGATTGGGTATTTGTTCAGTTGCATGATGGAACCACCGGAGATGTTATCAGTACCCGATCGGCCCTGCTACAACGAGACGGAGATATTGTGGAAACCGATGGCGTTTCTCCCCTTAATATGGCCGGTAATGCTGCCGGTAGCTATTATATTTCTGTTCGCCATCGTAATCACCTGGGTATCCGGACTCCTGCCAGCTTTGGCCTTGCAAAAACCACCACTACAGCCTACAATTTCACCGATAATATCAGTAAGGCCTATACCAATGGCACTATCTCCAATCCGCCAATGGCTACGGTTGCTACCGGGGTTTATGCGATGTACGGTGGGAATGCCAATTCCAATACAGCCACCCGTATTACGGGATCAATTTCTGTGAGTGACTATCAAAGAATTCTTTCTACATTGGCAGGGGCTGCTTTACTATCGAATGTGTACTCCCCCAGCGATATCAATATGGATGGGAATGTGCGCGTATCGGGAAGTATTTCCGTTTCCGATTATCAAAAAACGCTTTCCTTTCTTAATTCCCTTTCAATCATCAATCAACATCTGTAAATCTGTATAAATGAAAAAATTTGCTACCAGTTTATTTGCATTACTTTTTTGTGTGGCGGGATTTAGCCAGGCCTATTTTCAGGCTACCATGCAGAAGAATGAAAATAACCTGATCTTTAAAATTAAACCGGTAAATGGCGATATGACAGGTGTCCGGTTTTCTGCATTGGAATTTTTTGTGCGATACCCCACCGGTTCGCCTGCCTTTACCTGGGGAACCCCAACCATAGACCCGGCATTTTCTGGGGTTAGCTTTGTAACCCACGGTCCTAATACATACGGAGCAGAACCTGGATACGATAATTGGGTTTTTGAGTGGATTGCCGGCGCCAATTTTGTTCCTGCCACGCCCACCACCTACCTCCAAAATACAGAATACACGGTATTCTCCGTTCCTTTACTGGGTACTCCCAACACCATCGATATGGAATTGGTATCCAATAGCAACCAAATGCCAACTTATCTCAACATCAGCGATTACCTGGGAAACAGCCTCAGTTGTTTTGATAACAATGGCACTGTTATTGGAGATGCGTTTTATGGCCCCGGTTTTAATATTATTGCCGCAGCTCCTTCTGTTGGTGGGGATGATCACCTGCTTCCGCTGGCTGATGTTCCCATCCCGGTTAAGTTTACAAGTTTTACGGTTGAAAAGAAAACAGATAACGCATTGCTTACCTGGAACGTGGAAAATGAAACCGCCATTACCGATCATTATGAAATGGAGCGCAGCATTAATGGCCGCGACTTCTCCACCATTCACCGGATGGATGCGAGGGTAAATGCAGGAAGTACCGCCAATAATTACAGCTATACCGACCTCAACCTGAAAGGACTGCATTCCAATGTTATTTATTACCGGATTAAACAGGTTGATAAAGACGGGCATCTGATATTTTCTCAGATCCGTTCGGTTAGGCTGGATGGAAAAGGATTTGGCGTTCAGGTTTATCCTAATCCGGTTAAAACCACCGGCATGGTAAATATTGAACTTTATGAAAATCAAAAAATAAGCCTTCTGCTTACCGATGCCACCGGAAAAGAAATCATGCACAAAATTATTACCGGTTTTTCCGGGCTGAATAATTATAACCTCGATATGACGAATTTGGCCGCAGGCACTTACCGCCTAAAAGTTGTGGCCGGAGAAAATTCGGACATCATCTCCATCATCCGGAGAAAATAAATATTTCTCTTATTTGATTCCTTCCCGGCCTCCTTTGGTGGCCGGGATTTTTTTTCTCCCCAGTCAAAAAAGGGTCCCGTTGGCCATTCTTTATAAGCATAATCATACCTATAAACTAACGAGGACGGATAGCCTATAATTAAGCCGATAAAAAAACCTGCCGGTATAAGCGGCAGGCTGCTGGTTAGTTTTGGTAAAAATGATTCAACGGCCGAGGAAACTGCGTAGCAGATCCTGTTGCGGGTTGGTGCGCAAACGAGTTATCGCTTTGTCTTTAATTTGTCTTACCCTCTCGCGGGTGAGGTTAAATTTATAGCCGATTTCTTCGAGGCTCAGCGGATGATCGATACCCAGGCCAAAATAAAAACACAATACCTCTTTCTGGCGTTGGGTAAGGATGCTCAGGGTGCGTTCAATTTCGGTTTGCATGGAAGCATCAAAAATCAGTTTCTTATCTGTGCTTGCAGCATTCTTATTTTCCATTACATCTACCAGGGTGTTGTCTTCTCCATCGAGTAGCGGCTGATCTATACTCACATGCTTTGCGGCTACGCCAAGGGTAGCTGCAATTTCTTCCACTTCCACATCAAGCAGCCCGGCAATTTCTTCGGCAGTTGGTTCCCTCTCAAACTCCTGCTCCAATTTAGAATAGGCTTTGCTAATGCGGTTGGTGAGACCCACTTTATTTAAGGGGAGGCGTACAATGCGCGACTGTTCTGCCAATGCCTGCAAAATACTTTGGCGTATCCACCAAACAGCATAAGAAATAAATTTAAACCCACGGGTTTCATCAAATTTCTGCGCAGCCTTTATAAGACCCACATTCCCTTCATTTATCAGGTCGGGCAGAGATAATCCCTGATTTTGGTATTGTTTTGCCACCGATACTACAAAACGAAGATTGGCTTTGGTTAGTCGTTCAAGCGCCTCCTGGTCGCCTTTGCGAATTTTCACCGCTAAGATGGCCTCTTCTTCTGCGGAAACCATCTCCACACGGCCAATTTCCTGCAAATACTTTTCAAGCGACTGGCTTTCACGGTTTGTGATAGATTTTGAAATTTTAAGCTGGCGCATACTCATTTTGGGGGTATTATTACGTTTTAGTACCGGAAAAATCCTTTAAATATGACCTTTCCTGACTTCTAACGAAGATTTAATGAAATTAATATGTGAGCTAAAATAAATTTCAGTGGAAAAACGGTATTTGTCAGGTAAAATCACTTATTATGTGGAGGTAAATGGCTGGCTCTCGTTGGAAAAATTAAATAGTTTACTAAAAATTTTGTCAGGTAAAATATTTTTCTATAATTGCAGCTAATCAACAGAATCAGTGACTACATTAGATAAAATGAGCAAAAAAGTGCAATACAGTATAGAATACCCGGTAAGGTGCTCTCCCGGTATTTTATTTGAATTTTTGAGTACCCCCGCCGGATTGCAGGAATGGTTTGCAGATTATGTGGATGAAAGGGACGGAATTTTCAGTTTTTCCTGGAACGGATCGGAGGAATATGCAGAAGTGGTAGAAAAAGAACAGGATAAATTTATTCGTTTTCATTGGACCCATGCGCCGAAGGGAGAATACTTTGAATTCCGGATTAATAAATCGGAGGTAACCAACCAAACCATTTTGATTATTTCTGATTTTGCGGAAAAGAAAGATATTAAAGATCAGAGTCAGCTTTGGGAATACCAGGTGAAAGACCTGTTTCATCGCATTGGAGCCTGATTTCTTCCAGCCATATTTCTATTATTTAAGGCATCCGGATATCTAAATAAATATCCCGCGGCCAATCTTATTATTTCTTTACAATTAATCGCGTTTCCATTCACTTGTGAAATCAATTACCCGGTGTATGTACGTTGGAGGAAAATGCTAACTTCTGAATTATTGAAAACCACCTCATCCCGATTAGGCAAAACCGTTTCCTTTTTTTAATCCGGATTTTCGTTAAAATGGGAACGCTTCCGCTTTTCTCCGTCCAATCCTTATCCGAAAGGTATATTTTTGTAACCCCAAATGGGGGGAAAATCAGCCCGAGTATGCATGATTAAAAAATTAGACCTCCTCATATTAAAAGCTTTCAGCGGGCCCTTTATCATCACCTTCTTCATTACCACCTTTGTGTTGATGATGCAGATACTCTGGAAGTACATTGACGACCTGGTGGGAAAAGGCCTCGACTTTATTACCATTGGCCAGTTTTTATGGTATGCAAGCGCCTCCCTGTTAACCCTGGCCATGCCTATTGCCATCCTCATTTCCTCCATCATGACTTTTGGCAACCTGGGAGAAAGTTTTGAATTAGTGGCGATTAAATCGAGTGGAATCAGTTTATTGCGATTTATGAGGCCGCTTATTTTTGTAGCCTTATTTCTTTCTTTTGTCACCTTTCTATTTGCGAATTATGTTATCCCTTATTCATCTCTAAAATTCAGGGCTTTGTATGGTGATATTTATTTCAAGAAACCAGCTTTTGATTTAAAGGAAGGCGTTTTTTTTACCCATATACCCAATTACGCCATTAAAATTGGGAAAAAAGACCCCGATGGGAAAACGATTCACGATGTAATAATTTTTGAACAGGGCGGCACCGTGCAGGATAATTCCATTACGGCACAAAAAGGAACCATGACCATTAGCCCCGATAAAAATTTTCTGGAATTCAACCTCGAAAACGGGTACCGGTACCAGGAAAGAGGCAATCCCTATGACAGCATCACCGAATTTGTGCGGTTGAAGTTTAGTCATTTTAAAAAGTTATTCGATCTCTCCGTACTGCAAAAACAAAACACCAGCGACAGTTCGTTCCGGAACAGCTATCAAATGCTAAGTGCAAAGCAACTCAACAAAAGAATTGATTCCCTTCGAAAACAAAACGACAGTTTGGTAATAGCTGGCAACCGCGACTACAATTTCCAGATGCATTACCGGAAGGAGCCCGATTCCATTTGGAACCTTGCTGCAAGGGCTCCCATAGACAGCCTCCAATTTCCAGATTCACTGCTGGCAAGCATCAACAATATCAGCATTTCAAAAATAAAAGCCATTCAAAATATCCAACAAAACCACCTCGAGGCAGAAAAGATCAGAGTGGCAGACATCCGGGGCCATGAAGTTGAATTCCACCGTAAGTTTTCCTTATCACTGGCCTGTTTTATCCTTTTTTTTATTGGTGCCCCACTCGGTTCCATTATCCGGAAAGGAGGGATTGGGATGCCGCTTGTTGTGGCTATCATTTTCTTTCTGTTGTTTCACCTGCTTAATGTATTTGGAGACAAGTTTGTGAAGGAAAACTTGCTGCCACCCTATATCGGTATCTGGCTGGCCGTAATTGTATTAACTCCCATTGGGATATTTCTAACCTATAAGGCCATGCACGATTCTCAATTGTTTAATAAAGAGTTTTATTACCGGCTTTTTTCAAAAATTAAAATCCTTGTAAAAAGTCGCCAAACCATATCTTAAATCTTAAAATCAAAGAAAATGAAACAGGTTTCAGGTAGGCGGGATTTCATAAAAAAAACAGCGGCTTCCGCAGCCGCCATTGGCCTTGGCTGGAGTAGCCTTTCGGCCCTTGCAGTTGCCCA
This sequence comes from Bacteroidota bacterium, assembly GCA_018266615.1. Lineage (GTDB taxonomy): Bacteria > Bacteroidota > Bacteroidia > Chitinophagales > Chitinophagaceae > Ferruginibacter. The sequence continues at coordinate 76,056 of JAFEAB010000097.1, forward strand.
GGCATCCGCAGATAACAAAAACCATTCCCCCATCGAGGGAAGTGTAGGTTTTGAACAAACACCCCTCCCCTATGCCTACAATGCATTAGAGGATGTAATAGATGCAAAGACAATGGAAATACACTACAGTAAACATGCAGCTGCCTATGCAAAGGCGTTAAATGAAGCAGCGAAAGCAGAGGGGGTGGTGATGACTAATCCGGTAGAAGACCTGTTGGCCAACATTACAAAATATTCTACCAAGATGCGAAACAATGCAGGCGGACATTATAACCATGAAATTTTCTGGAAAATGATGCGTCCTAAAAGAGAGGATAATGTACCGGGTGGAAAATTGAAAACCGACATTGAATCCGCATTTGGTTCCATTGAAAAATTTCAGGAAAAGTTTTCCGATGCCGCTAAAACCCGGTTTGGAAGCGGTTGGGCATGGCTGTATGTAGACCATAACAAAAGATTAAAAGTAGGAAGCAGCCCCAACCAGGATAACCCCCTGATGGATTTTTCGGATATCAAAGGCACTCCCCTTTTAGGACTGGATGTATGGGAACATGCGTACTATCTTAAATATCAAAACCGCCGCCCCGATTATATCCATAACTGGTGGAAACTGGTGAACTGGGATTATGTGGAACAACGGTATACGGAAGCATGAGAATTGCCAATGTAATATTTGTTTTAGCCGGAACCCTCCTAATGGCATTTATTATGGGAGATTTAGGCGCCCCCCTGAAAGGCCCCGGCACCCCTTTGGGAATTATTGACCTGGAACTGGCTTTCAATTCGGAAAGGGCAACTGCCATTTTACAAAACTGGACTTACACCTACGCAGGTGGAATAACCCGGTCGGCTATTGCCATCAGTCATACCTGGCTCGATTTTGTATTTATCTTTTTTTATTCCTTTTTCCTGTTTTTTGGGAACAAATCCATTTCCGAGACATTTTCTGGCTGGGCGGCATCACTTGGGAAAATAGCCGCTATGTTATCACTCTATGCCGGGTTGTTTGATATCGTAGAAAACCTGGGCCTTTTAGCGATGTTAAAAGGATACACCGGAAACTTAATTCCCGAAATTACAGGAGCCTTTTCATTTATTAAATGGATATTGATCCTTTATTCCATTTTTTACATTATAACATTTGGCGCCATTTCCGTGTTCAGAAGGAAAAAGAAAAAGTAAGGACTATAATAGACTCAGCCTTTGCCAGAAACACCAAAAACAGATGAAACTAACAAAGGCTGATGAATTGACAAGCAATTGTGATGCAAATCAAATACATAATATTGGGTAAAACAAATTATAATCTCTAAAAAAATCCCAAATACTCAAATGAATATTATCCATTTGAGAGCGTCAAAAATGGGCTATATTCGTAACCCTCTATTACATTAATTTAAAGATATATTCATGGAAAAAGTTTGGCTGGATTACCAGGCACAAAACAAACAACGATTTCTTGATGAACTGCTGGAATTGCTTCGTATTCCCAGTGTTTCTGCCAAGTCGGAACACAAACAGGATATGATCCGATGTGCGGAAGCCGTTAAAACCAGGCTGGAAGAAGCCGGTGCTGAAAATGTAAAACTATACGATACACCCGGGCACCCCATTGTATATGGTGAAAAAATAATTAACCCTGCATTACCCACCGTTTTGGTTTATGGCCATTACGATGTACAGCCGCCTGATCCTTTGGACCTTTGGCACAGTGGGCCTTTTGATCCTGTTATTAAAGACGGGAAAATATTTGCCCGGGGTTCCTGCGATGATAAGGGTCAGATGTATATGCACGTAAAGGCTTTCGAAACCATGATGAAAACGAACAGCCTAAAAAACAATATTAAATTTTGCATAGAAGGCGAAGAAGAAGTGGGTTCTCCCAATTTAAATCACTTTGTCAGCAGCCACAAAGATTTGCTAAAGGCAGATTGCGTTTTGATTTCGGATAGCTCCATGCTCAGCCTTGATACCCCGAGTATCGATATCGGCCTCCGGGGATTAAGTTATATTGAGGTGGAAGTAACCGGCCCCAACCGCGATCTGCACAGCGGCGTTTATGGTGGCGCGGTAGCCAACCCCATTACCATCCTCGCCAAAATGATTGCTTCCATGCATGATGAAAATAATCATATCACAATCCCCGGATTTTATGATGAGGTTTTGGAATCTTCAAAAGAAGAAAGGGAATTGATGGCAAAGGCTCCTTTCGATGAGGAGGAATATAAAAAGGACCTCGGTGTGGATGCATTGTGGGGAGAAAAAGGATTTTCTACCAACGAACGCACGGGCATCAGGCCAACGCTGGAATTAAATGGAATCTGGGGAGGGTATACCGGAGAAGGTGCCAAAACGGTATTGCCATCCAAAGCATTTGCAAAGATTTCCGCAAGGCTGGTACCCAATCAGAAAACGGATAAGATTACCGACCTGCTCATCAACCACATCAAAAAAATAGCACCTCCTTATGTGAAAGTGAAAGCAAGCCTGCACCACGGCGGCGAACCTTATGTAACCCCAATCAGCAGTAAAGCCTATCAGGCCGCTGCAAAAGCCATTGAATCCACCTTTGGAAAATCGCCCATTCCGGTAAGAGGTGGTGGAAGCATTCCTATTTGCTCTTTATTTGAACAGGAATTGGGAACCAAAGTGGTGTTGATGGGATTTGGATTAGACAGCGATAACCTGCATAGCCCAAATGAAAAATTTGACCTTGCCAATTTTTATAAGGGTATAGAAACCATTCCTTATTTCCATAAATTTTTTGCAGAAGGATAAGCAGAAATAATTTAATGCAACAGGAGGGTGTCATTTGAAAATGGCACCCTTCCTTTTTTTGGCGATCCCATTTTATTGCTTAATAACCGAAAGCGTTTCACGCTGATTTTCCGAAACCACCCGAATCCTGTAAATGCCAGGGGCAAACCCGGATCCAAATTTGAAATTACCCTTTCCCTTTCCGGTTTGTTGCCATACCATTCTCCCATATCCATCATAAACCTGAACAGAGATATTGGATTCGGTTTTTGCCGGCACCAGCAGGTTAAAAAAGGAAGAGGACGGGTTGGGACCAACCTGGATTTTCGAAATTATTTTTTGTTTTGGTTCTCCGGTCTTTTTAATTTTTGAAAAAGAGCTGCAATCGGAAAGCACCTGGACCTCGACCGCCACGCCAATACATACATTCTGGTCTTTCACATACGCATCGTAGGTTCCTTCTTCCAATCCGGAGAACACATTCCCCGGTTGATAATTATTACCATCTATACTGAAGGTTATACTCCCTTTTCCACCGGTATGATTAATGGTAATGGTTCCATCATTCACCACACAATTGGTAACAGGAGTGCTGCTTGCCGTTACAATAATTGGAGCCACATTAATACTGGTATTTTTGGATCCCTCACATCCATTGGCATCTTTGGCATAGGCAAGATAGTTCCCACTTCCCAATTGATTAAATACCGGATTGGACGTATAACTACCATTATTCAACTTAAAGGTATAGGGTTGTACGCCGCCCGTTGCAGCAATGGTAATAGTTCCGTCGGGCACACAGGAACTGGTATTAATTCGGGTAGTCGTTACGGTTGGTTCTGTTCCAACGGGAACAACAATATTATCTACCTGCACCGAACATCCTTTTGAATCTTTTACCCAGCCGGTATAGGTTCCTCCTGCCAACCCGGTAAACACATTATTTGGCACGAAAGAATAATTATCGCGGCTATAATAAAAGGGTCCATTGCCCGAAAGGGGGAACAAGGTGAATGTTCCATTCTGGTTGCAGGAATTAACTGGCATTACCGTTGCATAAGCACTTACAGATGTGGTACCAACAGTAATAGTTACCGAACCTGTGCAATTCCGGGTATCCCGCACATAACAGGTATAAGTACCCGGGGCAAGAGAGGTAAAGATTGGAGTGGGAAAGTAGTTTGTTCCATCAATACTGTAATTATAAGGCCAGTACCCGCCGGAAGCCCTCATAGAAATGGTTCCGTTATTTATACAACTGCTGGAATTGCTTTTTGAAGCGATCAGAGAAAGGGGGGCATATCGGGTAATGGTAAGACTCCTGCTTTTTGCGATGCAGCCTTTTCCATCTTTAACATAAGCAAAGTACCCTCCCCCGGGTGCTAAATTATTAAACGAATTATTTACCTGGTAGTTAATCCCATCGAGGCTATACGAATAAGGGGGAGTCCCTCCGGTAAGGAATATCTGTATCATGCCATCATCGGCGCAAGAGGTGGAATTACGAACATAGGGATTAATAGTTAGCGGATCTGCAGCGCCTAAAACTGCCGCACTGGTTCCCAGGCAGCCTTTTGAATCTTTAGCAAAAAGATTATAATTCCCGGCGGCAAGCCCTACGAATAAATTACTTTCCTGGAAATTGGATCCATCTATACTGTAGGTATAGGGTCCTATGCCTGCGGATGCATAAATAATTAGAGTTCCTGTACTATTACAGGCTCCGGATACCGAACCCGAATAGGTTATTACCGGGCTAAATCCTACTCCAACATGGATTCCGGAAATAGTATATACCTGCCCCAACGCATCCGAAAGGGTAAGGTTATAGTACCCGGCAGGAATGTTATATAATGCATCCGATGTACTCGTAAAACTTCCGGGGCCCGTCCAAAGAAAACTAAAAGGCGCAGTTCCGCCATTTGGAATAGCCAGGACGCTCCCATCGGAACCATTCCCACAGGCACTTACATTAGAAACCGACACGCGGGCAGAAAGGCCGGGATTAGGCGGAGCCGGGTTGTTTCCCAGTACAGTTGCAGAAATAAAAACCCATAAAAAAATAAGGGAATTCTTAAGAATCGCCTTAACAGGTATCAGGGTAAAAATGGTTTTCATAGCGGTGGTATTGGGGGATTCCCCTGTTCAATAACGCCCTTACAAAAAAAATAGTGCCCGGGCACAATAAAAATTACACCACAAAACGACCTCTTTTTATTGAACTACAATTCAACTGTAAAAGGGTGGGCTCAATAATAGTTGGTCCCGACTCCCAAATAGGAAAAAAATATAGAAACAGCAGGATAAAAAAAGGGCTGCCAATGGCAGCCCAGAAAAAACTCAATAGAAGTGATCCTACTCTTTTACGATGGTTAAACTTTGGCGGCTATTCCCTTGTACAAGCTGTACCTGGTACGTTCCTGCCTGGAGCTTATTTCCAATCATAATTTGAGGTGCATTTGTTTCATATTGTGCAACCCGGCGGCCCAACACATCGGTTACCATTACGGAAACTTTGCGGTTTAGGTCGAATCCTTTCATG
>JAFEAB010000098.1 GCA_018266615.1 Bacteroidota bacterium
TGACTTCTTTTGAACCTTCGGTTATGTATTTCAAGATTGTTAAGGGCTGTATAGTTTGAAATGAGTACCCCCAATTTTTCAAGGAATTGCTGAGGTTAAAGGAAGGTTGACTTCTTTGGATCCTTCGGTCATTTATTTCAAGATTGTTAAGGGCTGTATAGTTTGAAATGAGTACCCCCAATTTTTCTAGGAATTGCAGAGGTTGAAGGAAGGTTGACTTCTTTTGAACCTTCGGTTATGTATTTCAAGATTGTTAAGGGCTGTATAATTTGAAATGAGTACCCCCAATTTTTCTAGGAATTGCAGAGGTTGAAGGAAGGTTGACTTCTTTTGAACCTTCGGTTATGTATTTCAAGATTGTTAAGGGCTGTATAGTTTGAAATGAGTACCCCCAATTTTTCAAGGAATTGCTGAGGTTAAAGGAAGGTTGACTTCTTTTGAACCTTCGGTCATTTATTTCAAGATTGTTAAGGGCTGAATAGTTTGAAATGGGTATCCCCGATTTATCAAGGAATTGCTGAGGTTGAAGGAAGGGTGGCTCCGTAGGAGCCGTCTGTTAGTAATGAAAATATAAGTGCAAATATTAGCTCCGTAGGAGCGACCTGATTATTCGACCCAGTCAAATAAATACCTTTCATCAAAATCAATTGCATACTTTTTCAGGAAGTCAATGTATTCTTCCTTAAAAGTCTCCATTCTATGATGTTCTTCTTGATTTAAGATGTATTTTATGACCCTGTCAATCTGACTTTTCGAGTATGAAAAGGCACCAAAGCCCTCCTGCCAGTTAAATTTTTTTGATATCCAATTACTATCATTAATGAATTTGGATGATCCTGCTTTTATGTCCCTAACTAAATCTGAAAGGCTAATAGAGGGATCAAGGCTTAATAGAATGTGGGTATGGTTGGGCATACAAAAAATGGAAAGAAGTTTTTGATTCCGGTTGTTTATTATGCCCGTGATATATTTATGCAGATCTTCTCTGTGTTGTTTTTGAATTAGATTCTGTCTTCCTTTTACAGCAAAAACAACTTGTACAAAAATTTGAGTATACGTGTTAGCCATATTATAGTACGCCTCTACGAGGCTTTTGTTTTACAAACAGTACGCCCCTACGGGGCTTTTGGGTTAGCGTTTTTGTTTTACAGACAGTGCGCCCCTATGGGGCTTTGGTTTAGTGTCTTTTTTGTTGCATAAACAGTGCGCCCCTACGGGCCTTTTTGTTTAGTGTTCTTTTTATCTTACAAACAGTGCGCCCCTACGGGGCTAATAGTTCAGCGTTTTTGTTGCACAAACAGTGCGCCCCTACGGGGCTAATAGTTCAGTGTTTTTGTTGCACAAACAGTGCGCCCCTACGGGGCTAATAGTTCAGCGTTTTTGTTGCACAAACAGTGCGCCCCTACGGGGCTTTTGGGTTAGCGTTTTTGTTTTACAGACAGTGCGCCCCTATGGGGCTTTGGTTCAGTGTCTTTTTTGTTGCATAAACAGTGCGCCCCTACGGGGCTAATAGTTCAGTGTTTTTGTTGCACAAACAGTGCGCCCCTACGGGGCTAATAGTTCAGTGTTTTTGTTGCACAAACAGTGCGCCCCTACGGGGCTATTGGGTTAGTGTTTTTGGTTTACAAACAGTACACCCCTACGGGGCTTTTGGTTCAGCTTTTTTGTTGCGCAAACCGTGAGCCCATAGGGGCGTTGGTATCCTAATTTGAATCTTATCTATTGTAATCTGGATATCATTTGCCTTTCTCAAGTATTTCTTGGTATTCACCCTTGGATACAACCTGTCAACTGATAGAATTAATAAATCCAAATAGGTTTTTAATGCTGTTGTAGGTACAAATAGAGAATTATTCATTGTGCAAATAACAACCGTTTCCAACCTAAGTAAAGGGTTGAATCCACTTTAGATCTGGTTTTTTTTCTGTATTTCTGAAAAGGAAATTACTTGCCAGCCTGTATTTCAAAGTTATTTTCCGTCCAAATGAGATACTGGGTGGCTTAAAGGGTACAATTCCAATATTTAATCTTCCGAAAGCTTCTCATCTACCGCATTTCCTACCACTGCTGCGCTTGCATGTTTCATTGGATTTTGGTGCTGGCGAGCATATTCTTCCCTGTTTTTAATGATTTCGAGGCAGGTAAATAGTGCACCCCTTAACGAAGACTCATCAGCAATACCCTTACCCGCAATATCAAACGCAACGCCATGATCGGGAGATGTACGTACAACATTCATTCCGGCCGTATAATTCACTTCATTACCCATCGCCAGAGATTTAAAGGGGATTAAACCCTGGTCGTGATATAGTGCAATCACAGCATCAAACTTTTCAAACTGCCCACGGGCAAAAAAGGCATCTGCAGCATAGGGTCCAAAACAGAAAATGTCCATCCTTTGCTTTGCTTCTTTAATAGTAGGTTTAATAATTTCTTCTTCTTCTTTCCCAATAAGACCCTCATCTCCTGCATGCGGATTGAGGCCCAATACCGCAATTTTGGGTTTATTGATGAGAAAATCCTTTTTGAGAGAGTTGTTTACAACCTGTAATTTCTTTAACAGATTTTCGCGGGTTATGAATTGCGAGACTTCCTTTACGGGTACATGCTCCGTAAGCAAAGCAATCCGCATATTTTCGGCTACCATAAACATGGCTACCTCTTGTGCGTTAAAAAACTTTTTTAGGAAGGGTGTATGTCCGGTATAGTTGAAATTTTCGGACTGGGTGTTCTTTTTATGAATAGGGGCAGTTACCAGTCCATCAATTTTTCCTTCTTTTAGCGCTTCAGATGCAGCTAACAGGCTTTGAATGGCATATTTCCCTCCGGTATCGTTGAGTTGGCCCGGAGTAATTTGCACATCTTCTTCCCAAACATTAAATATATTAATCTGTTTGCTGTTAATGCGGGAGGCATCCTTGGCAATAAAACTATTCAGATTTAATTCAGGCAACATTTTCCGGTAAAAATTTACCAGCTTATTATTTCCAAAAATTACAGGGATGCAATGATCCGATATGCGGCTATCGGCCAAGGTTTTAATAATTACTTCCATACCAATTCCATTGATATCGCCACAACTAAATCCAATTACCGGTTTGCCGTCATTCATAAAAAATTACCCATTTTATTAGGTGTAAAAATACTAAAACCAAGGCATTGTAAAGCATTGTAATTTGAATAACAGGAATTGCATCTATCGGGATTCAATAAGTATATATCCGGAGTAGTTGAAACAAAATTAACCTTCCAACAACCAGCTCCTGGGAAAAGAGATACATGAACCATGAGAATGTAGGGTATGCTTGAATATAATGTATTCATTTTTTCCGATAGAAATGATATTCTTCGCAGGTTTCTTGAAAAATTTCTTGACTTAAGTGCCCTGCCGGAATTATTTTTCACACCTATGGTGGTGGCTGATTACCGGATCTTTTTATCAACCCCTCCTGCATCGGTCCTATTATTGTACCTGTACCTTTATTGTGATTTTTCAGGAGGTAGATGCATATTTTTTTTGTACAACATGAAATAGAATCTCCCAATGAAAAGAATTAGAAAAGTAAACATATTATATATCATGATGGTAAGGAAAGCAGTACCATAGATGAAAAGGAAGGCTATAAGCAATAATAGATAATTTACCCACACAGCCCAAAGTAAAGAGGATAGCCTGATCCTGGAAAAAGATTCATCTTCCCTTTTCAATTTTGAAAACCCTACCAATACCCCACCAATAATAAATAATACACCAGTTAGCGTATTCGTTAAATTGACTTCAATAATTCTAAAAAATTGCCAACGCCCAAATGGTTCACTATAGATGAGGGCAAATACTTTTGAATTAAGCCATTCTGGCTCAAAATTCAAAATACTTAGATAAATTCCCAAAATGGCTGATGGAATAAGCAAGATCCAGCCTATCTTTTTAAACTTATTGGACAGCAATAATTCGCCTGACATGGGACAAAGCGTTTTAATAATGTGATGAATAATATTATTACGGCGCAGAGAAGGATATTAAATGTAAGATTTTTTGGGTATTCTGATTAATTTTCCCTCAATTAACCAAGGTTTTAATGGAAAGCAAATCCTGAAATATGGATTTTTAATTTCCCATTGCCTGTGTTGTTCATTTTTTAAATATCGCATACGTGAATTACAAAATTCCCAGACCAGAAATTGGGTTCACTTGGATTAAGAAGGAATATTTATGCGGAAGATACATTTCGGTTAGTTTTGCGCCATGCACCGGTTAAAAAAGTCTTTAGGTCAGCACTTTCTAAAAGATGAAACCTATGTGCATCGTATTATTGAAACCCTAAAAGAAGATGCGTTTACTCAACTTTTGGAAGTAGGTCCGGGTGGCGGCGCCTTAACCCGATTTCTGCTTCAGTTGAAGGAGGTTGAGTTTAAGGCAGTAGAGTTGGATGAAGAAAAGATTACCTACCTCCATAAAACTTTTGCAGCCCAAAATCCCGAAATAATTTCGGGAAGTATTTTAGATATAGATGCCCCATTTGCGGGGACATTCACCGTAATAGGCAATTTCCCTTACAATATCTCTTCCCAAATTTTATTTAAGATTTTAGAATGGAAAGATCAGGTTCCTGTAGTCATCGGCATGTTTCAAAAGGAAGTGGCACAACGTGCTGCCGCGAAACCCGGTTCTAAAATTTATGGAATATTAAGCGCCCTGGTGCAGCCTTTTTATGAGATTGAGTATCTATTTGATGTTCCACCTGTTGCCTTTAACCCTCCACCAAAAGTAATGAGTGGAGTAATCAGGCTGAAACGGAAGAAAGACGAACTGCAAACACGCTCTATGAAGGATTATAACCTCCTGGTAAAAACGGCTTTCAATCAGCGAAGAAAAGCATTGCGAAATGCAGTAAAGGGATTGTTTGATCCTTCGGTTATTTCGGGTCCTGTTTTTAGCAAAAGGGCCGAAGAACTCAGCATCCAGGAATTTGCAGCCCTTACTTTTAAAATGAAATAGGTAATGAAAAGATATCTTTCGGTAGTGCTATTGTTAGTCCTGCTCTATTCCTGCGAAACACCGCGCTATGCCTATAGCCCAACTGCACACAACGTACCTGTTTTTACCAATCAGGGCGATACCAAACTTAGCGGTAGTTATTCAAGCAATTTCGAACTTTTTGATAATGGGGAAGGCCAGTATAATCGAAACAGGTCGAATGGTTTTGATTTGCAGGCAGCGGTTGCCGCCACCCGGCACTTTGCTATTCAGGGCAGTTATTATAACCGCACCGAAAGGAATTTTGATTATGGCAGTTATCCATTTGATAGTGCTACCATCAGCGCCAAAAGAGACATGTTTGAAATGGGGGCAGGGTATTATAAACCTTTTGGTAAAAGGCAGCGTGGGATTTTTGCTATTTATGGCGGAGTGGGTTTGGGAAAAATGAAATTGAATGAAAAGGGGGTAGACCAAAATCTTTTGCAACCCTATACCCGGTTTATGGATGCGGATTTATTTAAGTATTACCTCGAACCTTCCATGACGTTTAGGGCAGGAGACGTTTTTACCCTGAGCCTGGCCACCCGGTTTAGCGGCCTCCGTTTCCGGAACATTCAATCTAATTATTCCCATCAGGAAAAGGTTGATTTTAATCTTGACAGCCTTAACCGATACACCTGGTATTTGGTAGAACCCTGTATTGTGAATTCTTTTGGATTTAAGAAATTGCCGGGTATGCGTATTGAGTACCAGTTTGGGCTAAGCCTGCTACTTGCCGAAATTGAAAGTTTTAATTACCGCCCTTTTAATTTTTCTCTGGGCCTGGTTTTCGATATCCCTAAACTAATTGCCGGCCCGGCATCCCGCAAAAACAATAACTAACGGTTTTGTAAAGGATTTGGTTTGTAAATTTGCCTCTGGTTTGCTTGCTGCTTCTCCCATGGAGAAATCTGCAATTGCGCCAATTCAAATTACACCGAATTTCAACTTCATGGGTTTCTCTTTAAAAAACAAGGTTAGGATTGTAACCGCTGCCTCATTATTCGATGGGCATGACGCTGCCATAAATATCATGCGCCGGATCCTGCAAAGTAAGGGCGCCGAAATTATTCACCTGGGGCATAACCGCAGTGTGGCCGAGATTGTGGAATGTGCCATTGAGGAAGATGTGCAGGGTATCGCCATTACCAGTTACCAGGGTGGGCACATGGAATTCTTTAAATACATTAAAGACTTGTTGGATGAAAATGGTTGCGGGCATATTAAAATTTTTGGAGGTGGCGGGGGCACCATTTTGCCTGCTGAAATTGAAGCGTTGCAGGGTTATGGAATTGCACGGATATACAGTCCGGATGATGGAAGGCGAATGGGGCTGGAGGGCATGATTGAAGAAATGCTTACACAATGCGATTTTCCCCTTGATGAACATTTGAAGATTGAGGGCAAATTATTACTGGATGAAAAATTTGACATTCGAAAAGTGGCAAGGGAAATTTCTATTGCTGAAAATAAAACAAACCCAACTGCTTCAAAAAGCAGTGTCAAAAATACGAACACTCCGGTTTTGGGGATAACCGGAACCGGTGGTGCAGGCAAGAGTAGTGTTACCGATGAACTGGTACGCCGCTTTCTCAATAACTTCTCCCAAAAAACCATAGCTGTAATTTCGGTTGATCCCAGTAAAAAGAAAACCGGAGGTGCTTTGTTGGGCGACCGTATCCGGATGAATGCCATATCTTCTCCGCGGGCGTATATGCGTAGCCTGGCAACCCGCGAGAATGATGCTGCCCTGAGTAAACATGTTCAGGATGCCATTGATGTTTGCCGCAATGAAGGATATGACTTTATTATACTGGAAAGTGCAGGGGTGGGGCAGAGTGATGCTTCCATTCTTGATTATTGCAATATTAGTATGTATGTGATGACACCAGAATACGGAGCGCCATCACAACTTGAAAAAATAAATATGCTCGATTATGCCGACCTGGTCTGTATTAACAAATCAGACAAAGCCGGTGCCCTTGATGCGCTGCACGATGTTCGCAAGCAATTTAAACGCAACCATGGTTTATGGGCTGCAAAGAATGAAGATATGCCGGTGGTGCCCACGGTGGCTGCACAGTTTAATGATGAGGGAGTAAATCATCTTTTTGAAAAACTATTGCTGGTTATTAAGGAAAAGACAGGCGTTGAGTTTGGAGAAAGTAATCGGGAGATATTAATAACGCACTCCCCCGAGAAGTCGCCTATCATTCCGGCACGCAGGGTGAGGTATATGGCAGAAATTGCAGAGGCCATTCAGCAGTATGATCAGCATGTGGCTGAGCAGGCCGGAATCGCTTCCAAGTTATATCAGTTAAAAGGGGCGCTAAAACTGGTGGAAAATGAAGCATTGCATCATCAGATTAAAATGCTGGAAAAACAACTTGACCCCGAAGCGAAATTGATCATCGATCAATGGCCGGAAATTCAAAAACAATATGCCGGAGACTTTTATGAGTTTAAAGTTAGGGATAAGGTGATCAGGCAACCTTTAACCGTTACAAGCCTGTCGGGAAGCCGTATTCCAAAGGTTTCTCTCCCTAAGTTCAGGGATTGGGGTGATGTGCTGGCCTGGCGAATGCAGGAAAACCTTCCGGGCGAGTTTCCATATACGGCAGGCGTCTTCCCATTGAAACGGGTTGGTGAAGACCCCACCCGGATGTTTGCCGGGGAAGGTGGGCCTGAAAGAACAAATAAGCGGTTTCATTATGTAAGTCTTGGCCAACCTGCTAAACGCCTGAGTACGGCATTTGATAGTGTTACCCTGTATGGCGAAGACCCCGGGTACAGGCCGGATATTTATGGGAAGGTAGGTAACAGCGGAGTGAGTATTGCTACCGTAGATGATGCAAAAAAGTTGTATAGTGGTTTTGATTTGTGCGACCCCAAAACTTCTGTGAGTATGACGATCAATGGCCCTGCTCCCATCATCCTTGCTTTTTTTATGAATGCTGCTATCGATCAGCAATGCGAGAAGTACATCATCGAAAAGGGGCTCGCCGGTGAGGTTAATAAATTAATTGAATCGAAATACGACATTCACACATTGCCCCGGTATATGGGCGTTACTAACGAATTAGTGTACCCGCAAAAAGGAGAGTTAAAAGGGGCGCTGCCCGAAGGGAATAACGGATTGGGGCTTCGATTATTGGGCTTGAGCGGGAAGAATGTATTGCCCGAGAAGGAGTATGAGGAAATTAAGGCAAAGGCATTATCTGCTGTAAGGGGCACCGTGCAGGCTGATATTTTGAAAGAAGACCAGGCGCAAAATACCTGCATTTTCTCCACCGAATTTTCACTGAAACTAATGGGAGATGTACAACAATATTTCATCAACCAGGATGTTCAGAATTTTTATAGCGTAAGCATTAGCGGATACCATATTGCAGAAGCCGGCGCAAACCCTATTACCCAATTGGCATTTACGCTTGCCAATGGATTTACTTACGTAGAATATTACCTAAGCCGGGGAATGAAGATTGATGACTTTGCCCCAAACCTCTCTTTTTTCTTCAGCAACGGCATGGATCCGGAGTACAGTGTAATTGGCCGTGTTGCCCGTAGGATATGGGCCAAGGCAATGAAAGAAAAATACCATGCCAACAGCCGGAGCCAGAAATTAAAGTACCATATCCAAACCAGTGGGCGAAGCCTTCATGCCCAGGAAATTGATTTTAACGATATCCGGACAACACTGCAGGCATTGTACGCAATTTATGACAACTGTAATTCCCTTCATACTAACGCTTACGATGAAGCGATAACCACACCTACGGAAGAAAGTGTACGTAGGGCCATGGCCATTCAACTGATTATTAACCGGGAGCTGGGAACGGCGAAAAATGAAAACCCCAACCAGGGATCCTTCTTTATTGAGGAGCTGACCGACCTGGTAGAAGAGGCCGTTTTAGCAGAGTTTAATCGAATTTCTGAACGAGGCGGTGTGCTGGGCGCCATGGAAAGAATGTACCAACGAAATAAAATCCAGGAAGAAAGTCTTCATTATGAATCCCTGAAGCATTCGGGAGAATATCCTATTGTGGGAGTTAATACCTTTTTAAATAAAAATGGAAGCCCAACCATATTGCCCCAGGAAGTAATTCGTGCCACAACAGAGGAAAAGCAATTTCAGATTAAGACATTGGAAGCCTTTTGGGAAAGACATAAAGCAGAAGCCCCTCAGTATCTGGAAAGATTGAAAAATGTGGCTTTGCGAAATGAAAATATTTTTGAAGAACTTTTGGAAACCGTAAAATACTGCTCGCTCGGTCAAATTACCCATGCCCTTTATGAAGTGGGAGGGCAATACAGAAGGAGTATGTAAGGGTAAATATCCGCCGTATTTTTACTAAGCGAAACTGCATTTATTTGCCTTTTGAATTGAATTGAAGATTACATCTATATATTTGTAAGGATTGCGCACCTTATGAATTTTCGAATTATTCTCTTTTTCCTGTTTTTTATTTTTTCATTTGGACTTCAAGCTCAAATCATTTTTGGAGTGGTGGTAAATGAAACAGGAACTCTTTTACCGGGAGTTACGGTTACCCTTAAAGATGCCAATAATCAGGCTGTTGTTAAAATAGGCTCCACAAATAATGCAGGAAAGTTCTTATTCAAAGGAATTTCAAAAGGCAGCTATTATATTTCCATGACTTTTATTGGATATGAATCGGGGAACTCTCCGGTTTATCATGTTTTAGCTGATGATATTAATGTAGGGACCCTGCGTTTATCCAAAGTTTCTGTCAATCTAGAAAAGGTGGTTGTACAATCACAGAAACCCCTGATTGAAGTTAAAACCGACAAAACAGTGGTTAATGTGGATGGGAGTATCAATGCCATGGGAGAAGACGCACTCGAAATTTTACGAAAATCGCCAGGTATTCAATTGGATAAGGATGACATCATTTCCATGAATGGAAAAAATGGGGTTCAGGTATATATGGATGATAAAAAAATTCCATTATCCGGATCGGATCTTTCCGATTATTTAAAGGGAGTCCAATCTGCCCAAATCGCTTCCATCGAATTAATTACTAACCCTTCTGCCAGGTACGATGCAGCCGGTAATGCCGGAATCATAAACATCAGGTTTAAGAAAAATAAGAAGAGTGGGTTTAATGGTTCTGTTACTGCCGGCTATGGCATTGGAAAGTTCCCTAAGTATAATGGAGGGTTTTCTTTCAATTACCGGAACCGGAGAATTAACTTTTTTAGCTCCTTCAATTATAGCTGGAATAAATCATATTTTGACATTTCCCAGTATCGCGAACAATTGGATACGGTTTATGACCAACGATCGTTTGTGAATCATAAACTTGTATCAAACGACTATAAAGCAGGGGTTGATATTTCGCTGAATAGGAAATCAACCTTTGGTGTAATGATAATGGGAACCCATATCGACCGGAATATTTTGGTGCAGTCTGATATGGACATCCTGTATTCCCCTACCCACTCACTTTTCCGGATTTTGAAAGCGGATAACAAAAGCGCGAATAAAAAATTTAATACCAATTTCAACCTCAATTACCGTTTTGCTGATTCTATGGGTCATGTTTTAAGTATAGATGCCGATTATGGCCTGTACCGGTTGAGAACGGATCAGTTTCAACCCAACCGCTTTTTTGATAAGGACCTAAACTACTTATATAGTTTGGATTATAGTATGCAATCTCCGTCTAAAATAGATATTTACAGTATTAAAACCGATTATGAGCAGGGATTCATGGGTGGCAAATTGGGGGTTGGAGCTAAAGTTTCTTACGTTAGAAGTGATAATGAATTTAACAGGTATAATGTCTTCGGAATTACCAAAAGCCTCGACTCGCTCCGAAGCAACGATTTTATTTATAAAGAGAACATCAACGCCCTTTATGTGAATTATAAACGGCAGGTGAATAAATTTCTTATTCAGGCAGGCTTACGGATAGAAAACACCAACCTCTCCGGCTCCAGTACCGGGTACAAAAACCTTTCAGGTATTTTCCATCCCTCAGATTCACTATTTAAAAGGAATTATACCAATTTTTTCCCCCAGGTTTCTGTTACAATCAATAAAAATCCAAATCTTATTTGGGGACTTAATTACAGCAGAAGGATCGATCGCCCGGTGTACCAGGATTTAAATCCTTTCGAATTTAAAGTGGATGAATACACCTATCAACAGGGGAATATCAACCTACAGCCACAATTTACTAACACTATTACTTTTACAAATACTATAAAGGGGAAGCTCACCACTTCCCTTGGATATAGCCATGTAGCCGATGTGATTACTCCAATTTTTGATACAATAGACCGCTACCGGGGCTTTGCAACCAAAAGAAATCTGGCAAATCAGGATATTGTAAACCTCAGCATCAGTTATCCGGTTTCCATAAAATGGTATAGTGCCTTTATTTACCTGAATAGCTTTTACACGCATTACGAGGCAAACCTGGGCGCCGGCCGGTTAATTAATCTTGAAGCCTATTCATTAAATTTAAATATGCAGCATAGCCTGCAGTTTGGAAAGGGCTTTACCGGTGAGATATCAGGTTTATATTCTTCTCCCACTATCTGGAGTGGAACATTTCGAAGAAAAGATCTGTGGTCAGTTTCTGCAGGAGTACAAAAGCTGCTTTTTAAAAATAAGGCCAGCCTCAAGTTTTCGTGCAGTGATGTTTTTAATAGCCTGAAGATTTCGGGGAAATCAGATTTTGCGGGGCAGTACTTAAATATTATCGGGAAATCCGAAACCCGCCAATTTAAACTGGGCTTTACCTATAGATTCGGTAAGGCTTCCGGCCAGTCGCCCTTACGTAAATCGGGTGTTGAAGAAGAAACGGAACGGATAGGCGGGCAGGGAGGAACCGGTTTGGGCAATTAATAGCGTTTCAACATTAACCTGATGAAAATACTACAAAAGGAGTATAGATTATTTCCTTTCTGATGCTAATTTTACATCAGGTTTTTCATAGGATATTGGATTTAAAACGGGGCTGGATTTCTATCCGGTCCTTTTTTTACTACCCAGGGAAGGGGTCCTATCATTATATCGAGGTGTTGCCTTCATATTTACTTTTTCGTTCCTTATTCCTTATTTTTTGCCCCTATTTTTTTATTGTTCTCTGCATCCAATATTTCCCGATTATGAAGATGAAGAAGCTGGTTAAGAAAAGTGGATATGCCTCCAAAAAAAGTATAAAAATTCCTGATCCAGATTTTGTTTAGTGAAAGAAAATGGTTGTAATTTTCTTTTTCATTACAAACTCATTAAATCATACGTTATGGCCAAAAGTTCAAAAAAGGCGGCTCCTAAAAAAGCAGCTAAAAAACCTGTTTCCAAAAAGCCAGCGCCTAAAAAGGCTTCTAAAAAGGCACCGGCAAAGAAGGCTGCAAAAAAAGTAGTGAAGAAAGCAGTTAAAAAATCAACCCCTAAAAAGGCAGCTAAAAAGTCGGTAAAGAGGGCTGCAAAAAAGGCACCGGCTAAGAAAGTCGTAAAAAAGGCCGCTAAAAAACCAGCGCCAAAAAAAGCAGTAAAGAAGTCAGCACCCAAAAAAGCAGTAAAAAGACCTGCGCCTAAGAAAGTGGTGAAAAAACCTGTACCTAAAAAAGCGGTTAAAAGGCAGGCACCGGTTAAAAAACTTATTCCTGTAACCGTGCCTGAGCAAAAGGCAGAGCAATTGGAAATACCAATGAGTTCAGGAAGTTCAGAAGCAGGCTCATCTAATACAACCTCTTAAATTTTTTATATTCCCTGACAACATGGAATTATTCCCCATACTTGCCGGAAGTAGATATTTTTCCGCCGGGTGGAATTATTGAATGGAATTCCGTTTTTTGAACCAGGGCTGATAAAAATGTTAAACCGGCTTCTGCCGGTTTTTTAAATTCCGATCTTTACGGCTTATTCAATTTTATGAAACATACAATCTCTTTAGTCGTCTTTTTCTTCCTTATTATTTCCGGCCTTTTAGCTCCTCTGCCCTCCGGAGCATGGGGTTTGAACGGGCATCGCATTGTGGGGGAAATAGCCGAACGGCATCTAACGAAAAAGGCCAAACGGGCTATTAAGGCTATCCTGGGAAATGAATCGGTGGCCATGAGCAGTAACTGGCCCGATTTTATTAAGTCGGATCCGGCGTATAAAAATTTCTACAACTGGCATTTTATAAATCTGGAAGCAGGTTTATCCAGAGACAGCATCAATAATTACCTCGATTCAGATACTGCCGTTGATGCATATACGAAAATTAATTTCCTGGTAGATCAACTAAAACATCAGGATCTTTCTGATTCTGTAAAGAAGGTTTACCTGAAATTTCTGATTCATATTGTGGGAGATCTGCACCAGCCGCTTCATGTGGGCCATTTCAGCGACCTGGGCGGAAACAAAATAAAATTAAAATGGTTCCACGACTCAAGCAACCTGCATCAGGTTTGGGATGAGCGGCTTTTGGATTTTCAGCAGCTAAGCTATACCGAGTATGCCACGGCCGTCAATTACCCATCAACGGAACAGATTAATAGATGGGGTGGCATGTCTTTAAAGGATTGGATTTGTGATTCCTATTTTATTGCACAGGATATTTATAATTATACGGAAACACAACATGGAAAACTGGGGTATGCGTATAATTATAAATACCTATCTGTGCTGAATGAACAGTTGTTAAAAGGAGGAATCCACCTGGCAGAACTCCTGAACGATATTTTTGGTTAAGGGATAAACTCAAAAAGAAATACCTGTGCAATTTCGTGGCGGGAAAAATTATTGTCCACCATTAGCAAAACACTTTGGTTCCCATTTTGAAGTTTAGGCCCAAAGCAAATTCCTTCCACATTGTCGATGAAAATACCCAGGTCTGACAGGTTAAAAAGAAGGTGCTTTGCAGCAGGTCGGTATTTTTTAATGGCCAGGCTATTTTTGTTTTTAACATCTGTGGCATTAGTAATATCGGCAAGAAATATCCGGATAACATTATTGGGATGGCCCGTAGAGTAGGATCTTTCCATTACCATGATCTGCTGGTCGTTTAGTGCATAAATTTCGGAGATGCCATTTATTTTGTACTTATCCGTGGGGATGGCGGGGTAAGCAACCGGCTCCGGAATGTAGGCATATTCGTGGATTTCCTGTTTGGAAGCTACATCATATTCAAGGATCCTAATGGGAGAGCGGTTTTTAATAATTTCAACCCGGGGCCCATCCTGGTATAAAGGTTCTTCAATAGAAACAAAGAGTTTTTTATAATCCGGTGTAAAACTCAACCCTTCAAAGACCCCATTTTGCCTTGGGCCTGTTTCGCGCGAACTCATTTTGGCTTTTGAAGGAATTGGGAACGCGCCAATCCATTTCCCGGTTGTATCGGTAATGTTAATTGAAGGATCAATTAATATGGGCCTTCCTTTTCCCAGCTCCCGCTCGCCTTCGCTGCTCCAAACCAATTGATTTTTCCCATACCAATAGCGCATACTTTCAGGGTCAACCACTTTATAAGGATCCATTCTGGCATTGGGGTATTCTTTTCCGGAAGAGTCTTTTAAAAAATGAACGGATAAAAATTGGATGGAATCGAATTTATTTTCCTTAAAGTGAATTTTTGCAGTGTAAAACCTGGCCGGGTTGATATTGCTTCTGTCGTCGCAGATCATATAATATATCCCGTTGTCTTTATCGAAATCAATACCAGACAAACCTCCAACGGTTGTATTATGAAAAATTTTCCCAAAGGGGATATGGGTTGTATCAAGGAATCTCAGTTGAGGAAAGTGCGATGGGGTGGCAGTTGATGAAGTTCCTGTTTTACTGCTGCTGCAAGAATGTAAAAAAATACAAATTCCGGCCAAAGCCAAAATGGCATAACTTTTTTTCATAATGCAAATGTAGGCGGCATTTTTTATTGCGGCTTTAAATTTATATTGGGAACTCAAATTTTAAAATGCAGGAGGATCTTCCGGGTTTTTAAAAAAGCGAATTGAATTAGTTTTACCTACGGACCTTTGCTGGTTTTTTGTATTTTGATTCTTTCAGATGATTCGATATATTCTTTTTCTAAGTTTAATTTTAGGTTTATTTTCATCCTGTGCCCCCAAGCGGGTAAACAGCACCGTTAAGAATTACGAAAGAACTATCGATAGTGTGGTTAAAGTTATTGTCTTAAAACCCGATACCACCCGCCTGATCTTTGATTCAATTCCCGAGAGCAGCGCCTATACCAGTAATTTTGGACTTCGGAAACCGAATTATATTATTATTCATCATACGGCCCAGGATAGCTGCGCACAAACCTTGCGCACCTTTGCCAAACCCGAGTCTCAGGTAAGCGCCCATTACCTGATTTGCAAAGATGGCACCGTGTATCATTTACTGAACGACTATCTCAGAGCCTGGCACGCCGGCGCAGCACGCTGGGGTACAAACCGGGATATAAATTCATCCTCCATCGGAATTGAATTGGATAATAATGGAAGGGATAGTTTTCCAAAAGTGCAAATACACAGCCTGCTTGCCTTGTTGGATACCTTATCAAAAGAATATCAGATACCCGCCAGTAATTATCTGGGCCACGCGGATGTGGCGCCGGGGCGCAAATTTGATCCCAGTGCCTTATTTCCCTGGAGAATATTGGCCGATAGCGGATATGGTTATTGGTATCCGGATACCAATAGGGTAATACCGGACAGCTTGCGGGTTGAACCGGCTATTGCGCTAAAGGTAATTGGTTACGATGTCTCTAATTTACCGGCTGCCATCCTGTCTTTCCGGTTACATTTCCTGGGTTCAAACAAAACCGGTCCGCTTTCCCCGGAAGAAATGAATGTTTTATATGCAGTAATGCAACAGTATTTATAGGGAAGGGGGAGCCGCCCTGTTAAAATATTTTCCTATTACAGGCATGTGCTTCAATTCTTTTATTTCCACTTTTCCCACAAACCAGGCAAATCCTGCCAATAGAATTAATCCTGTTAAAATGGAAAACCAAAGCGAATGGTTAATGGTAGAAACAAGGCCCCAATGAAGAAGGTAAACTACTACCGCCAATACCAGGTAGGCGATTAGTTTTTTAACCGCATAAGGTACAGGATAATATTTCTGGCCAAGAAAATAACTGGCTACCATCATAAAAAGGTAACAAAAAAAAGTAGCCAGGGCCGCTCCGGTATAATGCAGGGTAGGAATCAGGGTTATATTTAAGACAATGGTAATGGCGGCTCCGATAACGGTTATTATTGCGCCATATGCATTCTTGGCCGATAACTTATACCAAATACTGAGGTTGTAATAAATACCCAGGAATATATTTCCTAACGCCAGCAGGGGAACAACCTGCAACCCTTCTGCCCAAGCCTTATTGGCAAACGTGATAAAAATCCATTTAAATATATCGAGGAAGAGGCCAATGAATAAAAACATAAAGCAACAGGCTATCACAAAAAATTTCATAACCCTTGCATAGGTTTTCTGCGCATTTTCATTTTTACTGTGATTGAAAAAGAAGGGTTCGGCTGCCATACGGAATGCCTGGATCATAATGGTAACCAATAAAGCCAGCCGGAAAATATTTGCAAAAACTCCAAGTTGATGATCGGCTTCAACCTTGGGAAGGTCAACTACATGCCTGTATATCAGCCGGCTTAAAACGTCATTAACCATGCCACCCAGTCCTACAATAATTAATGGGGAACTGTATTTCATCACCTCCTTCCATAAACCGGCAGAGAATTTGAATCGTACTTCCCGGATTTCTTTTGATAAGATAAGGAGTACAAAAACACTTCCACATAAATTCCCAAGGAGGTAATAGCCCAAACCAAAGGTTGGTGAATAAATCAGGGAAAGAATGCTGTTGGGGTTGGATTGTAAAATTTTGGGTATCACACCTAAAAAAAGCAATACCACCAACAGGTTGATCACAATTCCAGCAATGCGGGCAAAGGCATACCGGCGCGGCCTGTTCTCGAGCCGGAGTTTGGCAAAAGGAAGTGTATTGAGGTTATCAACTGCAATGATAGCCAGCATCCATAAAACATAATTTGGATTTTCATTTAGGTCGGCTGCATTTACAATAGAATCTCTAAAAAATAACAACACGATGGTAAATACCAAAGTGGATAATAATAAGGAAAGGGAAAGCGTGCTGTATAATTTTCGTTTATCCGTAATTTGGGAAAAGCGGAAATAAGCGGTTTCCATTCCGTACGAGTATAACACATTTAGGAATGGGATGATGGTATATACCTGAACTAAATCTGCCGTTTTTTCGGGTAGGGCAATGAAAAAGGGCAGGGCCATATTCATCAGGTAACCCAGAAATCGGCTGGCAATGGTGGGCACTCCGTACCAAAGTGTTTGCCCTGCCAGTTTTTTAATATTACTCAATCATTTCAAAATTTGCATTCAAAAGTAAACCTATTATACTGGTTGATAAAAATGGATTTCTTTATTTATTACAATGTTTACGGATTTTCAGAACCCATTATTGGGTCAGATGTTTCAGCGCAGTTCATTAGTGATTGTCGAATGTTTGTTGCATGATGATTCCATTATCAGGGGCGTATTTTTTATCTTTAGTAAGACTGCTGTCTGTAAGGGTATAGATAAAATAGGTAAGCTGGTTTTTTTCGAGGAGGGATAAATGTATTCCACCTCTTAAAAGCGGGTCGAGGTTAGGGTCTGCGGTATTCATTTTAGATCGGTAGTGTTCTATCACTTGCGGGATGCTGTAAATACTTCCATCGTGCATATATGGAAAAGTTAGCTGGGCATTGCGCAGGCTGGGGACAAGGAATTTCAGCGAATCTGCGGGGTTGAGGGTTATGGCCTGCCTGCCAATGTCTTTAAAGCGGTTCAGGGGCATCCCATTATTCCGAAAACTATGGTCGGTGAAAAGGGGTTCCCGATGGCATCCTGCACATTTCTGTTTAAAAAGTTCATATCCTTTTAATTCATAAGCGGTAAACACGGCCTCTCCGCGCATTACCTTGTCGTATTTGCTGTTGGCGCTTACAATGGATCCGGTAAACTGGGCCAGCGCTTTTAATATACGTTGCATGTTTACTTTCTGGCTTCCGAAAGCCGCCACAAAGAATCTGCGATAAGCGGTGTCTGATTTCACTTTTGCCACAATGTTATCGAGGGTTTCACCCATTTCATTGGGGGCTGTCATGGGATTAAGAGGCTGTACTTCGAGGTGGTTCACACCGCCATCCCAATGCATTTCTTTTTTCCATGCCAGGTTAAAAAGCCCTGGTGCGTTGCGGGTGGTTAAGGTGTTTGCTACACCATGGCTTAGATCATGATCGAAGGTTGCAAAGGCTGCAAATTGCTGATGGCAGCTGGCGCAACTTACCTGTCCGTCTTTACTCAGGTTTCCATCATAAAACAAACGCTTTCCCAGCATAAAACCTTCTACTGTGAGCGGGTTATTATCAAACACATTTTTTTCGGGCTTTGGCCATCCTTTAGGAATTTCCAGTTTCATAGGGCGGGGTTTGAAAGCCCTTTTTCCCTCATTTTTTTCTGCTCCGAGTAAAGCAATTCCGAAAATACAGGTTGCCGAAATGATGATAGTGGCAATTAATGATTTCATTGGGGCGAGCTTACATTAAGAATACTAAACAACCCCTGAAAATTATCTGCAATTTTATTGGCAAGGGAACCCATTACCATACACATTGGATCATTAGCAATTTTAAACTCATTTTTCCCCTTCCAAATTTTATCAAGGTCAACCTTTATTTGAATTTCGGTAATTGCCCCCTTCACAATTTCAAACGGAGCATCAAACCGGATCCGCCGGGTAACATTTAAGGGGCCTTTAAAGCCGCCAATATGCCATTCAATCCGGTTTAGGTCGGCCGTGGATTGGGGGGAATTTCCTTCCAGTTTAAACATGATATAGCCCGTATTCCATGTCCAAAACATATCATTCATCGGATCGAGTGGGCCATCCTGTGCTCCACTCACATTCCG
>JAFEAB010000099.1 GCA_018266615.1 Bacteroidota bacterium
AGTATCCTAAATCCCGTTGAAAGACGGAAGAAAACCAACTCTGAACCAGGATAAATGAATTGAAACACCCAGAGAATTCCCAAATCCTGAAAAACCAACAGGCAAAAGTTGGTCAAAAAATTAAAGCCCGGATCCCAAATCCGGGTTTTTTATTTTCAGCATCCCAATCTATTTTCAAAATTTACGAGTTTAATCGTGCCCTAATTTATCCATAACAACAGGTCTCTCCCCGGATACCTTTCTTCTCCCTATTTAAAAATGGGGGCTTGCCCCCATTCGCCATCGTATATTCCCTTCCGAAATTTTTCCGGATAATACCTGGCAATATTTCATCCTGCAGGTCCAAATCCGAAAACAGGCTTTAGTAAAATTACGATACGGATAATCGTAATTAAGTCAACTGAAATTCCGTTGAATTACGATAAAACACTGTAAAATAGGAAGCAACAAAAATGGGCATTGTTGCTCTTGAATAGAAATTATTACCGCCGCATCTTTGCAATAGAAGTTGATTGATAGGAATTAAATAATATCAATCATTATCCAAGATCCTTTCCAAACATCCAATTTCCAATATCATCCTGAAAGCCTAAATCCAGTATCAGTCAACTTCTACTTTTTTTGTTTTTCATTCCCCTATCCATAGAGCAGAAAGAATCAAAAGAGAGTCCTCGCCACAAAATCCCGTTTAATCCTATATTCTTCGTTGAAGAACCAAAGTGAGACCCAGGTGATTTCCTCTGAAATCCCAATCCTGGAAAAGCATGACTTACTTTAGTTAGGCAACCACTCTTATCCACAGCTAACATGAAAAACATGGCTGTGGATTTTTTTTATGCACTTTTGCCCCATGATTCTCCAATCCACTTCATATTTTGAAAGCCTGCCTGCCCGGGTTATATCTCTTGTTCCATCACAAACAGAATTATTATTTCACCTTGGGTTATCCGGGGAAGTAATAGGAATCACCAAATTTTGTGTTCAT
Source organism: Bacteroidota bacterium (assembly GCA_018266615.1). Taxonomy (GTDB): domain Bacteria; phylum Bacteroidota; class Bacteroidia; order Chitinophagales; family Chitinophagaceae; genus Ferruginibacter. Next base: position 986 of record JAFEAB010000099.1, read on the forward strand.
CCTTCCCAATGGCGGAAAGAAAAAAATCTGATTGGGGGTACGAAAAATCCAAACCTTGATCGGATCATATCCCTATCCCCTTCTCTTATCATCGCCAATTTTGAAGAAAACCGGAAAGAAGATATTGAAGCACTGGCTACCTTATTCCCGGTATGGATTACAGATGTTTTTAATTTGGAATCCGCCTTACAAATGATTGGAGACCTGGGGGAATTACTTCACAAAGGGCGAGAGGCAGAAAATTTACAAAGGGAAATCAGGGAAAAACAAACACAAAACTCCCGGATGCTTAGGAACAAGGAATTTATTTCGGTGGCTTACCTTATCTGGAAAAAGCCATATATGACCCTTGGCGGAGATACCTTCATTCACGCCATGCTTCATGAGGCTAAATTCAGAAATGTATTTGGAGAAGAAAAAAGGTATCCACAAATAAGTCTGTCGGATCCAAGGTTAGCATGTGCCGACCTGATCCTCCTTTCCACAGAACCCTACCCCTTTTCTGAAAAGGACCGGGAAGAAATAAAAATAATCTTTCCAAATAAAAAAGTAATCCTGGCCGATGGTGAAATGTTTTCCTGGTTTGGAAGCCGCTTACGGGAAGCCTTTCCCTACTTAACATCCCTCAGAAACCAACTATAATCATGTCGTTGCAGGAACGGTTATTCGTTAATAATGAGTATCTTGGGCACTCAAAAATGACGGAACCAATCCGAATATTTAAATTTGCATAAAATTTTATAAAATGGCTTCAAACAAAATTGTGGAATTATTGGGCAGTGATGCCGACAGCTTGTTATCCCATCAGTGTAAAACAATAACGAAGGATCAGTTACACCTTCCTTCTCCCAATCATATAGAAGAAATATGGGTAAATAGTAACCGGAATAATAATACCCTTCGCAGCCTGCAGGGGATGTTCGATCATGGAAGGCTGGGGGGAACCGGATATTTGTCCATTTTGCCAGTGGATCAGGGGGTGGAACACAGCGCCGGTGCATCCTTTGCTCCTAACCCGGCCTATTTTGATCCTGAAAATATAGTAAAACTTGCTATTGAGGGAGGTTGTAATGCCGTATGTTCCACTTTTGGAACCCTGGCTATCATCAGCCGGAAATTTGCGCACCGTATTCCCATGATGGTGAAACTAAATCACAATGAGTTTTTTAGTTATCCAAACCGGTACGATCAGGTCATGTTTGGGCAGGTAAAAGATGCCTGGAATATGGGAGCCACTTCTGTGGGTGCTACCATTTATTGGGGAAGTGCCGAAAGTACCCGCCAATTACAGGAAGTATCCCAGGCCTTTGAGCTGGCTCATTCTCTGGGTATGGCCACCATACTCTGGTGCTATGTTCGGAACAGTGCATTTAAAATTGATGGCGTGGATTATAGTACAGCCGCGGATTTCACCGGCCAGGCAAATTACCTGGGTGTCACCATCCAGGCAGACATCATCAAACAAAAATTACCTACCAATAATGGCGGTTATCTTGCCACCAAACACGGAAAAACCTCGCCCTTAGTGTATGATAAACTGACATCCAAACACCCCATCGATCTTTGCCGCTACCAGGTAGCGAATTGCTATATGGGCCGCGTAGGCTTAATTAATAGCGGGGGGGAAAGTAAAGGAGCCAGCGACCTCTCAGAAGCCGTAACCACCGCCGTTATTAATAAACGCGCAGGAGGTACAGGGCTTATATCGGGAAGAAAAGCCTTCCAACGCCCCATGAAAGAAGGTGTGGAAGTGCTGAATGCCATCCAGGATGTATATCTGGATAAAAGCATCACTATTGCCTAATCTGAATATTTGCCCAATTCAATATCACGAAACCCTAACTTTAGTGTATGGCAATAGATGAAGATTTTGACGCCAACCTCACCGGTGAAAATAACGCCAACGAACAGTTGAAACCCAACTGGTTTAAGCGGATTAAAAAAGGTATCCTTACCTCTACCAAAGATAAAAAGGATGCCCCCGAAGGTTTATGGTCTAAATGCCCGAACTGTAAATACACCTGCACCGTTTCCGAACTTTCCGAAAACGATTTTGTTTGCCCGCAATGCGATTTTCATCACCGTATTGGAAGTGAGGAGTATTTTAATATTTTGTTTGATAACCATTCCTATACCGAATTTTTTGCCAATATCCGGTCTAAGGACTTCCTTGGATTTGTTGACCTGAAGCCGTATAGTAAACGGTTGGAAGAGACATATTCCAAAACAGATATTCACGATTCCATCACCGTAGCCCATGGGAAAGTACATGAAAACGATCTGGTAGTAGCCTGTATGGATTTTGAATTTATTGGCGGAAGCCTGGGCAGTGTTATGGGGGAAAAAATCAGCCGGGCCTGCGATTACTGCCTCGAGCATCGATTTCCATTCATGATCATCAATAAAAGCGGGGGCGCCCGTATGATGGAAAGTGCATTCTCACTCATGCAACTTGCAAAAACTTCGGGCAAGCTATCGCAATTGGCAGAAGCCCGCATCCCTTATATCTCGCTCTGTACCGACCCCACCTTTGGAGGAACAACGGCTTCATTTGCCATGCTGGGCGATATAATTTGTGGCGAACCAGGTGCTCTCATTGGATTTGCAGGGCCCCGGGTAATTAAAGAAACCATCCGTAAAGAATTACCGGAAGGGTTCCAACGCAGCGAATTCCTATTGGAACATGGCTTTCTCGATTTTATCCTTCACCGTAAAGAACTTAGAGATAAAATGGGAATACTACTTAACCTGTTTAAAGAATAAGATCGGCCCAAAAATTGGAACTGAATAATAAAAAAGCATTTTTCGAATACTATTTTGAAGCCCGGTACATTGCCGGGCTTGTTCTCTTTGGTACCGAAATCAAATCCCTGCGGGAAGGAAAAGCCAGCTTTAATGATGCATACTGCTATTTCAACCAGGGTGAGCTGTTTATTAAAAGCTTACACATTGCGGAATATAGCTTTGGAACCTATACGAATCACGAGCCCACGCGCGACAGAAAGTTGTTGCTAAATAAGCGGGAACTGTCAAAATTGGAAGCTAAAACCCGGGAAAAGGGATATAGTATCATCCCACTTCGTTTATTCATCAACGAAAATGGAATCGCAAAACTGGAAATAGGCCTCGGCCGTGGCAAAAAATCATTTGACAAACGCAACAGTATCAAAGAAAGAGAAAGCGAAAGGAATATCAAACGGAAATATGGTTTGTAGAGAAGGGCTTCAATGCGGATATTAACGAGTTAGGATTTTTAACTAACCAATGGTGGTACTAGACAGGATAATTTTTCTCCCCCCTTCTGGCAACAGGAAAGGGACTTTAGTCTTATTAATATTGAAAAAGCAAAAAATCGGAGGCATTTTGCTGCCCCCTCCCCGGGGGTAAAAATAGGCACCGAAAAAATTTGAACAAAGAATTTAAACTGAATAAAATTCAGCTCAACCTTAATTTTATTTACTTCAAATGGAGGAAATAAACACCTGCTATCCTTAACATTCCGAAAGGCCCAGCGGTACATTCACGGCAAGTCCGCCATCTGCCGTTTCCTTATACTTGCTGTTCATATCCAGGGAAGTCTCCCACATGGTTTTAATAACACCGTCGAGCGAAACTTTGGCAAAATCGGGGGCGCCCAATAAAGCCAACTGGCTGGCGGTAATGGCTTTAATCGCACCCATGGTATTTCGTTCAATGCAGGGTACCTGAACCAGTCCCTTAATGGGGTCGCAGGTCATGCCCAAATGATGCTCCATGGCAATTTCCGCGGCCATCATCGATTGACGTTGGGTACCACCCATACTTTCCGTAAGGGCGGCGGCGGCCATTGAACTGCTCACGCCAATTTCGGCCTGGCATCCACCCATTGCTGCAGAGATCGTGGCTCCCTTTTTGAAAATACTTCCCATTTCTGAAGCGGTCAGCAAAAAATGAAGAATTTTATCGGGCGAATCTCCATCACAAAACAATATATAATACATTAAGACGGCTGGAATAACTCCTGCTGCCCCATTCGTGGGGGCCGTTACAACCCTTCCAAAGGATGCGTTTTCTTCATTCACTGCGAGGGCAAAGCAACTCACCCAATCGAGAATATAAGAAAAGCCGGATCCTCCACTTTTAATGGCCGTCTTCCATTCTTCCAAACTCGCATATTCTTTCCCGGCTAAAAGTTTATTATTGAGACCTGCGGCGCGCCGCTTTACAGAAAGGCCGCCAGGCAGGTAATCCATCTTACTATTTACTCCCCTAAATATGCAATCCTGCATCACTTTCCAAATATTTAATAAGGATTCCCGGGTTTCAGATTCCGGGCGCCAGGCACTTTCATTCTCCAAAACTACCTCGTGAATGGCTAATCCTGTTTTCATGCACCAATGGAGCAGGTCATCGGCATGATCAATTGGAAAAGGTAATTCTTTTGATGAAACACTGCCTCCTTCCTCCCCTTCCTTAATTACAAATCCGCCACCAATCGAATAAAAGGTTTCGGCAAATTTTTCATCATTTTGAAGGGTAACCAGGAAGGTTAAGGCATTCGGATGGAAAGGAAGTGATTCTGAAAACAGGAACTCAATATCTTCGGAGGGATTGAAGGGCACTTCGTGTAAGCCGCCCAATACAATCCGGTTCATGGAAGCTATGTCTGAAATTTTCGGAAAAACATCTTCTACCGGAATGGTTTCGGGATTGGCTCCTGATAATCCAAGCTGAACGGCAATATCAGTTCCATGTCCTTTTCCTGTCTTAGCCAGCGAACCATATAATATTACTTCGATATGGCTAACGCTATATAGTAAATGCTTTTGTTTTAACGAATTGATAAACAGAAGGCCTGCTTTCCACGGGCCAAGAGTATGGCTGCTACTGGGGCCAATCCCAATCTTAAACATATCAAATACCGAAATTGCTTCGCGGCCCATTTATTTATCGAACTGCTTTTAAGAAACGTTATGCAGCTTGATCACAAACTTAAGATAAGAATTTGCCGGAACAATCACCTGCCCCATATTATTCCTAACATCTGTTTGGCCATAGGCCAGGCTCGGAGGAATATATAATGTAAAATAGCTACCTGCCTTTGTTAACATAAGCCCTTTCTGCCATCCGGCAATGGCGGCCCCCAGGGCAAAATCAATGGGGGTAGCCTGGGCCTCAAATATGTAGCCATTGGAGAGCAGCGAACCTTGGTAAGTAACTGAAACAGTAGAGCAAATGGCAGGAACAGCCCCCGTTCCCAGTGTATCTATCCGGTAAAATAACCCGGAAGGGTGTTGGATAGCCACAATACTATTCAGGGTGAGGTAATGCTGTAGCGAGTCAATTTCAGTTTGCGGTGCCACGACGTTTGATTCTACATAATGGCATTTATCGGATTTCTTATTACAGGCCGAAAGAAAGATAACAGAGGTAAGCAGAAGGAAAAATCCTTTTCTCATTTTATAAGAGGTTTAAAAAAGTGAAAGACTTCAAATTCGATTAATTTGCTGCATCCCTGTTCAATTTCTCTTTTAATTCCAGGTAATACTGTTCATTTTGTTCCCATTTAAAGTGCATCCTGAAATAAGCTATAAAAACTATCAGGATAAATAACGCAAGGAGCATGGTTGGTACCGATACCGTGAGTGCAGCAGAAATCTTCGTGTACCAGTCGGGGGAAAAATAGTAAACCAATATAGGAGAAAGGAAAATAGGCGCACAAAAAATGATTGCCATCGGCAGTCCTCTAATTAATTTTGATAAGGGCTTCGATTCCGGTTCCCGCACCTTTTCCCAATATTGGATAAAGTACCTCTCTTTTTCAGTCATCATTTTACAAAGTTAACCCTTTGGCCTGTTTGCATTTTAGCTTATATCTTGTAAGTTTACGAAAGAAAGTATTCGCATGAAAATAGAGCATCTGATTGTTCAGCAACTCTTCCGGAATAAAAAAGTAACCCTTCAGGATATAGGTAGTTTTTATCTTTCAGGAGAAGTGATATTGCCACCCGAGCCCGACAAGGGACTTGAACTTCCGGAAAATGCGGTACGCTTTGAATTCGACAGGCATGCCCCGCTGGATGAGGATTTCATTGCCTTTATTGTGGAAAAAACCGGGAAAATGCGGCCGCTTGCCAGTTCCGATCTTGAATCCTTCAGCCTGTTTGCCCGGCAATTCATCAATATTGGAAAGCCCTTTACGGTTGAAGGGCTTGGAGTTTTGCAGAAAAACCAGGAAGGTAATTATGAATTTGTACCGGGCATTGAAATCCACCCTCCGGCCTCTACCCAGGCCGCAACACCCTTAAAAGAAAAGCAGGTAGAGGATATTCAATTCTCCATATCAAAAACACCCAGGCCTAAAAGCAGAAAATGGGGATGGTTGGGATTAATCCTCTTCATCCTTGCCGTTATGGCATCTGTTTTCTTTTATCTGAAAGACCGAAAAGAAAACAATGAACTTCAAAAATTTATTCCTGCGGCAGATACGATAAAAAAAGATAAACCGCCTTTGATACCGGACTCGGCAACTCTTCGAAACAACTTAATTGCCAAAAGGGATTCAACACAAAAAAATGACAGCCTGCAACTGGTATTCAAATCATATAACAGTTATGCAGCCGCACGGTCAGCATTGGAAAAATTCAGAACCTTTGGGCATGCTGCAAATATGTTTGTTTCGGCGGATTCCTCTAAATATGAATTGTACTTAAGTTTTCCCAGGCCTATTGCAGATACCACACGAATTATTGACTCCATTGGAAGATTCTTTGGCACAAAGGCATATATAAGAAAATAAATTAAATGAAGAAAACCTGGATCGTAATCCTGTTCTGGCTCGTAATTGCGGCCGGGTGCCTGGTAGCAGAACGCAACATCCCTTTAGCAGATTATTTTTTAAAACCCCTGATTATCCTCCTGCTAATATTTTGGCTGAAGGCAGAAGTTCCCTTTTCAAAAATCCCTGTTTTAATGCTGGCCGGGCTGATATTTTCCTGGCTGGGAGATATACTCTTAATGTTCGACAAAGCGTACCCGGTTTGCTTTATTCTGGGTCTCCTTTCCTTTCTCATTACGCATATTTTATACAGCATTTGGTTTATCCGGCAGCGTAAGCAACATCCGGCTCCACCTTTGAATATAAAATACCTCTTCCTTGTTTTCGGATATGCCATTTTGTTAGTTTCATTCTTATATCCGCATCTGGGATCGTTAAAATTTCCGGTATTTTTCTATGCGTTAGTAATTTCCATCATGTTGTTAACTACCCTTTCATTTCCCCATTATTCTCAGGCAAAACCATACTTTGTAACCGGCGCACTATGGTTTATCATTTCCGATTCGCTGTTGGCTATAAATAAGTTCATGATCGACCTTCCCTTTGCCTCTACCCTTATTCGCTTCACTTACGCAATGGCCCAGTTTCTGATTGTGGCAGGAATAATTCGATACAGAAATACCCAGGGTGCAGTAAATTTGAAGACATAATTTAACCATGGAATTCATAGATTATTATAAGGTGCTGGGTGTAGACAAAACCGCCAAAGAGGAAGACATTAAGAAAGCATATCGTAAACTGGCCCGAAAATTTCATCCGGACGTTAACCCAAACAACACAGAAGCCCATAAAAGATTCCAGGAGATTAATGAGGCAAATGAAGTGCTGAGCGATCCGGAAAAAAGAAAAAAATACGATAAGTACGGAAAAGACTGGCAGCACGGGGAAGCTTACGAACAAGCCAGGAAACAACAACAGCAATCCTACAATTTTGGCGGGGGATACCGAAATTATGGAGATTCGACTGCCGATTTTGAAGGCAGTTTTGGAGGTGGCGGATTTTCCGATTTTTTCAATTCGATGTTTGGAGGAGGCAGCTCCAGGGCAAAGGCACGATTTCGTGGCAGCGACCTTCAATCTTCCCTAACCCTGCCATTAACGGAAACATTCACCACCGAAAAGAAAACAATTACCATTAACGGAAAGCATATCCGAATTACTATTCCCGCCGGAATAGAAGACGGCCAGCAAATAAAACTGACAGGGCACGGTGAACCCGGAAATAACGGTGGCCCCGCCGGCGACCTTTACATCACATTCCATATTGTTAATAACACCGAATTCAAGAAAATGGGGAACGATTTATTCCTCACCCAGGAAATAGACCTCTATACTGCCGTTCTGGGTGGGACGATTATGGTTAATACCATTTCGGGAAAAATTAAAGTGACCGTAAAACCGGAGACCCAAAACAATACAAAAATCAGGCTTAAAGGCAAAGGGGCTCCCGTATATAAAAAAGAAGGGCAGTTTGGGGATTTGTATATTACATACTCCGTAAAACTTCCCCAAAACCTCACCGAAAAACAAAAATCACTTTTTACAGAACTTTCAAAATTATAAATATGGCTGCCCAAAAATTAATAGCGGTAAAAGCATTTTGCAGCTATCACGAAATTAATGACGAGGTTTTTTTTGAATTCGAATCCCGCAACCTCATCCACCTCGTTAAGGAAAAACGCAGTTATTATATTCCCTATAACCAGCTACCCCTGGCAGAAAAGCTTATTCGCCTGCACCTGCAACTTGGCATAAACCTCGAGGGGCTGGAAGTAATCTTACCCTTATTGGAAAGGCTCCAAAGCCAGGAAGACACCCTCCAAAAATTGGCAAAACAGGTAAATTTTTACAAACCTTCGTTTTAAAGAAAAAATAATTTAAACAACTGTTTAATTTTATCAAACATTTGTTTAACTTTGCGCCGGATTCCCAAATATGGCGCTTTCGAAGAAACATATCCACATCTTAAACCAGGCCGAAAAGCTCTTTGCCAAAAATGGCTACGATGCAACCACCGTAAGGGATATTGCCGAAGCAGCCGGAGTAAACCTGGCCATGATTTCCTATTATTTTGGCAGCAAAGAAAAATTGCTTGAGGCTTTATTCATGGAAAGGATGGCTTCGGGCACCCTGCTCATCCGGGAAATAAATAACATGGCCCACCTCAATCCCTGGCAGAAAATCCAGATAATGATAGATGAATATGTGAACCGGGCCGTTCAAAAACAGGATTTTTTCAAAGTGATGATTAGTGAGCAGGTTATTAATCAAAACCCGGTGGTGATAAATTACCTGCGAAAAATAAGGAAGGAATATGCCGAATTAATTGGAGACCTCATTTTGCAGGGGCAAAAAGAAAAAATATTCTGCAAAAAAATTGACCTCGCCCTCCTGCTTACAACGATGACGGGAACGGTGAAACACATGTTGATAAATCAGGAATTTTACCGGCATTCTTTAAGCCTGGAGAATATGCCCTACGAGAAATTTCAGAAAATCCTCACTAAAAACCTTCAAACTCATATCCGGAAAATATTCAAATCCATTTTAGGATATGACCCCCAATAATATATGAACCAAAGAATAATTCTGATCCTAACTACCCTGCTTTTCTTTTCCTACCACGGAATAGCCCAGGTTGAAAAACAAATATCGCTGCAGGAGGCCATCTCCCTGAGCTTAAAAAACAGCCATCAACTTAAAATTTCCAATGCCAAAATTGATGAAGCCCTGGCTCAGGAAAAAGAAGCCTTACAGGAACGGTTACCCGATTTTAAAATCAGTGGTAATTACCTCCGGTTTAACAGTGCAAAACTTAATATGAAATTTGCTTCCGGAAGCGACAGCGCCTCACATGGAGGACCAAAAATTCCAACTGTTAACCAGGCATTGTACGGATCCGCAAACCTATCTTTCCCTTTATATACGGGTGGAAAACTGAAATATGGCATTGAATCGGCAAGACTGCTGGCAGAGGCCGTTAAAATGGATGCCGAAAGCGATACCCAACATATCATTTTGAATACCGTTCAGGCGTATGTGAATATGTACAAAGCGGCAGAAACCATCACCCTATTAAAAGAAAACCTCAACTCTTCCAAATCTCGGGATAGTACCTTTTCAAACCTGGAAAAGAACGGGTTGCTGGCAAGAAACGACCTGTTGAAATCTCAACTGCAAACCAGCAATATTGAACTCGCATTATTAAATGCTGAAAATGATTCCCGGAAAGCATCCTTATATATGAACCTTCTTCTCGGTTTACCAGAAACAAACCCATTGGAGGTAGATACCAACTTTGTTAACAGCAACTCTCCACTAACCAATTTTTCAGATTTTGAAAATGCGGCCATACTTAACCGGGCCGATGTTAGAGCCACTCAATTCCGGAAGAAGGCCGCGGAAGCAGGGGTTAAAGCTGCAAAAGGGGAAGCCTTGCCCAACATAGGGCTTACCGCCGGATATATTGCGGCAGATATCCCCAACGTATTTAGTGTAACCAATGCCGTTAACGCAGGAATTGGCATCCAATATAATCTGGCTAATATCTGGAAATCGAATACGCAATTAAAAAAAGCAGAGGCTCGCAAAAGGGAAATTATGGCAAGCCAGGATATGTTAACGGATGAGATTAAAGTTGAGACCAATCGGGACTACCAAATGGTACTGCTAAGCCATAAAAGGATTGAGGTATATGAAAGGGCGTTAGAACAGGCCAATGAAAACTTCCGGATAACCAATAACAAATATGCAAACAGCCTGGTAACCCTTACCGACCTTCTGGATGCGGATGTAGCCCGCCTCCAGGCAAAAATAAATATCACCCTGGCCAAAGCCGATGCGGTACTGGCCTATTACAAACTATTACAAACAGCAGGCCTCCTGAAAGCTTTATAAAAGGACAATAAAAATGGAAACCAAAAAAGAAAATGCTCCCGTGGCACCCAAACAAAAAAGAAACAAGGTATTTATTGTGGTACTTGCCATACTTGTAATTGCCGGTGCCTGGTTTGGGTTTACAAAATATATTCACGCTTTGCACCATGAAGAAACCGATGATGCCCAGGTAGAAGGAAATATAGCCCCGGTTACAGCCCGCGTTGGAGGTTATGTAGATAAACTTTATGTTACCGACAACCAATTTGTGCGGGAGGGAGATACTCTCCTTACCATTGACCCGCGCGATTTGCAAATTGTTTTAGACCAGGCAAAAGCCGCCCTTAATACGGCAGAATCCAACCTGAAAGTTGCGGAAGCAAATACCCATGCCGCATCAAAAAATATCATGAGCACACATGCGGCAGTGGCCACCGCCGATGCACAGATTGAAGCGGCGAAGGTAAATGTCTGGAGAACCACCCAGGATTTTACCCGGTATGAGAACCTGATTAAAGATCATTCCATTACCCAGCAACAATTTGAACAAGCCAAAGCAGCCAAAGAACTGGCCGAAAGAAACCTCCAGGTATTGGTGGACCAAAGAAACCAGGTACAAACCCAAACTGGTATAGTGACCTCCCAAACCAATGCAACCGCGCAATCCATTGAAGTGGCAAAAGCGAATATCCAACAACGTAAGGTAGATGTAGAACATGCCCTGCTGAACCTATCATATACCGTAATTACCGCTCCCGAATCGGGAATCCTTTCTAAAGTGCCCATCCAGAAAGGTCAACTCCTTCAACAGGGACAATCCCTGTTTAATATTGTTTTAAGCAATGAAAAGTGGGTTGTGGCCAATTTTAAAGAAACCCAATATAATAAGATGGTTATTGGGCAAAAAGTAATTGTTCATGCCGATGCATTTCCGAAACACGATTTTGAAGGAATTCTTAGTTCCTTCTCCCCTGCCACCGGTGCAAAATTTGCCCTATTACCGCCCGATAACGCCAGTGGGAATTTTGTAAAAGTGGTGCAACGCCTGCCGGTGAAAATTACATTTACCAATCCGGCAGACAGCCTGATCCAACGCCTCAGGCCGGGGATGAATGTTTTTGTGGATGTTCACCTAAATTAACCGGAAACTTCATGAACCGTCCTTCCCTTGATGAACCTTTAGTGGAATATGGAGCCCGAAGAGTGGTGGTAACCATTACTGCCATTTTTTGCGCCTTACTTGAAATTGTGGATACCACCATTGTGAATGTGGCCCTAAATGATATGAAAGGCAACCTGGGCGCCACACTTCCAGAAATTTCGTGGGTAATCACCGCCTATGCTATCGGCAATGTGATCATCGTTCCCATGACAAGCTGGCTCTCGCAGCAATTTGGAAGGAGGAATTATTTCGCAGCTTCTATTGTACTGTTTACGGTGTGCTCTTTCCTGTGTGGCAACGCTACCGGAATATGGGAACTCGTATTTTTCCGGTTCGTTCAGGGCCTTGGCGGAGGCGCCTTATTAGTAACATCCCAAACCATCATCACGGAATCCTATCCCTCCGAAAAAAGAGGAATGGCCCAGGCCATATATGGCCTGGGCGTAATCATTGGCCCTACCCTCGGTCCACCCTTAGGCGGCTATATTGTAGAAAATTTTTCATGGCCTTATATTTTTTATATCAATATCCCCATTGGTGTTATTGCCACACTGCTTACCCTTCAATTTGTGCGTAGCCCAAAGTATGGAGAGAAAAAATCGATCCATGAAATTGACTGGCTGGGAATTGCCTTGTTGGCTTCGGCGGTGGGATCCCTGCAATATGTATTGGAGAAAGGACATGAAGAAGACTGGTTTGCCAGTAATGCCATTATATTCTGTACGGTGCTGGCCATTTTTAGTTTTTTCTTCTTTATCTGGAGAGAACTATCCTACGAAAACCCCATTGTAGATTTACGCGTGTTAAAAAATGGGAACCTGCGGATTGGCACCATCCTAACCTTTATTCTTGGTTTTGGACTTTACGGTTCCACTTTTATTATCCCTTTATATACGCAAAGTATCCTCGGCTGGAATGCATTCCAGGCGGGTATGCTGATGATCCCTTCGGCCCTTACCACGGCCTTCATGATGCCCATCATTGGGCGGCTGTTACAAAAAGGTGTAAAACAACACTACCTGGTAGCTATAGGTATGGCCATTTTCTTTTTTTATAGTTTTTGGGGTTATAAAATTCTTACCCCCAATACACCCGAAGATGCATTTTACTGGCCACTCATTGTTAGGGGTGCCGGGCTGGGCCTCCTTTTCATCCCCATTACCACCCTCTCGCTTTCAACTTTAAAGGGGAAAGAAATTGGCGAGGGCGCTGCTTTTACCGGGATGATGAGACAATTGGGAGGATCCTTTGGCGTAGCCGCTATCAGCACTTTTATCTCCTCCCAAAACATGGTGCATCGAAGCAACCTGGTTTCCCATTTAAATAGTGAAGACCCCTTATTGCAACAACGCATTGGAGGGATGCAACATGCCTTTATGGCCAAAGGAATGGCGCCGGATGTGGCCCTGCACTCCGCATACCAGGGTCTGGAAGGAATAGTAACGCGCCAATCCATGGTTTTATCTTATATGGATGTATTCTTATACCTGGGTATTATGTTTCTCATTTGCATTCCCTTTGTGTTGCTGGCCAAAGGTTCGAAAGTAAAAGTGGAAACCATTGCCGAAGGCATGCACTAAGTAACTTTAATGGCTTGCTTTTGATCCCCCCTTAACCGACTAAATAGTTCTATTACTCCCCTTCGCATGCATCCAAAATAATATTTTCTTTTCTCCAGGTGATGTAAATTGAATGGCAAACGCCAGCCAACACATTATGGGAAAGTATTTTCATATTCTGATTCTTTTGTTTCATTTTACTCCGGGTATAGCACAAAGGGATACCATTCTTCTAAATCAAAAATGGCAGTTCAGCATAGACTCAAACGGAATAGGTATAAAAGATGAATGGTTTGAAAAAACACTTCCTCAATCCAACACCGTAAATCTTCCTCATACCTGGAATATAGATTCCCTGAATCAGAATTATTACGGATGGGCCTGGTATCAAAAAGAAATGACCATCCCTCCATTTTGGAAAAATAAAAATACGGTGCTTGAATTTGGAGCCATAAATCATACTTCCATCATTTATCTAAACGGTAAAAAGATATCGGAAACAACAGGCAACGGCTTTAACAAAATCAGCATCAACCTGAGTGGGAAACTTGCCTATGGTAAACAAAACAGAATCACCGTAGCCGTTAATAATGATTTTGGGAAAAACAAAGTGCCTTACGGCTCCTCGTTCGACTGGCCCAACGATGGGGGAATTATAAGGCCGGCCCGATTCCTTGTAAGTAGTAAGCCTGCGGCCACTTTTCTTCGTGCAACTCCTACATTAAATACAACAACCGGGGAGGGAAAACTGAATTTAAAACTCGGGTTCGAACAAAAGGAAGACCTTCAACTGCATGTGCGCATTACCGAAGAGAACCAGGCAACAAAAAAAGTAATCCTAAACAAAATCGTTACTCCAGGCTGGCAAGGCAAAATAGCCATTTCAAATTTTGTTATTCCAAACATTCATCCATGGCATTTTGATTTCCCTAACCTTTACCAGGTGGAAGTAACAATTTTGGTGAATAAAAAGGTAGTGGATAAGGTTTCAACAAATATTGGATTCAGGGAATTGATTTTTAATCATGGAAGGACCTATTTAAACGGGGAACGAATTAAATTAATGGGTGTGGAATGGACTGCAGGCAGCAATCCGGATTTTGGGCTGGCCGAACCGGATAGCCTGATTGTTGCCATGGGTAAATTGATGAAAAATGTAAACTGCATTTTTAGCCGTCAACATTTCCAACAGAGCGACGTGTTTTACGATTTCTGCGACCGGAATGGAATTTTGGTACAACAAGAGATCCCGTTATGGGGTGCCGAAACTCCGGATAACGATACCATCCGCCGCATTGCATTTCAACAATTGGAAACCATGATCCAATCTTTATATAACCATCCCAGTATCTTTTCCTGGGGTGTTGGAAATGAATTGCGATCAACAGAATCTGATATTAAAAAATTACTGGCAGACTTATTTCATCATGCAAGGGAATTAGACCCCTCCCGATATACGGCCTATGCAAGCAACTCCCTCACTCACTGTTTTTTTAATTATCCTCATTTTTCTCCGGATGGAGGAGCGGATGGCGATTTTCTGATGATGAACGAATATGGGGGGAGCTGGTGGGAAATCCCAACAGGAAGCATTAGCGCCTATCTGGATAGTGTGCACCTCACCTATCCCAACAAACCATTTTTTATCTCTGAATTCGGTTTATGCGAACCCAATTTCAAAGGAGGCGACAAACGAAGAATAGAAGACATGATTTACCATATGGGTATTTATGAAAGTAAATCGTATGTGGAAGGAGCAATTTATTTCGACCTTACCGATTACCGTACCCACTACCCCGGCACATCAGAGAATAATAAATACAGGAGGAGGATACATGGTGTTTATGATATGTATGGAAATCCCAAACCCTCGATGCGTGTATTGAGAGAGCTTTCATCGCCGGTGGAAGTGCAAAATGCCAGGCACTGGAGGGAAGGTAAAATAAATCTGTTGATTTTTGGAAGCACCGGGTTACCCCAACATGCAATAAAAGGGTACAAGATTTATATTTCCGATAAAATAGATAACTACCTTTCCTTCAGAAGTTATGACTTACCAGAAATAAAACCCGGAGAAAAAATTGATTTTGAAGTGGACAACCCCTTCCATGAACAATTCATCATTACGGTGGTTCTGCCAACCGGATTTGTTGTATCCCAAAAATCTTTTTCATGGGATCCGACAGACCAATAAACAGGATTCGTTGGAAGATTGGAATTGGCAATCTGGTATTCGATTTCCTCCGCAACAATTTTTAATTTGGCGAATTAATATTACTCCCATGCGATTGTATTTTATTTCCATGCTTCTTTTCATCCCGGCCTTGCCGGGTATTGCACAGGAAATTACCGTCTTCAAAAACGGGGAGGATGGGTATGCCTGCTTTCGGATCCCGGCCATTGTAAAAGCACCAGATGGCGAATTACTGGCCTTTTGTGAAGCCCGAAAATATAATTGCAACGACCATGGGGAAGTCCGGATTGTACTTAAACGCAGTTCAGATAATGGAAGTACCTGGGGAGCACTGCAGGTTGTGGCGGAAAATGGAAATTTACAAACTGGAAATTCAGCTCCCGTATATGACTTACTGGATCCAAATTTTAGAAATGGCCGCCTGTTTTTGTTTTATAACACAGGATCAAATGCATCTGAATATGAGGTGAGAGAAGGAAAAGCGATAAGGGAGGCCTGGTATATAACAAGCACCGATAATGGGAAAAGCTGGATGGCTCCCGTCAATATTACCACTTCCGTTTCACGGCCAAACCATCCTTCCATAAATCCGGATTATCATTTTAAAGAAGATTGGAGAGGGTTGGCCAATACCCCGGGGCATGCTTTTCAATTTTCAACGGGTAAATACAGAGGTCGGATTTTTATAGCTGCAAATCATTCAGCCGGTCCGCCCAAAAATGATTTTTCCGATTATGAAGCACACGGTTATTTCAGCGATGACCATGGTAAGACCTGGCAACTTACCCCTTCCGTCAATTTTCCGGGAAGCAATGAAAGTACTGCCGCAGAACTATCAAACGGAGGAGTGATCATGAATATCAGAAACCCAACGGGAAATAGCAAATACCGAATTATTGCCGTAAGCCATAGTGGTGGATCAAAGTGGGATACGGTATATATCGACAAACAATTGCCTGATCCGGTTTGCCAGGGAAGTATGCTAAATTTTAAAACAAAAGAGGGAAAAAATGTGATTTTGTTTTCCAACCTAAAGGATACAGTCTCCAGAAAAAATCTGACACTTTATTGTAGCTGGGATGACGGAAGAACCTGGAAAGTTATTTCCCCAATTTGTACAGGAAGCGCCGCCTATTCCGACCTTGTGGCATTGCCAAAATTTGAAGTTGGGGTTTTGTATGAAAAAGAAGGCTATTCAAGGATTGTTTTCCAGGTCATGAGATTCAACTAAAGCTAACTTTTTGCTATATCCCACTATCCAAAATTCTTTTCAGGCGGAGAACTTCCATGAAGGAAATGGCCAGACCCAATATCTCTATTTGGCCCCATAATTTTTCTACAAAATATTGCAGAATAATTTATATTTACTTCCATCCTTTATCCCATAATTATCCAACCTGCATCACCATTTGAAAGCACTTCCATTTTAAAAAATTAAAAAATGAAGTACTTTTTCGCTTTCGTCCTATTCGGGCAAACCCTTCTATCTGTTAATGCGCAAAATGCAAATCCCCCAAAAACCAAAACCACAGATAGCGCCGATACCTATTTTGGTGTGGTATATAAAGATCCTTACCGTTGGCTAGAAAATACAAAAGCGAAAGAAACGGAAGACTGGTTTCGTCAACAATCTGCTTATTCCGATGAAATCCTAAATAAAATATCAGGAAGGGATGATCTGGTTTCTGAATGGAAAAACCTGGACAAATTGCAGCCACCGCAAATTCGGGGAAGGGATTATCAAGCCGGAAGGTTTTTTTACAGGAAAACCATGCCGGGTGAACCTGTAGCAAAATACTACTTCCGGCAGGGGTTTAGTGGAAAAGAAATATTATTATTCGACCCGTTAACCTACATCCAGGGTAAAACCCTGACCATCCAATCAACGATACCCAGTTTTGATGGAAAGAAAGTCCTCATTTCTTATAGTGAAAACGGTGCCGAGGTTTCTACCATAAAAGTTTTGGATGTGGATTCCCGGACCTTTCTTCCAGATACTATTTTTCCAAGCTGGTTCGGGCCCATTGGGTGGACTTTTGATAACAGTGCTTTCACCTATTTCTCCCAGAAAACTGCCGACCAAACCGATCCCTCCTTTATTCAAAACACCAAAACCAGGCTGCATAAACTGGGTGACGACGTGAAAAATGATAAAGATTTTTTAAGTAACGAAAGCTATCCTTCCTTAAATATTCAGCCTAATGAATTACCGTTTGCCGGAACAAATAAAGACTCCAGAAACTATGTTTTTGCTGATGTAGTTAATGTACGGAATGAAATGGTAAGTTTTTTTGCAGATATAAAAGATTTCAACGGCACCTTAAACTGGAAGGTGCTTTCTACTCAAAATGATGCGATAGTTAAAGGAAGAGAAATTATTGGTGATGACGTTTATGCTATTACCTATAAAGGCGCTAAGAACTATAAATTGATACACACCAGCCTAAGGGCCCCCGATTGGGAAAAGGCGGACGTCATTATGGAGGAAAAAAATAATCTAACTCTTGAAGCAATCACCCATTGCAGGGATTATTTAATTGCCAGTTACAGCGATGGAATCAACAACCACATTTATAAATACAATTTTAAAACAAAGAAAATTTCGGAGGTGAAAACACCTTATCAGGGCTCTATTTTTGTCTTTTGTTTAGACAATTCCACCAACCGCTGTATATTCAATATTACCTCATGGAACAAACCCTTTACAGAATTTGATGTGGATTTAAATACAGAGATTTTTACCCCCAGTTCATTTAATAAACCGGCAGTATACCCCAAAAAGTATCAGGGCTTAGAAGTAAAGGAAGTGGAGGTAAGAGGCCACGATAAGGTGTTGGTTCCACTTTCAATAATTTACCAAAAGGGAACAAAACTGGATGGCAGTAATGCCTGCCTCATGGAAAGTTATGGCGCTTATGGAAGCAGCATGATTCCCTATTTCAACAACATGTATGCCTCCCTGGCAATTAAGGGAGTGGTGATTGCTATTCCCCATGTTAGAGGCGGAAGCGAAAAAGGGCAGGAATGGTATAAGGCCGGATACAAGACTACCAAACCCAATACCTGGAAAGATTTCATCAGTTGCGCCGAGTACCTGATTGAACAGGGCTACACCCGGGCATCTAAAATTGCCGGAACAGGAACCAGTGCAGGAGGTATATTAATTTCAAGAGCCGTTACCGAACGTCCCGATTTATTTGCCGCAGCAATTTGCAATGTAGGTTGTGCCAATAGTATGCGAATGGAATTTTCACCCAATGGGCCTGGCAATATTCCCGAATTTGGCACGGTAAAAGATAGTATAGAATGCAGGGCATTATATGAAATGGATGGAGTGCAACATGTTTCACAAAATGTAAAATACCCGGCAGTAATTTGTGTAGGTGGGTGGAATGACCCACGGGTACCTGTGTGGCAACCTGGAAAATTTGCTGCCGCCCTTCAAAACAGCAGTTCGTCTCAAAAACCTGTATTACTTAAAATTAATTTCGACGACGGTCATTTTACGGAAGATAAAAATGTAACCTATTCAAATTTTGCCAACCAATATGCTTTTGTCCTTTGGCAGTGTGGGCATCCCCTTTTTAAATTGAAAAATTAATATAGCTATAACTGTAATTCCTCCTTGGAATTAATAAATTTACTGCCCCTGCGCTTCGAATATATTTTTCAATCCTTAAACCGTATATCATGGGCTCTCAAAAAATGCAAAGCCACTTATGGGGACAACGTCCCGAAGACTGGGCCTCCTATCAGGAAGATACCGTAAAGCCGGGGTACGAATACGCAATATCAAAATTAAATCCAGGGCCATCCCTGAAATTCCTGGATATTGGTTGTGGCACCGGGTATTTTGCCGACATGGTTTCCCAAACCGGGGCGGATGTTACCGGCTTTGATGGAACAGAACCTTTTATTAACGAAGCCAAAAAGCGCCGAAACCGGAAAATTAAATTCCTGGTTGGCGAAATGGAAGAACTGCCTTTCGCCAATGAAACCTTTGATTTGGTTTCCGGATGCAATTCGTTCCAATATGCAGCCGATGTAAAGCATGCCATTTCAGAAGCAAAACGGGTATTGAAACCAGGCGGTAAATTGGCGGTAATAATCTGGGGCGAAAAAGAAGATTGCGAAGCAAGCACTTATTTAAAAACAATAGGAAGTTTATTACCTCCTCCTCCACCCGGGGCCCCCGGGCCTTTTGCATTAACAGAGGGACATTTACTGGAAAAAATCCTGGAAGAGTTAAATCTGAAAATCCTGCATTCGAAAGATGTGGATTGTGAATGGAATTATCCGAATATGGAGATTGCAATGAAAGGATTACTATCTGCCGGTCCGGCTGCAAAAGCCATCGAAAACTCGGGATATGAAAAATCAATTCAGGTACTAAATGAGGCCGTTCAGCCTTATCTAAAAGAAAATGGCCAGGTAGTTTACCAAAACAAATTTAGGGTGGTGATAGCGGAGAAATAATTTTTCGAAGGACCTGGAAGCATCTTTTGATAATCGTTTTTTTTCAGAACCATTTTCAAAATGATGCTTGCTCCTTATTTTTTTAAAATTTCAAATGGCTTTTCGCCCATGTCAAATTCAATTAAATAGAGGGAAAATTGTATATTTAGTTATTACGAGTCCCTAAACCTCTAATTTTAACTGCTTTTGAACATGAGAAAATTCTACCTGACTTTTTTTTGCGCCTTCCTGTATGCCATCCCTAAACCTGCATTGGCGCAAAGTTGTAATATCCTGGGCTGTGCGGCCAGTTATGGGCCAATTACAGCGATCACAACAGTTCCGGGCGAAACCGGATTTGGCAGTTGTTATTATAATGTAGTGTATAAACAGGCCTACTGGGAGTTTTTTTATTCGCCGAATGGAGGAAATTTTGAACAAACTTTTACTCCCGTTAATGCCGGAGGTGATCCCCTGGATATCGATTATAGTGTGTACGACATGGGCATCACCGGTCCATCGGGCATCACCTGCCCGGTGAATGTTTCGGGATTTACCGAGGTTATTTGTGAACTTACGCCAACACACGGGAATCCCACCGGACCGGGAATTAACGGAACCGTTCCCACGCAGGCCGGGCACTATTATGCCGTAATCATATATGTGTATCAGTATGCCGACCCCTCCTATACTTTCAATGTAGAAGCCCCCACTTTAAATGGCCAGCCCTTCTCTGCACTTAACTGCCCCGGGGTGCTACCCGTAAAATTGAACAATTTTTCGGCACAATCAAATGGCTGTAAAGTGAAACTAAACTGGCAGTCGCAATTTGAACAAAACTTAAGTAAATACCTTGTGGAAGAAAGTTTGGATGGCCGGACTTTCATTCCAATCGGAACCGTAAATTCTTCTAATGAAACTTGGGGAAGTAATTACAGTTTCGAAACCCTTCCAACGGCAGAAAAAACATTTTACCGTTTAAAAATGATGGATTGGGATGGCAGATATGCTTACAGCAATATCACATCTTCCCATACTTCCTGCCGGCAAAAGGAATTCCTGATTTATCCAAACCCGGTTAAAGATTTGCTCCATATTGAAAAAAATATTCCGGGAAATTATTCCATCCAATATGCGATCTATAACGCTCTGGGTAATGAAATTAATAAAGGAACTATTAAAGGAGAAACGGGTCATATATCCTTTTCAAACCTGCCCGGGGGTGTTTATATCCTGCGGATTACCCAAAATGGCAACAGCAGGCAGTATAAGATCATCCATTAAGAAGAGGTAAACTTTCAGGAAGAAATAGGGTTATTTGTTAACATTTATTTGAATGAGTTGCTGAACTCTATTTAAATAATATTGTTATACTTAAAAGGCTTTTAATTATTCATTAAAAAAAATGGGCCATGAGTACCGATAATACCAACAACCTGGGAGAAGGGTTCACTGATTCCAACGAACCAAACCTGAAATTCCTTACTGCTTCTTCCATCATTGGAGATAAAGTGAGTAATGCGGAAGGCGAAAAGCTGGGGCACATAAAAGACATCATGCTTAATATCCGCTCCGGAAAAATTGAATATTACGTTATAGACTTTGGCGGGTTCCTCGGAATCGGTGAAAAATACTTCGCCATCCCGGCCAATAAACTGGAAATAGACCCCGATGAGAGAGACTTCCGCTTTAATGAAAAAAGAGAAACACTTGAGAAAGCGCCGGGGTTTGATAAACACCACTGGCCCGAAACCAACGAACACAAAGTAGCTTATACCACGGATGTATGGTCGTTTTGGGGAGATGATTAGTTTCTATTTGTCCATTGTAAAAACTTTATTCCAGGTTTTACCACTTTAAATACTTCTGCCCGTTCAAATGCGGGCTTTTTTATGGGCACAATTGTTCCCTGATATTTTCATTCTTATCCATTCCAATCTTCAATGAATCTTTCTGGTATTCTAATGGAAAAGATTTTTTTTGATAAATCTATCATTGAATAACTCTCCTGCTGTAAATCAAAATAAATAGCAGTTCTTCCTAATAGGCGGGAGTCTTTATTAAATAAAACCCGGCAAATTCTAAATGGGGTTAGAAATTTATCGGATAAGAAACCATTCTTCAAAAAAAAGGCTGTCCCAAATAGAGACAGCCTGTAAGAATATAGATTAAAAAAGGTTATTAATATCCCATGCCACCCATATCCGGTGCACCCGGAGCATGAGGTACATCTTCTTTGGGTTTGTCTGCAACTACACATTCGGTTGTCAACAACATCCCGGCAATAGAAGCTGCATTTTCCAGCGCTACGCGGCTAACCTTGGTTGGATCAATTACACCGGCTTTAAACAGGTTTTCATAAACTTCAGTCCGGCAATTAAAACCAAAATCACCTTTGCCGTCTTTGATTTTTTGAACCACAATCGAACCGTCAATCCCTGCATTGGTGGTGAGGATACGAATAGGTTCTTCCAGCGCCCGGCGGATAATGGCTACACCGGTTTGTTCGTCTTCAATCTGGCCCTTAGCTTTTGCTTCCAGAGAAGAAATAGCACGGATATAAGCTACACCACCACCTGGAACAATACCTTCTTCCACGGCAGCCCGTGTTGCATGAAGGGCATCATCAACCCGGTCTTTCTTTTCTTTCATTTCCAATTCAGTGGCAGCACCTACGTAAAGCACGGCAACACCACCGGCGAGTTTTGCCAGGCGTTCCTGCAATTTTTCGCGATCGTAATCGGAAGTGGTGTGTTCAATTTGGGCTTTAATCTGGTTAACCCTTGCTGTGATATCTTTTTTATCGCCCTTGCCACCTACTATCGTAGTATTGTCCTTATCGATAGTTACAGATGCTGCCTGTCCGAGGCTTGATATATCGGCACCTTCCAGCTTATGTCCCAATTCTTCGCTAATTACGGTTCCTTTGGTAAGGATGGCAATGTCAGTCAACATTTCTTTTCTGCGATCGCCAAAACCGGGGGCTTTAACGGCTGCCACTTTGAGTGTGCCACGGAGCTTATTTACAACCAGGGTAGCCAGTGCTTCTCCTTCCAGGTCTTCTGCAATGATGAGCAGGGGCCGGCCGCTTTGCGCAACTTTTTCGAGGATACTTAAAATATCCTTCATGGCAGAAATCTTTTTATCGTAAATCAGGATATAAGGGTTCTGCAATTCAGCGTGCATTTTTTCGCTGTTGGTAACAAAGTACGGGCTGATGTATCCGCGGTCGAACTGCATACCTTCTACAATATCCACGGTGGTATCGGTACCTTTTGCTTCTTCTACAGTAATTACCCCTTCTTTACCTACTTTGGCGAAGGCTTCCGCAATCAGTTTACCAATGGTTTCATCGTTGTTGGCAGAGATTGTGGCCACCTGCTGAATTTTCTTACCGTCGTTTCCAACCGTCTGGCTTTGAGATTTCAGGTTAGCAACCACCAGGGCTACTGCCTTATCAATTCCTCTTTTAATATCCATTGGATTGGCACCGGCGGCAACCATTTTCAACCCTTCGGCAATAATCGACTGGGCAAGAACCGTAGCGGTGGTTGTACCATCACCGGCCAGGTCGGCAGTTTTTGAGGCTACTTCTTTTACCATTTGGGCGCCCATATTTTCAATGGGGTCTTCCAGTTCAATTTCTTTGGCTACCGTAACTCCGTCTTTTGTAACGGCCGGGGCACCAAACTTTTTCTCAATAACCACATTACGGCCTTTGGGCCCTAAGGTTACTTTTACGGCATTGGAAAGGGTATCAACGCCCTTTTTCATTTTGTTCCTTGCATCAATATCGAAATAAATCAACTTAGACATATTAATCTTTTTGTAAGGTTTAATTAAATTTTGAGAATTTAGCCAGCTTATACAATGGCCAGGATATCGCTTTCCCTCATTATGAGGTAATCTGTTCCGTCGATGGTAATTTCGGTACCTGCATATTTTCCATAAAGTACCTGATCACCTGCTTTCACGGTTACGGGCTCGTCCTTTTTACCAGGTCCGGCGGCAAGAACAGTACCTCTTTGGGGTTTTTCTTTCGCTGTGTCTGGAATAATAATACCGCCGGCAGATTTTACTTCGGCAGCTGCTGGTTTCACAATTACCCGGTCGTGAAGCGGCGTAATGCTTAACTTTTTAGCCATGGTTCTATTCTTTTGAGTTTGGTTTAAGAATTTCCCTTTTTTGGGATTGCGAAGGTAGGAGAATAAATATTATACCAAAATGGATAATACCACCGCTTTGACAGAATTACCGACTTTCCTTCAGGTTCGAAAAGCCTTGTTAAGACATTTTTGCAGGGTTTAATTTTCCGCATTTATCGCCCTTCAGCCACAAGAAACCCTTAATTTTGCACCCCCGACCAAAAGGTCTTTGAAGATGATTAACAGAAGAAATATCCGGGTGAAAGTGATGCAGACCCTGTATAGCCTCGAAAGTGGCAGTGGAAATGCCAATGAAGCCCCCCAGGCCATCTTAGCGAGGAAGATGCAGGAAAGCAGGTATCTATTTACCTATTTATTGTATTTCATATCGGAGGTGGCCCTGTTTTCTGAAACAGATGCCAGGAGAAAGGCCAGCAAACATCTTCCTTCCCAAACCGATTTGGCCGTTAACACCAAAATTGCCCACAACGAGCTATTGCTGAAATTCCTTGGCGATCCCAGTTTTCAATCGGTTCTTAAAGACGCAAAACTCACTTCCCTTATCGATCCAGATTTACTCCGGAAGATATATACAGAATTAACGGGCACAGGTGAGTACAAAGAATATATTGCCGAACCTTCCAGAAATAAAAGAGAGGAAAGGCATATTCTGGAATTTATTTTCAACTCCCTGATGCTTCCCAATGAACTTTTCATCAGCCACATGGAAGAACAGTTTATGAATTGGGATGATGATGCGGAAATGATGCAGACCCTGGTGATGAATTATCTTTCTAAACCGATAGCTGGTGTTTTTGCCGATATGTTGGGAAATGACAAATGGGATTTTGCCAAAAAATTACTGGAAACGGTCTTAGATAAAAAGGAATATACCCTTGAATTAATAAAACCCAAATTAAAAAACTGGGATGCCGATCGCATAGCCGCCCTTGATATGATCTTATTACAAATGGGCGTTTGCGAATTCCTGTATTTTGAAACCATCCCAACCAAAGTTACTATCAACGAATACATCGACCTGGCCAAAGCTTACAGTACGGTGCAAAGCGGCCAGTTTATTAATGGCATTCTTGATAACATTCATAAAGAACTGATGGCCGAAAATAAAATTGAAAAAGTAAATTTCAAAAATCCCACCACATAATCAATCCAGTATGTACAGGTATTTTATTATTCTTTTTTCAGGCATTATTTTACTCGCAGGTTGTGATATTCGAAAAAAAGACAGCCTGGCAGAAAAGTCCATTCCTAACCAATCGGAGATACCAAAAGATCCTACCACCGTTCAAATCATCGACAGTATTTATAATTTTGGCAAGGTGGGCGAAGGAGATATTGTTGAATTTAATTACCGGTTCAAAAATACCGGAGATAAACCTCTCGTAGTTACAAATGTATCGGCATCCTGCGGATGTACCGTTCCGGAGAAACCGGAAGAACCCATTAAACCCGGTGAGATTGGGTTTATTAAAGTTAAATTCAACAGCGCCAACCGGCCTGGTGAAGCCCGTAAATCGGTAACCGTTACTTCCAATGCAAACCCGCCCTTCCCTACCCTCCAATTAAGGGGCGAAGTGATGGGAAAGGAACACGAAGAATAAAAAATTATTGATTTAAACCAAATACCACAAACAAAACCATGCAACTACTGAACATTTTTTTAATGATGGACCCCAACGGAAAAGGAGGCAGCACCTCTACCCTAATTATGATGGGGTTGATGATTGCCGTTTTCTATTTCTTTATGATCAGGCCCCAGGCAAAGAAAGCCAAGCAACAAAAGAAATTTATCAACGACCTTCAAAAAGGAGATAAAATTGTTACCATTGCCGGCATCCATGGAACCATAAATAAAGTGGATGATAACACCATTATGCTTGAAACAAGCCCGGGTAGCTATATTAAAATAGAGAAATCGGCCATAAGCATGGAGTGGACCTCCAACCTGAATAAGGCTGCCGATGAAGCTAAAAAATAATCTTTCCCCTTGCTGCGTATAGGCCTTACCGGTGGTATGGGCAGTGGGAAAACCACTGTTGCCAGGATATTTGAGATCCTGGGTGTACCGGTATATAACGCCGATGTTGCGGCTAAAAAACTTATGCAGGAAGATGAAGGGCTTAAATCTGCTATCATCCAACATTTTGGGATTGAAATATATCCCGATGGAAAATTAAACCGGGGTTACCTTGCTTCCATAGTATTTGGTAACCCCCAAAAAACGGCCCTCCTCAATAGCCTCGTGCATCCGGTTACCATCCGGGATGCAGCAGCATGGATGAAAGACCCGTGCGGCAATGGCATCCTCCCTCCCTATGCCGTTAAAGAAGCCGCCCTTATTTTTGAAAGCGGCTCAGAAAAAAATCTGGATTATGTTATTGGAGTTGATACTCCTATCGCCCTGCGCATAGAACGCTCCATGAAAAGAGATGGAATAAGTAAAGAAGAAGTACTTCAACGTATGGACCGGCAAATGGATGAGACCGAAAAATTAAGCCGTTGCCAGTTCATCATTTCAAATAATGAAAACGACCTGCTCATCCCCCAGGTATTATCCATTCATCAACATTTACTAAAAATTGCCTCGCACACCCATTAGAGGCTAAGGCCATCCAGCGCCTGCTTTATTTTCCGCATGGCGGTTTCAATCTTTTCGTTGGAGGTGGCAAAGGATAGCCTTATACAATTGGGTTGCCCAAATGCCTTACCCGATACGGTTGAAACATGCGCTTCATGAAGCAGGTACATACTCAAATCATCGGCATTCGCAATCAACTTCCCTGAGGAAGACTTCTTATTAAACCAGGCTTCCACATTCGGGAAAACATAAAATGCACCGGGTGGAGTATGGCATTTCATACCGGGAATATCTGCCACGCGTTTCATGATAAGATCGCGCCGTTGTTTAAAAATTTTAACCATCTCCATCGAGGGTTTTAAATCGCCCAACAGGGCTTCAATGGCTGCCCTTTGGGTAATGGAACAGGTAGCGCTGGTAAACTGGCCCTGCAGTTTATCACAGGCTTTCGCAATTTCTTTAGATGCGGCAAGGTAACCCAGGCGCCAGCCCGTCATGGCAAATCCTTTACTCAATCCGTTAATTACCACCACCCTGTTTTTAACCGATTCAAAAGTGGCAATGCTATGATGGCTCCCCACATAATTAATATGCTCATAAATCTCATCACTCATGATGAGCACCCTGGGATATTTCCTGAATACTTCAACCAATGCAGACAATTCATCAGGAGAATAAATGGCGCCTGTAGGATTACAGGGAGAAGAGAACATGAACAACCTGGTTTGTGGGGTAATTGCCGCTTCCAATTGTGCGGGCGTAACCTTCCAACCCGAATCAAAATCCGTATCAATAAATTTTACAGAACCTCCGGCAAGGCGAACAATTTCAGAATAAGTAACCCAGTATGGCGTAGGTATGATCACTTCATCTCCTACATCAACGGTAGCCAAAACCAGGTTGGCAATACACTGCTTGGCCCCGGTACTAACCACGATCTCATCGGGCGAATACGATAACCCATTATCCCTTAGCAACTTGGTACAAACTGCTTCCCGGAGATCGAGGTAACCCGAAACCGGCGTATAATGGCTGAAATTTTCATCAATTGCCCTTTTTGCGGCCTTCTTGATGTGTTCAGGAGTATCAAAATCGGGTTCCCCCAGGCTTAGATCGGTAATATCAATACCCTGAGCCCGCAATTCCCGGCCCAATTTGGCCATTTTTAAGGTTTCAGGCTCATTAAACCGGCTCATTAGAGAAGATAATGGCATAGCAATAATTTATATAGCGACCGCAAAAGTAGCCAATATATCTTTAGCAGGTATCCCGAACCTGATTCTAACTTCCATAGTATGAATCGTATAGGCTGTGAAAAAGGGGAAACCGGGGGCTTGCGCATCCAACCTCTTTTTCCCTATCTTTGCACCCTTAAAAAAATTAACTACTTAGAAAAGTAAAAATTGCATGAAACTGAAAGGTTTAGTATGGTTTTTCACCATAGCCTTGATCATTATCTCCCTTTGGGAACTTTCCTATACCTGGGTTGTACGCAGTTATGAAAGTGATGTAAAAGCCAAAGCAGAACGCCAGATCAGGAAACAAAATCCCAATGCAAAAGGGGAAGATTTCACAAATCTTGTAAAAGCACAGGTAGAACATGTGCTCGACAGTACCCGGGACAAGCCTATTTTTCCTTTGGTAGGTACCTCTTATCAAAAGTGTAAAGAAAATGAACTGAACCTCGGTCTGGATTTGCAGGGCGGTATTAGTGTAACCATGGATGTTAGCCTCCAGGGTTTATTAAAATCCCTGAGCAATAACCCCAAAGATCCCCGTCTTATTAATGCGCTCAACAAGGCTGATAACGACAAGGTAAATAGTGAGGCGAATTATATTGACCTCTTCACCGATGCATTCATAAAACAAAATGGCCCCGGAAAAATGGCTACCCTGTTTGCCGGCCCGGGAAAGAATGTAAAAATTTCGGATGACGACTCCAAGGTAAAGAGCAAGATTAAGGAAGTGGCCAATGGCGCCATCAACCAAACCTATAAGATTCTAATAAAACGTATCGATAAATTTGGCGTGGCTCAGCCTTCCATTAACCTGGATGAAAACCGGGGGGTAATCAACGTAGAACTGGCAGGTTTCCAGGATGCAGAAAGGGTACGTAAATACCTGCAATCCTCAGCCAACCTGCAGTTTTGGGAAGTGTACCGGATTGATGAAATCAGTAAACCGCTTACCACAGCCGATGCCAACCTGCAAAAATACCTAAATGGGATTTCCGTTTCGGATACCAGCAAAATGGATTCTACGCTTGAAACCAAAAACCAGAATCCATTCTTCAAAATTATCAACCCCATCAACCCACAGGCTGATGCCAATGGCCGGCCGGTATATTCTGCTGCCATCGGTAATATCGCATTAAAAGATACCTCCTTATTTTATAGTTACCTGAACAATCCGGTGGTTCAAAACGCGCTTCCCTCCAATTTAAAATTTCTTTTGGGTGTGGAAGAAAAATCGGAGAAAGGCGATTTCAGGTATTTCCCGCTTTATGCCATTAAATTAATACCCGGATCGGATAAGGCTCCCTTAGAAGGTGATGCCATTGAAGAAGCCCGTCAGGATTACGACCAGCATGGCCGACCTGCCATTAAAATGCAGATGAACAGCACCGGAAGTAAAACCTGGGCCCGGTTAACCGGAAAAAATGTGGGCAGACCTATTGCAATTGCCCTGGATGATATTGTTTATACCGCACCCAATGTAAACGGGGTTATTGAAGGAGGTAATTCAGAAATCTCCGGAAACTTTACGGTGGAAGAAGCACAAGATCTTGCCAACCTGCTAAAATCCGGTAAGCTGGATGCCCCTGCCAAAATTGTGGCCCAGCAAATTGTGGGGCCAACCCTGGGCCAGGAAGCCGTAAGAGGAGGAGCCCTTTCTTTTATTATTGCCTTTGTTGTAATCTTTATCCTGATGCTGGTATATTATAATACCGGCGGATGGGTTGCCAATATTGCCCTGATCTTAAACCTGCTGTTCACAATTGGCGTACTCACGGCACTTGGTTTTACGCTAACGGCTCCGGGTATTGCGGGCCTCGTGCTTACCATCGGATTAGCCGTGGATACCAATGTTATCATCTTTGAGCGTATCAAGGAAGAAATTATTCGGGGTAAGAATTACCAGCAGGCGGTTGCAGATGGTTACCATCGTTCACTCGCACCGGTAATTGATGCGCACATCACTTCCTTACTCACCGCATTTATCCTGGTATATTTTGGATTAGGCCCCGTATTGGGTTTTGCCACCACGCAAATTATCGGTATCCTCCTCTCCCTGTTCTGCGGAATCCTGGTATCGAGGTTGATTTCTGACGTGTGGACCAACAAGAACCGCCACTTTAATTATTTTACGAAGGTTTCAAAATTCATCTTCAAACACCCGCAGTTTAAGTTTGTAGAAAACAGGAAGATCTCCTATGTAATTTCTACCATCGTAGTAATAATGGGTGTGGCTTCCTTCTTCCACGGATTTGATGAAGGGGTTGAATTTAAAGGGGGACGCAGCTACACCGTTTTCTTTGATAAACCGGTTAGCACCGAGGATGTGCGCGATGACCTTGAAAAATCATTTGGCGAAAACCCGGTGATTAAAACCGTTGGCGATAACCATCGGTTGAATATTACCACTTCATACCTGAAAGAAAAGAACAATGCCGACAGCTTGGTGGAAATGAAACTATATGAAGGGCTGAAAAAGGTATTGCCGGCAAATCTCAGCTTTAGTGAATTTTCTAAAAAGAGTATCCAGGGGCGGATTGGTATCGAACCCACCATCTCCGATGATTTGAAACGAGGTGCGGTTAAAGCCACCATTTTTGCCATCATTATCATCTTTATATATATCTTCATCCGGTTCCGGGATTGGCGGTTCTCCATCGGTACCATCCTTTCGCTCGTGCACGACGTATTAATTATTTGTGCCGTATTCTCCTTCCTCCGGGAGGTGGTGCCTTTCCCATTGGAAATTGACCAGCACTTCATTGCGGCGGTACTTACCGTTATCGGGTTCTCGATGAATGATACGGTAATTGTATTCGACAGGATCCGTGAATACGCACGCGACCTCCACGGGGCAGATAAAACCACCATCATCAACCGCGCTATCAACGACACCTTAAGCCGTACCATCATGACCTCCGTAACGGTATTTTTAGTGTTGCTGATTTTGTTCCTGTTTGGAGGAGAAGTTACCCGCGGATTTGCCTTTGCGATGCTGATAGGTGTTTTCACCGGAACCTATTCCTCCATATTTGTTGGGGTACCCGTTCTGATGGATTTTGCTAAAAACAAACCTTTGGGCGCGGTAGATAAACATCATACCGAAACGAAGGCGGCAGAAGCTTTAGCTGCTGCCAAGAAGGCCAAAAAAGATCATTAATAACGTTTATAATTTCTTTAATCAAGTCCCACCCATAGCGTGGGACTTTTTTTGTCCCATTCCATTTCAGAAAACGGGTGTCTGACTGTGTTTAAATAAGTCAAAAAAAAATCCGCATGTTTGCGGATTTCATTTCCATTAAATTATATCATTTACACAGCAAAACTGCTGCCACAACCGCAGGAAGTACTTGCATTGGGATTCTTAAAGGTGAACCCACGCGAGTTAAGTCCATCTTGCCAGTCAATTTCCATCCCTGCTAAATAAATTTCGTGGGCTTTTTCCATCAGGCAGTGGATACCCGCAATTTCAAATTCAATATCGCCGGGCTTTTGTTCATCGAAATCGAGCAGGTAACTCAATCCGCTGCAACCGCCGCCCTTTACCCCCAGCCTCAGCTTCTTTGAAGGATCAAAAGCAGGTTCTGCCTGAAGCCTTTTTACCTCGGCAATGGCAGAATCGGTAAGTTGAACGGGAGATATAGTTAGTGTTTCCATTTCGTTGTATTTTCTGCAAAATTACAATTATTACCCCCGTTTATCAATAACCTGTTGTTATCAAAAAATAAAAGTTGAACTATCCTGATTAATTTTGCGCATGATGAAACAATTCGCCTTGCTGGCTGTAGAATTCAAATTTGCCTATTTTCAGGGGCTTGTACTGGTTGTTTGCCTGGTAATTGCCATTTTACTCCTGGTTGAGTTCAGGGGTATGAAAGATATGATACGGGAAAGGCTTGGGATGAATAATGATGCCATGAGGCTACAACTGGAAGCCATTGAGCGATTGACCCTTTATGCAGAAAGGGCCGGTTTACAAAGCCTCGTAGGCCGGATTTATACCGGAAATAATGTAGCCAAACTTCAGCAGGAAATGGTAGAAGCCATTAAATCGGAATATGATTATAATATTACCCAACAGGTATATGTGTTGCCGGAAATTTGGAATGCCATCACCCGGTTAAAAGATCAGAATATTTATGTAATAAACCAACTGGCGGCTACCCTGCCCCAGGATTCCCCCGGTATAGAATTAAGCAAACGGATTATAGAATTCAGTACCACGAAAAATGCCGAACTCAACAAATTTGTGATTGAAGCGCTTCAACACGAAGCAAAAAAACTGCTCAAACAATAATATGGACCAGCACAAGAATAAGCGCTTTACCGATTCCGAAATTGAGATAAAGGAACTTTACTCAAAATCAACTTCAACGGACAACAGCCTTCCCGGGCAGTATCCTTTTACCCGGGGTGTGCAACCCACCATGTACCGGGGCAGACTTTGGACGATGCGGCAGTATGCCGGCTTTTCCACAGCAGAGGAAAGTAATAAACGATACCATTACCTTTTAAATCAGGGTGTAAGCGGGCTAAGTGTGGCCTTCGATCTTCCCACCCAAATTGGATACGACAGCGATCACCCGATGGCCGATGGTGAAGTGGGAAAAGTAGGCGTGGCCATCAACAGCCTCGAAGATATGGAAAGGCTCTTCCAGGGCATCAACCTGCAAACCGTTTCCACTTCCATGACCATCAACGCCACCGGCTTTATCTTACTTGCATTTTATGTGGCCCTGGCAAAAAAGCAGGGGGCCGACCTCAGCCAGTTGAATGGTACCATACAAAACGACATCCTGAAAGAATACGCGGCTCGGGGCACCTATATTTATCCACCCAAGGCATCCATGCGAATCATCACCGATATATTTGAATGGTGTGGCCGTGAAGTGCCAAAATGGAATACCATTTCCATTTCGGGGTACCACATAAGAGAAGCCGGTAGCAGTGCTGTACAAGAGGTGGCTTTTACCCTTAGTAACGGAAAGGCATACGTGAAAGCAGCCCTTGAAAAAGGGATGGATATTAATGTTTTCGGAAAACGGTTGTCGTTCTTCTTTAATTCCCATAATAACCTTTTTGAAGAAGTGGCCAAATTCAGAGCCGCCCGGAGGATGTGGGCAAAAATGATGAAGGAATTAGGAGCTACGGATGAAAAAGCCATGATGCTTCGATTTCATACCCAAACCGGAGGAAGCACACTAACCGCCCAACAACCCCTGAATAATATCAGCCGGGTTACGATTCAAACCCTTGCAGCCGTTTTAGGAGGAACCCAATCGCTGCATACAAACGGATATGATGAAGCCCTAAGCCTTCCCACAGAAGAAGCAGCAAGGATTGCCCTTCGAACCCAGCAAATTGTAGCTTTCGAAAGTGGAGCAGCAGATACCGTTGACCCACTCGCCGGCAGTTATTTTGTAGAATCCCTTACCGATGAGGTGGAACAAAAATCCTGGGAATTGATAAAACAAATCGATGAAATGGGCGGCAGCGTGCAGGCTATTGAACAGGGTTTTTTGCAGGATGAAATAGCCCGAAGCGCCTATGCCTACCAGCAGGCTATCGAAAATCAGGATAAAATAATTGTGGGAGTAAACAAATTCCACATCGAAGAAAAACAGGATACCCCGGTATTAAAAATTGATGCTTCCATCCAACAACAGCAAATCGAAAAACTCAACAGCTTAAAACAAAGGAGGGATACGAATAAGGTTATCGCATGCCTAAACCAACTGGAATCAGCAGCGGGTACTACCCAAAACCTGATGCCCTTGGTAGTAGAGGCTGTGGAAAATAATTGCACCCTGGGGGAAATTGCCGACCGGTTAAGAAAAGTGTTTGGCGAATACCGGGCATAACTAGTATTGGCTATCCCTTTCATTGTTCTTATACAGCCGGTTTGCCTTATAAAATAGCTGCCTGGAATTTGTATTTTCTGGCAGTTCGTAATCTTACAAATCAATTTCCTTTATTCTACAGTGGCGGTATTCTTCTTCCTCAACCGGATATTCAGCATCTCCACGGCAAGCGAGAATCCCAGGCAGGAGTATATAATACTCTTGCTCACTTCCTGATGCAGTCCGCTGGCAATGAGCACAACGCCAATTACTACCAGGAATGACAACGCCAACATTTGCAAAGTGGGATGCTCGTTTATAATCTTCGTAACCGGACCGGCAAAAAGCATCATGATGCCAATAGATATAATTACAGCAATAATCATGATCAGTACATTATCAACCAGGCCTACTGCAGTAAGGATGGAATCGAAAGAGAATACAGCATCCACCAAAACGATTTGAAATATTACAGATCCAAAACCAACGATTGCTTTGTTCCCTTTCCCTCCCCTCTTCACCTCCTTCTGAAATTTATGGTGAATCTCTAGGGTGCTTTTAAAAATAAGAAAAACCCCGCCGGCTATCAGGATTAGGTCCTTAATACTCAACCCCAACCCGGTTTCAGAAACTCCATTAACGGGTGGAATATTTATTACAGGATCCTTAAGGCTAATAATCCAGCTAATACAAAGTAGCAAACCTACCCTAAACAGCATGGCAAGGATTAATCCAATGTTCCTTGCACTTCGTTGCTTATGTTTGGGCAGTTTCCCGGCCACTATTGAAATAAAAATAATATTGTCGATCCCTAAAACAATTTCAAGAAAACTCAGGGTTAGCAGGCTAATCCATACTCCGGGATTGGTAAAATCGGGTAAAATAAATTCCATCTTAAAAATATTGGAATGAAATGGCTAATAATATAGTTATGCAGAAATGGTTTTAACCTTATTTCTTTTGAATTTTGAAGAAATCATTTTTAAAAGTACAGGCGCCGTGGTAACAACTACAATTCCGATGATGATGATTTCCAGATTATGTTTAACCCATTCATTTTCGCCAAGCAGGAAGCCTGCCGACACCAGGGTGGCTGCCCACAGGAAACTTCCCGTTATGTTATAAATCATAAAACGGCCAGGGTTCATTTTTACTATACCTGCTACAATGGGTGCAAAGGTTCGTACCACCGGCAAAAAGCGGGCAAGGACAATGGCGCCTCCTCCTTTTTTATCATAAAATTCTTTCGCCTGCAGCAGGTATTTCTTCTTGAAGAAAAAATTATCCTTCCGTTGAAATAGCAGCTTATCCGATTTTCTACCTAACCAATACCCCACAAAATTTCCAATTATACCCGCTACCGAAATGAGAAAAACCCAAAATGCGAGGTTTACCACCGGAGTGCTAAAAGGCGACATGGCATTGGCAATCACCATACCGGCAATGAACAACAGCGAATCGCCGGGCAAAAAGAAACCGAATGGGAAACCGGTTTCAATGAAAACAATCAATACTACAATATACAATCCGCCATTTGCCATGATCCATTCGGGATTGGTAAGGTGGGCAAATAAATCAAATATCTCCTGCATCCTGAAGTTTTAAATTGTAAAATATGAAATACGAATTATGGCACTAATCAAAATCAAACAAATCCCCCAAAAAGGATTTCTTCCTGTAGGGCTTATGTTGCCCGAATTGGGTTTTGTATTTAGGTTCGTGGTATGTTTGGGGTTGGTTAAAGATTTGAGCTGGTGCCACCGGGGCAACATACTGGGCGGCAAAATCGAGCATCTTGTCCAGTTCTCCTTTATCGAGCCATACTCCCCTACAGGTTGGGCAGTAATCAATTTCAATATTGTTTCGTTGGGTCATCAACAGGGTTTCGTTACAATTCGGGCATTTCATACAAAAAAAGTTTATGGTGAATAGATTTAAAATAAGACTAATGAGTGCCCCGGGGGCACCCGGAAACCAACATAGAAACCTTTTTCCTGAACTGAATCAGGAGAGGCAAACTAAAATAAATGGAACAGAAAGAGTAACGAATAGTATCCCGGAGGAACTATCCAACAGAAGGGGTCAGATGCCAAACCAGGGCTTAGGTTTGCAGCAAAGTTTGGGGGTAAAACCACATTAAACCGGCTATTAGCAAGGGATTCCCTTTTTTGTTTTCTCTGAATAAAACGGGAATCGTTCCTAACATCAAAAATGTCTCTCTGGCAGGATGGTCCCTCCGGATCTACCGGTTGGTTTTGGTGCGAAATATCAATCCCCCGGTTCCAATCCAAATGAATAGGAGAAGCACCCGAAAAGGGGGAAAGAGCCAAAAAAAAATTCAGGGAAAATAATAGGCATAGCGATACAGGGCGCAAATTAATCCTCAATCTTCGATATCGCTTCCTCATTAAAGCCCTGTAAATTTGGGGCCGAAACTAATCGAATTTCCTCAATTTGGAGAATATACTCCTTTCTATTAACAAAGGTTTTATAAATATCTTCCCCCATTTCAATATCAAACCAATCATTCGGCATCACCGCCAATTATTCATCTTCCTATACGCAAGCTGATGTTTATTCCATCAATTTTTTGATAAATACTTTCATCACTGTCAGTATTATTAAATAGATCCTGATACCATATTGAAAACTTGCAGGGAATACTTTAAAAGAAATGGGAATCCCGCTCCTTATTTTGAATTTAATTCTCCCATCAATACCCCGGAAACATTCCAGGAACTAAAACTACTCCCTTCCGGCTTACCCATAGGTATGGCAATTTTAAGAGTATGAGTTCCCGCAGAAAGATTTAAGGGAATATAGACCGGATTGGTGGTAGTTCCCGGGCACCAGTTTGAGCGACTTAAATCGGATGAGGATAACCCATCACCAAAATTCCCCGACGCCGGATTAAACCTTCGATAAGTACCGCAATCGGTGCGCCAGGGAATAAAATGATATACCCGTTTGCCATCAACAATGATATCATTTTCCTTTTGATTAAACTCATCTCCCCCCTCCCAACCTCCATGGCCGGTAGATATATATCTTAACTGCAAGTTCTTTAGATTATCCGGAACGTCTATAGTAACGGTTAATGAATCATCGGCGAACATGGTTCCATAAGCCTGTCCGGCCATTTCCATTATATTCAGGGTATTAAATACAGGCTCTACCCAATACTTTTTTACAGGCTCGTCAGTTTTAGGATAGTAATCCAGTTGGAGGTTGATGATATGGCCGCCTTTGTCGTAATTTCCAATAAAAGCGCCAATCCAACCTTCTCCTTTAAGCCGGGAAATCAAATCAGTTACATCTTGTTTGTAATTTACAGAATCAGCCCAATGGTATCCGGCTATCTGAACATTCCCATTATATGCACGTACACCAAACGGAGTAAAAAATCGCATCAGTTCCAACGGGGGACTGTAATCGGGGGCGGCTACTACACCCTGATATTTGTGTCCGGATTTATCCGTATAAACCGGTAATTCTTTAATACCGTACTTCAAACCATTCAAAAAGGAAATCTTCTTGTCAGTTGGTATAATAAACACCGTGCCCGTCCGGTCGTAGGCATCACCGTTAGAATATTGGGTAAGGTTTATGAATACATTAAAATCTTCTGTATCCGGGAGTTTTACTTTCTTTAAAACTACGGTTCCTCCGGCATAACGGTATGTAACATTAGCAAGACCTTCCACAGGGTTTGAAATAGAATCGGTGAAATTGATTTGTTGGTGATCAAAAACCGGGAAACTAAAATACCGGTTATCGATTTCTTTTCTTCGGAAAGTGGCTTCATCTACAATCCTTCCATAACTACCAGGTTTTTGCCATAAGGAATCCGGCACTTTGCCAAGTTCAATTTTGGATGCATAGATTTCAAAATTTCCATTACGAACGATTTTCAATATTAGTCCAAGTCCGGGCGCAATACCTAAGGATGGAGTTCCTTTTACCTGAATAGCATTGGTAAACCAAACTTCAATAGAATTTGACCGGATAACAAGTTTTGCTTTTCTACAGGGAATTCCCAATATAGAAGCCGTATCACCGGTAATAGTTGGCCTCTCATATTTGGGAAATGGGTTCTTCAGGGTGAATTTTTCTCCATTTTTCATGCGGATAGTTTGGAAGGTAGCCTTCTTATTAAAATCAATTATCCGACCCTCATTACCTGAACTATTGCTATCAGTAAGTATGGCAAGGTTATTCTTATAGGCAAGGAAAAGAGTGCGTCCTTCAATGTTTTTGCCATTGGATTTGTAGTTATAAATTACCAGTGCTTCATTTGGAAAAGATTGGCCGGGCAATTTATTTTGCGCTACGGCATAATTATCCCAACAGTGGAAACAACAAAAAAAGAAAACAAAGCCTTTATAATTCATGAGGTAAAAATTGCAGAATGAAAGTACAATTTTTTACCATTAGGTTTTGCAGGCAGAAAAATATCTTTCCTGTTGTTTCAGGAATACTAAAGCAGATCGTACTTAATGGCCTGTTTTAATAACCCTGCGGTATTGTTCACTTTAAATTTTGCCAGCAGGCTCTTCCGATGGGTATTCACTGTAAAAACGCTAATGAATAATTTTTCAGCAATCTCTGAATTCTTGAGGCCATCTGAAATCAATACCAGAATTTCTTTTTCTCTTCGGGAAATAACCGGCACTTCCTCATCTGTATTCCTAAGCATGGCTGCTGCTTCCCTGCTTATAAAACTTCTACCTGCCATAACCGTATGTAAAGCAGTAAGCAACTCTTCTTTGGTTGCATTTTTTATCACATAACCGGAAGCGCCGTTATCCATCATATTACGAACTACCGACTGTTGGTTAAAGGTGCTTAATCCAAGAATCAGGATTTGCGGATAAAGTACTTTTACCTGCTTACATAATTCTGTGCCACTCATATCCGGCAGGTTCACATCCATAAAAATCACATCCGGTTTTTGCATCCGCAAAAAGGCAAGGCAGGAGGCCGCATTGGTAGCATGCCCCATCCATTCAATCCCTTCCTCATTTTGTAACAGAGACCGGATGCCTTCGATAACCATGTAGTGGTCATCCACTATAAACAAACTTATTTTCATCCCAACAAATTTTGAAACCCGGAAAATTTACATTTTCATTTCAATAAATACAGATGTCCCTTTCCCTGGTTTTGAATTTAGATCTATCTTCCCTTTCAATAAATCAATCCTGTTTTGTAAATTCTTCCATCCCATGCCCGAAGCATGTTTTAGAACGCCTGTATCAAATCCATTCCCATCATCCTCTACTGTTAGTGAAAGCGTATTTTCCTGATCAGAAGCATGTAATTGAACCAGTACATTCTTGGCAAGGGCATGTTTAATGGTGTTATTCACCAGCTCTTGCACAATCCGGTAAACGGCAAGGGCGGTGGATTGCTTTAATTTAATATCCTTAAATTCAATTGACTGGTACCTGATATGTACCACTCCGCTCCGCTGAATCTCGTGGCAGAAATCAGACAAGGCAGCATCCAACCCATATTTTAGTAGCACTTCAGGCATCAGGTTATGTGCCACCCTGCGCATTTCATTAATTGAGCTATCCAGCATATCAATACTGCGTTCAAATGCCTGAGCATTATCTGCCGATAACACCTGGTTGCCCTTAATATCATTTAAGGAAAATTTTATACCGCTTAAAAAACCGCCCAGTCCATCGTGCAGATCTTTTGCAAGACGTGCGCGCTCCTGTTCTTCTCCTTTCAATACTGCTTCTGTAACGGTAAGCCTCTTCTCAGTTTCCAGTTCATCAATTTTTGATTGCTGGAGTTTTTGTTTATTCCGGTGATTACGAAAAATCAAAAGTGAAATGATCAGGATGGCTATAACGCAGGCAACAAGGAAATAAATAAGAATGCTTTTCTGTTTTAACTGACCTTCCTGTAACCTAATATGATCCTCCTTACGTTCCGTTTCAAATTTTTTTTGAATCTGTACTGTATTTTTAGCAATAGATTCATTAAGAATACTGTCTGACAGTAACTCATACTGATCAAAATAATAAAATCCCTTTTTAGAATCTTGCAGGGCATAATAAACAGAAGATATTACAGGGAGTACTTTTTGTTTAAGGTCGCGTAAATTAAAGGTATTGGCCAAAACCAAAGCAGAGTCAGCCATCAGGATCGCCTTAGAATACTCTTTATTCAAGAGAAAATAATACGACAACCCAAATTGTGCAAGCCCGACAAAATTGGAAGCATTTTGATTTCGTGAAATCGCCAGGGCTTTTTCGCAATAATATTTAATACTGTCTAATTGTTGCAATTTAAGCCCAATTAAAGCATAATTTAAATTCGTGGTAATCTGAATAATCTGGTTATTGTTCTTAATAGCCAGGACTCCCGCTTTATCCAGGAAATACTTGGCTGAATCATAAATATGTAACTGAATATAATTCAAGCCGAGAAGATTATATGCTTCACTCAGGTATGTTTCATCCTTATTATTCTTAAGCAACTGAATAGCAGAAAGTCCATTATTTACTGCTTTGCGGTATTGACGCATAGAGTAATAAAGCATCTGCAATAAATTAAACGTATTTGCTCTGTACTGGTGGATACTATTTCTGACAAAGATATCCCTGGAACCCTCTATATATTTTACTGCCTGTTCAAATTCCTCTAATTGCATATAAGCAATCCCGGCATTCATCATCGTCCGTCCAATTTCTTCAGGATCTCCATTCTCTTTTGCAAAATCAACTGCCTCCAGGTTAAGCATTAAGGAAGAGTCAAATTTTCCTTCAAAATTTAGAATCGAACTATAAACGGAATAATAATCAGAAACACCTTTTCGGTAATTCAATTCTTTACTTAAGGATTTTCCCAACTGGCTATACTTTCGGGCACTATTAAAATCCTTTTCAAGAAATTGATTGGCAAGTACAAAATACAAATGTACTTTTTGGGTATCCTTCTTTGCAGTGCGAGTAAGTTGTGTGAGGCTGTCGATATTTAATGGTTGGGCCACACCTGTATCTGCCATAAACAGAATTACAGTCAGGAATAAGATAACAGGGTTAATCTTTCTCATCAAGGTACCTAAATTCAATATTGCAAATTAAATATGATGATGATTCCCATCCTCTCACCCTTTTTAATGAATTCCTGAAAATAAGAAAAAATCACCCTTTTTAAGGATAATGGCTTATTTATCTGCGCTCTATTTTTGATTATTCAATAAGTAAAAAAGAAAAGAGCATGAAACAGTTTACTTCCATTTTTGCAACCCTGATCCTTTTAATTGCATTTTTGAGCACCAGCGCCAAAGTTTGGCGGTTAAATAACAATATAGGCGCCAGTGCCGATTTCACCAATTTCAATGCGGCTGTTTCCAGCACATCAGTATTAGATGGAGATACGCTGCACATAGAAGCCAGTGCAACGGGTTATGGTGCTGCAACCATCAATAAAAAACTTACCATTATTGGGCCGGGTTATTTCTTAGACCCCTCCAATACTACCACACCGGCAAACCCGGGTTTACAATACAAACCACAGAATGGATGGGTAAGCTCCGTAAACTTTGTAGCAGGCAGCAGCGGAACAAAGTTTATTGGCGTAAGTTTTGGCGGCGGCTCCCTCTATGGTGATTTATTGACCAATATAACTCTTGAAAAATGCCTGATTAATCAGGACGTAAACTTTTATAATAACGGGAATACCAATGTAACCATCAGAAAGTGCTTTATTTATGGCGCTGGCATCAATTGCACTTCAGGTTCCCTCAGCAATTTCACTTTTGAGAATAACATAGTTTATGAATATTGGGGTAAAGTAAACCTTCCCAACCTAACGGGCAGCAATAATATTTTCCGAAACAATAGTTTTTATGCGAATGTAGCCACTTCTGCTATTTCCAATTGCTATGTGGCCAACAATATCTTTTACAATAGTGGTGGCACCCCTGTTAATTTCATCAATTGCAATATCAAGAATAATATCTTCTCACAAAACCAAACCTTTACCAATAATATAGAAAGCGGTAATTCAATAAATGTAAATATGGCCACTGTTTATACACTTGGCACCAGCAACAGCCTCGATTCTCGTATGGTGCTAAAAGCCGGATCACCTGCCATTGGCTATGGTGTTACCGTGGGTGTGGTTACCAATCCTGATTGTGGTGCATTTGGAGCAACTGATCCTTACAAACTATCAGGCATTCCATCAATACCCACTATTTACAACATTGTTGCTCCATCAAGTATTCTTTCAGGTGCAGGTACAATGAATGTCACATTCAGCACACGGAACAATAATTAGTAGTTAGAATCAGGTTTACAGGGATAAGGATGAAACCAAAGAAATGAATGTGTTCTTTTTAGAACGTAGGATGAGAAAGATAAAAAAGAGTCTTTCATTTGGCCTGATTAAAAAGAAGCAGAACATTTTCCACCAAAGGCGGAAGAACAAAAGAAATAAAATGAAAATATTTTTTATAGCACTGCCCTTACAGCTATTTACCCTCTTTGCCCATGCACAGGATCCGGCATATCCCAATGCACCGGCAGCGTTGGGCAATATGTTGGGTGCCGAATATTATATTGATACCGATCCGGGATTGGGTAACGCTACTCCCATTACTATTCCTTCCCCAAATGTGGATGTAAGCAATGTGGTGGCAGCCTTAAATACAAGCAGCCTGAGCAATGGCATTCATCGTTTTGGGTTCAGAACAAAAAATACGGATGGTGTATGGAGCCATACGGATATAGAAATATTCCTGGTGGATTACAATCCTGCTTATCCCGCTTCTCCTATTGCTCCAACAAATATGGTAGCGGCCGAATATTTTATTGATACCGATCCGGGATTTGGCAACGCTACTTCCATTACTATTCCTTCCCCAAATGTGGATGTAAGCAATGTGGTGGCA
The DNA here is from genome assembly GCA_018266615.1 of Bacteroidota bacterium. Classification (GTDB taxonomy): domain Bacteria; phylum Bacteroidota; class Bacteroidia; order Chitinophagales; family Chitinophagaceae; genus Ferruginibacter. Next base: position 43,782 of record JAFEAB010000099.1, read on the forward strand.
GCCTTAAATACAAGCAGCCTGAGCAATGGCATTCATCGATTTGGATTAAGAACTAAAAATGCCGATGGCAAATGGGGCCTTACCAACATGGAATTATTTTTAGTGGATTATGACCCTGCTTATGCTGCATCAGCTTCGACGCCAACCAATATGGTAGCAGCAGAATATTTTATTGATACCGATCCGGGATTTGGAAATGCCACTTCCATCAGCATCCCATCCAATGGAACAGATGTGAGTGATTTCCTTGCTTACCTAAGTACATCATCATTAAGTAATGGTGTACACCGTTTTGGTATCCGCTCCAAAAATGCAGATGGCCGATGGAGCCTCACGAACATCCAGGATTTTTTGATAGATAGTGATCCCGCGTATCCCCCGGCTCCTGCAGCGCTGGGTAATATTACCTATGTTGAATATTTTTTTGATACCGATCCCGGATTTGGAAATGGAACGATCATTCCCATTACCGTAAGCCCGGATCTGAACAATATTGCATTTGTAGCTAATACCAGCGCTTTATCCGATGCAACCCATGTGCTGTTTATTCGCAGCCTTGACGACTGGAGCCTCACCAATTTTGAAAGTTTCACCAAAGGGAATCCTGTTCCGTTAGACTTCCTAACCTTTACGGCAGTTGCCAGCGTGAATGACGTGGTGCTGAACTGGGAAACAGAAAATGAAATCAATACCTCTCACTTTGTTATTGAATTTAGTAAGGGTGATACAACATTTCTTCCCATTGGGGAAACAACGGCCGCAAATGTTTCAGGGAAACATCATTACCGTTTTGTACATGTTGCGCCGGGAGAAGGAAGACTTTTTTACAGAATCAGGCAGGTTGACCAGGATGAAAAATTCAAGTTCAGCCCAATTGCAGCCTTAAACTTAGGCCATAAAGACAATACAAACCTGGTAATCTACCCTAATCCAACAACCGATTTAGTTTGGTTCAAGAACATCAACTCAGGAGATATATCCGCTGTTCAGATTTCGGATATGCATGGCCGTGTATTTATTATAACCCCTAATGCAGGCACGCTGCAACTAAATGTGAGCAATCTGAGCAAGGGTGTTTATGCAATTAAACTAATCATGCGGGATGGCTCTAATATAATCAGGTCATTTGTAAAACAATAGAAACCCTATTAAAACTATAAACACATTGCCCTGGTTAATCCGGGGCAATTTTTTTTATATTCATTAAAATTCCTCCAACGATAACGAATATAAGCTGATGCCAAATCCCATTTATCCAATCTTGAAACGTGCTTAGTAAATATCAATGGGCAAAATCCCGTTCAAAATCTCCCTTAATCCTTTCCATCGAAGGATTGAAGTAGCCATATTTCAAATTGGGAAATTCTTCTTTAATCAGTTCCATCATTTGCTTCACACCCATGAATTCACCGGTTTCGGGCATATTTATCTTTTCGAGATACCAGTCGGGATCGATATTGAAATTTCTCCATTGAATCATTTTCAGGCCCGTTTCGTTTATTAGTCTCCGTAAGGATTCATACTCCACTACCCTGTCGGTCATGCCCGGAAAAACGAAATAGTTTATACTGGTCCAGCCACCAAATTCTGTTACGGTTTTAAGGCTTTCGATGATATCGGCAAACCGGTAGTTATTGGGCTTGTAATACGCATTATACACCTCCTCGCAGGCGGAGTTGGTGCTTACCCGGATGCTGTTTAACCCTGCTTCGCATAGTGCACGAACGGCTTTGGGCATACTTCCGTTCGTATTGAGGTTGATGCTTCCCCGATTTGTATGTTTTCTGATTTCAAGGATCGATTTCCGGATGGTCTCCCACATCAGTAAGGGTTCACCTTCGCAGCCCTGTCCAAAACTTACAATTGGAAATGGCGCTGTTTTCAAATGGGGTACGGTATATTCTACAATTTCTTCGGCGGTAGGTTTAAAAGTTAACCTGTCCTGGGTACTTGAAATTTCCTCTTCCTGGGGTTGAAAACTGATACAGCCAATACAATTGGCATTGCATGCAGGTGAAACGGGTATAGGACATTCCCATCGGCCCAACGCCAGGTTCCGGGCAGCAGGGCAGGTATAGGTCATGCAGCAATTATTCATCAGGTGTTGCACCAGCCTGTTGTGCGGATAGGTTTTCAATAAATTGCCGGCCCCCGATTCAATATTTTCTTCCTTATAACCTACCGCATCCTGCCGGATATCCTGTTCGATATGTACAGCAGGAACATATAGTTCATCCTTATACCAGCCGGCAGCGGTATAACAAAACAGGGGAAGCACCGGAGCATCGGGCAAGGTTTCGTAGGCGGCAATAAACAGCCCGGTAAAGGCCGGTGGGATAAAGGCTGCTACCGCCCATCCTTTTTCGCAAAGCCGCATTTCGCCGGTAATCACATCAATACCAATGCCACGCCTGCCCGGGAGTTCATATAATTGTCCTCCATCAGGAAGTTTTATCCAGTGATCCAACGGAATGGGCATTGCATCCCAACCGCTTCTGCCTGAAACAAAAAGGCTGCGATCCTCATAGATATTCCCATTCCCATCAGAATACATTAAAAATGGGGAGTTGGTTATTTCGGCCATAATGTAAAATTAGGATTTATCCGGCTGCCGGGAAGCACGAATCCACTCCTGACAGGTTTGCAAAAAATCGGTCTCCCCGCGGGCAAAACTGTTGGGAGGCAACACAAGTTGAATATACCTGTTATCGGCCAGGTTAATAGTAAGAACAAGGTCCTTCAAAATAATATCCGATACGTTTCGCCAGGGCAATTTTTTGGGTGGGAAAGAGGGGAATTGTATGCCGGATTCTCCGATCAGCAACCACCTTTCTTTACCTGCCAGGTAAGCCAGGGCGGTAAATATGGCAATGCAAATGGCAGGGATAACAGCCGGTAGAAATATCCAGGTTAAGGTAAGCAGGATAAAATGCAGGATATGAAGGATGCCTGGGCGCTTTTTTCTTTTCAGGTAGGATAAAATTATTCCTGAAACACAAATCAGGGATCCAAAAATTCCTACCCATTTCTGATACGTTTCTGCCACCGTAATGATCCTCAAAAAAATAATCAGGTTAAGGATAAAAATAAAAAGGCTCAGGAAATAAAAGCTGTTTCTTTTCTTATCAGGTATCGGGATCCGGAAAATTTGCATGTTACCTGTTACTGCTGATGATGAGGTTACAAAGTTTAAAAAGAACCCGGGCTCCCACATTCTCGTCCCATTCGTTGGAACTAACACCCACTTCATTTAAATCGAAGCCAATTATTTTTCTCCCGCTTTGCTGTATTTTTTTGAACAGATAAAACACTTCTTCCACCTGGAACCCGCCGTGCACCGGCGTTCCGGTATTGGGGCATAGTTTAGGATCCAGGCCATCAATATCAAAACTAATATAAACGAAGGGTGGTAGCTGTTGTACAATTTCATCGGCGATGCGGCTCCAGATTTCCCCTTCATAGATCCGGTTGCGGATATCCTGATCGAAATAAGTGGATATACGGCCATGGCCCGATTGAATCAGCATCATTTCGCTATCGCTGTAATCCCTGATTCCCGCCTGTACCAGCTTCTTTACCTGAGGGATCTGCTCCAACGCATTGAACATGATGGAGGCGTGTGAATACTTAAATCCTTCAAAAGCTTCCCGCAAATCGCAGTGGGCATCTATCTGCAGGATACCAAATTCGGGATATTTATCTGCAATGGCTTTATAAAAACCTAACGGTGAACTGTGATCGCCACCGAGCAAACCTACCAATTTTTCCCTTTGTAGCAGGTCGGTCGTTTGCTGATAAACCCATTCATTTAAAAAAGCACTTCCTTCATTAATTTCCCGGAGGATTTTCATCATAAACCGATTGTCCTCAATTTTTCCATCATGAGATATATAATTGATGTATAATTCGGCTTCCTTCCGGAGGTAATCGCTTTTGGTAAGGATTTTTTGATCGGTAGGGCGCATATAAATTCCCTCGCGCCAGCAATCCGGGTATTCGCGATCATACAAATCAACCTGCATACTCGCCCCCATCATATGTTCCGGCGCCCGGGCCGTTCCAGACCGGTAACTCACTGTTACCTCCCAGGGAATGGGTAATATAACCAACCGGGCATCTTCTTCTGTAAAGGGTAAACCGAAAAGATTATTTTCCGGATTACTCACCTGGTTGGGGTCAAAATTCAACAAGTCGGCCATAATCTGTACTTAAAAGGCCACAAATTTAGCACCTGTACCTTATCAAAATGCAAAATTGCCTGAACTACCCCACAAACAACGAGGTTTTAGATTACCTTTGCGCAAGAATAAAAAAGATGAAAAAGACGCACATCATTATTCTGGTAGGAATTGCAGCGCTCATCGTGGGTCTTCTTACTTATGCGGTTGATTTTTCAACTTACGACAGCATTGCCTCTGCCCGAAAAAAAGAAGGAAAGTTTGTCCATATTATTGCAAAGCTTGATAAAGACCAACCTGTTGAATATGATCCAATAAAAAATCCCAACTACCTCAGTTTTACTGCCATCGACAGCCTTGGAAATAAGACGAAGGTGGTGTATCTGAACAGCAAACCCACGGATTTTGAAAAAAGTGAAAGGCTGGTGATGAAGGGCACCATGAAACCGGAATATTTTGAATGTAAAGACATGCTGCTGAAATGCCCCAGCAAGTACAAGGACGACAAAGAACAACTTCAAAAGAATGTGACAGCCACCACCGGAAACGGCGAGTCGCGCTAATTATACAGTATGAAATTTGAGGGTGAACACCTCCTGCCCGGCCAATTAGGCCATTTCTTTATCATTTTAGGATTAATAGCCTCGGGTGTTGCCGCTTTTTCCTTTATTAAAAGCATCGCAACTAAAGAAATCCAACAAAAATCTTCCTGGGAAAAATTAGCCCGGTATAGTTTTATTACGCAGGGCATTTCATTGCTCCTTATTTTTTCCGTTCTTTTTTATATCTGTTACAACCACCTCTTCGAGTACATGTATGCGTACAAGCATGCATCCAAAGAGTTGGAATCCAAATTTCTCCTGGCCTGTATTTGGGAAGGACAGGAAGGAAGTTTTCTGTTATGGGCCATATGGCAGGCGGTTTTGGGATATATTATTCTTCGCCGTAAAAAGGAATGGAGCAGTTCGGTACTTGCGGTAATCAGTATTGCCCAGGTTTGCCTGTTTTTCATGATCCTGGGAATTTATTTTGGTGATGTACGGATAGGAAACAGCCCTTTTACACTTACCCGGAATGAAATTGCAGCACCCATATTTTCGAGACCCGATTACCTGAATCTGATCCAGGATGGAATGGGGCTGAATGTATTATTGAGAAATTACTGGATGGTGATCCACCCTCCCTTTTTGTTTTTAGGTTTTGCTTCTACTATTGTACCCTTCGCCTTTGCCATCAGTTCCCTGATTCAGAAAAAATATACACAATGGGTTAAACCCGCTATCCCCTGGACTCTATTTAGCATTTGTGTGTTAGGGTTAGGTATTATGATGGGAGGAAAATGGGCCTATGAATCCCTGAGTTTTGGGGGGTATTGGGCCTGGGATCCGGTGGAAAATGCTTCGTTTGTTCCCTGGCTGATTATTGTAGCCGGGATGCATACCATGCTTATTTTTAATGCCACCGGCCATTCATTAAGGGCCAGCTTCTTTTTTGCCATGATGGGCTTTGTTTTTGTACTCTACTCTACTTTCCTTACCCGAACCGGTGTGCTCGGCGATGCCTCGGTGCATGCTTTTACCGAAGCCGGAAAAGCCATCAATGTAATGATCGGCTCCTTTGTGTTCCTGTTTGCAGTTCCGGCACTGCTGCTGTTTTTTGTGCGGTACGCTAAAATTCCTGCCATACATAAAGAGGAAGCTACAGGATCCAGGGAGTTCTGGATGTTCATAGGTTCCCTGATGCTTTTTCTTACCTCAATTTTTATAATTGCCAAAACATCGCTTCCGGTTTATAATAAGCTATTTGGAACCAATATTGCCAATCCGGAAGATGTGGAATTCTCTTATAATAAGGTAGTGGTGATAGTTGCCTTTATCATCGGCCTGCTTACCGCCGTTGGCCAATACCTGAAATACAAAGAAACACCGGCAAAGTACCTGCTGAAAAAAATTGCGGTACCCACCCTGGTGGCCGCTGTGGTAGCCACTTTATTGGGTATATTTTATCCCATTCATTTTTACAAACATGGAATGGGATTCCTGATTGCCATATATGCTGCGTTGTTTGCCGCCATCTATTCAGTGATTGCCAATGCCTATTATATCTGGGGTGGCTTAAAAGGAAATCTCCGTTTTTCGGGAGGCTCCGTTTCCCATGCCGGTTTCGCACTCATGATTGCAGGGATGCTTATATCGTCGGGCAACAAACAGGTGATCAGTAATGCCAGCGTAAATGGCATCAATATTCCGGTAGCAAAAGATGCCAACGGCAAACAGACCGAAGACCCAATGGAAAACCTGACCCTGCTACGGGATGTGCCCACCACCATGGGCGATTACTGGGTAACCTATACGGGCAAGACATTTGGCAACGAGAAAGGTAAAAGGTTTTACCACCTCCAGTTCCAGAAAAAGGACAGCAGTAAATCGAAGGAGGAATTTAGCCTCAATCCGGATGTTTATGTGATGAAGGATAATAACATGAGCAGCAATCCCGACACCCGGAATTACCTCAGCAAGGATATCTTCACCTATATTTCCTTTGCCCTTAACGAATCGGGTAACCGCGATACCGGCTCCTTCCATATCATGGAGATGAACCCCGGCGATACCGGCTATTATGATCATGGCTATGTTATCCTGAACAAAGTGGAACGTAACCCCGATAACGGAAAATATCACTTTAAACCCAACGATGTGGCCATGCAGGCCGATGTACGGATTGTAAATAAAGATGGGAAGAGCGTAACAGCTCATCCTGCCATCCAGGTAGATAATATTGGCATTGTAAATTTCGACGATACGCTGTACGCACAAAATATGTTTGTTCGTTTTGCCGGAATCAGTAAAGAGGGGAAAGTGAAAATCGGGGTAAAAACCTCAAACGGAGTAATTGACTTTATTACCGTAAAGGCCTATGTTTTCCCCTGGATCAATATTGTTTGGCTGGGAATAGCCTTCATGGCAATTGGCGCCCTGATGAGTGTGCTCCAGCGAACGCAGGCAAAACCCCGGGTTTGGGCGGCGGTGTTGGTAGTTGCCAGTCTGGCAATTTTCTACCTTTTCCTCTTTGCCAACCAATAAGGGATCGTGTAATTGAAAACACCCTGAAATGCAGCATTTTAAATAATTTCCCCCTCTATATATTTTAGGGTCACTTTAAGGGGTAACAGGTATTAATTATTGAAATGCCTGATTAACTTTATGAAAATGCGCCGGGCCTTAATCATTTCCATTTCCGTATTTTTTGGGTGTACCCTTATTACCCAAAGCAGTTTTGCACAATATGGAATTAACGATACCATCCGGCACGAAGCCATTGTTTATAATGGCGATACGATAGAGTTGAAAACCCTCGATAACTTATACCTATACACCCATCTAACCGAAGCCCAGCGCCGTGCCTATGCCAAATACAACCGGCTTAGGAATGCGGTTTATGTTACCTACCCTTATGCCCGCCAGGCCGGTATTGTATTGAATGAGATGAATGATAAACTGGCTACCCTGGCAGATAAAAAGGAAAAGAAAATATACATAAAAAGCAGAGAGTCTGATCTCCGTAAAAAATTCTCCGATCCACTCACCAATCTTTCTGTGTATCAGGGAAAAGTGCTGATGAAGCTGATTAACCGTGAAACCGGAAACAATTGTTACGAAATCATTAAGGAATATAAGGGAGGTCTTACCGCCCGCTTATACCAAACCGTGGCCTTCTTCTTTGATACCAACCTCAAACAATCCTATGATGAAAAGAATGAGGATGCCAGCATCGAAATGTTTGTACGGGAAGTCCAACGGATGTATGGATACCCGGATATTCGCCGCAATGCACTAACCAAAAGGTAAGTTATACACAATACCTTGTTATTTCTGCATAGTTTAAGGCCCATTCTCAATTTAGTACTCAGATTTTCAATGTATCTTGCGCAAGATTTTATAACGGATGAAATTGGATATCCTCGCTTTTGGTGCCCACCCCGATGATGTGGAACTTAGTGCCTCCGGTATTCTTCTGCTTGAAAAGAAAAGAGGGAAGAAAACCGGAATTATTGATCTTACGGGTGGTGAGTTAGGTACCCGGGGTACGGCTCAAACCCGGGCTAAGGAAGCAGCCGAAAGCGCCAAAATCCTTCAACTGGAAATAAGGGAAAACCTGGGTATGGCAGATGGTTTCTTTACGAACGATGAAGCACATCAGCTCAAGGTGATTTGCGCCATCCGGAAATACCGTCCCGAAATTGTTCTTTGCAATGCCCCGGAAGACCGTCATCCGGATCACGGGAAAGCCGCTAAACTGGTAAGCGATTCCTGTTTTCTTTCGGGCCTAATCAAAGTTCAAACCAGCCAGGCTGGCAAGGAACAGGAGGCATGGCGCCCGAAATATGTGCTTCATTATGTTCAGGATCGGTACCTAAAACCTGATTTTGTAGTTGACGTTTCCGCTGTATTTAATGAAGCATTGAAATCCATCCAGTCTTACCAGACACAATTTTTTTCAGAAGACGCACCTGAAGGTCCCGTTACCTATATTTCTACCCCTGGATTTCTGGATAGTATCATTTACCGGCATCGAATGTTTGGCAAGATGATTGGAGTAGAATATGCCGAGGGGTTCATTTCCGAAAAAGCAGTAGGGCTTAAAAACCTCGATTCCCTTATTCTTGAAAATACATAAACCAACATTATGGCTACTCCCAAATTCGCAAACATTGCAGGTTCCAATTTTCATGCGGAACTTAAAAAAAGAGTACAGGCCTATTTCCTTGAAAAAAAGAAAAACCCGACGGGTAACTTTAGCTTATTCTTCAAAGCCGGATTGCTTTGGGCGCTCTATATTTTCTTATACATCCATACGGTATTTTTTACCCCACCCTTATGGATCGCTTTCATTGAATGTTTTATCATGGGCGTATTAACTGCGGCCATCGGTTTTAATGTGATGCACGATGGTGGCCACGGATGTTTCAGCGAAAGTAAATTTTGGAACAAAGCGGCGGCCTACTCAGCGAATGCATTGGGCGCAAGTGGAATCTTGTGGCACAACAAACACAATATCATTCATCATACCTACACCAACATTGATGGAGTTGATGATGATATTGAGATTAAGCCCATGCTCCGTATGTGCCACACCCAAAAGCGGTACTTCTTCCACCGCTTCCAGCATATTTATGTGTGGTTGCTTTACCCCATGCTTTTGCTGTTTTGGCTCTTCCATTCCGATTTTGATAAATACTTCCGTCAAAAAGTGGGCGATGTGCCGCTTAAAAAGATGAGTAAAGGAGAACATGTTCGCTTTTGGATAGCAAAAGTTCTTTATTTCTTTGGTATGGTTGCGGTTCCTATTTGGCTGGTCGGTTTCCTACCCTGGCTTATCGGTTTTCTGATACTGGCCTTAACGGCAGGCTTTATTCTTAGCGTGGTGTTCCAACTGGCCCATACCGTAGAGGAAACCTCTTTTCCCATGCCCGACCCCTCTTCCAATAAACTGGAGGCAGAGTGGGCGTTGCACCAATTGAGTACAACGGCAAATTTTGCCACTTCCAATAAAGCCATCAGTTGGTTCATTGGCGGATTAAACTTTCAAATTGAGCATCACCTGTTTCCAAAAATATCACATGTTCACTACCCTGCCATCAGCAAAATAATCAGGCAAACCTGCCAGGATTTCAATATTCGGTATATTGAATTTCGAAAAATGCGCCATGCCATTTTCTCTCATGCCGGGTATCTTCGAAAAATGGGAAGGCCCGCATAATGAACATCCTAAAAATATTTTTGCCCCGCCTATTCATGGCGGGGTTTTATTATGAAGATATTCCTGACCCAATTTGTAAATTTGCGGTTTATCCATTTTTATGAGTGAAGAAAAGAGCCTGAATTTTATTGAAGAAATTGTTGAAACCGACCTGGCATCTGGAAAATACCAATCGATCCATACCCGTTTCCCGCCCGAGCCCAACGGATACCTGCACATTGGCCATAGTAAAAGCATTTGCTTAAACTTTGGATTAGCCATAAAATATGGCGGAAAAACAAACCTTCGTTTTGATGATACCAACCCCATTACCGAGGAAACCGAATATGTGGATAGCATCAAGGAAGATATCCGCTGGCTTGGATTTGAATGGCATAATGAATATTACGCTTCCGATTATTTCGATCAACTATATCACTTTGCTGTAAAATTGATTCAAAAAGGCCTGGCCTATGTGGATGACAGTACGTCCGAAGAAATTGCCCTGCTAAAAGGAACGCCCTCCGAACCCGGCAAAGACTCCCCTTTCCGAAACAGGACCCGGGAAGAAAACCTGCAATTGTTCGAAGAAATGAAAGCCGGTAAATATAAAGAGGGTGAGAAGGTGCTGCGCGCCAAAATAAATATGGCCTCTCCCAATATGCTGATGCGCGACCCGTTAATTTATCGTATTAAACATGCCCACCACCACCGAACCGGCAATACCTGGTGCATTTATCCGATGTACGATTTCGCCCATGGACAAAGCGACAGCATCGAAAAAATTACGCACAGCATCTGTACCCTCGAATTCGTAGCACACCGCGAACTTTACGATTGGTTCATCGAAAAACTGGAAATATTCCCCAGCCGCCAATACGAATTTGCGAGGCTGAACATGACCTACACGGTAATGAGTAAACGAAAACTTCTGAAATTGGTGAATGAAGGATTTGTAACCGGTTGGGACGACCCCCGGATGCCTACCATCAGCGGTCTCCGAAGGAAGGGGTTTACTCCGGCCAGCATCCGGATGTTTTGCGATAAAATCGGTGTAGCAAAAAGAGAAAACTTTATCGACCTGGGCCTGCTCGAATTCTGCCTTCGCGAAGACCTGAATATGACAGCCAAACGGGTTATGGTTGTACTGGATCCCCTGAAGTTAGTCATTAGCAATTTCCCCGATGGAAAAACGGAAATGATGCTGGCTGAAAATGGTCCTGATCCGGCTTTGGGAACAAGGGAAATCCCCTTCAGCAAAGAACTTTGGATTGAGAAGGATGATTTTATGGAACTGCCGGCTAAAAAATGGTTCAGGCTGGCACCCGGGGCCCTGGTTAGGCTTAAGAATGCCTATATCATTCGTTGTGATGGTTTTCTTAAAAATGATGCCGGCGATATTATCGAATTACAATGCAGCTACCTTCCCGAAACCAGAAGTGGCGCCGATGAGAGTGGCATAACCGTTAAAGGAACCATCCATTGGGTTAGTGCCGCCCATGCAAAAACCGCTGAAGTACGATTGTACGACCGGCTGTTTAATACCGAAAATCCTTCGGCAGAAGACGACGATTTCAGAACACATATTAATCCTGATTCGTTACAGATAATTAATTCAGCATTTATTGAACCGTCTTTAGAAACTGCAAAAATTGAAGACAGGTATCAATTCCTTCGGAAAGGATATTTCTGTGCCGATAAAGATTCCACTCCGGAAAAATTAATATTCAACCGGACTGTAACCCTTAAAGACACCTGGGCAAAAGCCACCGGGAAATAATTACCGGTCAAATGTATTTTGTGTACGGGGAAATAAAGTGCTTAAAAGCAAAACAAGGGAGAAAACCAGGATCATAAATATTCCCGGCTTTTTGGTTACTTCATTTGGAAAGAGAGAAGCCGTAAAAACCAGGTAAGTACGAATCGCATAAGCAAATATCAATCCGGCAATAAATAAATTAGCACCCTTTGCCCAGGCTCTGTTAACAAACATCAGCATCAACACCAGCAGGGTTAAAACGGTGATAAAGATTCCGGCCCTCCCGTAATAAGTCCCATTGGCAAACGGAATAACATGAAATCCGGTAAACGTTTCGTTTATGCTGGAAAAATACACCCAGGGTAGAAAGCACGACAGGATGAGCATCAGGGCGGCAACCACGCCGGTAATATGCATAAATTTATTTCTCATAACAAAAAAAAACGCCCTATTACGGAGGGCGAATTAAGGGAGGTCCCTAGCGGATTCGAACCGCTGTAGAAGCTTTTGCAGAGCTTTGCCTAGCCACTCGGCCAAAGGACCATTTTTTACAGACGCAAAAATAGGGTATTTTTATCCATAATTAATAACCAGAGAAAAGCGATTCCTAAAATCGAACCTACACCATGAATGCCCTTGCAGCTTCTGAATTAATTGTTAATGAACGCGGCGCTATTTACCACATTAATTGCCGGCCCGAAGAAATTGCTCCTTTAATAATTACCGTAGGAGACCCGGACCGGGTTCCCGTTATCAGTAAATATTTTGATGAAATTTATTTTAAAAATTCACATCGCGAATTTGTTACCCATACCGGCCGGATCGGGAATCAGAAAGTTTCGGTGCTGAGCACAGGTATTGGGCCGGATAATATCGACATTGTTCTCAATGAACTGGATGCCCTGGCAAATATAGATTTGGTAACCCGGCAAATTAAGCCCCACCCGGTTTCATTAAAAATAGTGAGAATGGGCACTGCGGGTTCCCTTCAAAAAGACATCCCGGTGGATAGCTTTGTGGCAAGCACACATGGACTGGGCCTGGATAACCTGTTGAATTTTTACCTCCTGGAAAATAATGAAGAAGAAAAGCAAATTTTACATGCCTTTCAAACCCATACACAAATTCATTCTGCATTTACCAATCCATATATTTCCGGCGCGGGAGTTTCCCTTTTAAAGAATTTTGCCAAAGGATATCACCCGGGTATTACCGTTACCTGCCCCGGCTTTTATGGCCCGCAGGGAAGGGTGCTGCGGATGGGGCTTAAACACCCACACCTGATAAACCAGCTCACCAGTTTCCGGTTTGGAAATCATCAAATTGGCAATTTCGAAATGGAAACCTCCGCTATTTACGGAATGGGTAAAATTCTCGGGCATCAATGCCTTTCGCTGAGCGTAATTGTTGCCAACAGGGTGAGTCAGGATTTTAGCAGGAACGCAACCCTCGCCATTGAAAATTTAATTAAAACCAGTTTGGATATTCTCATTAGCAACCCATGACTTTCACATTTTATAAATATCAGGGAACAGGAAATGATTTTGTGATTCTCGATAATAGAAACGGTCAATTCAATCGAATTTCAAACAGCACGGTAGAACGGCTTTGCCATCGCCACCTGGGTATTGGTGCCGATGGACTCATGTTGATGAATAAAGCCGAAGGATACGATTTTGAAATGGTATATTATAATGCCGATGGTAACCCCGGTTCCATGTGCGGGAATGGCGGCCGCTGCATGGTAAGCTTTGCCAACGATATGGGAATTCATCAGTTTACCTACCGGTTCCGCGCAACCGATGGCGATCATGAAGCCGAACTTGATGGGCCCAATGTACGGCTAAAGATGAACGATGTACGCATGGTTGAGATCCACAACACCTATATGGTGCTGAACACGGGATCACCCCATTTTGTACGGTTTGTGAATGATGTGGAGAATGTGGATGTAGTGGAAACCGGAAGGGAAATCAGAAATAGTAAAAAATTTGTTCCCGAAGGAATAAATGTGGATTTCGTGGAAACCATGGAAGATGATTCGATTTATGTGCGTACCTACGAAAGAGGGGTGGAAGATGAAACCCTCAGTTGTGGTACCGGTGTTACTGCCGCTGCCCTGGTTTCTGCCCACAATCCGCTTGGGTTTAATCAGGTCTTTGTACGGACACCCGGCGGAAGGCTTAGTGTGGAATTTAATAAGATCAGTGAAACCGAATTCGAAAATATCTGGCTCTGCGGGCCGGCCAACCTGGTTTTTAAAGGAGAAATTGAAATGGATATTGAAGGATGATCCAATATTTCACCATCATAAACCAGCACACCACCCAGGTTGATAAACCGGAAGCAGGAACCTGGGTTAATATTATCCCGCCACTTAAACAGGAAGAATTTACAGAATTAAGCAATGCCCTCACTATCCCAATTGATTTTCTTACCGACTCGTTGGATATTGATGAACGCAGCCGATTTGAAGCGCAGGATGGGGTAAAACTAATCGTTATTAAAACGCCCACAGAAAATAATTCCTTCAACGACAGCGACGCATTTTATATTACCATCCCCATCTGTATTATTCTTACAGGCCACCACCTGGTAACCGTAAACTCATTCGAAAATGAAGCCATCAAGAAATTCCTGAACAGCTTTCAAAACCGCCAGCCCGACAGGCCCAATATGATGGTGCTGAAAATTTTTGAAAAGATTACATATACCTTCCAAAATCACCTGAAAGAAATTAACCAACGCCGGAATGCCCTGGAACAAAATCTGTATGATTCCATTCAAAATGAAGAATTGCTGCAACTGATGCGGATCCAAAAGAGCCTGGTATATTTTGTTACCGCCATAAGGAGTAACGAACTGCTGATGATGAAACTGGCACGCACCGGTTACCTTCACCTCAACGACCAGGAAAAAGACTTTCTGGATGATTTGGTTATTGAAACCTCGCAGGCTCTTGAAACGGCCAATACCTACACCAATATCCTCAGCAGTACCCTGGATGCTTTTGCCAGCATCATCAGCAACAATCAAAATAAGGACCTGAAGCGCCTCACCATGATTACTATTTTAATGAGTATCCCGGTGCTTATTGCCAGCATCTGGGGAATGAATGTACCCCTGCCCTATCAAAATTCTGAATACGCCTATTGGTTACCGGTAGGATTATCGCTCCTCATCCTGGCTTTTGTGGTATTCAATTACGTAAGGCGTACAAAAAGATAAAATGTTTAACGTAAGGGTATATGGAATCCTGGTAAACGAAAAACAACAAGTGCTGGTAAGTGATGAATTTATCCGCGGAAGCTATTACACTAAATTTCCCGGAGGGGGCCTGGAGGTTGGCGAAGGCACAAGGCAATGCCTCGTAAGGGAATTTAATGAAGAAATGGGCCTCCGGATTTCGGTGCTCGACCATATTTATACCACCGATTTTTACCAGCAAAGTGCATTTAACCCCGCTCAGCAAATTATATCCATTTATTACAAGGTTAAAGCCCTTGAAGAAATTAAAGTTTCATTGCGGAAGGAAGCTTTTCAGTTTGATCCCATCCAGATGCAGGAATATGCCAAGAACCATCAAATTGAAAGTTTTCGCTTTATAAGTTTGCCTGAATTTAGTGAGGCCTCGGTAAGCCTGCCCATCGATAAAATTGTGGCTGGTATGATACGAGAAGAATTTTTAAAAACCTATCAGCCATAAGCCGGATTCTGTACTCAAAAAGAGTGGCCATCATTTATCTGGCCTCAACATTACTGTTGAGGTCTTGCTGCCTACCCTTCAACCTGCTGTTACCAGCTTGAGCGGGCCGCCCTCCAAGGTTGATTTACGTGGCATTACAGCACGCAAGGTTTACCCGCAAACGGTGTTACCACCCTAAGCCGTGAGCTCTTACCTCACATTTTCACCTTTACCCTTTCGGGTAGTTATTTTCTGTGGCACTTTCTCTACCCCTAACCGGGGCGCCGGCCGTTAACCGGTGCGTTGCCCTTTGCTGTCCGGACTTTCCTCCCATCCTGCGATGAGCGATGGCCGGCTGATAGTACACAAATTTAAATAAATTACCGTAAAGCCTGTTAATAGAACCAAAATTGCAAATTGCTAATTACCCGTACACGCATTCAGGAATTCAGTTTCAAAAAAAAAATGTATTTTGAAAAAAAGGAAATTGATAATCCTGCAATAGGCTGGTGAGTTGGATTATTCCTTCCATAATTTTTTGATTACGCCGTAAATAAAGTATGTTCACTAAAGTTTCAGATATAATCAGTTCATTTTGGGGTGAACCCATAAAAACAGGGAGTGGCAGTAATTATTACAAGGCCCGGAGAATGGTGGAACGAAAAATTGTCATCCGGAAATTTGTCATCGACTTTTTTCTTATTTGCCTGGGCACTCTTTCTGCTGGTTTTGGATTGAAGAGTTTTTTAATGCCCAATAGTTTCCTGGATGGCGGAGCAACAGGTATTTCCCTGATGGTGGCCGAATTATCCGGATTGAAACTCTCGTACCTGCTCATCCTCGTTAACCTTCCCTTTATTATTATTGGTTACAACCTGATCTCTCTTCAATTTGCTGTGAAAACGGCTATTGGTATCACAATTTTATCATTAGTTGTCGCATTTTTCCCTTTTCCCATCATCACGCACGATAAATTACTGATTGCTGTCTTTGGCGGTTTTTTCCTGGGCGCAGGAATCGGACTGGCGGTGAGAGGCGGGGGGGTAATTGATGGCACTGAAGTTTTGGCTATTGCTGTTAGCCGTAAATCGGGGCTTACCATTGGGGATGTAATTTTAATTGTAAACGTCCTCATATTCTCCAGTGCAGCCTTACTTCTTTCTGTGGAGATAGCCTTATATGCCATGTTAACCTACCTGGCTGCTTCCAAAACCGTAGATTTTCTCATTGAAGGAATTGAAGAATATACAGGCGTCACCATTGTTTCGGTAAAATCAGATAAAATTGCCAATATGATTATTAGGGAACTGGGACGTGGCATCACTGTTTACCGTGGAGAAAGAGGATATGGGAAGAGTGGCGACAAGCGGTACCAGGATGGGGACATGAAAATTATATATACCGTTATCACGCGATTGGAAATTAACAAGCTGATGCTCGAAATTGAGAAGATTGACCCCTATGCATTTGTAGTGATGAGTTCCGTAAAAGATATGAAGGGTGGTATGATCAAAAAACGACCCTTACATTAATTTAAAGCATCAGCAGGAAAATAAGGATCCCTGCGAAAAATCCTGCAAGGGCTAACCAGCTTATTTTTTTCAGATACCACATAAAATCTACCTGCTCTATTCCCATTACCGCCACCCCGGCAGCAGATCCAATTATGATGGCACTGCCACCCGTACCAGTTGTTAATGCAATAAATTCCCAAAAACTGTGATCGGTAGGATACGTATTTAAATCATACATCCCCTGGGTGGCAGCCACCAAGGGAACATTATCCACTATGGCTGATAGCAGCCCCAGGCTGGTTCCAATCAGATAATCATTTTTCAAATGAGCGCTCAGAAGTGCTGCCATATTTTGCAGCAACCCGTACGATTGGAGAGCTGCCACAGCAAGAAGAATTCCCAGGAAGAATAAAATCCCTGGTGCATCAATTTTTTGCAATGCCTGTGCCACCGAAACCTTATGTGCGGCACCCGGTGGATCCACTTTTTTAAGTATCGCCGTAATAATCCAAATGATACCCAGTGCAAGGAGCATCCCCATAACCGGAGGTAGGCCGGTGAGTGTTTTAAAAATGGGAACCATCAATAATAATCCAATTCCTCCCATAAGGATGATCCGGCTGTCGGTGCTTTCCTTCGTATGATGCTCATCGGTATCCAATGGCAAAAATTTATGTTTCCTGAACTTTAAGAGCATAAAACCAAGAGGCACCAGTAAAACGGCAATTGCAGGAAGTATCAACTGTTTCATTATATTCAGTGCGGTGATCTGGCCTCCAATCCAAAGCATAGTGGTGGTTACATCTCCCAGGGGCGACCATACCCCTCCGGCATTTGCCGCGATAATGATCATCCCGCAAAACCAAAGCCGCAATTCCTTTTCCCGGATAATCTTACTGCATAAGGAAGTCATTACAATGGCCGTAGTAAGATTATCGAGAAGGGCAGAAAGGAAAAAGGTCAGCAGGCTAACGGTTATCATTAACCTCGCTGTGCTGGTGGTCTTTATTCGCCGGGTAATCAGGGAGAATCCGTTATAGGAATCGATGAGTTCTACAATCGTCATAGCGCCCAGCAAAAAGAAAAGAATAGAGGCGATCTCGCCAAAATGGGAAACGAGTTCTTTCTCCACCTGCTCATGAGAAGTTCCGCCGGAAAGCACAAAAATAACCCAGCATAAAACACCTGTAATTAGGGCGGGAGCCGCTTTATTTAAACGCAGGTTATGTTCCAGTGCAATGGCCAGGTATCCTAATATAAAAACAAGGATTAAAATGGTACTTATCACGATACGAAGATAAGTTCCTACGATTAATGCCCGTTAAATTGAAAGAAGGAATCAGGTAAAAAATATTTCAGTTGCCCCGTATCCATACCGGGGATCATATTGATTAATAAATTGTTTTACTTCTTTCCTGTTTTTCAGGAAAAGATGGATTGAATTCCGGAGTATGCCTTCGCCGATTCCATGTATGACCGTTAGTTGGGGCTGTTTATGGGCAAGGGCAAGGTCGAAATATTTTTCAAATTCCCGCATCTGCATATCCAGAATTTGATCGGGTTTCAATTTATCCGGTTTATCGCTAAGCCTTTGAATATGCAAATCAATTACCGTTCTTGCCGGCGGGAGATAATCTCTTGCTTCCCCTACATCATAAACCCGAAAGCCGGCAAGGTTCAATTTTGTAAGATCAACCCTGTCTTCTCTTACTTTATCCGGGTATTGGGTAAACAGATTGAATGAAAATGAGGCATCGTGATTTAATTGCAGTTCTTCAATTTTTTTAAATATTTGTTTCCCCTTTAGTTTAAGTTGAGTTTCAAATGCAGGGGCCTTTTTTTTGTTTGGCCTGGAAAGTGAAAACTCAAACTCAAAGCGTGGGTTATTGCTTACCTCATCAAATGGGATATCCTGTAAATAAAAATCGGCACCCG
>JAFEAB010000009.1 GCA_018266615.1 Bacteroidota bacterium
ACATTTTTTGAACCATCGCCAGATCGCATAGTAAGCCGCAGGAGGGTTGGTTCAGTCCGAAAGGATTTATTTTAAAATTTTATTAAGAGTACCTATTTCAATGGCAAAAGCACAAAGCGCAAAAGCAGCTTCAAAAAAAAGAGTGGTAAAAGTAGATGCATACGGAGATGCACACGTAACCGCCAGTTTCAACAACATTATCATCAGTCTTACCAATAAGCAGGGGCAGGTTATTTCCTGGTCTTCTGCCGGGAAAATGGGTTTTAAGGGGAGCAAGAAAAATACCCCATATGCCGCCCAAATGGCCGGTGCCGATGCTGCAAAAGTGGCAGTGGATGCCGGGTTAAAAAGAGTTGATGTTTTCGTGAAGGGTCCCGGAAGCGGCCGCGAAAGTGCCATCCGCTCTCTGTCTCAAAATGGATTAGAGATTTCCATGATCCGGGATGTGACCCCGCTTCCGCACAACGGTTGCCGTCCTCCCAAGAAAAGAAGAGTTTAATTTTTTTTGCCGGTAGCCATGCTGCCGGCTTCCTTGTAATTATTCAACAGGGTGCATCATTAATTTAAGGCCTTTATGATGATGCACCGTCACTAAAAGGTCAACAATACTATTATGGCACGTTATACAGGCCCAAAAACAAAGATCTCCCGCCGTTTCGGCGAGCCTATCACAGGCAATGGTAAGTGGCTTACCAAAAACAGCAACCCTCCGGGGCAGCATGGTGCAAACAAAAAACGTAAAACCCTGAGTGAATACGGTTTGCAGTTGAAAGAAAAACAAAAGGCAAAGTACACGTATGGTTTGCTGGAAAAACAATTCCGTAAAACCTTTGATGAAGCATCCCGCCGTAAAGGCGTGCCGGGCGAAAACCTGATTAAACTTCTTGAAGCCCGCCTCGATAACACCATTTTCCGTATGGGGGTAGCCCCAAGCCGCCAGGCTGCACGCCAAATGGTTAGTCATAAGCACATTACCGTAAATGGCGAAGTAGTAAACGTTCCTTCCTACAGTTGCAAGCCCGGAGACGTGATTTCGCTGAAGGCCAAGGCCGCTGGCAATACTTCTATCACCAGCAACCTGCGGGGCAAGAACCCGAAGTTCGGATGGATCGACTGGAATGAAAATGAAATGAAAGGTACTTTTATTGCTTATCCGGAAAGAGAAAGTGTTCCTGAAAATATTAAGGAACAACTTATTGTGGAATTGTATTCCAAATAATCGAATACCCGGTTTTAGAATTCAAAAAAGCAAAATTAGATTTACCAAAATCTGCTTCATTACAAAAATTAAAAACAAAGAATACAATGGCCATTTTCAATTTTGTTAAGCCCGATAAAATTGTCCTTCAAAAAGCAACCGATTTCGAAGCGCAATTTGAATTTCGCCCGCTTGAGCCCGGATATGGTGTTACCATTGGGAATGCCCTCCGCAGGGTATTGCTAAACTCGCTCGAAGGTTATGCAATCATTGGAATCAATATAGCCGGTGCAGATCATGAATTTGCCACCCTTAAAGGCGTTACCGAAGATGTTACAGAAATGATCCTTAACCTGAAACAGGTTCGGTTTAAACCCAAGGTGGATCATGAAGTGAATAACGAAAAGATCACGCTTTCCATTAAGAATAAAACAGAATTCACCGCCGGAATGATTGGCGAAGCATCTCCCGCTTTCCAGGTGATGAATCCCGATTTGCTGATTTGCACCATGGATACAAGCGGTAAACTGGATATTGAAATTACCATTGGCAAAGGACGTGGTTATGTTCCTGCCGAAGACCATAAGGAAAAGAATGTTCATTTTGGTTATATCCCCGTTGATGCCATTTTTACGCCAATTAAAAACGTAAAGTATACCATCGAAAATACCCGTGTGGAACAACACACGGATTTCGAAAAGCTGGTTATGGAAGTGGTTACCGATGGCACAATTCACCCCGAAGAAGCAGTGAAACAAGCCAGCCGTATCCTCATCCAGCACCTGATGATCATCACCGATGAAAACATCACGTTCGATACCAAGGAAGATAAAAAAGAAGACCTTGTAGATGAACACACCCTGCAACTCCGGAAAATGCTGAAAACACCACTGGAAGACCTGGATCTTTCCGTTCGTGCTTTTAATTGCCTGAAAGCAGCCAAAATTAATTCGCTGAGTGAACTGGTTCAATACGAACAGGAAGACCTGATGAAATTCCGCAACTTCGGCCAAAAATCGTTGAGTGAAATTGACCAGGTATTGCAGGAAAGAGGCCTCAGCTTTGGCATGGATCTGAGCAAATTGAAGCTCGACGACGAATAAACCACGGCAGTTTTGCCATTTTATTAAAAGTATCCCGCAATTCCCTGACCACGGTGCGGGAGAATTAAAAAACAACGAATATGCGTCACGGAAACAAAATCAACAACCTGGGCAGGACGGCCTCTCACCGCCGTGCCCTCCTTGCCAACCTGGGAAGCCAGCTTATTATGCATAAGCGCATTACCACCACTTTGGCGAAAGCAAAAGCGCTTCGCACCTACATCGAACCGCTGATCACTAAAACCAAAAAGAACGAATCGAAGGAAACTATCATGCACAATCATCGCATTGTGTTCAGTTACCTGAACGATAAGTTGGCAGTAAAAGAACTTTTTACGGTGGTTGCACCCAAAATTTCTTCCCGCCCCGGAGGTTACACCCGAATCATTAAATTGGGAATGCGTGCAGGTGATAACGCAGAACTCGCCCTGATTGAGTTGGTAGATTTCAACGAAATTTACGGTAAGGGTATTTCTGGGAAAGAAGCCGTTGAGCCAGCCAAGAAAACGCGTCGTTCCGGAGGAAAGAAGAAAACTGCCGCCAAAGCGGAAGAAACAGAACAGACCGAAACACCCGAGTCAACAGAAGAGTAAACATGATTTTTAAATCAACCTATATAGCCCCGGTATTTATCGGGGTTTTTTTTTGCCCCCAATGGTGAAAACTTTATTTGTTCAAAATCATCATCTGTTATTTCCTTTGCAAAATCTCCAATTTATGTTCCTCCCCAATAAACGGCCCGCAGTTTTAATTTTGGAGGATGGTACCGTGGTTCACGGCAATGCTTTTGGAAAAGTTGGTACCACCACCGGCGAAATTTGTTTTAATACTGGCATGACCGGTTATCAGGAAGTTTTTACCGATCCCAGTTATTATGGCCAGGTTGTAATTATGAACACCGTGCATGTAGGCAACTATGGGGTTAAACCCGCCGATGTGGAAAGTGATGGAGTAAAAGTAAAGGGTGTAATTGGGAGGAATCTCGAAGAGAAATACAGCCGGTTTATCGCTGCTGATTCTTTGCAGGAATATTTTGAAGCCCAGGGTGTAGTTGCTATTGATGGGGTAGATACCCGGGCCCTGGTGGCTCACGTACGTTCGAAGGGAGCCATGAATTGCATTATATCTTCTGAAACGGATGATACCGAAAGCTTGTTTAGAAAGCTGAAAGCGGTGCCCGGGATGAATGGTCTTGAACTGGCATCGGAAGTGAGTACGCGTACCAGTTATGAGGTGGGGAACCCGGATTCTAAAATCCGGATTTCAGTGCTTGACTTTGGTATTAAGCGTAATATCCTGAATTGCCTGGTGGAAAGAGGTGCTTATGTTAGAGTTCACAATGCAAAAACTTCGGCTGGGGTATTGCAGCAATTTAACCCAACCGGATATTTTATTAGTAATGGACCTGGAGATCCTGCTTCAATGCCTTATGCTGTGGATACCGTGAAGGAATTGCTCGATACCGGGAAGCCTTTGTTCGGAATTTGTCTGGGCCACCAACTTCTTGCCCTGGCAAATGGAATTTCTACTTTTAAAATGCACCATGGGCACCGTGGCCTGAACCATCCGGTTAAGAATATTATTACCGGCAGATGTGAAATTACTACCCAGAACCATGGCTTTGGTGTGGATCCGGAAAGGGTGAAAGCAAATGGCGATGTTGAAGTTACGCACCTCAACCTGAACGATAACAGCATTGAAGGGTTAAGGCTCAAACATAAAAATGCCTTTTCTGTTCAGTACCACCCGGAATCCACTCCGGGCCCGCACGATAGCCGGTACCTATTTGATGAGTTTATGATACGGATGAATTAATTAGATTTGATTATGAAGATTTGTATCATTAACGGACCCAATCTCAACCTGCTTGGGAAAAGAGAGCCGGAAATTTATGGAAGCGTGGATTTCGATGAATTTATTTCTTCCCTCAAAGAAAAATATCCCAAAGTTGAACTTTCCTATTTTCAATCGAATATTGAAGGCGAGCTAATTAATAGATTGCAGGATGCAGGGTTTAAAGGAGATGGAATTATCTTAAACCCGGGAGGATACACCCATACTTCGGTGGCCATTGGCGATTGCATAGCGGCTATTCCAGCGCCCGTAATTGAAGTGCACATTAGCAATATTTTTGCCCGGGAAGAATTCCGAAAGCATTCCTTTGTTTCAGCCAAAGCAAAAGCTGTTATTTCCGGTATGGGCCTGTTGGGGTATGAAGCGGCTATTAACTATCTGTTAAATGGGAAAGTTGAATTATAGTTTTCTCTTAATGGAGCGGACCGTCTTGTTTAAATCGTCCTGCTCCTTAAGTTGCTGTTGAATAAAACTGTTTTCTTCAAATTTTCCGATTACGCTATCCATTTCTTTTTGGGTATCATATACCATTTTCCTAAAGGGGTTACTGTAATCCTTTTCGCGCGAGTCGTAGATGCCCTTTGTCATTTGTTTTTTGGTGGCAATGGCTTCCATCATATAAGTCGAAAATAGGCTGGCAGTAAATTGTCTTGGCGTAATATTTTTTATTTCCAATAATGAAGTGTAGGCGTGATTCAGCCTGTCGGAATGATAGGTTGTTCCCTGCTCCCGGTAAAAATTATGTACGTCATCCCAACTATTAATCTTACCAGTTTTCACGGAATGCCTGAATTTTTTTATTTCTTCCTCCCGGATCAACTGGCCCCCTGTATTAATCCATTTGTCCCTGGAAATTTTGGCGGTAAGTGATTTTTTGAAGCTGGTGAAATCTGAAAATTTGTGCCTGGTAAAATGCCTGATCAGGTCCATAGTACCATAATAGGAGATTAATTGGGAAAAAAGGGTAATCGACTTATTTACTTTGATTATCCGGCATTCCCTGCCACTGTTTTCCCAACCCTGAACCGAGGTACTGTCATCGGCATTTACGGATGCTGCTCCGAGCAGTGAAAGGCTGTCGAACATTTCATTGATAGTATCCGGAGCCAGGTAGTCGTATTCGAGAGTTTGTATTTTTTTTGTACGCTTATCTCTGTCAACATATTTCCATGAATTTCTGGCAAGGGCGTACATATTATACATAAACCAATATCCGGGCATTACCAATAACCGGTCGTTAGAAACATCATTGCTAACCAGCGAAAAGGGAATTGGTATATTTAATTCGGAGGGGTAATCTCCTTTGGCTAAAATAGTATAGGAAGCGAATTTAGAATTGTGTTTCAGACTCACGCAAAGGCCTGGCCAAAATCCACGCCCCGCAATAATTTCACCATCAGGGCTTCGGCTGTTATGATTACTGCCAATAGTGGCTCCGGCCGCAATATTACTTTGCCCCATTATCAGGGAAGCGCATAAGAATGAATTGTTGTGATGTTGTTCGTGCGAGGGGAAGATGAGTGAGTTTAATACCTCGCAACATGAAATAGTGGAATTGTTTCCCAGAAATGAATTAATCAGCCTGGCACCATATTTAAGTTGCGAATGAGACGACATGACAAAACGCACTGCCTTTACTCCATAAAAAATCCGGCAACCATATCCTATTATGCCATTTACCAATTCACAACCTTCGCCAATTTGGGATCTCCTTTCCGGATCGCTGTTGATGGTGAGGTTTTTAAGTTTATTGGCGCCTTTCAGGTAAGCATCGGTTCCAATCCAGGTGTCTTTGATGATGCTACAGTTTTTTATTACAGTGCGTTCTCCTATGCGGCCGTAATATCCCCGTTGTTTATCAAATTTCTTTTCTGTGAATTGTTTGAATTTTTCCATTAAGGAAGCGTCATCCCTGTATTTGCTCCACAAGTAAGCATCACCCGGCAACATGCCATCATACGGCAATATTTTTCTTCCTCCGTTTTCGTTACACACTTCAACCCAAACCCTGCTGTTTTCCTTCTCTCCATCCTTTACGATGCCATTCCCAAATTTAGAGATATTGGTAGTGGCAATTTCATTTACATTGGCAATCATTACATCATTACCGATTATATAATGGCTGAGGAAATTTACATTGTCGATACAAACATTATTTCCTAGGTCGCAACTGATGAAGGTGCTATTGTATAATCCAACCGGCATACGCAGGTTGTGGAATTCGAGATAAATATTATCCAGCTTCCCGATACGTACCAAACCATAAAATTTGCAATTGCGTACTAACTGGGCGCTGAAACCTGATTCTACCAGGATATTATTCCAGTTATCGGACGTATTTCGGTTGTGAACCAGGGTATCAATTTCGATGGTGCTAAGCGGCCGGTACTTCCGGGTATTATTTACCTGCAGGTTGCGGAGGTGGTATTCGTCTTTACCTTTTGGCAGGTACTCCGGTTCAATAAAGTGATA